>CAKREH010000011.1 GCA_934317215.1 uncultured Roseburia sp.
TGGAGATTTAACTGATTGTCTATGTCCCGTCCGGCATACATTACTCTAAGTATTGTTACAACCTTTTTATCGCTGTCTGGAATATAAAGTATCACATAATTGTCTACTGGTAATACACGAAGTCCACGGCTTTTCCACGGTTCTTTTTCATATTTTCGATAACGCTCCGGCATCGTATCCAGACTTAATATCTGTTCTTCCAGACGGTCAAGCTGTCCGCTTGCATTTTCCGGCGATTGTAATTCAAAAGCAATATATTCAAAAATTCCTCTCAAATCACTGTCAGCCTGTTCGGATACTTCTACTTCATATATCATAAGCCATAATCCTTGCGAATGTCAGCAAAGGCTTTCTTCGCATTTTTTGTCCGTCCAGCCTGCATATCCGCATATCCTTTCTCCAATTCTTCATTGAACTCTGCTTCTGATAATGTACTGATGTCAACAGGTCTGGCAGATGGTATTTTTACTTCAAACGGAAGTCCTCTCTGTAAGATAATCTGTTTATAAAACATATTGATAGCACTGGAAGCAGGGATACCAAGTGTAGACAGGATACTTTCTGCTTTTTCTTTGACATCTGGTTCAATCCTTGCATATAAATTTGCTGATTTTGTAGCCATATAAAACATCTCCTTTCGTGAGTAGTGTTTCCATCTATCTTTATTATATGCAAATGTCCGCACAATAGCAATACTAATTTTACGCTCCAATAATCTTATTGAATAACTGTAACAATACGTCTTTTACGCCGGACGCATTGAATACAAAACCAACGGCTACTAAGGCAACTACCAAGAATCCGATGAGTTTGGAAAACTCACGCTTGAATCCAGCGTAAGGTTCTGTCCAGTGTGTAAGGTTCGGGTTTGGTCGTGAGCTTTAACGGCTCCCTGTTCTCCCCGATGAACCACGCCCAGCGGACAGGTAATTTCCAGTCGCTCCGTTTCTTGTCTGCTTCCTTATCCACGAAGCGTACATAACGGTTGATAATAGAAAATGCCGTCCGTTCAGCGTCATAGTAAGTCAGCAGGTCACGGACAGCATTCATAACGTGTTCAATGTAGCCGACACGTTCTGCTGATTCTGTCCAGTATTGATTGCCGGAAGCATGAACCGCTGTCACTGGTAATGCCGTGAGAATGGTTGCAAGAGCAAGCGTTCCTGTCAGCAATCGCTTTACTAGCTTATTCATATTTCTTCTTTCTCCTTTCGATTTTGGGTATGAAAAAAGCCGTCCATTTCTGAACGACTGGAAATAGAAAAGGAACGCCAAAAGTGTACGTTCCATAGTCTATAAAATATTTAATTTTTCTCTCTGGTGTGCTATCTGATGCCAATTTTGACCCCAAATTTCTGAAAAATGACGATTTTTGATGAACATCTACAAATTTTCAAAACCCGTGAATCCCTTGTAAATAGGGCGTTACGGGACTATATGAAACTAGACAAAACCAACGTCACAATAACAAGAGGTGAGTGCTAATTATTTTATAAAAAAAATATAAACTGTCCTGCGAATAGGATATGCTCTGCATCCGCAGGACTTTTTCCCTCACAATCCCCCTATTCTTCTATCCGGATCACATCTTTCAGCACATAATGAAACGAAGGTGCAGACGCAAACTCATTCTCCGTATATCCCTGATTCAGATCATAAGTATCGTCCGGGTCATCCGGATCTGCCCCGACATAATCTCCCCGGAACACATCCAGTTTCCCCTGATCAAACTGCCGGATCACTTCCTGCATTTTTTCCGCTGTGCCATCAGCAGCCGTGATTTCATTTAACTCTAACATCTGCACCCAGTCTTCTTCAAAACCGGCACCAATATCATTTCCATTGACCGTTCCTTTGATACTTTTCTCAATCACACGGTCGTTTAATACTGCATCCACAGCTCCCATCATATAGGGTTCCCAGTTGATCTTGCATCCGGTGAGATAAGTGGTCGGCGCCACATCTTCCATACTCTGATTATAACTTACCAGATAAACCGGGGTTCCCGCAGCAGTTTCCTCACACGCGGTAGCCGGGCCTGCAGTATCCGAATGCTGTGATATGATCACACAGCCCTCATCGATCAGGTCTTTGGCATACTTTTTTTCCGTCCGGTAATCATTCCATTTATTGGTATAACGCACTGTCATCACCGCATCCGGTACGACTGATCTCACTCCGAGCAAAAACGCCGTATATCCGGAGATCACCTCCGCATAAGGATAGGCTGCAACATATCCGATCTTTGCCTGCTGCTCTGTGATCACGCCTTCTTTGATCAGTTCTTTCATTTTCATCCCGGCTGCCACTCCCGCCGTATATCTTCCCTGATAAATTTTTCCCATAAATGTATGATAATTTTTTAAAACAGGTTCTTCATTTGCATTCGCACATGTTGCCATACAAAACTCAATCCCGGGATATTTTTCTGCAAACTCCTTCGTAACGGTTCCATAATTATAACTGGTCGTAAAAATCAGGTCACATCCGGCATACACAAGCTGCTGTAAGTACTCTGATTCCGTTCCCTCCGCAACATTATTGAGTGCAATGACTTTTACCTGATCCCCGTATTTTGTCTGAATTGCCTCCTGCGCATCAATAAAGTTGCTGGTATATGCGGTACTCGCATCTCCAACATACACAAAACCAACCGTGATCTCTCTTTCTTCGTCTCTCAGAAAGTATACAGATGCCGACACAAAAGCAATCACAACCAGACAGGTGCACAATGTCACAAGATATACTTTTTTCACCTTACTCCTCCTTTTTTTCCCTGCTATGATCTGTATGTGTATGTTCTTTGTACAGACTGCATATGTCAATCTTTCCATTGTCAATCAGTCCTAACATAACATCGACAAGTCCTGGATCAAACTGCGTTCCCTTTCCATTTTTCAGTTCCTGTATCACATAGGCCATATCCAACTGTTTCCGGTAAACGCGATTCGCCGTCATTGCATCAAATGTATCTGCAATTCCGATAATTCTGGCATTGATCGGGATTTCTTCTCCTTTTAACCCGTGCACATATCCTTTTCCATCGTATCTTTCATGATGATATAAGGCACCTTCTTCCACATGGTCTACGATCGTGAAACTTTTTAAGATCTCCGCACCTTTCGTCACATGCGATTTCATAATTCCATATTCCTCATCCGTTAATTTCTCCGGCTTATTTAAAATCCGGTCGGGAATACCGATCTTTCCGATATCATGTAAAAGTGCTGCCTTTTTCAGATCCTCACAGCTTTTCTCATCAAACCCAAGTTCTTTTGCGATCAGTACGGAATATTCTGCCACACGCTCAGAATGCTGACTCGTCCTTACATCTTTAGCGTCTACCGTCTTAGCGATCGTAAGTACCGTCTCATTCCCCATTTCCAGCTGCTTTTTTACCAGTTCAATCTCCTTTTTCTGAAGATCGATCACTCTCTGCACCTGTGTATGAAAAATCATCCAGGTCAGATAAGCTACTGCTAACGTAAATACTGCCACTATATAAACCACAAACCACCAGTGATCGTAGATTTCTGCCTTTTTTTCAATGGTATACACACTTTCCACTACCGGATTCTGTCCCTTATGATCCAGCACCGCAATATGAAACTTATAGGTTCCTACCGGAAGATTTGTATAAATCACACTGGACATCTCACTTTGGGACACCACCTGCGGCTCACTGTCATACCCCTCTAAGTAAACACTTACATAAGGGATATTCACGGAATAATTGATAATTTCCGGAAATATCTCAAGCTTTTCTGCTCCCCTTTCCAGATAGATCACCTCTCCACGTCTGACAAAATGCGATACATCATCTATTTTTACGGATTTCATCTGCATACGGTAGGAACGGACGGAAACCTCATAATTTTTAAGATCCATACAAATCACGCCCGTATCTGTGGAAAAATAGAAATTCATATCCTCATCTACATAATTCCATGCATTTGGTGTCAGCGCCCAGTTAAGCCCGGCATCACTGTTTAACAGTTTATACTCTAATTCCTTCCCGGACAAAAGCTCCTCTTTATCCACAACATAGATCCCCGCTGACCCTGGTATAAACAAAGTATGGTCGATTCCCTCCACAATATCATAATTATTATAATAAGGAAATTTATCAAGACTCCTGATTTTTCCTTCCGTATCCATGTAACAGATTCCATTACTTGTTACAATAAATACACCTCCATCCTCATTTTTCACCATACGGAGGATCACCTCTGAGCTTAATCCATCCTCTTTGTTGTAAACATCATCCACTTTTCCATTTTTTATCACCGCGATTCCATTTCCATCCGTGCCGGCAAATATGGTTCCATCTTCCTGTTCTAATACGCAAAGAATCTTCGGTACCGTAAGTCCATCTGATTCACCGGTCACTTTTGTAATCTCCCCGTCCCGGATAAACGTAAGTCCCGCATCTCCTGCCGCAAGTATCGTCCCGTTTTTTAGTTCTTCGACGGTACGGTATTTATTACCATTTGCCCCACTGGCATTGTCATAGACAAAAGTCTCTCCTTTTGCTGTAATCTCATAAATGCCCTTTCCCGTTGTGCAGATCCACAAGTTTCCACAGCTGTCTGTCCGAAGACATCGTATTCTTGTGCCAGCTAAGGTTTCCGTAATATCATCCGTATATTCTTCTCCGGTTTCTTCATCCATTACCTCTAATCCGCTGTCCGTTCCTATATAAAACCTGTTCTGCCATTTCGTAACTGAATTGACAACCTGATTTTCCTGTATAGCTCCTGTCTGCAATGATGTAAATACTGACTTACATAAACGAAGAACGCCAAGTCTTGATGATGTAAACCAGAGATTTCCCTGATAATCCATCAGCACATGATCAATCGAACTGTTGAATGTATCCGTATTTATCATTTTAAAATCTGTCTGTTCCACAAAATATCCCACTCCGTTATCGGCACAGACAAACATGGCTCCGTCATCTAAAAAATACAGTGACTTTATATTGGATAATTCTTCACAGCCTTTCGTTTCCCTGTATTTCCACTCTCCCGTATCACAGCCATAGCAAAGTATCTCATTCTGTGAAGTTCCGGCATACAAAAGCCCGTTTTCATCAAACTTACAGCAGGAAAAATCAGCTCCCTCGGATGGCTCCACAACATCCGTGATCTTTCCCTGCCTGATAAAATACAGTTTTCCATCATCGGTTACCGCTGCAACTGTTCCATTTGCATCTGCATCCATACTTTTTACATACACAATATCTTCCATCGTCTTTTTCACATTTAACCCACCTGCTAATGTGACAATGGAAAGTGCCCCGGCTGTTCCAACATAATAATTTCCATCTGCGCACTGTGTAATACAGCGCACCGAATCCGATGCAAGTCCCTGTTTTTCAGTAATAACATTTGCAACCGTATCATTGATAAAGATGGAAAGTCCGCTGTCATTCGTTCCAACCCACAGTCTGCCTTCCTCATCCGTATACAGGCAGTTCACGGTTTTTATCGATTCATATTCACTGATCCATTGAAATTTTGTGCCATTATACCGGTACAGCCCGCCATATGTTCCGATCCATAAAACGCCATCCTTCGTCTGCACAATATCATTGGCACATCCACCCGGTATTCCATTTTCCCTGCCATAAACAGTCTGAAGATAACTACTGTAATCTTCCTGTTCTGTAACTGTTTTTGCCGTTACTGTCTCTCCCCGGATCATGCCAAGCACCAATATACAAAGAAACATCATGAGCAGCGTATGCTGTCTTTTAGATACAATTTTTTTCTGAACCAATTTTATAAGAGAAAATACTAAGACGATCGTTATAACCTTATCAAGAAAATCAAGATAAAACTGTCCCATACAGTGACTGAAAAAGCTGTTGAATCCAACTTTTTCCATAGACGCAATAACACCGTCTCCCCAGATATTCTGCGTAGAACCATCACAATACAGATAGTTAAACGGGACAGAAAGTGTCACCGATAAAACCGCTACTAAAAAACTTGTTGAAAGTACTCCATAAAGATTTTTTAAAAATCCTTTTTTCACACATATGCCGGTCGTTATTCCAACCATGGCACTGACCACTGCATAAAACATATTTGTCCATGAATATAAAATCCCATAGGTAAGATTTACCGTCATCCCGACCATAGCTCCACAGAAAGGTCCCAGCACATACGCCGCCGTTACTGTTCCAAAAGAATCAAGCCACAACGGCAGCTGCAGTCTGTCAGACAAAATCCTGCCGGCAAAATTTATCACTATACATCCAAGTACAAACGTGCTGATCACATACCATTTTTTATTTTTCATAGCCTTTTCCTCATATGTACATCAATAACACAGGTGCTATTGCTTTATCCCAGGGTAACTCTACTAATATTTTAACAAAAACCAGTAAAAAGACAACTGTTTCAGGTGATTTTATACATTAATTTTTTAATGTACGAAAGCGCCGGGTTACAGGATTTCTATTTCATTTAAAATTACAATATGTTAGAATAAAGCAATCAATGTAAAATATCGAATGAAAATGGTTAAAAAATACCGTACAGGTATGAAGAATAATGTGCAATGGAGGAATATCATGGAACATCAGACAAATTCATGCTTTACAGATTATTCCTGTAAAGATTTTATCACCGTCTTATCCGGCAAGGCTCCGGTTCCGGGAGGCGGCGGTGCCGCTGCCCTCGCCGGCGCGATCGGCATCTCTCTTGGAAATATGGTCGGGAGTCTTACCGTCGGAAAAAAGACCTATGCCGCTGTGGAAGAGGATATCATTCAATGTAAGAAAAAAGCAGACGACATCACAGCACGGCTTTTAGATCTCGTGGAAAAAGACGCCGAAGCTTTCGAGCCGTTAAGTGCCGCCTACGGCATGCCAAAAAGCACACCGGAAGAAATTGAAAAAAAGGCAGAAGTAATGGAAGCCGCCTTAGTGGGAGCCTGTGAAGTTCCACTTGAGATCATGCGGACCTGCGCAGAGGCAATCGATCTGATTGAAACCTTTGCCGAAAAGGGCAGTAAAATTGCCATCAGCGATGCCGGTGTCGGCGCCACGCTGCTAAAATCTGCCCTGCAGGGAGCATCCTTAAATATCTACATCAACACAAAATCCATGGCTGACAAAAAAGCTGCCTCATCTTATAATAAGGAAGCTGATGAACTGCGTGAAAAATACGAAAAGAAAGCAGATGAGATTTTCAATCTGGTCTGCTCAAAAATCAGATAAACATTGATTGTACATTTTCCCAAACAATCTATGTGCAAAAATAAAAACAGAAATACAAGCTTGTAAAAATGGAGGTACCAATGGCTAAATTATTATCAGGAAAAGAAGTTACCGCTTCTTTAAATGAAGAAATCCGAAAAAAAACAGAACTGCTCACTGCACATCATATCACACCAAAACTCGGCATCATCCGCATTGGAGAAAGAGAAGATGACATTTCTTACGAGCGCGGAGCTGCCAAACGATGCGAGACACTCGGCGTTGCCTGCGAAAAGTTTCTGCTCCCGGAAGATGCCACAGAAGAGGATGTTTTAAATACCATCGCACAGGTAAATGAGGCAGACGATATTCACGGCGTATTACTCTTCCGTCCTCTGCCGCGTCATTTAGATGAAAATAAGATCATCAATGCTCTCGCCGTAGAAAAAGACATTGATGGCATCACTGACCAATCCATGGCCTCTGTTTTCCTTGGAAAACAAACCGGTTTTGCACCGTGTACACCGAGTGCCTGCATGAAGATTTTAGATCACTATGGCATCGACTGCTCCGGCAAAAAAGCTGTCGTGATCGGCAGAAGCCCTGTCGTTGGAAAACCAGCTGCCATGATGCTTCTCCAGAAAAACGCAACTGTCACGATCTGTCACACAAAAACAAAAGATATGCCATCCGTTGTAAAGGAAGCTGATATCGTGATCGTTGCCGCCGGAAAACCAGGTGTCATTGGCGCAGACTACCTGCGCGCCGGTCAGACCGTCATCGATGTCGGCATCAATGTAAACGAAGAAGGCAGGCTCTGCGGTGATGTCAGCTTCGCCGACGCTGAACCTCTCGTAGACGCGATCACCCCTGTTCCAGGAGGTGTCGGAAGCGTCACAACCTCCGTACTGGTTGAGCACGTTGTGGATGCCGCACTGCTTAAGGCTGGGCTGACTCTGTAAATTTTTTATTATATATAGCAAAAAATCCGCAGACGCACCTCCTGCATCCTGCGGATTTTTTAATTCATAGGAAATTACATCCTATGAATTAAAAAGCCCTCCGGGCGGGATGCGCATCTCGCGGAGTAGAAGTTAGCTGTAAACAGCACCGCTCGAGCGCAAAAGAGTCGCAAGCGACTCTTTGTTCTCACAATGTAATTATTGTACAGTAGAAACGATCAGACTCATCTTCCCCTGCATCTCAACTTTTCCATAACCATTCGGCAGGATAAAATGATCTCCCTTCTTCACCGGGCTGCTGCCCACGATTCCATCACCCTCTAAAACAGATACTAACAGGAACGGATACTTCTGCTCAAATTCCATCTTTCCATTTACATCTGCCTTAAAGATCGTATAATATTTGCAGGAATACAGTTCATTCAACTGATTTTCCGGCAGATTCAATGCGGATTTTACGCTTTCATCCACGGATTTTGCCGGAACTGTGATGACGTCAATGCTCTTTTCCACATGAAGCTCTCTTGGCTTTCCATTCGAGAGACGGTCATAATCATAAACACGGTAAGTAATATCACTGTTCTGCTGTGTCTCTAAAATTAAAAGTCCACCCTTGATCGCATGAACTGTTCCCGGATCGATCTGGATAAAATCACCTTTTTTCACCGGAATCTCACGGATAAATTCTTTCCATCTTCCCTGATGGATCATATCGGAAAGTTCTTCTTTCGTCTTTGCATTATGTCCGATGACAAGTGTTGCTCCCTCCGGCGCATCCATGATATACCAGCACTCTGTCTTTCCAAAAGAACCATTTTCCTGCACTTTTGCATAATCATCATTTGGATGTACCTGAATACTTAAATCGTCTCTTGCGTCAATAATCTTCGTGAGAAGCGGGAAACGGTCACAGTTGTAATTACCGAACACTTCCGGGTGTTCTTTCCATACAGCAGATAACTTCATGCCGGAAAATGCACCATTTCTTACGGTTCCGTCTCCGTTTGGATGTGCAGAGATGCCCCAGCACTCGCCGATGTCATCACCCTCTGCCGGATAGCCGAACTCCTCTCTTAACTTTGTACCGCCCCAGATATTGTGCGTACATACCGGGTCTAAAAATAAAATATCTTTATTTGCCTGATTCATACTAAGTATTCCTCCATTCGTTTCTATTACTTTCTGATACCAGAATGCCGAATCCTTTACAATGCGCTGCTGCGTTGTAAAGTCTGCATAAATGATACCAAAACGCTGTTTGTATCCATCGGACCACTCAAAATTATCAAGAAATGTCCACAGGAAATATCCCCTTACATCTGCACCTTCATCGACTGCACGCTGCATGGCTCCGATATAGGAATCCAGAAACGTGATACGGTTTGGATCATGCACCCTGCCATCTGCGCTGATATTATCATGACAGGACATGCCGTTTTCCGTGATGTAAAGTGGCAATGGATAACGCTCTGTCAGAAATTTTATACCATAATAAAAAGCTTCCGGCGTTACCGGCCAGTCTGCCCCTGTCTTAGGAAATCCCGGTGCACGGTCCACAAATTCCGGTTCACCGTTCTCTCCTGCGCGGACATAGTAACCATTGTATATATTCTGTCCCATAAAATCAAGCGGCTGATGGATCAGTTTCATATCTTCTTCCGTGATCTCCGGCAGATACTGCGCAAATTTCTCCAATCCTTCTTTCGGATAATGCCCTGAAAATACAGGATCCGAAAACCATGCCACATTCCAGGTCCAGTTATCCATCGGATTATAGAAACCAAAATATACTTTTTTCGCAGCCTCAATGTCCTCCGGTTTATCCGTATAAGGATAAGCGACACCTCCGGTCGGTGCGTATCCGACTTTGATATCCCGGACTGCATATTTACGCAGATTGATAACAGCCTGTCCATGTGCCTTCATCAGATTGTGTGCGATCTGGAAAGTATCTTTGATTGACATTTTTACTCCCGGTGCATGTACACCGCTTAAATGTCCAAGTCCAACCACACACTGCGGTTCATTGATCGTGATAAAGTATTCACAGATATCGGAAAAACGCTCTGCAACTACCTTCGCATACTCACCAAACCAGTCTGCCACTTCCGGGTTCAGCCAGCCGCCCTTTTCATAAAGTGCCTGTGGAAACTCCCAGTGAAACATGGTGATATACGGTGTGATTCCGTTTTCTTTCATACACGCGATCATATCACGGTACATCCGGATCGCCTTTTCATTGACACGTCCGGTTCCCTCCGGCAAAATACGTGCCCAGTTTAATGAAAAACGGTATGCTTTGATGCCAAGATTTTTCATCAGCGCATAATCTTCCTGATAATGATGCATATGATCGCAGGTTGTATACGCATTCTGATTTTCAAAAATCCTGCCTGCTTCCGTAAATGCATCCCAGACATTTTTTCCTCTTCCATCGTTTGCATCGGTTCCCTCTACCTGATAGGAACTGCTCGCAACCCCCCAAACAAAATCATCCCGAAACATTTTTCTTTTCCTTTCCCAATGAACTATTTTTCAGAGGAACCAATGACAGATACCAGATAAAATGGCACCGCATCATCCTCATGTGTCTCTACCAGACGGACTTCTACCTTATGTACTTTATTTTCACCGTGTTCTACGATGGTGTCAAGTTCTAATTTATCGCCCCAGGTCTCATCAAAGTTCGCATCCAGACGGACTGCATGTTCTGTATCGCCGTCCACAATGATCTCTGCGACCGGTGCCGGAAGTTTTACGGATTTTCTGTACTGTACTGAGATATTGCAGCCCTCAACATCAAGTGTGATGGAATCATCTTTCTTTGAAGCTGTCCATCCGTGTTTGAAGCAGTCGGTAATATCTCTCTGTACGGACGTATCTGCGGCAAATCCATGGCAGACTATGTTTTCGCCGCTGTTCTGATGACGGATGGATTTCTCATAAGTATTTTTTGTGAGAGGTGCCGGATAATCCGGTTCGCTCTGTTCCGCTGCATCTTCTGTTTTTACTTTATCTAAAAAGTATGTAATCACCGATGCGACAAGTGCATGTCCGGCATCATTCGGATGCAGGTCATCCGGTGTGATCTCACGGTTTTCGATGCGCCCGGCGACAACTTCCGGGTAGATCGTACTCTGCATGCTGACAGCCGGAAGATCATAATGTCTGGCAATACGTCCGTGCATCAGCTGCGCATTGGCACCGTTATTGTAAAATACGTTGTGCACTAAAAGAACTGCCGGTTTTGTCTTACTGGTATATACTTTTCGCACCAGTCCCTCATAGGTCTCCATAAAGTGCTCCGTGCTGTCATCGTTGACGGAAAACTCGATGATGACAAAATCCGGCTCTTTGGAAAGCAGGTCATCTTCTGCGCGCGCCACACCAAACTGTGAGGTTGTTCCGCCGATTCCTGCATTGATGTAAGTAAAATCAGCCTGTGGAAATGTCTTTTTCCACCACTCATAGACATGGTATGCGTAACAGAGTTCCGGTTTGGATGAAAGGCTTCCCTGTGTGATCGAGCCGCCTAAAAATGCAATATTTAAGGTCTCTCCTGCTTTGGCGCGATCCATGACTTTTTTCAGGCGGTATAAGCTGCCGCGGTTGGCAATGCCGTTTTCGTATTTGATTTGATATTCCATTTGATATTCTCTCCTTTTTTGCTGTTTCCGGTGCGAAACTAAGATTCCCAGACTGCATCCCCTAATGAGCTGATATACGCTGCAAGTTCGTCCGACATCTGTTCTGCCTCCGGGATACGGATGTGTCCCGGCGTGCCGGAGCCATTTTTTGTGTAGAGGAAATGATGGACTCTCTCACTGCCGATGCGGGTGCAGACTTCGTCGATGGAACGGTCCCAGCTTTTATCATGACAAAGAATGGTTGTAGCTAAAATAATCTGTGCCTTTGGATAAAGTTCCATCAGTTTTTCGATAAATGCCTGGTAATGTTTTCTCCAGTTTTCGGATTTTTCACTGTCATAATCTTCTGCCATATAGTCTACCGGGTGATTGTCGTTTTGTCCGATTGCAACAACGACTACATGTGGTATATATCGTGAAAAATCCCATGGTTTGGTCGGTCCAAGATCCGGGTGGTACTCGATCTTGTCATAGCAGGACTCGACACCTTTATAGTGCGGTGCTGCAAACCAGCCGGTATCATCTAAAAGTGAAATTCCACCCTGTGAAGTGTCGTGGATCTGCGCATTTAATTTCCGCGCCGTCATCCACGCATAAGAATACCAGCTGTTCGAATATTCCCCATCATGCTCCGGATCCGGCTTTCCAACATATGCCACAGCTTCTGAAACTTCTCCACAGGAAACACTGTCGCCGAAAAATTCCATTTTCCGTTGTGGTTTTTCCGGCAGTGGCAGAACTTCCGCCTCGTCATCAATCTCAAATCCATAGAACGTAAATGTATGACAGGAATCCATACGCTTGAATAACAGCAGTTCATGTGTTCCCTCTGAAAGTCCCTCCTCCAAAGTATAAGTTTTTTTCTCTTCATCAGACGACAAGGTAAAACGCTTCTGTTCCCCGTCTATAAAATATCCCAGTTCATTCGTCCAGCAGGAACGATGGTTTGCGATCACTGCCTTTAAGGATGTTCCGGTAAATTTCATTCCAATTGAGCTGCACGCATAGACAAGAACCGGTGCAAGCCTGTCATCAAAATCAATTCTTCCGCTGTAAGACAACATCTCATTATCTGGTTTAATTATCATGTTCTGAGTTCCCCTCCATAAATTAAATATGTAAGCAGACTGC
The DNA here is from genome assembly GCA_934317215.1 of uncultured Roseburia sp. GTDB lineage: Bacteria > Bacillota > Clostridia > Lachnospirales > Lachnospiraceae > Roseburia. The sequence continues at coordinate 12,948 of CAKREH010000011.1, forward strand.
CCGCTCCGCGGACATTCCATTATGATAAAATGCACGTTCTGCGGGCACTCCATCACACGTTTCATGAATTGCGCAACAAGGCTGCCGCAATTTTCATTGCATCTGGCAGCCTGTGTTACGAATCAATTTTATGCTATTAAGGATGAATAGCAGCAATTTTAGCGTCTTCCGATCTCGGTATCTTCCGGTGTTACGACACTGTTTTCCTTGATGTAATCAATGATATCATCAAGTTCTGTAAATGCAAGACCAACATAGCTGTCTGCAGCACCGTAGTAAATTGCAATTTTTCCGGATTCGGAATCATGGATTGTTGCACATGGGAAGCATACGTTCGGAACAAATCCGCGCTCCTCATACCATTCTTCCGGTGTGAGTAAGAATGTCTCACAACGATATTTTACGACAGATGGATTGTCAATGTCTAAGATTGCTCCACCGATGGAATATACATAACCGTTACAGGTTCCGCTTACTCCGTGGTAGAATAACAGCCATCCTTCGGATGTTTCGATCGGGGCAGCACCTCCACCGATCTTTAAGGACTCCCACCACTCAGAGCCTTTGCCCATCACATGTCTGTGTTTTCCCCAGTAAGTAAGATCCGGGCTCTCGCTCACGAAAATATCACCGAACGGTGTATGTCCGCTGTCGGACGGACGGGATAATAACATGAAGTTTCCGTTGATCTTTCTTGGGAACAGCACTGCATTTCTGTTGAATGGAAGGAACGGATTCTCAATTCTTGTGAATGTCTTGAAATCTGTTGTCTTTGCCATACCGATCGCAGCACCGTAGAAATCCTGACACCAGATGATGTAATAGGTATCTTCTACTTTTACAAGACGCGGATCATATGCATAACGCGGCATAAACGGTTTGCCTTCCTCGTCTACGAAATTGATCTTGTTTTCATCAAAATTCCAGTGGATCGCATCTTTGCTTCTTCCAAGGTAAATGTAAGGAATACCGTTAGTCTGCTCTCCACGGAATACACCGATGAATCCATCTTCATACGGCATAACGGCACTGTTGAAAATTCTTGCAACACCTTTTACCGGATTGCGTCCGATGATCGGGTTCTCATTATATCTCCATACAGGTGCTCCTGTTAACTCTGCCGGTCTTTCCTGCCATGGTACATTTGGTACCGGCTGGCTGATCATTTTATATTTGCTCATCTTATTCCTCCATTTCTGCGTTTCTTTCGTCCACGCATCTATAATTTACTTTTCGATCTTCATTTTCTGCACCTATGTAAAACTTTGTATGCAGTCATCTGATTTTCTGCATTTATTTCTTATTTGTTTTCTTTTGCAAGAAACTCTAAATTCTTCTCGATCAGTCCGCATCTCTGTGCCACACACTCAACGCTTCTGCCCGGATCCTGTGGGGTGTTAAATACATAATCTACCAGTTTATCCACGGTAGTTGTTGCTACATGCATTCTTGTATCAGAAGATGCATAGTAGATAAATACTTCGTTGTTCTCATTTACGATCGCGCCGTTGGTAAATACAACATTGCTTACGTCACCGACACGCTCTTCACCTCTCGGTCCGATCAAAAGTCCGGACGGCTCTGCGATCACTTTAGAAGGATCATTTAAGTCTGTTGCAAACGCATAGATGACATAACGGAGTCCTGCTGCGGTATTGCGGACACCATGTGCAATGTGAATCCAGCCTTTGTCTGTCTTGATCGGAGTTGCACCTGCACCGTTCTTTGCCTCAGTGATCGTGTGGTATTTACGGAGACTTGTCATTTTCTCTTCATCGATCACGGTGTGTGTAATGTCATCACAAAGTCCGAATCCGATTCCCCCGCCTGATCCTGTCTCGATAAAGTCATCCATCGGTCTTGTGTAGAATGCATATTTGCCGTCTACAAATTCCGGATGAAGTACCACGTTTCTCTGCTGCGGAGAATTTAAAGTAACAAGGTTTGGCAGTCTCTCCCAGTTCTTTAAATCTTTGGTACGGACGATACCGGCTGCTGCTACGGCTGCGGAAAGATCGTTTACGGTTGTGTCTTTTGATTCAGAACAGAACACACCATAGATGTAACCATCCTCATGTTTGGTCAAACGCATATCATAGACATTTGTCTCTTCCGGACAGGTATCCGGTAAAAGGATTGGATAATCCCAGAAACGGAAACCATCGATTCCGTTATCACTTTCCGCTACGCCAAAGAAAGATTTTCTGTCGTTTCCTTCGATTCTTGCAACCAGATAATATTTTCCGTTCAGCTCAATCGCACCGGAATTCATCACTGCATTGATGCCAAGGCGCTCCATAAAATATGGATTTGTCTCCGGATTTAAGTCATATCTCCATGTAAGCGGGATGTGCTCTCTTGTCAGTACCGGATATTCGTAACGGTCATATACACCATTGTAAAAATCCGATTTTACATTTTTGCGGGAAAGCAGTTTTTCCTGCTTTTCTTTTTCTACATAATATCTCTCATGTAACATTCGTCGAATCTCCATTCTTTTTCTAAAAATAAATGAATCTGTTTTATGCTCCGATTCTGTGGATGACTTCTATACACATTCTTCCATTATGATACGGACATTTCCACGGCTCTACGATCGGTCTGTCTAATATCGGACTTCCATCCTCATTTACCTCCCAGAACCACTCTGAACCATTTCTCTTATCGACCACATAGGTTTTGATGAACTCCCACTCTGCCAGTGCCGCATCCCGGTACTCAGAATGTTCTGTGTTTCTTTCATAACCGTTTAAGAAACCAACAACGGTCTCTGCCTGCACCCACCAGACGCGGTGTGCATTGACCACTCCGCGGTCACATTCATTTGCAAGGGAATGACCATCAAATGCTGCCTGATAAATTCTTGATGTCAGTGTCTTTGTGATCGCTGTCATTTTCTCGCGGTAATGTTCATCGTTTAATACGTCAACACCACGATCCATCAGCCATGCCGTTTCGATATCATGACCGTAGGAATGAAGGTCTAAGATTGTGTTATAGTCTGCATCAAAAAACACTTCCTGACGCTGTTTTACCGGATTGTATACCTTATCTGCAAAGGTATCCATGATCCACATCAGTCTCTTTCCAACCTTTTCATTTTTTGTCACACGGTACAATTCTGTATACGCTTCAAAAACATGAAGCAATGTGTTCATTGTCTTATCTGCAAGTACACCGTTCTCGGAAAGTTTCTCATTTGATTCCGGTTTGAAATCTCCTGTAAAAGCTTCTAAGTATCCGATTTCATCCGTGCATCGCTCCTCAATGATATCAAACAGGGAAAATGCAAGTTCTAACGCTTCCTTATCCCCGGCTGCATCATAGTAAGATGACAATGCATAAATACAAAAAGCCTGATTGTATGTATGTTTGGTTGTATCAAGCGGTGTTCCGTCATAATTTAATGACCAGAAGATTCCTCCGTATTCTTTGTCGATACAATGTTCCCTTAAAAATTCATAACCATGTTTTGCCTCGGCAAGCAGGTCTTCTCCCTTAAAACCTGCTGCCTCGCATTCCTCTTCCGAAATGCCGCCTTCTTTATAAAGTAAATACGCATTTGCAAAAAACCAGGTAATACGGCTGTTTAAAATACATCCTTTTTCTGCTTTTTCATCCAGTGCAAGATCATAGGAAAGATAACCGTAATATCCACCGAACTTATCATCCCGCATACCTCTCCAGAATGGAATGATATGTGTGAGCAGTTCGTGTTTTGCTTCTGCTGCAAGTTCTTTTAACTCACTCATAACCGTTTCCTCTTTCTCTCTTTAGCCTTTTACTGCACCTGCAGCAATTCCACTGTAAATCTGTTTCTGACAGAGGATAAATACGATCAATGCCGGAAGCAGGGAAATGATAACACCTGCACAGATCAGGTTGTACTGACTTCCCATCGGGCCAACAAATGTATAAAGTGATGTCGCGATTGTATGTAACTTTTTATCCATCAGATAAAGGTTTGCCATATAGTACTCGTTATAAACACCAACGCCCTTTAAAATACAGGATGTCACGATTGCCGGTTTTAACAGTGGAAGCATAATTTTCCAGTAAATTGTCCAATAGGATGCGCCATCAATGATTGCCGATTCATCCAGAGATATTGGTATATTTTCCATAAACTGAATGAAAATGTAAATTGAGATAACATCCGTTCCGCACATCAGAATAATATATCCATATAAATGATTGACAAAGTGCAGTGCTGTCATGATATTATATACAGTTACCTGCATTGCAACTGCCGGAAGCAGTGAAGCAAACAAAAACAGGTTTCGGATCAGTCCGTTTCCCGGGAATTTAAAACGGTTTAACACGTAAGCAAGCTGTGTTCCGATTACAATGGAGACAACCAGGACAGATACCATAACGATCACGGAGTTTAAGAAAGCTCTTCCCATATCCGCTGTCTGAAATGCTTTAATAAAATTATCAAAATTCAGCCAGTTCTTCGGCAATGTCATAACATTGGTCGTCTGATATTCTTCCTGTGTCTTAAACGCTGTAATCACACAGGAGATAACCGGAATAACTGCACAAAGTCCAAAGAAGATCAACGATACATATTCAATGATCAGCCAGAGAATCGAACCAACGGTATAATGTTTTTTTCTTTTCTGCACATTTATATTATGTTTTCTCATCTTCCTATGCCACTCCCTTTCCGGCTTTCTTTGCCTGTTTTTCTGCTTTTAATCTTGCACGTTTTGCTTTATAGGATTCGTCCTCACTCTCAGCATCACGGAAGATATATTTAAAGAATAACTTCTGTAAAATCGTACATGCAAAAATGATAAGGAGAAGTACGACTGCCATTGCTGATGCAAGACCTACTTTCTGGCTTACATGAGCGATCTCATTCATAATTACAAAATATGTTCCGGTTCCATTTGCACCATCTGTGATAACGTAAGGCTGCTCAAATGCACTTAAGGAACCTGTGATAGAAAGAATTACATTTAATGTAATAATTGTTTTGATACTCGGCAGAATAATATGTTTAAACTGCTGAAATTTATTTGCACCATCTAACTCTGCTGCTTCGTAAAGGTCTGCATCCACAGACATGATTGCACCGATAAACAATACCATGTTCTGTCCAAAATAACGCCATACCGAAGTAGCCACCAAAGACCAGTTGTTAATTGACTGATCTTTCAGCCAGTATGGAAGATTGTCAAGTTTAAATCCACACCATTGTAAGATCGTATCAAGTACAAATCCTCTGGTATAGAAAAATTTAAAAATAAATCCGATCGCAATACCACTGATCAGATATGGGAAAAACATTAACCCTTTAAAGAAGTTTCCTCCCTTTACTTTAAAACTTAAAATAGTTGCCAGATAAAGTGCAAGCACAAGCTGAATGATTGCACCTGCCATATAATAAAGACTGAGCTTTAATGCTCCAAAGCAGTCATCCCTGCGAAATACGTCAATATAATTTTTGAATCCGACAAATTTTCTCTGATCTACCGGAGTTAAATATTTCATCTTATAAAAACTGAATTTTACCATCTCGGCAAAAGGCAGATAAGTAAATACAAACAGCAACAGCAGCGGAATTGTCATAAATGCCACGCAGATAATTACCTGCTGTCCTTTTCTGCTTTTTGCCCATTTTTTTAAACTGAATGGTTTTTTTCCTTCCATATCCACAATTCCTCCATCCATTGTCTTTTTTATCCGGGAAGGGGATATTCCCCTTCCCTTTGTGGAACTATATTATTCTGTTACTTCAATTCCATTTGAATCCTGTGCATCGGACCATGCTGTATTCCATTCGTCCATAATCTCATCAAATGTCTCATCGCCATTGGATGCATGCTCAATGATTGCCTGGATTTTACCGTTTCCACCTGCGTTAATATTTAACTCAGACTCTGCGTTCATCTCATTTAAGAAATCTTCTTCGCCCTCTAATGCCGGTTCATCCTCTAAGAATGTTACACCATCAAAAGAAAGCTTTGTATCTGTACTGCCGGCTACGATTGGAAGTCCGTCTTCGTTATATGAGAAACCGGATTTTTCTGTCATCCATTTTACAAATACCATAGCTGCAGCTTTTTCATCATCTGTAGCATTCACATTAATACCATAAGAATAATCAGCACCTGCGGATGCATACTGCTCACCATTTACAGTGATTGGGAATGGCATATAACCGATATCTGCACCATTTTCACCTGCTGCCTCCATCTGAGGATAAGCCCATGAGCCAAGTACCATACAACCGATCTCACCATTGTTGATCATACCTTTACAGCCCTCCCAGTCAGTTGTTGCAAAGTCATCTTCGATCAATCCGTCTGCAACTGCATCATAGAGGATCTTGTAAACTGCATAAGCATGTGTATCATCGCCATAATTCTGGAATGGATCTTTTGTATGAACTAATTTCTGGTTCATATATGTATTATCACCGGTTGCAGTACTTCCCATGTAAGCATCCCACGCTCCCATTGTCCAGCCTGCTGCATAGTTTGTATAAAGCGGGATGGCATCTGTATTATCTTTGATTTTCTGTAATGCATCGATAAATTCTTCCGGAGTTTTTGGAAGTTCTGTAACTCCTGCTTCTTCAAATACTTTTTTATTGTATACGATACCCTGTGTAGTTGCTGTAGAAGGAACACCGTAAACCTGTCCGCCATACTCCCATGTAGTTGCATAATTGATCTGGGTCTTCATAGTATCAAGATCACCATATGAAATAAAGTAATTGCTTAAGTCTGCCTTATCAACCGCCGGGATCATCATGACTGTCTCATAGTCACCAGACTGTAAATGCATCAGAGCATCATCTGCATAGTTGGTATCGGTTGTAAGTTCAACTGTAATATTTGGATACATTTCATTGAATGCTGCTAAATACTCTTTCCATGTTGTTCCGTTATAATCGTCAGATTCAAGATCTGTTCTGTGGTTGAATAACGAAATTGTTGCTGTCAGATCTGTATAATCCTCACCAAGTTTGATGTCTGCATAGGATAAAGATCCGTCTGTGGATGCTGCTGCATCACTGCTCTCGGTAGCTGCTGCATCATTTGTTGCTTCTGCACTGTTATCAGAAGCTGCTCCGTTTGTTGCTCCCCCATTGTCTGCTGCATTGTTTGAACCGCCGCATGCTGCCATGCTCATTGTCATAACTGCTACTAATGCAACTGATAAAACCTTTTTTAATTTCATAGAATTTTCCTCCTTATGATGTTTGTTACCTTGTTTTGTAACTTAATTTAATTATATATTATTTTATTTTTTAGTCAACACTTTTTTCCTGATTTCAGCCCATTTTAACCCTTCTATTGTGCATTTCGGCACTATAGACAATTCTATTTTGCAGTTTTTGTGCACTTTTTTACATTTATTTTTATTTTAGTTTTATTTTTTAGCTTATTTTAGTCTATATTTTGCAAATTGATTAATTTACTTATTTACCTTGATTTTAGTTTAACTAATTACTTATTTCACCACAGCGTTATCCGCAGAACATCCATAACTTAACAATATGAAATGCTCACCAAATGATGGTTTATGGTTTTGAAATGAATTGTACGGCAAATAGTGTGTCGTAGGCTTGTGAGTGGCATCTTGCGCAAGATGCCAGTCTTCAGGTTGTGGACACCATTTGGGTGGGCGGTTCATCTCATAACTGGGGACGTAGGTGCGGATTTTTGATATTCGCACGAATGGAAATATGCTTAAAATCCTAATGTGCTGTATCATTGATATGCAGCCTAATGACTTGCCAGAATCTTAATCTACTGTATTGATATCAAACAGTATAGTCCACTACACCTCACTTTTCCGCTTTGCAGACTAAAAATTCATTCTGCATCATTTTGCTTAACAGCAGTTTTAAAATACAATAATCGTTTCATAAATTACCAGACTAATAACACAGAATATTTTTTAATCAGATTCAGACACAAAACACTAAAAATTTACGCACCCCCAAGGTTGTAAAATAAGTTCCCCGGCGAAGGGTGGTTCACAACTTAGTGGCTGGCAAATCGCATCAAGCCGGGACTCGTTTTGTGACTTTGGGAGAAAATTAGGCAATCTTAGTCTGCCTGTCCGTAACACAGTGTTGTGCTGCCACGGACGGCAGCACAAGTCTTAATGTGCCCGGATGGCACATTTAAGACGTACACGTCACTCCGCCACAACCTATACCAGGCAGCCTTAGATTGACTTATTTTCGGACAACGGAAACAAAACAGTCCCGGCTTGATGCAATTTGCCAATCGAAAACCCCCGGAACCACCCTACACGAGGAAACTCATGTCACCCGCAAACCAAAATTTGGTGTGAAGTCCATGAAACGAAAAAAAGAGAAAGCGGCAAGCATTTCACAACTTACCGCTTTCTCTTATTTTACAACCTGTTGCACACTGGATTTTTCCACCAGTCTTCCCTCAACAATGGTAATCCCCTGTTTGTAGCGTTCACCGCTCACTTTTTTCAGCAGCACATGAATTGCTTTATTTGCCATTTCACGGATATCTACCTCATAGGTTGTGATCTCAACATCACACAATCCCGGGAACAGATAGTTGTCAAATCCAACCACCGAAAAATCTTGTGGGACACGATATCCCTGTTCTTCTAACTGATTGATGACCATGCTTGCCGTGAGATCGGAGTTGCACACAAATGCCGTCGGCATATCTTTCATCTGATCCGGATGGATATCAACCTCTACCACACCACATTCCATATCACGGTCCGGTATGATCCACTCCTGCGGCACTTCAATGCCATGTTCTAACATGGATTTGCGGTAACCGAAATAGCGGTCTGTGATACTTGCCGTAAACAACAGTGTTCCGACATACGCAATTTTTTCATGACCATGCTCGATCAGATAATTCGTCAGCATGTAAGTACCATAATAACTGTTTGAAATTACTGCATCGCTCATCTGGTGTTCATCATAAAAATCAAGATATACAATCGGGATCTGTGTATTCTGTCTCAACTCACCTAAATATTCTGTCTTTAACCGCCCGATTAGAATCAGACCATCTACCTTTCTCTCCAGCACGATTTTAGGCAGATTCGCCTCGGCTTCATCTTCTAATGAAACAACCTCAAGCATCGTGAAACATTCTTTCTGAACAGCCCTTGTTGCAACACTCTGGTACATTCTCCAGTAAAAGGATGCATACTCTCCAAGATATTTTTCTGATACTAAAACTCCGATATTATAACTTTTTGCTGACTTTTCTTTTTTTACGGCAGATGGCTGTTTGTATCCCAGTTCATCTGCCAGCTGTTTGATTTTTTCCCGCATAGCCTCGCTGACACCTTTTTGACCGGAAAGTGCTTTTGAGACCGTGACCGTACTGACTCCGAGCTGCTCTGCAATATCTGCCAGCTTTACTGCTTTTGCCATAACCGTCCCCTTCTTATTTCATATTTTTTTCCACAAAATGTAAAAGTTTTGACTGGAAGTCTCCCCACGGATTCTGGATCAAAATACCTGCATACATTAACGTATCTCCCGCATATACGGTATCTTCGCCCTCCAGACAATAGTTTTTCTGTGGATCAAGACCTTTTAATGTAATTCTTCTGCTCTTATAATTCGGGCGGTTGATCACCTGAACAAACGTCACCAGTGCCTCTGACTGATCTTTTGAAACGACCTCATAGCAGTCAAAGTAATGGTTTTCCTGATAAGATGCGATTCTGTAATAATCACCGCTTCTTACCAGATCATTGTATTTGTGATACATGGCAGCCTGTTTCGGGATCATCTGTCTGTCTTCTTCCGGAATCTTTGTAATATCTAACTCGTACCCAAAAGTTCCTGCAAGAGCCACATGTCCTCTTGTCTCAAATGGTGTGACACGTCCTACTGTATGATTTGGACAGTCGGAAACATGTGCCCCCATCGCAGACAGCGGATAGATCATTGCTGTGCTTTCCTGAATCTTTAACCGCTCCACCGCATCTGTATCATCCGAGCACCAGATCTGCGGGCTGTAGTAAAGCATACCCGGATCAAAACGTGCACCGCCGCCGGAACAATTTTCCAAAAGCAGGTGTGGAAATTCTGTTACGAGACGCTCCTGCATCTCATACACTGCCAGTACATAGCGGTGATAAAGTTCGCCCTGGCGGTCTGCCGGAAGTCCATAACTTCCAATGTCAGAAAGCTGACGGTTCATATCCCATTTGACATACTCGATATTGGTACTGCGCAAAATGGATGCCACACACTCATATGCATAATCGCGCACTTCTTTTCTGGTAAGATCAAGCACATACTGGTTTCTGCAAAGAGAACCAGCCCTTCCCGGGATCTGGATCGCCCAGTCCGGATGTGCCTCGTAGAGTTTCGAATCCGGGGAGATCATCTCCGGTTCAAACCAGATACCAAATTTTAAGCCAAGTTTGTTTACCTCATCTACCAGATGTTTTAAGCCGCCGTTTAACTTTTCTTCGTTGACGTACCAGTCGCCTAAGCTCGTGGAATCGTCATTGCGGTGTCCAAACCAGCCGTCATCCATGACTAACATTTCAATGCCAAGCTCGGATGCTTTTTTCGCAATGGAAAGCAATTTTTCCGTGTTGAAATCAAAATAAGTTGCTTCCCAGTTGTTGATCAGAATCGGGCGCTTCTTATCTCTATATTCACTGCGGATCAGGTGGTTCCGGTAAAGTTCATGGAACTGGTGTGTCATGCCGTCATATCCGGTGTCACTGTAGACAAGTACAACCTCCGGTGTCTGGAAACTCTCACCTTTTTCTAACTTCCAGCAGAAGTTCTCCGGATGGATTCCCATGCTGACACGGACGGTATCAAACTGTCCCAGTTCCACCTGTCCGATAAAGTTGCCGGAGTATACAAAATGCATACCATATACTTCGCCCTGTGACTGGTCAGCGTTTCCTGCCGCAAGTGCCATAAACGGATGCTCCTGATGGGAGGACTCACCTCTTACGGATTCCACACCCATAAATCCTTTTTTTACCTTGCGGTGCTCTAACATACGTTCTCGCGCCCAGGATCCATGCATCGTGAGCAATGTAAAATCACGGTTATCCATATCCATGGAAAAAGACAATGCCTTTGTCAGATATAACATCTCGCCGTCATTTTCGATCCGCACGCTTCTTGTGATGACATCCACATCCGAAAATGCCGTATAAAGCAGTGTTACTTTCAATCCGAGTACCGGATCCTCACAGAGAAGCTCTAATGTCTCACAGGCATTCTCGTCCCCAAATGTTGCAGGGAGACCGGCAAGTCCCGGTTTTCCTGCATAGATTTTATGTGAAACATAAAACAGTGACACCGCGGTGTGTCCGCCTGCCGTTCTTACTGAGATACTGCTTCTTCTGTAATCTCCCAGTCCGTTTCCGGCATACTCCATCGGAAATGTATCGTAAAAAGAAACACGCTCCCTGTTATTTTCCGAAGGCACAAACGGTCCTTCTCCTGTACGGAGCAGGTACGCAATGTTTGCATCTCTTAATTTCTTACCATAATATACATGACCGACAAAGTTTTCTTTATCCACGATACCGATCACATAACTGGAGTTTGGTGTATCCAGCTTGAAAATGCGTTCTTTTTCAAAGTATGTGATTGCCATGCTGTATTTCCTCCTGTTATTTCAGCAAGTCTTCTTTTAACACGGCAAGTTTCTTTTCTGCATCCTCTAATGAACTGCCTTTTACGCCAAAGTAATATTTGATCTTCGGCTCTGTTCCGGACGGACGCATACAGCACCATGCGTTATCAGAAAGTTCATAGTAAAGTACGTTAGATTCCGGCAGACCTGTCTTTGCCACTTCTCCGGTCACAGTATCTTTTCTGGTATCTTCTTTATAGTCGCGCACTGCAAGCACGTCAAATCCGCCAAGTTTTTTCGGAGGATTTTTTCTGGAATTGCTCATCAGTTCCTGGATCTGTGCTGCTCCGTCGATCCCCTTCAGGGTCTTCGTCTCAAGTCCCTCTCTGTAATAGCCGTATTTCTCATACATGGCAAGCATCTCATCCCATAAGGTCATGTTGTTCTTCTTGCACCAGGAAGCAACTTCACATAACATCATGACAGCAACACAGGCATCTTTATCTCTTGCGTAAGTGCCGGCGAGGCATCCGTAGCTCTCTTCTAAACCAAATACATAATTGTAAGTATTCTGCTGCTCGAAAAATTTGATCTGTTCTCCAATGTATTTAAATCCTGTTAAAACTTCGATCAGTTTTACACCGTAAGCTTTTGCGATCGCTTTTGCCATATCCGTTGTAACGATCGTCTCAACCAGTGCAGGATTCTCCGGCATAGTTCCCATTGCTGTTTTTTCTCTTAAAATGTATTCCGCGATCAGCATACCTGACATATTTCCAGTAAATGTCACATACTCGCCACTCTTTGTATCTTTGCAGTATACGCCAAGACGGTCTGCATCCGGGTCAGTTGCAAGAACGATGTCCGCATCCACTTCTTTTGCAAGTTTTAATGCAAGTTCAAATGCTTTTGGTGACTCCGGGTTCGGGTATGCAACGGTCGGGAAATTACCATCCGGTTTTTCCTGCTCCGGCACTACATATACATGTTCAAACCCAAGCTCATTTAACACGCGGCGCACAGGAAGATTTCCAGTTCCATGAAGCGGTGTGTAGACGATCTTGATATCTTTTGCCATCTCTTTGATGATCTCCGGATGAATGGACTGTTTTTTCAGTTCTTCCATATAACGGTCATCCATCTCTTTACCGATCACATTATAAAGCCCTGCTGCAACCGCCTCTTCTTTTGCCATGGTCTTTACCTGATCGAAGGCAGTTACTTTTGCAACTTCCGCTAAAATATTTTTGTCGTGAGGCGGTGTGATCTGTGCACCATCTTCCCAGTATACTTTGTATCCGTTGTATTCTCTCGGGTTATGGCTTGCAGTAATTACAATACCGGAAATACATCCTAACTCGCGGACTGCAAAAGATAACTCCGGTGTCGGACGAAGGCTGTCAAATACATATGCCTTGATGCCGTTCGCATTTAAGCAGAGTGCTGCCTCCTCGGTAAATTCCGGTGACATGATTCTGGAGTCATGTGCGATCGCAACACCTTTTTCCTGTCCATTCTGGGAAATGATGTAATTTGCAAGTCCCTGTGTTGCCTGACGTACGGTATAAATATTCATACGGTTGGTTCCGGCTCCGATCACGCCTCTTAAACCACCGGTGCCAAATTCTAACTGTCTGTAAAAACGATCCTCGATCTCTGCCTGATCCCCCTCGATCTTCTTTAACTCAGCCTTTGTATCTGCATCAAAATATGGATCTGTACACCACTGTCTGTAAGTTTCCATGTAATTGCTCATTCTTCTTCTCCTTTACTTTTCTGCGATTCTTTTTTATTATATTTTGGATTATAACCTTTATTTAAGTTATTGTAAACTAATTTTAATCTTTTTTACTGTTTTTATATATTTATTTATTCGAAAACAAATCATAATATTTTTTTACGACTTTTTCTGCGGGCTTTGCATAAATTTCATAGTCCATACGGGTCTTTGCGCTCCGCTCCTGATAAAGCTTTGCATCCCATGACCAGAGTGCCATGCCTCCTACCCAGTCTCTTTTACTGCACGCCGCAAACATATCTTCGTACCATTCTGCCTGGCCCTTTGGATCCGCATCACCTCTTACACACCAGTCATTTGGCACCTCTTTGGAACCTTTTACCGACATACATCCTGTTTCCGCAAAGAAAAACGGTTTTTGAAATCTGTTTACCACGGTTTCAATACGATCCAGCTGATTTTCCCAGTCCCCATATGGATAGTAACCACTCGAAGAAATCACATCCACAGCATCCCACCAGTTTACCCGGTGTTCCTGATATTTATCTGTATTATAGGAAAGCAGTCCGTGATAGACCTCTCTGATATCAGAAAGCAGTTTGCGCCACTCCTGTTCCCTGTGCTCGCTCATCACCATCTCACAGCCGGCAATAAACATTTCACAGCCATACGCTTCGGCAATTTTTGCATAATGAAGCTGAAATGCCGTATAGGATGCAAACCAGTTTCCCCATTTTGGTTCACACGGAACATCCTCATCAAAAAAATTAATATGCGCCCGCCAAGTCCCGTTTTTACAGTTTACGGTCGGTTTTAATGCCACACGAAGCCCTGTTTCCTTTGCATATTTGATCATTTCGATCAGTTCGTCATCCTCCATCGTCGCCTTTGATGTGAAGCAGATCTCCTCCGACTGCGGTGTCTCCTGCAACCCTCCCGGAACAAATATCACGAAATTTGCGCCGGTCCTCTCCTTCATCATGGCAAGGCTCTCCCTTGCCCCCGGCTTTTTAAAAGTCCCTGCGCATGCAAACGGCGCAAAAGTTACCCCACAGATATATTCCATCGTTTTTGTCCTCCCTTTTTCTCATTATGATTTCAAAAATATAATTTTTATTTTACTGATTCTGCCATTAATATAGCATTCATCATATAGATCTGCTATAATTTTTCAAATCAAAAATTGTATAAATCTATTTTTATGGAGCCGCCTATGAAATCTTTATTTGAATATACCGACAAACTGAACAAACCTTACGAATGTTTCTTTTTAGATATGAAGAAAGAATGGCTGCCTGTGCAGCCACACTGGCATTATTTTATGGAAATCCTGTACGTGACAAGGGGCACCGCCCTGATGTATCAGAATGAACAAAGTTATATTGTAAACGAAGGTGACCTGATCGTCTTTCTCCCCTCCGTCGTTCATTCTGTCCATGCAGTGTCCGATGCCCCTCTGCAGTATTATGTTTTAAAATTTGACCTAAGCCAGCTGGATTCTTCCGCTTCACTTACCGGTGGAAGCTGGAATTACAGTGCACTGTTTAACAATGCCATAAATAACGAGCAGGCTGATATTTATTTTCCGGAGGAGGTACTTCATTTTCTTCCGGTGCAGTCCTTATTTGATGACTGTGTCCGCGAAATGCAAAATATGCAGTATGGTTATCAGATGATCCTGCGGTCGAAAGTCAGAGAACTTCTGACCTGGATGCTCCGCATCTGGCGCAACAATGGTTTTGATACCGACTGTTATTTTACCCCGCTTGCGAAGGAAAATACGATCTATACCATCACAGAATACATTGACCGTCACGCCTGCGAAAACATCCGTGTAGAAGATATTGCCGCACTCTGTCATATGAGTTATTCACATTTCGCCAAAAATTTCCGTGAAATCTATGGGCAGTCCTGTAAAAAATACATTGAATTTATCCGGCTGTGCAAAGTAGAAGATATGCTTCTTTTTACAAATTTTGACTTAAATTATATCAGTCAGGAGACGGGATACGCCGACTGCAGTCACCTGATCCGGTCATTTAAAGAAAAATATGGTGTTTCCCCGCATCAATACCGCAGGCAGCATTCCTCACCCAGACAGAATCACTGATTCATAATGGATTCAAGTGTACTGGCATCACCTAAAACCGGCATGAGAAACATGATTGCAGTAATCATCAGTGCAGCGATCACCAGTCCGATAATTGAAGTGATCAATGCAGCGGCTGCCGTACCGTTCTGCTGTGGTTTTATCTTTTTCGAACAGATTGCACCGAGCAGACCGACCAGCCCGAATCCTGCTCCATATCCGATAAATCCGGTTACAATGCCAAAGATTCCAAGGATCAGTGATACTGTCGCAGTCGTCTCCGCCTCACGTTCAGAAGGAATGATGATTTCCCCCTCTCTCATTTCCACGATCTCGTCTAATTTACTTCTTCGAAGCAGTACAATACATGGAATCAAAAACAGTGGAACTGTCACCACAAGATTTAACACGGAAAGGCTGCCGATCATGTCCGTCATATCGCCGTTTCCAAAGATACCGCTCGCCATCAGGCCTCCAAAATCAACAAGTGCATGAATTATGATACAGATCCACAAGTTGCCGCTGCGCAGATAAATTGCTGCAAACAAAATGCCAAGCAGTGTCGCCTGCAGTGCCTGGATCAGCGCACTTGATAATGGCACACCGGAAAGCACATTCGGGATATGTGCAGCGCCAAAGATCACACTGGATAAAATGATGGCTGCAAGTACACCCCGTCTTGTGTTTGAGAAACAGTCGGCAAAAAGATTCAACACGATTCCACGCATGATCACTTCCTCATTCATGCCTACGAAAAACATTGTCAATATGTAAATGATGATCCCACCGGCAGAACGCACTCCGTCTGAACCGGAAACACTCTGCAAAAATAACTGTGCAACTGACACATACACACAGTATCCTACCATAAATCCTCCAGTATAAAATCCCCGTAGAAAACCTACACCAGTTTTTCTAAGTGATTGCTGGTATCCTGTAAGAAACAGCATACAGAACGCATAAACTGCCACGCCGACCTCAGCGATAAACTGTAACGTATAACTGTCCGTGATGGTTGTGAAATGTGTCGCCGCTGCTCCAACCAGATTCATCAGCACCAGAAACAGTGCCGTGATCACAATGCCAATGACGATGACTGCTGCTTTTGGAAGTCCCAAAATTTTGTTTTTCATACTATTCCTCCTATACTACTTTTCACTGATATTTCCCGCTTCATCTACCGAAGCATTGTCCGAGATACTCTCCATATAAGAAAACAGCCCCGGTGCCGCATTCGCATCCATCTGTTTTGTCTGCCCGTCCGATGCATAGACCGGAATCAGCGCATAAGAAACGGTTCCATCTTCTGCCACCGTAACTTTCACGGCTGCGGATCTGTCAATATTCTGTCCGAAAATAAAATTACCCAGACTGTAAAAAACAGGTTTTCCGTCAATATATTCGATTCCTTCCAGACAATGTGTGTGCGCTCCGACAACCAGATCTGCACCGGCATCTATGCACTTTTTCGCAAGTTCACGCTGCACGGCATTCGGCTGTTCGCTGTACTCTGTCCCCCAGTGCGGAAATACCGTCACAAAATCACAGGTCTGTTTTGCTTCTTTGATCACTTCGATCAATGCCGTGGAGTCATAACAGGTAAACATTCCGGGGGTGGCATTCTCGATCTTCCAGTCGGCAGACGGTACCACGCGCGACACCGCGATAAATCCATATTTTTTCCCATTTACTTCCATGACCTGCACTTCTTTTGCACGCTCCACCGAATCCCCGGCACCACCGTACAGGATTCCTGCTCCGTCTAATGCACTGAAAGTGTCTGACAGCGCCGCTCTTCCATAATCTAAGGTGTGATTGTTTGCAAGTGATACAATATCCACACCCATTTCATTTAACGCCCTTACATAGGAAGGACTGCACCGGAATGTGAACTGCTTGTCTGCCATCGGTTCCCCGCGGTCACTAAATGGAAACTCGTTGTTTACCATCAGGATATCAGCTGCCTTTAACTGTTCTAACAGTTCCGGTGAGACGACACGCTCGATCCCGCCGGCATCGTAAGCTGCCTTGAAAGCATTTGCAAAAAGAACATCACCGGTCAGGATGATGGTTGTATCGCCAGAGTCTTTTTGATTATCCTTGTTTGCTGTTTCATCTGATGCACTCCCAGTTCCAGCTGCTGTGGCTGTATCATCTGATTGATTCGCAGTTTCGCCTGCTGTGGCTGCATCATCTGATATGCTTCCATTTTCACCTGCTGTGGCTGCATTCTCTGATATACTTTCGTCTTCACCTGCCGTTTCTGCACCATCCGTCGATATTCCACTTCCATCCGCTGTGGCTGCCCCATCCAGAGTGGCTTGCGCATCAGACATATCCGCCTGCTCCTCTTCTGCCGTCACTCCCGGAGCAGACGCCAGTTTTGCCTGACCGCCGGTTAAAACTGCCGCTGCGATCACACCCGCCACAGTCAGTATGGAAAGTACATATAGTACGATTCTGATTGTTTTATTCATAGATCCCCCATTTTGCATTGTTTTATTTTTCTTTGGTCTGAGAAATACTACAAAAACGACGCCGATGTACAACGATTGTACGCCGACGCCATTTTTATCATAATGATTTGCACCTTAATTGTCAACTGACACAGGATCTAAGTCTACTCAAAATCCACTTCAATACTTCCCATGCCACAGTCAAGTTCCATATTTTTCTCTGCCCCTTCATTTTTGACTTCTTTATCTCCGCTGATGTTTGAGTAAGTTTCACCATCCACATCAATCGAACCAAGTCCGCAGGAAAGTTTGTAGTTATACTCTTTTTCCCCACCGTTTAAATCGAGTGTCATGCTTCCCATGCCGCAGTCTGCTTTCAGGTTACCCTCAACACTTCCCTCCATGGAAAAATTGCCAACTCCGCAGTCTAACGCAACATCACCATACACTACACTGTCTGTAATCTCTACATTTCCAACTCCTACGGATACATCCATTTTTCCATCTACCTGAAACCGCTCTGCCTCAAAATTACCAGCACCGACATCCACGATCAGTCTGTTACAAGTGCTGTCAAAATCTTTCCAGCTCATGTCTGCAGCACCGATATCAAAATTCAGCTCATCAAAAGAACTTCCCTTTGGCAGATACAGGATGATCTGCGGCGATCTTTTATAATAGTGTTTTTTTGCGTCGTATTTAATTTTTAATGTATCACCATCCAATCTGCAGGAATAATATTTCTCCTTACCGTGTTTTAATACGGCGCGGATCTTCGTACTGTCATCCGGTTCTTTGACTGTAATTTCCGCTGCATCAATATCCAATTTGATATTTCGAATGGAAGATACATCAAAGCTGCTGTCTGCTCCACCTGCAGGTATCTCAGTAGAAAACTCCATATCACTGATATCTGTTATCATATCATTGTCATCACTATCATCGTCATCGCTATCATCGTCATCGCTATCATCGTCATCGCTATCATCGTCATCTTCATCAAAATCATCCATATCATCATCTTCTTCGTCATCTTCATCAGCACTGCTATAATAAAGTCCCACCGGACCAATATGCCAGTTTCCATACCGGAGTTCTCCATTCTTTGCCATACGCCATACAGAAGCCCCCATCGCAGTACTGACACCGCAGAAGATCAATCCTGCACCAAGCAATGACACTGCAATGATTAACATAATTTTTGTAAATTTTTTCATGCTGCCACCCCACTTTCTTTCTTCTTTTCAAACGGTTTTTTACACAAACCAATCATTCCCCTGACTGCCCATGGAAGGAATACGCCAAACACCCACACGACCAGAAGTACTGCAAGGATTCCAAGTCCCAATACCAAAAATCCTGCTCCGGTCAGTCCAAGTCCGACAGCCACTCCACCGGTAAATAAAGTGCTGAATCCAAAACCAATCAAAAGGAAACCTGCAAACACAAGTGATGCCATCACTGCAACCACTGCAACCGCAATGCCAAACAAAGTCGCAACAACCGCAAGAAGAAGTGATGCCACGACTAAAAGCAATGTCAGCCAAAGTGGTGATGTAAGAACCACCAATACGATTGCCGCTGCACTCCATCCACCTTTCTTTTCTTTCGGAGTCTCTTCGCTTTTCACAAACATATCATCATCGTTCTTATTCCACTCCGGATTTTGATCCGCCGGCATGCCATAAGATCCATTCTCTTTTTCCATGCCAAGATTCTTTTTGATGCTCTGGGCAACCTTCTCCGGTGATTCAAGCTCCGCTATGACGGATTCCTCATTTTCCTCGCCCGCATCTTCAAAATAACTGCGGTAAAATGCAAGCGCATCCGCTTTTTCTTCTTCTGATATTCCATCCAGAAGCTGTTCTAACTGTTTTAAAAATTCTTCTCTTTTCATAACCTCTAAAGCTCCTCTCCTGAAAATAATGCTGATATTTTCATGGAATAATCTTCCCATTCTCTCCGGTATTCAACTAACTTATCCTGCCCCGGTTCCGTGATCTTATAATAACGCCTGTTCCTGCCTCCGCACTCTCTGTCATATACCTCAAGGCATCCGTCTTTCTGCAGTCTCCTGAGCACCGGATACAAAGTGGACTCTGATACATCAATGGCTTTTCGTACATCCTGTGTGATCTTATAGCCATAGGTGCCTTCCTCCTCTTTCGACACAACAGCTAACACGATCGCGTCTAAGAGAGCGGCTCCTGTATTAAATACCATACGCTCATCTCCTTTTCTTTATAATATTCTATCTGTTTTAATATTATTTGTTTATCAATACTATATTTCGCATAATATCATTTGTCAACATTTATTTTATGGAAAATATTATTAAGAAATTCTAAAGATTACAAGATATTGAGATTTCATTGAATTTATATAAACAGATTCGGGGAGGGTGTGACCCGGTATGAGTCACACCCTCCCTCTCTAGAACTGTCTATTTCCCGACAGCCCCTCATTTTTCATATACGCCCAAACCAGCTTTTAACACTATTTTTCTCCAAACAGATACACGCCGCGCTCTGTCACACGGATCTCCGGGATTACCGTAAGTGCCATAAAGGAAAGCGTGATAAATGGATCAATGTCCTCAGAAATGCCAAGTTTCTTTGCTTCCTCCAGCATGTCCGCCACTTTTTCCGTGATCTCATCACAGGATTTTTCACTCATCAGACCACAGATCGGAAGCGGAAGCACATCCACTACTTTTCCACCGGAAGCGATAACATATCCACCCTGATTTTCTTCCACACCTTTGATTGCTGCAAGGATATCCTCATCATTATCGCCCGCAACGATCAGGTTATGGGAATCATGTGCAACGGAAGTCGCCACTGCGCCGCCTTTGACACCAAACCCTTTCAGCGGCGTAACACCGATCTCCCCTGTCTTTCCATGACGCTCTACCACGCAGATCTTGTTATATACACCATCCGGTTTGAAATATCCGTTTTCTGTCGGCACTTCCTCCACCAGATGTGTGGTCACGATCTGGTGCGGGTTCATCTGTATCACATCCGTTTTTCCATCACAGGAAAGCCTGATCTTCTCTTTGGTGACCTCACCCACATGAACGGTATGAAGCAGCTCATCCGGAACCGGAACGGAATAATCTTTCGCATAATCTTCCTCTGTCAGAATACGTCCGTCCTTCATGACATCAAGCGGCCTTACCTGCTCTAAATCATCTAAAAATACGATATCTGCACGGTAACCCGCACCGATCGCACCATAATTTTTCAATCCGTAAAATTCTGCCGCCTGATAACTTCCCATCTTATAAGCCTTTGCAGCCGGCACGCCAAGTGCAATCGCCTTGCGGATGCAGGTACTGATATGTCCCTCTTTGCGGATCTCCTCCACATGCTTGTCATCGGTACAGAAAGCACAGCGGTCTAAGCATACACCTGCATCTAACATTGTCTTGATCAGTGTCTCTAAATTCTTTGCACCACTTCCCTCGCGCACATAGATATGCAGTCCGGCACGGAGTTTATCGAGCACTTCCTCAGCGGTAGAACACTCATGATCGTTTTCCACACCGGCAAGACGGTATGCCTGCACTTCTTTTCCCCGGATTCCAGGCGCATGCCCATCAATATGTTTCTTGGCAAACAGCTCTAACTTGTCTGCCATTCTCTTTTCACCCTCACAGCACTCCATAAAACGCATGGTCTCACCGAGTCCAAGTACTCTTGCATTATCCACATATTTCATCATATCAGAGGCAAGAAATTCACCACAGCCGTTTGTCTCCACATCCGTTGCAGGAACTGCGGAAGGCACCATAAAAAATACGTTTACCAGAAGTTTTGCAGCACATTTTAAGAAATAGTCCATTCCTTTTGTTCCGCTGACATTCACGATCTCGTGCGGATCGGCAATGATCGTCGTTGTTCCCGCCTTCGCAAGGACTT
Source organism: uncultured Roseburia sp. (assembly GCA_934317215.1). Lineage (GTDB taxonomy): Bacteria > Bacillota > Clostridia > Lachnospirales > Lachnospiraceae > Roseburia. The sequence continues at coordinate 34,745 of CAKREH010000011.1, forward strand.
TGGCAAGTTCCCCCGGTGCTGCCATACAGGATTCAATATGCATATGTGCATCGATAAAGCCCGGTACCAGATATTTCCCGGTACAGTCGATTTCTTCTTTTCCCTCGTATTTACCTACGCCTACGATTGTGTCCCCACAGATTGCAACATCTGCTTTTAACACTTCCTCCGTAAAGACATTCAGCACATTACCGTTTTTCAATACGAGATCTGCTTTTTCACGTCCATTTGCACAGTCTAACTTTCTTTTTCTCTCTAACATACGCTTCCTCTTTTCGTTATAAATTTATTATGAAAATAATTTTTTTAAGAAATCTCCCACAGAAGAAATGATCGATTTAAAAAATTCACCGACAGCCGCCGCTATACCGCTATTTGAACTTCCATCTCCGTTTTTAAACGAATTGTACAAAGACTCCGCATAATCCACAAGTCCGTTTAAATCAATTCCGAGTGAATTGATCTTCTTGATCAGATCTATGATCTGCTGACGTTCATCATCCGACAGTGTCACACTATACTTCTGACATGCCTCATCGATCGCACCGTTAATCCCTGCATCATCCGTCAGGTCATCTTTCGCAATCAGAGCCTTGATATATGCGATAAATTCTTCTACTTCTGCATCTGAAACACCTTTTAAGGAATCTTCTAACTGTCCGGTCAGCACAAGTTCATTGAGTGCCGTATCTACTACAGAGTCACTGATCTCTTTTCCTGTCATCTCCTGATATGCCTTTAAGATACCTACCAGTGCCGCCGTCCCGGAAATCGGCGTCGGACCAGCCACTATGATATCCGCATCAGTTACCCCTGCGGTAGTCAGTGCATTTTTATACATACCCACGGTACAGTAATTGATGTTTGTCGTGGAAATATTTAATCCGCTTCCCTTATCCCTCTGCACGATCACAACAGAAGAAAGCGATCTTGTTCCAATCTGCGAGGATGAAATATAGGAATCTAAATACTGATGTTCCTCTGCATTTGTCACATAAACCACATCATAATTTGACAGATTTGCCGCATCAATGCCCATAATAGAAAGAATCGTCGCTCTTTGAGAATCATTAAGATCTGCTCCAAGCGCAAGGTACGGTTTATCACTTGCCTTGATTGTGACATTATCGCTGTCCTCGTTTTGCACAATCGTTCCGCTGATATCCTGTGACGCCTGGTCTGATGTCGCATTTCCATCCTGCTGTGGCGTCTGATCCGACGATATATTTCCATCCTGCTGTGCATCAGAATTGTTTGTCTGAGCCGAATCATCCAAATACTGGATGGAACCTTCCAGATCACTGTTATCTGCATTTTCCACAGAAACTTCTGTCGAAGTTTCGGCTGCATTCTGCACATCATCTGTCTGATCTGCTGCCACCACTACTGCGCCTGTCTGTGCCGCCTGCACACCCACACCGGAGGAAACAGGCATCACTGCCGCAAGTACCACACACAACCATCTAACTGCTTTTTTGTTTCTCATAATAATCCTCACTAACAATAGCCATCCCTGTATTACATTTCATACAGGTAAAATCTGTCTTGCTTTTATTCCTGTGCAATTCTGATGCTCATCCACGCACAGATATCCGCATAAACCTGATCACGGTCAGTCTCATTTAATATCTCATGACGGTCAGTCTCATACAAACGGCAGGTCAGATCATCCACCCCCGCATCTTTGTACATATGGTAAACTTTTTTTACCCCTTCGCCGAGGTCACCAACCGGGTCATCTGCCCCGGAAACTATGAAAACCGGCAGATTTTTCGGCACTTTTTTTATATTATCCATCTGATTGTCAAAATATACCGCTTCCATCAGCCCATAGTACCCGTTTAAGGTAAACAGAAACGTGCAGCGTGGATCACTGTAATATTTTTTGACATGCTCCACATCCTTTGTCAGCCAGCTGTTGGTATAATCTTTCCCATAAAGGTCAAATTTGTGGTACGGCTTACTGTAGGAAAGTTTCTGCACCAGTTTGCTTCTGTAATTCCAGCCGCGGAAAAAAGCTAAACATTTACACAGCGTCATACCAAATTTCATGGTGCCATCCGACACACATCCGGTTCCCATAATGACCGCGCCGCTTAAATTTTCACCATGCAGACACAGATATTTTCGCAGCATATAAGACCCCATGCTGTGTCCCATCATAAAATACGGTATCCCCGGATTCTCTCCCTGAACTGTCGTGCGCAGGCTATGCATATCCGCAACCAGTGTATCACTCGGATTTTCTGCAAAATATCCCCATTCCGTTTCATCTTTTACCGAGGCACCATGCCCTAAATGGTCGTGGCCGACAACCATAAATCCGCGCTCTGTCAGGTACTCTGCAAACTCATGATATCTTTCAATATATTCGATCATGCCGTGCGTGATCTGTAAAATTGCCTTATATTCTCCATCTTCCGGCATCCATTTTACCGCATGGATCTTTGTCGTTCTATTCGCAGATAAATACGTCATCTGTTCTTCTTTTGCCATATAAGTTCTTCCCTCATTTCTATACTTACTCCATATTCAAAAGTGCTTTACATCCATTATAGATCTTTTCCAATTCATCCTCAGCAGATTTTTTTGCATTGATTTCTGCACGCAGTGCTGTAACCTGCACTTTTGCCTCATCCCCAAGTTTTAAGAAATCCTCCCCCGCCTGTTTTATAAAATCTGCAGCCGGTACTGCGTTGCCGGACATGTGCTCCCTTAAGGAAGTCTGTCCATTTTCATATATGGAAAGTTTCTGTGCACTGTCACTGTACAGCTTCATTACCATCGATGCAATAGCTGCCTGCATTTCATTGATCTGTGCAGCCTGTTCTTTGATTTCTTTTTGCGCTTCTGCCACCGCGTCAATCTGTTCTGACAATGTCTTTAATCTGTCTTCATACCGCAGTGCCACATTTTTGATCTCCTCCGCAGCATGAAGGAACTTTTCTCCATCCTCTCCCATTCTTGCCGCTTCAATTGCCGCATTCAATGCCAGTACACTCATATTTTTTGCATCATCTTCCAGTTCCGCTGCCACATTTCCAAGACCTTCCTGCTCTTTCGAAGCACGGTAAAGACTTTCTTCTAACTGTGCACACGGTTCTTTTAACACCTTGTGCTGTTCAAAAACTTCTTTGATCTTTTCATTCTGCTCTGCCACCTGTCCAATGAAAATGGAATGATTTGCCTCAAAAGATTCCACAGCATTATGTACTTCAACAAATGTACTGTACAGTTCTTTTCCTGTTCTGCAGCTCTCTTCTGCCAGTTCACCCACACATTCTAACTTTTCCTCAAGAATTTCTATATTTCCTTCCATCTGGACACGGGATGCTGTCATCTGCACAGAATCTTCTTTTAATTCATCACTATATTCTGCAATCTGTTTTTTGATCGTATAGAGTTCGTCCTGCAGTGCCTTCTCTTTCTTTCCACCAAACATATATATCCTCCATTTACTGATAATTCTTTATCACAATCTGTATGCTTTCATTTCCCTGATACCGGTTTACCTCTGGATAATATATCACAGACATCCGGATTGCATTTGTCCTGCCAAGAAATGCCTGCTGCACTTCATTTTCCCCATATTTTCTTCCATAATATTCCCGGAATGCCTCCACATCTCCAAAATAAACCGCAGATATCGCTTTTCCATGTTCGGTTCTAAGTGTCAGCTTTAATACATTCTGATTTTTCCCGACTACAACCGCACGATCGATCCCAAGATTCTTATCCGCAAACTGAGGTTTTACATTTGCTTTTCCGAACGGCTCTAACAATGACAGCTCATTTACCAGCGGAATATCCGGATAATCGACGGGCATGGGAATATCTATTTTTATCTTAGGAATAAAATCTTCTTCTGTCAACCCACAGCAGGCGTTTATTTTCTCCCTGAAGATCTCTACATTTGCTTCCGGCAGGGAAAGTCCTGCTGCCATCGGATGACCGCCAAATTTTGTAAATAATTCCTGACATTTGCACAGTTCCTCATACATGGAATATGCCTCGATTGAACGTCCGGAGCCTTTAACCCCATCCTCACTCTTTGTCAGCACAAAAGTCGGTTTATGACACGCCTCCCGGATTCTTCCTGCGATGATTCCTGCAAGACTTTCATGCACATCCGGCAGATAGACAACCAGGACTTTTTCACCCGTATTTCCCTCTTCCACCTGCTGCATGGCAAGTTCTACGCCCTCTGCAGTCATGTCTTTTCGCTGCGCATTCAGATCGACCAGTTCCGCTGCGATCTCCGCTGCTTTTTTTACATCCTCCTGCAGGAAAAGATTCAGGGCAATCTTTGCTGTCTCTAATCGTCCGCTGGCATTGATGCATGGTCCTAACACAAATCCGAAATGATAGGAACTGATCTGTTCCGGCTCTAATTTATTCTGTAAGATCAATGCACGCATCCCCGGATTCGTGGTCGTATGGATCCGCTTTAATCCTTCCCTTACCAGGATCCTGTTCTCATCCGTCAGATCCATCACATCCCCGACTGTCGCAAATGCCACTTTTTCCAGAAAATCATAAGACTCCTCCACCGCAATGCCACATTTTTCATAGAGGATCTGTATCACCTTCCAGGCAACTGCAGCACCACAGAGATTTTTATACGGATATGTACACTCCATCTGCTTTGGATTTACAATGGCATCCGCCTCACTTCTTTTATAATGACGTTCTCCCATCTCCTCCGTATATGGTATTTCATGATGGTCTGTGACAAGTACTGTCATTCCAAGACTTTTAGCGTGCGCGATCTCGCCTATCGCTGCAATTCCATTATCACAGGTAATGATCGTATCGATTCCCGCCTCATCTGCCTGTCCGATCAGATGATCGTTGATCCCATAACCATCTTTCATCCGGTCCGGTATCTGAAAATCCACACTGCCACCGCAGCGTGTGATTCCTTTGTACAGAATATAAGTCGACATTACCCCATCAATATCGTAGTCACCTATAATCCTGATCTTTTTCTGTTCTCTGATTTTTTCTGCCAGAATATCCGTCAGCCGGTCCGAGTCATAAAGCAGATGTGGATCGTAAAGTTCCCCGATCCCGCCTTTTAAGTATCTTGCGATTGCCTCATCCCCCATAACCTCACGATTACGGATCAGCCTTGCTGTGACCGGACTTATCCCAAAACGTTTTGCAATTCCTGCAAAATCAGCGCCTTTATTTATTACAAACCATTTTTCCATAGATTACCTCAAGCAATGTCAGCCCGCATGCCGGTGCCGTGTATCCTGCTCTTTCCCTGTTTTTTGCCTCTAAGATCTCTGACACATCCTCCGGAGTTCTTCTTCCATCTCCGATCTCGATCAGTGTACCGGTTAAAATGCGCACCATATTCTGTAAAAATCCATTTCCGGTATAATAGATCTGTATCTCTCCCGGCAGTTCTTTGATCTGTATCCGAAAGATCGTCCGAACCGTGGATTTCTTCATTTTTTTATTGCCGCAGAATGATTTAAAATCATGTGTTCCACACAGGTACTCTGCCGCTTTTCTCATGCGGTTGACATCAAGCGGTTCCGTATGATCATAAACATATCTGCGCTCGAATACCTCCGGTATTTTTCCTGTATGGATCCGGTAAAGATAGGTCTTTTCCACTGCCTGATATCTGCTGTGGAAACGTTCATCCACTCTCTTTACTTCACAGACTGCAATATCTTCCGGAAGGTACTGATTCAGATAAGATAAAATTTTATCCTCATCCCATTCCTCTCTCAGATGAAAATTAGCCGTCTGTCCTTTTGCATGCACGCCTGCATCTGTTCTGCCGGAACCGGTAACCTCCACTTGGTATCCTGCCATTTTGCTCAAAACATCCTGTAACTTTCCCTGTATCGTAAGTTCCGCCGGAAGTATCTGCCACCCGCGGTAACGTGTTCCGTCATATTGTAAGATCATTTTATAATTTGCCATATATCTCTGTTACCTTATATCTGATTTTCGGAAAAAATAATGCCACAGATAGTTTTCCTGTGGCAGTACATCAATTATAATTATTATACCTCTGTTTTCGTTAATTGACAAATCATAAACCACATTTTCCCTTCCATTATTTTAAATTCACACAAACAATTTAAACACACCTTTTGACAGACTGCATCATATAATAAAACGAATGAATCTACGAGGTTTTTCATGTCAGATATTGCCTATACACAAAATAATATCGATCAGGGTAAGTTAAAGATCCAGGTAACGGCAAGAGGAAATAACCGTCCGATCACAAACGCCCGTGTAACGATCTCCTATTCCGGTGATCCGGACAGCGTCGTTGAGGAGGTGAATACAGATGCATCCGGTATGTCCGAACAAATTACGCTTCCTGCGCCTCCGCTTGAATTCTCGATGGAACCTGGCGAAAACCAGCCGTTCTCGCAGTATAGTATTCAGGTCTATGCTGAAGGATTCCGCCCGTTTACTGTGTCAGGAATTGAATTGTTTTCGGAGCAGCTGTCGCTTCAGGAAGTACGAATGGATAAGGTGGATGCACCGGGGAACCCGGTAGACACGATCGTGATCCCGGTCAATACCCTCTGGGGCGATTTTCCACCGAAAATCGCAGAGTCCGAGATCAAGCCGATCTCCGAGACCGGCGAGATTGTCCTAAGCAGAGTCGTGGTACCGGAATATGTCGTGGTACATGACGGTCCGCCAAACGATACGACTGCACGCGATTATTATGTGCGATACAAGGATTACATCAAAAATGTAGCGTCCAGCGAAATCTATTCCACCTGGCCGGATGCGACGCTGCGCGCAAATATCCTTGCAATCATGTCATTTACATTAAACCGGGTGTACACGGAGTGGTACCGGAACAAAGGCTACAGTTTCACGATCACCTCCTCCACCGCTTACGACCAGAAATTTACCTACGGCAGGAACATTTTCCAGAGCATCTCCGACATCGTGGATGAAATGTTCCAGAACTTTTTATCCAGGCCAAACGTCAGCCAGCCAATCTTAACGCAGTACTGCGACGGGGAACGTGTGACCTGCAGCAACTGGCTGAGTCAGTGGGGCAGCAAATACCTGGGTGACCAGAACTACGAGGCAATCGAAATTCTCCGCTACTATTATGGAAACAACATGTACATCAACACGGCAGAAGAAGTATCCGGCATCCCGGCTTCCTGGCCGAGAGTCGACCTTACGATCGGTTCAACCGGCGAAAAAGTGCGTCAGATCCAGGAGGAACTTGCACGGATTTCAAGATCCTATCCGGCGATTCCGACAGTTACACCGGATGGAATCTACGGACCTGCCACAAGAGAGGCTGTCGAAGTCTTCCAGCGTGTCTTCGGTCTGCCTGTCACCGGCGTCATTGACTACCGTACCTGGTATAAAATTTCTGAAATTTATGTGGCAGTGTCGCGCATCGCGGAACTGGTCTAAATGCAAATGGGGCAGTCACACCAAATACTTTGTGCGGCTTCCCCCAATCTTTTTTATGCTCAGATACGCGGTCTTTCGCCTCTTTCCGGACACTTTTCCACATATCTTTTTATTTTGCTTCTCTTATTCCACCGTCACTACCTTCGCTAAGTTTCTTGGCTTATCCACGTCAAATCCCTTGTCGGAAGAAACATAATAAGCAAGTAACTGCAGTGCTGCGGATGCAGGCATTACCATAAATTCATCCTGCATATCCGGCAGATGGAAGGTATCATATGCACGGTCGATATCTTTTGCAAGGCTTTCCTTGATAAAGAGCACGATGTCCGCACCTCTTGACCGTACCTCTTTGATATTTGACAGCTCTTTTGACATTAATTTTTCCTGTGTCACTGCTGCAACGACCGGCGTATCCTGCGTGATAAGTGCGATCGGTCCGTGTTTTAATTCGCCGGACGCATACGCCTCAGAATGAATGTAGGATACCTCCTTTAACTTCAGAGAGCCCTCTAACAAAATAGAGTAATCAAGTCCACGGCCGATCATAAACAGATCTTTCGCCTCTAACACCTTGTTGGCAAGTTTATGGATCTCCTGCCGTCCCTCTAACACTTTTTTCATGACATCCGGCGTGCGCTGCAGCTCACGGATAAAACTCTGTGTCTCTTCCTGTGAAAAAACACCGCGAAGCTGTGCCATCTTTGCCACGATCAGGTAAAATACAGCAAGCTGTGTCGTGTATGCCTTGGTACTTGCAACGGCGATCTCCGGTCCTGCATTGGTGTAGAGCACATAATCACTCTCACGCGCGATGGAAGATCCTTTTACATTGATGATGGATAAACACTTCGCTCCACGTTTTTTTGCATACTTAACTGCCTCTAAAGTATCGATCGTCTCACCGGACTGTGAAACTGCGATGACTAATGATTTCTCATCGATGACCGGATCCGAATACATAAACTCGGATGCCATATCGACATCGATGTGCATATGAAGAATCGACTTTATCAGTGCCTGTGCCACAAGACCGGCATGCATTGCAGTTCCACATGCGATAATGTTGACACGCTCACACTGTGTAAAGATCTCGTCCGGCACACCGTCTGCTGTAAAGTCCGGCATTCCTCTTGTGATACGGTTTGTGATCGTACGCTCGATCGCATCCGGCTGCTCCATGATCTCTTTTTCCATATAAAATGGATAACCGTTCTTTCCGGCATTATTAAGTTCCCAGTCTACTTCAAGATAGTCCGGCTCCACCTGATTGCCATTGAAATCTTTTAAGACAATGGCATCCTTTGTGAGTTTTAAAATGTGATACTCCGGAACAACGAAATAACGGTTTGTAAAACGGCAGAGTGCTGTCAGGTCAGAAGCAAGCATAGCCCCCTCTTTGCAGAGTGTTGCAACGATCGGGCTGACATTTCTGGCAGAGTAGATTTCGCCCTGATGATCTTCGAATAAGATCACTAACGCAAATGTTCCTTTTAATTTGGATACCGTCTTCTTGATGGCTTCGTCCGGATCACCGGTATAAAACTTATTTAAAAGTGCTGCCACAACCTCACTGTCTGTCTCTGATTTTAAAACACTTTCCAGTTCATAATCAGTGATCAGTTCCCTGTAATTTTCAATGATACCGTTGTGTACTAAAGTCACTTTTCCAACCTGGTGCGGATGAGCGTTGGTGTCATTGACACCGCCGTGTGTTGCCCATCTGGTATGACCGATTCCACACTCTGTGATGAGTTTTTCTGACTCACAGATGGCTCTTAAATCTTTTACTCTTCCCGCACATTTATAAACCTTCGTCTGTTTTACGTCAGTATCCGCCACAGCAATTCCCGCACTGTCATATCCGCGGTATTCAAGAAGCTCTAACGCATCAAGCAACACTCCTTTTACATCTTCACTACCTGTATAACCAATAATTCCACACATAAATTTTCCTCTTTTCTATCTATCAACTGTTTCCGGCACAATCCCGCCGGTACACTCATTTTTCCTGACCAGTTCCACTGTCAGAAGATCCTCTTCTGACAGCAAAGATATTTTCAGGTTATCTTCTCCCTTATACCGTATTTGTTTTGCAGTCACCTGCATATTTGCCGGTATATCTCGCACCGGGAGTGTACGGGAGAGCATCCGCCGAACCTTCGATCACTCTCCTCCTCGTTAACCTGCCATTTTTAACACAGATAATTTCTGAACACATCACAATGTCTGTTCTAAAAAATACCTCTGCATTTTTCTGCAGGTGCATGGCGCTTATAGGAAAACAACAGACTGCATATTCCATGCAGCTATTGTCCTTCATTTATGTGTCCGGTATACGGGCGTAAAGACCGCGTATCTGAACATAAAATATTTTTTATTTAATTTTCAAGGTTCAACATGCTTTACTATACTATGATATGAAAAAAAAGTCCAGTGTTTCCCATCAAAGATGGCATTCCGGCTGTTTTTACGCATGCATCGATCTCCATACAGTCTTGCCATCCGGGATATACTGACAGAATGCTTCCACCATAATACTGCGGAACGGGCGGACCGCCTCTTCCAGCCCAAACGCTGCAGGATAATCTTTCGTCACAAGGTCAATATCCTGTGCAATCTTTTCTGCAACCGCTGCATCTTTGATTGGGACGATACCGAATAAAGTCGAGCAGTATGCCCTGCTTCCGGTACAGGATGCCAGATAGGTATAGGCAAAATTTTTCCACTCTTCCTCAAGTATATTTTTTCCACAAGTCTCTTCCACATCAGAATTTTTTTCCACATTTTTTATCTCATCTGTCCGGATACCGAGCTGCATAAGATATCCGCAGAGTTCTTTTTTCTGTCTTTTTTTCTGGAAAAAAGATACCCCGCCTGCGCCTTCTGCCTGGATCATCATCCACGCGTGTAAAAAACGATCTGCACGTTTTTCTGCCGGATGATCTCCAAAACGTTTTCTCAAAACCATAAGACGTTTTTCATCCAATACCGGATCTAACTTCTGTTCGATTGCAAGCTGCAAAACGCGTTCACGTTCATTAATGTCCTCAATCTCGTAATAATGGGCGGGCCATTCCAAAAGATAGTCCACATTTTCGTTGTTCAAAAGCATTTACTCCGTATCTCCTTCCATGTACGAATCCACATCATCATATGTCACTCTCGCATAAGGCAGACGGATATATTTTCCGTCAATCAAATTCAGATCCGACAGTTCTCCCCCGGTAGATAACTCATATGCAAGATTTAACATTGCACTCGCCTGACCTTCCTTATCATTATAGACCGTTCCGATCATCTCTTTATTTTTGACCGCTTCTAACCCTGCATCGGTTCCATCAATTCCGATAACTGCCGGCCATTCATCCTTTGTCAGGTCGGAAGCTTTGAGTGCATCAATCGCACCTAATGCCATGTCATCATTATTGGCAATGACCAGCTCAATGCTGTCACCAAACTGTGACATAAGCTGCGTCATTTTTGTCTGTGCCTGTGCACGGTTCCAGTTTGCGATCGCATATCCTAATTTTTCCACTTCCACTCCACTGTCGATCATCGTGCTGACCGAATATTCAGTGCGGACAATCGCATCCTGATGACCGGCTTCGCCCTCCAACACCACATACTGAAAAATCCCGTCTTCATTTTTATCCAGTGACAGATCGGTCAGAAATGCTTCCGCTGCAAGCTCTCCCTGCATGATACCGGACTCAAACGCCTGCGCTCCGACATAATAAAGCCTTGTCCAGCGCTCTAAATCTTCCTCCACCAGTTCGCGGTTGAAAAAAATAACCGGAATATTATTTTTTTCTGCCAGATCAATGATTGCAGTCGGATCCGTCCGGTCCACCAGATTGACACAGATCACATCGCACCCCTCCGTGACCATGTTTTCTACCTGGGTATTTTGTGTTGACTGGCTCGCAGATGCATTGAAAGTGTCAATATTGATCGCAACTCCCGTCTCTTCTTCCTTTTTTGTTGCATAATCATTAAAATCTTTCATCATTTCTGATACAAATGTATCATACTGATCGTAAACAGAGACTCCGATCTTAATGCTCTTTTTGGCATCTTCCCTGCCGCCGCAGCCGCCAAGTACCACACTCATGACTAAAATTCCACCAAAAACCACGGTTATTTTTTTACTTTTTTTCCATTTCTTCAAGGCTTGTTCCCCCCATCAACATGTGCCGGACTTTTTCTGCCCTGCACATTTATATTTGCCCCATTTGTATATCACTGCACGATTGGAAATAAAATTTTCTGATTTTCCTCGTCATACAGATTATCTTTTGTGATCGTAAGAAACCCGACTTTTTCTGTTTTCGCCGAAGATAACGGCTCGCGCAGCTGCCCTGCGATCGCTGCCGCACTTAAATATCCGATATTGAACTCATTCGGTACGACCAACGCTCCTATCACACCCTTATCCAGATAATACACATTTTTTTCCGAGCAGCCAATTCCATAAAGTCCAAATTCTGTCTGTTCCTGTACCTGCAGATAATCAACAGCCTGTTCCGTCCTGTCATTATCTAACGATACCACGATATCAACCCTTTTTTTCTCAAGGCACCATTCAAATGTATTATTTACATTGTCTTCATCCGACAGATTCCATAAAATGGATGCCCCGGCAGACTCTATTTTGTCCATAAAACCTTTCAGGCACTGCTGCCCGGCAGTCTGTTTTAAGTTACCGGCAAGAATCCCAATGTCCGTATCTTCAAGCTTTTCCCCGTAATCCGCAATAACAGCCTCCGCAACTGCCTCCCCCATCTCATAGGACTGTGGCAGAATTGCTGCATACATCCCCTCTGCCTCAACATCCGTTTCCACCAGAATCATCTTATCTGAACCGATTTCCACAGCAGCACCATCCTTATAATTCCTGCTGTCACACATTTCAACGATCACGCCTTTGGCCCCATTATCAATCTCCCTGTGAATGATCTGGTACTCTTCCTCAATACTGGAAAATGCGCCTGTCGAAACCACATTTAAACGGATATGATAATCTTCCGCTCCTCGTTCAAGTCCTTCCCGAAAAGATGTAAATCTGTCACTGCTGCTGTTTTCTACGATCACGGATACCGGATACCATTCCTCATCCTTGCTGCCATCAAGCATCCCATACGTCGCAAACGCAATAAATGCAACGATCACTAAAATCACTGCCAATAAATAAATCAAATTATTTTTTCCGGTCCGCTTCATAGTTGTTTTCTCCCTGACTCTAACCGTTCCTGCTCCTCCGGCGTATAGATGATATACGGCAAATGGATTCTGACTGTGGTTCCCTCATCCGGCTCGCTCTCTATCTCCAGACCATATTCCTCACCGAAACGCAGCCTGATCCGGTTATGTACATTCAAAAGTCCCACACCAGATCCACGTTTGTGCACACGGTTATTTTCCTTCAAAAGCTGTTCCACTTCATCTTCCGGTATTCCAAGTCCGTTATCCCTGACCTCAATATAGATATCATCTTCCCTGCGATATCCCCTGACATCAATCTCTCCGTCTCCATCCATACATTCCACGCCATAATAAATTGCATTTTCAAGCAGCGGCTGCACCACCAGTTTTACCGTACAGCACTGCAGGATCTCCGGATCTATATCAAACCGTACCTCAAAAATATTTTTATAGCGTACTTTCTGGATATTCATATAGTTTCTGGCATGTTTCAGCTCATCTTCCACACTGATGACTGTTTTTCCCCTGCTTAAACTGATACGGAAAAGACTCGCTAACTGTGTGATCATAAACACGGCATCCTCATACCGTTCTCCCTCGATCATCCAGACGATCGAGTCAAGTGTATTATACAAAAAATGAGGGTTGATCTGCGACTGAAGCGCATCGAGTTCACTTTTTCTTTTTTCTTCCTGCTCGACCACAATATCCTGCATCAGCTGCCTGATCTGTTCCACCGTGGAACGGAGTGTACGCCCTAAATGTTCCACTTCCATAGAGCCGCCGATATAGATAGACGGGTTCATATTTCCGGTCTCCCACTCCTTGACCGAATTATTTAATTTTTTCAGCGGCATGGCAATACTTGCAGACACAAGCTGATTTAAAAGGATCACCGCAAGCATAGATACTGTCACTAGCATGATCACAAAATATTTTGTGCCTGTCATTCCCATATCAAAGGAACTCATTGGCACAACACTGACGATCTTCCATCCGGTATAACTGATCGTTTTTACCGTAACAAGGCGTTTTTCCCCCTGGAAAATCTCCTCCGTGCTTCCATCCTCGTACCCTGCTGCCTCGATATTATTCTCCTGATAAAGATCGGTATAGATCAGCTTCTGTCCCGGATGATAAATGATCTCACCCTTTCCGTCGATCAGGTAAACATACTCCGAAGAATTTCCAACATTCGCTTTTTTTAAGATCTGTTCAATACTGCTGTAGTTCATATCGACCAAAAGTACTCCCAGCGTCGATGTTCCGTTGCTTGTCAGCTCAACGGCACGGCTTAAGGATACGACCCAGTAATAACGGTAAGATGGATCGTCAAACAGATTCTGCACATGCGGTGTCGAAAAATGAAGGTTTTCCATCTGACCGACCGCATCGGTAAACCACTGCTGCTTCACAATATTTACCTGACTTTTTTCATTCGCAACAGGTACCGCTGCCACAAGCTGTCCCTCTCCCGTATAACAGGCAATACTGATCAGGTTATCTTTATTCGCCTCATATAAGAGATTCATTTCTTCATCCATGGTATCACTGGCAAGATCTTTATTCTTGATGACACTGTAATACATAGTATCAGAAATACGGCGCATGTTTCGGAGATAATCCTCAAGGTTGATGGCTGTCTGATTTAAAAGCTGCCCTGTACTCTCAATCGTCATTGCTTCTGCTCTGTTTGAAAACTGCCGGTAAAGTGTGACGCCAAGAAAGGCCATACTACATATGGACAGAATCGTAAACGAAATCGATATCGTCATCTGAATACTGTGCGGTTTTGTCATTTTCCTGATATATGCAGTTAATTCTCTTATTTTATCTTTGATATTTGAAAAACTCATTTTCTTTTTTCTGCTTTGTACTTTGAAGGTGACATTCCAAACTGTTTTTTAAATGCGTAACTGAAATAATTCGGATCAGAATAGCCCACTTTTTCTGCAATCACATATGTTTTTTCATCCTGATTCAAAAGCAGATCAAGCGCCTGTTCCATCCGATACTCTGTCAGATAATTGATAAAAGTTTTTCCGGTCTCCTTTTTAAACACGGTAGAAAAGTACGCCGTGCTGACCGAAAGATTTTTACATACACTCTCCACATTGAGTCCTGAATCTGCATAGTGTTCCCTGACATACTCGATCGCTTTTGTAACAAATGATTTCGTCGTGTCCTGTCTGCCATTCTGGATCATCTCCTGCATCTGACGTCCGGTCTTTAGCAGCCAGTTTTCCAGTGCCTCCGGCGATTCCATCTGAAGGACTTCCCGGTAGATATCTCCCGTACCACTGAAAATTTCGTCCAGATTCAGCCCGTTTAATGTACCAAAACGGAAGATCTCCGCAATAAATTCCGTGATAAATATCTGATATTTCTGCAGAGATGCTCCACGTCCGGAAAGCTGTGTCACGCTTTCTTTGACTGCTTCTTTCAGTGCCTGCTCATCCCCGGTCTTAATCTTTTTTAAAATATTCCCGATTGACTGCTCTTCCCACGGTTCCTCTGCACTGCCCTGCGGATCGATCTCCGCAATATTGATGGCTCTGGTATTTCCGTAAATCACGCGGTAGGAAACCGCATTGCGCGCCCCCTGATAGGAAGCCGGCAGCTCTGCGATCTCATCACAGACCGGACCGATTCCTGCCGTCACCTTCGCACCGCAGACACGTTTCGCCAGCTTGCAAAACCGATCCATTGCATTGGTATATGCCGTGATTTCTTCCGTTTCTTTTAACTGTGTGATCACAAGGATGTCTCCCAGATAAAAGAATGTGTTCGACCTCCACTTGTCCACAAACTGTTCCTCAGCAAGCTGTTTGACGGACATTCCAAGCAAAAACGGATCGAGTTCAAGCTGTGGATCCAGCGTGCTGATATGTAATATAGTTGCCACATAATATGGTCCGCTCCACGGTATCTGGTATTGTTTCAAATATTTTTCAATTTCAGATGCCGGAATTCTTCCCTCAATCAATGATGTATAAAAGTTTTCCTGCAATACCGGAAGACTCTCCATATAATAAGCGCGCAGTTTTTCGATATTACGTTTTTCATCAAGTTCTCTGTCAAGGTTTGTCCTGATCCGTTCAAACACTTCCCGCAGTTCATTGGAATTGATCGGCTTTAAGATATACTCCTCCGCCTCGATCTTAATTGCCTCTTTTGCATATTCAAATTCATCAAATCCGGAAAAAATTATAATTTTTATTTTCTGATAAAGTTCTTTTAACTTCTTACTTAAGGTCAGTCCATCCATGTATGGCATTTTGATGTCTGTCATCACAACATCCGGCTGGATTTCCTCTGCCATCTCTAATGCTTCGACACCATTTCTGGCATATCCGGCGATACGAAATCCCATCGCTTCCCAGTCAAGCTTTTTCATAATGACAGAATATACTTCTTCCTCATCATCCACCAATAATACCGAATATAAATTCATCGTGTTCTATTCTCCATTCCGATGTGAAAAAATCATATTTTCACATTTTCTCCTGCTAGTCTCCATATTTTGCGTTCATATTATGCCATAAAATACCAAGGATCACCGTACAAATAATGATCTCTGCCACTGCCACATAGGTGTTCCAGAATAATAAAAGCATCATGACAAGTGTTGCCACTGCAAAAAAGAACATCAGCTTTCCGGCACATTTTGCATAGTTTTCTTCGTCTTTTACCGGCGGTTTATTCTTTCCGCGAATGGCAGAAATATCTTTCATAAACCATAACCGCATTCCATAATAGATCAAAATCACAAATAAAAGTAACGGAATCCCTGCTGTCTCTAAAATCTGATCTGTGCTCATATAATCCTCCTTGTTTTCCTCCCTGTTTTCCTCCATTTGTTTTACTAAGCAAAAATAACGGCTGGTCTGTAACACCCAGCCGTTATTTTACAGTCCGATATAAGAATTATACCGTATGTTTTATTTTCTTGCTATATATTTTCTGATATCCAGAGAAATTGCTACGAAGATTACAACACCGATTGCAATGTACTGTGCGTTTGCATTCATTCCTAAGTACTGGAGAGCAACCTTCAATAACTCGAATACTGCAACACCGATGATAGCGGATGAAACTTTACCACGACCACCTGTTACGGATACACCACCGATCGTACATGCTGCGATTGCTTCCATCTCGTAACCATATCCGGTCTGAACAGATGCACCACCTGCTTTTGCGCCGAGCATAAATCCTGCAAGACCATACATAGCTGCTGCTTTCATATAGATTAAGATTAATGTCTTTTTCACCGGAACACCTGCAACTTCTGCCGCCTGTGGGTTTCCACCGATTGCATACATATATTTTCCATGACGGGTCATGTTGAAAATGAACCATGTGATCGCTGCTACGATCACTGCAATCCAGATCAGGTAGTTGATTCCAAGGAATTTTTTGTTTGCAACATTGGTATAAGCCTCAACATATCCACCAAGAGGAGTTGCGTTTGTAACGATAAGTCCAATACCATAAACGATTTCCATCATTGCTAAGGTTGCAATGAAAGGCGGTACATTTAAGTATGCAATAAAGATACCGGTTACTGTACCAAATGCTGCACAGATGAGCATTGCTATGATTGCTACTAAAAATACGTTCATTGGTTTCATATCCGGGAAGAATTTACCGGAATAATCCAGACGCTGTAACAACATACCGGAGATACATGCACCGAAACCGATCATACGTCCTGCGGAAAGGTCACATCCTGCGGTGATAACACATCCTGCAATACCAAGTGCAATGACAAGTCGTGAACTCATATTCATAAGAATATTCATCAAGTTGTTGCTTGTGAAGAAGTTATTGGATGTCAAACCGGTATAAATTACCAGAATGAACATTACAATAATAACCCCGTTGTTGATCAAAAAATCTTTTACTTTCTGCTGTTTTGTCTTTCCCATTTTCGTCTCCTCCTATCGCATCAGAATCTTGTTGCGTATTCCATAACTTTTGCCTGTGTCATATCTTCCGGTTCTTTCACTTCACCTGTCAGTTTTCCGTTACACATAACACAGATTCTGTCTGACATTCCAAGAAGCTCTGACATCTCTGACGAGATCATGATGATTGCTTTTCCCTGTTTTGCCAGGTCACACATGATCTCATAAATCTCATGTTTTGCACCTACATCGATACCTCGGGTAGGTTCATCCATGATCAGAACATCCGGGTCATTGGCTAACCATCTTGCAACGATTACTTTCTGCTGGTTACCTCCGGACAGATTGGAAATATGTTCTTTCATGCTCGGAGTCTTAATGCTCAATTTTTTAATACTGCTTGTTACGATCTCATTGATCTTCTTATGATTTAAAACAAATCCTGCATTCAGATATTTATTGTAGATAGATACACCTACATTATCTTTGATAGACAGGCATCCGAAAATACCGTTTCCTCTTCGATCCTCAGTGATCAGTCCGATTCCGGCATTCATCGCATCGATTGGATGTTTGATTTTTACTTTTTTGCCATGCATATAGATCTCACCGGATGCAATACCACGGATACCGAAGATTCCTTCCATCAATTCTGTTCTCTGTGCACCTACCAGTCCACCAAATCCAAGGATTTCTCCTTTGTGGAGCTGAAAACTTACATTCTGGAATGATTTTGCATGGATGGAGCAAAGATTTTTTACTTCCATAACCACTTCATCACTCGGTTTGTTTTCTCTCGGCGGATATACATTGGTCAGCTCACGGCCAACCATTTTTGTGATGATCTGGTCTGTGGTCATCTCTGCTGCCGGCCAGGTTCCAACATATGTACCATCCCGCATGACTGTGATATCATCCGCGATCCGTTTGATCTCATCCATCTTATGTGAAATGTAGACCATTGCCACACCTTTGTCTCTTAAATCATTCATGATGCGGAACAATGCTTCTACTTCATTATCAGAAAGAGATGATGTCGGCTCATCAAAAATGATAACCCTTGCCTGTTGGGAAACTGCTTTTGCAATCTCAACGGACTGCATCTGACCTATGGATAAAGATCCAAGCTGTGCTTTCGGATCAAAATCCATTTTTACCTCTTTTAACCATTTTGCAGTATCCTCATACATTTTCTTATGATCGATCACTTTTAATGGTCCATACTTTGTCGGAAATCTTCCAAGATACATATTCTCTGCGACACTTCTTGCCGGTACCGGCTGCAGTTCCTGATGTACCATTGCAATTCCGTTTTTCATTGCCTCATCAGGATTGCCTATCTCGACTTTTTTTCCGTCCAGAATAATCTCGCCGGCATCCATTTTATAAATACCAAACAGACATTTCATCAGGGTTGATTTTCCTGCACCATTTTCCCCCATCAGTGCATGGACGGTTCCCGGACGGAGTGATAACTGTACATTGTCAAGTGCTTTGACACCGGGGAAAGATTTGCATACACCCCTAAGCTCCAGTTTATACTCAGCCATGTTTCTCCTCCTTTATATCATTTGGCTTATTTCTCTGCCAATTATGTTCCTATTTCAGATTGTGCTTTTGCACATTTTATTTCTTTTTACAGACATTCTTCCCTTTGTCATTTTTTACAAACTATGCTCTTTTTCTCATGAATAGTGGCAGCGGGTGCCATTCGCACCCGCACCACCTTTATTTCTTTGTCCTTTTACAGATTATTTAACCATGTCAAGAACATCCTGTGCATTGTCTTTTGTTACTTTTACATAATCACATCCGATGTAGTGATCATTGCCAGCGCCTGTGATGTAGTTGATTGCTGCATCTGCTGCACTGTGGGACTGTGAGAAGTGATCGTTAAATACAGTACCTGTCATAGTTCCTGCAAGAACATCCTCTAATGCCTCTGATAAAGCATCAACACCTACCAGATAAATATCAGTACCTACGGTACGTCCTGCACTCTGAATTGCCTGTAATGCACCAAGTGCCATTGCATCGTTGTTACAGAATACAACTTCTACATCGTTGCCATACTGTCCAAGAGCATTTGCTACGATCTGCTGTGCCTGATCCTGCTGCCAGTTACCAACCTGATCAGATAAGCAGTTTACTTCAAGTCCTGCATCCTCAAGAGCTTTTACAGAATATTCTGTACGATACTGGGCATCAACGTTCTCCGGATCACCTTCTACCATAACGTAGTCGATCTTACCGTTTCCATTTAAATCTACGGTATCAAGACCAAGATCACTGATCATCTCACCCTGGAAAGTACCGGACTGACGTGCATCACATCCAACGTATGTAACATCCCAGTTGTTATCTGACCATCTCTTCTGCTCTTCTTCATCCGGCTCACGGTTGATGTACACCAGCGGGATTCCTGCTGCAACTACTTTATCTGTGATGGTTGCTGCGGAAGAGGAGTTAACCGGGTTGATAATAAGGACATCTACCCCCGCTGTGATAAAGTTATCAATCTGACCTGTCTGTGTAGCCTGATCGTTTGCACCATCAACGATTGTGATATTGTCTTTTGAAAATCCTTTTTCTACCAGATAATTTTCAAGTTCTGTACGGAACAGTGTCATGAAGTTATCGGAGAACTGGTAAATACATACACCAACTTTTTTGTCTGCTAAACTTGCATCTGCGTCTGTTGCTGCATCGGCTGCTGCGTCCCCTGCGTCGGCTGCCTCTGTAGCTGCTGCATCATTTGATGTATCACTTGATGTATCGCTTGCTGCTGCATCGGTTGTTGTTCCGGCATTGTTTGTGGATGCGTTATTGCTTCCGCCACATCCTGCTACCATAGATGCTACCATTGCTGTTGCTAAGATTACACTAACTACCTTTCTTTTCATAGAAAAATCCTCCCATTTGATTTAATGTATTTGTAACTCTTTGTTTGTTACAAGTGCATTATACCAACAGGAGGATTGGATAAACATACAATATTCTTCTGTCTTTCTTAAAAATTCTTCTTTTTATTTGTGCATTTCATCACTTTTCTTTGATTTTCGTTTTATTTCGTTGTGTATTTTGACATAACAGTAAATTATTTCATGTTTTTTTAACGTCATTCTGTTGCTTTAAAGTTCTAAAATACTCTCTGCTATCTCCACTGCATCACGGATACAGTCCGGGCAGCTTCTAAGTACTTTTCCGGTTGCAGCACCCTTTAATTCTCCACAGGTAAGCGATCCGTTTTTCTCTAAAAACGTCTTCGTGATCTCTCTGGTCAGTTTATAGGTATCTGCCTTACTTGCCGGCTGCTCTAAATTTTTGCAGCTGTTTTTTAATCCCGCAAGCATGACTGCGCCGGATACCGCACCACAGGTTGCTGCCATGCCGCCCATGCCAAGTCCGAATCCTTCACAGGCTGCAAACAGGGTTTCCTCCGGTATACCGGTCTTCTCTGCAAATGCACAGGCAACTGCCTGGGCACAGTTGAATCCTTTATCATGTAATTCGATTGCTTTTTCTTTTCTGGTCATTGATGTATCCTCCGTTTTCCTCAATTTTACTTTTGTCATAGAACATTTTTTATGCACGATACATATTCTAAGTGCTGTACATACTTTATTTATTATACAGAGATAATAATACATTTTCAAGCATGCGGACACTTAACAAAGAGTCGCCTGCGACTCTTTCGCGCTCGAGCGGTGCTGTTTACAGCTAACTTCTACTCCGCGAGATGCGCATCCCGCCCGGAGGGCTTTTTAATTCATAGGACGTAATTTCCTATGAATTAAAAAAATACTGGCTATTGGGTGTTAGATTCCTGATCTAACACCCAATAGCCAGTATTTGATATCACATCTCAATATTAAATTTCTAAGGCTTTACAGTTTTTATTTTGCCTCATCGATTGCTTTTCCAATATCATGGCGCATATATTTATTGGCAAAGTCAACCCATTCGGCTGCCTCGTAGGCTTTCTTTCTCGCCTCTTTCAAATCAGCTCCGGTCGCCGTGATACCAAGCACACGTCCACCATTTGTGACGATATCGCCATTCTCATCGAATTTCGTTCCGGCATGGAAACAGAAATAGTCGTCTTTTCCATCAAACTTTTCAAGACCACTGATCTTAAATCCTTTTTCATAGGATACCGGATATCCGTCAGATGCCAGTACCACACAGACTGCCGCATTATCCTCAAACTGCAGATCAATGGTATCTAACCTGCCATCTACGCAGGCTTCCATCACATCAATGATATCATTTTTCATACGGGGAAGAACGACCTGTGCTTCCGGATCACCGAATCTTGCATTATACTCTAACACTTTCGGTCCATCCTCTGTCAGCATCAGTCCGAAGAAAATGACTCCGGTAAACGGTCTGCCCTCTGCAGCCATGGCATCCACGGTTGCCTGATAAATATATTTCTGGCAGAAATCATCCACCTCTTTGGTATAGAACGGACTCGGAGAAAAGTTACCCATTCCTCCGGTATTTAATCCCTGATCACCGTCTTTCGCACGTTTATGATCCTGTGCAGAAGACATGATCTTGATCGTCTTTCCATCCACGAAAGATAATACAGACACCTCTCGTCCTGTCATAAACTCTTCCACAACCATGGTATTTCCGGCTGTTCCGAACTTTTTATCCTCCATGATCTCCTTAACACCGGCTTTGGCTTCCTCTAAGGTATTGCAGATTAAAACGCCCTTACCGAGTGCTAATCCATCAGCCTTTAATACAATCGGCATTTTTGCTGTCTCTAAGTAAGCAAGCGCATCTTCTGCTGATGTAAAGTTTTCATAAGCTGCCGTAGGAATATTGTATTTTTTCATGAGGTCTTTTGAGAATGCCTTTGATCCCTCTAAGATGGCAGCGTTCTTACGCGGTCCAAATACCTTTAATCCCTCCGCCTCGAAAACATCCACGATTCCGCCGACCAATGGATCATCCATTCCAACGATCGTAAAATCAATGGCATGCTCTTTTGCAAAAGCCACAAGTTTATCAAACTCCATGGCACCGATCGGCACACACTCTGCAAGTGCCGCGATTCCGGCGTTTCCCGGAGCGCAGTAAATCTTATCGACACGCGGGCTCTTTGCCACACTTGTCACGATCGCATGTTCACGTCCACCGCTTCCAACTACTAATACTTTCATCCTTCGTCGCTCCTTACTCTGTTATTAAACACTATCTTTCATTTCCTGCTATTCTGTAATGATCGCATGTCCATTTTCTTCCGATAGCTTTCTTACTCTTTCGCAATCATCACATGTCCATCTTCCACAGATACTTTTCCGTTTGCGATCAGGTCGATCGCTTTTGGAAGGATCACCCATTCTGCCTGTTCCATCACCCGGTGCTGCAGTACTTCCGGTGTATCTCCCTGCTCTACCTCGACTGCCTTCTGCAAAATAATCGGTCCCGTGTCTGTCCCCTCATCGACAAAATGTACCGTTGCGCCCGTCACCTTCACACCGCGTGCAAGCACTCCTTCATGTACTTTCAGACCATAAAATCCTTTTCCGCAAAAAGATGGGATCAGGGATGGATGGATATTCACGATACGGTTCGTGTATTCTTTGATCATCATCTCCGGCAGTACGACAAGAAATCCCGCCAGTACAACAAGATCTACATTGTAAGAATTTAATTTATCAAGAAATGCCTGATTAAAGGCCTCTCTGCTTTCAAAATCTTTCGGTGAGATGCACAGTGCTTCAATCCCGTGTGCTCTCGCACGCTCTAAGGCATAGGCATTTGCGTTGTTACTGATAACAACAGAAATGCATGCATTTGTAATTTTTCCTGCACCAATCGCATCGATGATCGCCTGAAGATTTGTTCCTCCACCGGATACTAAGACTGCCAGTTTTAGCATAAGGTTACTCCTTTTTCACCATCTTTGATTTCACCAACCACATATGGTGTCTCACCTGCTGCTTTGATTGCCTCCATGGTCTTATCCACATCAGCAGGATCTACCGCAAGTACCATACCAAGACCCATATTGTAGGTATTGTACATCATTTTCTCTTCTACCTGTCCTTTTTCTGACATCAGTTTAAAAATAGCCGGTATCTCATAACTGTCTTTGCGGATCACAGCCTGTTTTCCCTCCGGCAGCATTCTTGGAACGTTCTCATAGAAACCGCCGCCTGTGATATGGCTGCACGCCTTGATGCGTACACCTGCCTCTTTGACGCTGCGCAGTGCTTTCACATAGATTCTTGTCGGCGCAAGCAATGCTTCTCCAAGTGTTTTTCCTAACTCATCATAATAGGTATCCAGGCTTTCTTTTGTCATCTCAAAGATTTTTCTGACAAGCGAAAAACCGTTGGAGTGCACGCCGGAAGATGCCATACCGATCAGTACATCTCCTGCCTTTAAGTCTGCACCTGTGATGATATCTTTTTCATCTACGACACCGACTGCGAATCCAGCAAGATCATATTCGTCCTCAGGCATCAGGCCCGGATGCTCTGCTGTCTCTCCACCGATCAATGCAGCGTCAGACTGTTTACATCCCTCAGCCACACCGCTTACGATTGCTGCGATCTTTTCCGGATAATTTTTTCCACATGCGATATAATCAAGGAAAAATAAAGGTTCACCGCCTGCACATGCGATATCGTTGACACACATTGCAACACAGTCAATTCCGATCGTGTCATGTTTGTCCATAAGAAATGCAAGTTTTAATTTTGTTCCTACACCGTCCGTTCCTGACACTAAGGTAGGTTTCTCCATGTTTTTAAATTTTTCCATGGAAAATGCACCGGAAAATCCGCCAAGACCTGTTAAAACCTCCGGTCTCATGGTTCCCTGCACATATTTTTTCATCAGTTCCACTGATTTGTAGCCTGCTTCGATATCAACACCGGAATTCTTGTAATCCATTGATTTTTCCTCCTAAATCTGTCATTTATATATCTCTTATCTTTTCTGTCTGACTCTGCTGTCATCATTTTTTCTAAATACTGCATCCCTGATCGTCTGCAACATTTAGTAATTTTTATAACCAACTTCCTGTAATCTGGCATCTTTCGCCTGAACCTGTTCTTTTAACTCTTTTGAATACTCTTTTAATTTTGCAAGCAGAGCCTCATCTGATGTAGCAAGAATCTTTGCTGCAAGCAGTCCTGCATTTGCACCTCCATTGATCGCTACGGTTGCAACCGGGATACCGGATGGCATCTGAACGATCGAGTATAAAGAATCTCTTCCGCCAAGGGATGTGGTATGCATTGGGATACCAATAACAGGCATCGGGAAAATCGCTGCACACATACCCGGTAAATGCGCTGCCATTCCTGCACCTGCAATAATCACCTTAAATCCTTTTGATTCTGCGCTCTTGGCATATTCAAAAAATACGTCCGGCTCTCTGTGCGCGGAGATGATCGTCATCTCATAATCAATTCCAAGCTTATCTAAAATATCTGCAGCTTTTGCCATAACCGGCATATCTGAATCGCTGCCCATTACAATACCAACTTTTGCCATAATCGTGCTCCTTCCAGATTCCTACAGTTTCAAACTCTCACTGTTACCTATGTGTATTGTACCTGTCATTCTTTTAGAAGTCCAATTAATATTTATTATTTTATTTATTAAACAATCTTATATATTGTTTTATAAAAGCGGTTCATTCAGCTGCTCTGTTCCGGCTAAAACGAATCTTCCATCGGCAATGATATCCTCCGTACTGCCATCCTTGCGGATCACTGTGATTTTATCAAGTTCGTCATATGGAATCGTGATATCCGTATGGCAGTTCAGATATGCTTTCTCTGCAGACTCTTTTCTCTGTGCAGAGATGCTGTTTTCCCTTGCAACGATCGCTTTGCCATCTGGATTATAGGAAATATTGTCCTCCTCATGGCTGTAACAGGTGTCACCCACTGCAAAATGCGGTCCGGTCTTCTCGGCGATCAGGATCGGCAGTTTATCTGCGATCTGATAATCTCTCGCCATGCGGTATGCGGTTGTATTCGTTCCGATCGCAAACTCTCCCATCGGCAGCGTGTCGTGATGTTTTAATACATTATCACGGATATATTTTTTATTTTCTGCCTCGTCTTTAAAATTGGTACAGGTATAGGACTCTACCATACCATTCTTAAACTGAATCTCCAGGTTCTCGTAATTGAGTCCGTTCAAATAGACCTGTCCGACGAAAAGCGTTCCCGTGGTTTTCTCCAGCACCGGTGAAGTAAACACCTCTCCGACCGGAATATTGACATCTGCCACACAGTTTTCAAATGCAGTCTCCTTCGCCGGATCTTTTAATTTCCAGATATTAACATACAGATCCGTCTTATTTTTTCCTTTTCCCGTAATATGCACCTGATCTGCCGTATCTAATACATCGATGATCTTCTGCTGTATCGTCTGGTACAATTTATAATCCAAAGTATTTAATTTTACCGTTTCTGCAAAAATTTCCTCAAAGCGTTCACCGATCTCCGGGATCGGGTATGCGATAATCGTGAAACTGCGCTCCTCGCCCTTGATGTATTCGTTGATCATCTGCCCTGCCATATTCATCTCATAGACACAGAGTTTCTGCTGTTTTTCGTTATATTTTACCGCCCGCTCTTTATTTTCCGGTGAAAACGGCTCTTCCCCGAACACTTCGATCACTGCAGGACCCGCATGACCTGCCGCCATTTTTTTCTCTTCCTCAAAATAATTTTTTCTTGCCTCTAAGCAGCGCTCCACATATGCTTTATCCAGATAGAGTGCACGGTCTTCCCTGTGATCATAATCAAACTGTTTGCTCGGTGAAGTTGCAGATGCAAGCATGGTCGGTTTTAAATTCATTTTTTCAAAATTGTGTACCGCTGCACGGACCATCCGCTCAAAACCGATCGGATAACGGAGCTGCACCGTCTGCTTTTTGCCAAGATCTTTTCCTGTCACCTCAAAACCGATCCGGTAGCCTTCCGTATAGGTGTCAGCCATCGCCTGGATCTCCTCATCGGTCATCCTGTTTAAAAATGCCGCCATCTTTTTCTCATTTTCCCCGATATATACGCCGTAGCGGTACAGATAGCACAGATTGTTAAGATCTGCATTCATCACAATATCGGTCTCAAAATCTTCTGCAGGATTGATCAGCCTGCGCAGACTTTTCTCATAAAAAATCTCGCTGTAATCATGGAAAAACCAGTAAAGATCCTGCTGTACTGCCGCTTTCTCCGGAACATCTTTTTCCTCCCCTATTTCAAAACGGTTATAGATTTCCACAAACAGCTCCATCTGGATCGTAAGCTGCATCAGATCCCCACGAAATGCCGCACCAGTCTCACGTCTGATATATGCAAGAAATGCGCAGAGAAGCTGTCCGAACTCTTCTCCTAATTGTTCCACAGCATAATCCGGATTCGCATAACTTGTCTGATATGCCTTCCCAAGAATGTCCTCATATAATGCCTGGTTACATGCTTCCGCTTCTTTTAAACTCCGTTTTTGAATCGCATCATCTGCCCACAGATCGTAAACAACCGCCTGTTTCTGCAGTAACTGTGCCGTCTGCCTGAAGTATTCTTTATATTTTTTCTCTGTCTCCGGCTTTTCTTCAATCTCTTTGATCCGCTCACGCATCAGCACAAAACGTTCTGTCGCAAGCTCATTGGATTCTTTATATAATTCTTTGTACAACATTAAATCAGAACCTCCACAATAATTTCTATCACTCATCGATCAGTTTTCCATATTTTGCATTTTTTTCGATCAATGACTTTGCATACTCCCAGATCCGCTCAGAACCCTCGTGTACCCTCTCATCTCTCTTTAATACCTGGGATTTTTTTACACCGTGTTCTTCCCATGAGATACCGCCCGATGCATCATTTAAAAACAACGGCTGTACCTTATCTAACATATTCGCAAACTTTGATTCCGCTGTCTCCATCGCCTCAAACTCATCCCACAGACTGCGGTATTCCTTCTGCTGCGTCTCCGGCAGTAATCCAAAAATACGGTCAGCCGCTTTTAATTCACGCTCCCGCTTTGTCTTATTGCCCTCCGTATCGTACGCATAAGTATCTCCCGCATCGATTTCTATGACATCATGAAGCAGTACCATTTTCATTGTTTTTAGCACATCGATCGGTTCATTTGCATAATCGGCAAGCACAAAAGTCATCAGCGCCAGATGCCAGGAATGTTCCGCATCGTTTTCTTTTCTGCTCCCGTCACTTAAATAGGTCTGTCTTGTAATCTTTTTTATTTTATCCAGTTCCATGATAAATGAAATCTGTTTTTCAAAATCTGTCATCTGAATCCTCCATTTCTGCGTGTGAAAAATCTTATTTTCACATTAATTCTCTATATTTACATTTACAGTAAAAATCCAACTACATATAGTGCAATCCATGCACCAACTGCAAGAAAAGAGCACAGGGTTGCAAGATACGGGAAAAAGCGGTAAGAATTTTCCTCTCTTAAGCTTACAATTGCATTAAATAATGCGATCAAGCCAACCAGCATGGAAGATACCCCTGCACTTCCAAGATACATGCTTCCGTTTCCTCCATTTTGAAAAGAGCAGACAATGACCGCAGCCAGAACCGCCAATGATAAAACCGACAGTACCCATGCAATAATTCCCCTTTTTGACTGTTTCTTGTCTGTGAATTTATATCCTCTTTTATGTCGTTTATACATCTTGTTTATCCTCATTTTTTACGCTTTTTATCCATGTGCCTGTCAGGCACATATTTTTATCCTAAATCTTCCATGCCGTTCTCAAATATCATTTGCCTGCCGGCATTCTTTTATTATACAAAAACATATCTTTTTATGCAACCTGTCCGGCAGTCACATTGTCCTTGCACTCCAGGTAAAAAGCGTTTACTATAACAATAGATTTTAAAGATAATTACCATGTAACCTGCAGGAGGATTTTATCAATGAAAGTTTATGTATGTTTCCCTGAGGGAAAAGCGAAAGCACTGACTATGAGCTACGATGACGGCAAAATTCAGGACGAACGTCTTGTCTCCATTTTTAACCATTATGGCATACGGGGAACTTTTAATTTAAATTACGGAATGATCGATAAAAAAGGACTCAATCCGCCGCGTATCAAAAGTTCACGGATCAATGAACTTTACACCGGACATGAGATTGCAACTCATACTATGACTCACCCGACCATTGCACGCTGTCCGATGACGGAAGTTGCCGAAGAAATTTTAGCTGACCGGAAAGGCTTAGAGCAGATCACGGGTCATATTATCCGCGGACATGCTTATCCAAATGGATCTTACAACGAAGAAATCAAACAGTTATTCCGCCAGCTTGGCATTGCATATGCCCGCGTCGTAGAACCGGCAGCTGACTTTGCACTTCCAACCGATCCTCTTGAATGGCATCCAACCTGTCACCACGATGCACCGGATCTGATGGAAAAAGCTGAGTTTTTTGCAGAATTTAAGAAAAAACAATATTTAAAATTAATGTATGTCTGGGGACACAGTTATGAATTTGACAATCATGATAACTGGAATGTCATTGAAGATTTCTGCGCCTATATGGGTGGCAGAGATGATATCTGGTATGCAACCAACATCGAGATCATTGATTATATGGATGCTGCCAGACGCCTGATTTTCTCAGCAGACTGCAAAAGAGTCTACAATCCGAATGCCATCAGTGTCTGGCTTGAGATTGACGGAGATACTGTGATAGAGGTAAAAGGCGGCACCTGCCTGGAAATTTGATCATAACCTTCTTAATCATCATGCTTTTTTCACTCTGTCGTTTTTCGTATGAATTGTTTTACCAGTTCATAAAGAAGAAATCCAAACAGTCCGCCAATCGTATTCAGGATCAGGTCATCTACATCAAGACTTCCAACCTTGAACACAAGCTGCAGTATTTCCACAACAAGACTCAATTCCAAGCTGTAAAGCACCGTATACCGCAGTTTTCTACACCGTTCATAGTAGATTGGCAAAAAAGTTCCAAATGGCATGAATGCAATGATATTTCCCACAAGGTTTAAAACCACTGCATAAGTACCGAGAACTTTTCGATAACGTATGAAACGCATGATTTCTTTTAATGGTACAAGATTATAATGATATGCTCTCTCACTGTAAGTCCGTCCCATTTTTTCTGAAAAAAACAAGAAATAAAACAACACCGCAAAATAAACAGTGAACAATACGCCGGCAATCAGCCGGCGTTTCTTTTTTCTGTCATCCATCGATTTATTTACATCCATACTGTTCATAGTATGCATCAATTGCTTTTTTTATCTCATCATTAATGACAATTTTGCCCTGACACTCCTTATTGTAAAGATGTTCTACAACCTCTTCCATCGTTACAATCGCATTTGTCGGAAAACCATAAGTCTCTCGGATTTCATCAAGTGCACTCATTTTACCGCCAAGTCCCATTTCCATACGGTTTAAAGAAACCATCAGGCCAACGATTTCAACATTTGCAGCTCCTCTTACTTTCGGAACTGTCTCCTCCATGGATTTACCGGATGTTGTAACATCCTCGATCATGACAACACGGTCACCGTCTTTTAAACTGCTTCCAAGGAAACTTCCCTTATCTGCTCCGTGGTCTTTTTCTTCTTTTCTATCCGAACAGTAACGGACTTCTTTTCCATACAATTTGCTGAATGCAACTGCTGTCACAACACTGATCGGAATTCCCTTGTATGCCGGTCCGAATAATACATCAAAATCATCTCCATACTTCTCATGGATCGCCTTTGCGTAATACTCACCAAGACGCATTAACTGTGAACCTGTCACATAAGCTCCTGCATTCATAAAAAATGGGGATTTACGTCCACTCTTTAATGTAAACTCTCCAAATTTGAGCACATCACTCTCAACCATAAATTCGATAAATTCCTGCTTGTACTGTTCCATTTTATCTACGACCTCCTGTTTAACTTCCTGAATATTGATTGTTTACACCTGATTCTCTCGTGTCTTCACAATTATTTTTATACTATCATAAGTGTCTTAGAATCTCAATCTCTTTTAACTTCATTTTTTAACCTGTAGAAAAAACATTAGAATTTTTATCAGCCAAGATCCTGTTTTAAATCTTCTGTTTCATAACATATCTTTCTATTCCGTCAGTTCTCCTATCACTGTGTTAAATCTTTGCTCTGTAAGACCAGAACTTTCTATGGTAAATATAACTCCATCTTTTTCAAAAACAGCGACGTAACTATACCCGCCAGTCTGCCCGATCGGATAACATCCCGCTGTGACCGTAATCCCATGCACCAGAGACGTGGCTAAATGTGTATCTGTAAATCTTGTCACGATCCCGGATTCCGTTGTACGCACTCCGATTTTCAATGTACGTTCTCCACTTTCATCCGAATAGATCAGACTATTATTATCATCCACTGCTTCTCCTGCTTTATCATATCCAACATGATAAACACCATCCGACAGAATAAATCCATCCGGAATGGAAGTCGGACAGATCTTTGTTCCAAAATATTCTTCCAGCCCTGCTGCATCATAAGAAACAATCTGATCCGGTTCTGCTATATCATAGGCTATACTTTCCATTTCGCGGATCTCATTAAAGATCAGACCGGTATCCTCCTCTGCTTTTTCTACCCCAGCCTCATCCGCTGATCCGGCTGCTGTACTTCCATACATACCATCATAATCATTGAAAACCGTTTCCACAGAGTTATTTTTGCTTCCTGAATAGCCATCCCTGATCCTTCCATAAAACATTCCTGCACCGATGATCAACACAAATGCTGTCATACACATCGCCGCCGAAATAGTGATATGCGCAGGCTGTTCCTTCTCTAAAGGGATTTTTTCTCTTATAACATAAAACATCCGCTTCATCTGTGATTTTGATTTTATCTCAACTTCCGCATCTGAAACATACTTTGGATCAATATTCCCGAATGCATCAATCAGATCATCTGCTTTCACTGCTCACACCTCGATTCCTTCCTGAGCAAGACATTTCCGTAAACTTTCCCTTGAACGCATCAGAGACGATTTTACCTTGCTCTCACTGATGGAGAATCTCTTTGCGATTTCAGCTATACTGTCAAAATACCAGTACCTCCGCACAAAGATCCTGCGGTTTTCTGTTTTCATCCCAGCCAGAAAACGGTTAATCATCTCCGCAAGTTCCATATTTTCCACATGTAACTCCATATTTTCACCGGAAATACAGTCCTGCATCTCTTCATATATGTAAGAAATTTCTCCCTCTCCACGCTTTTTCGAATGATTTTTCCGGTAGCGGTCTAAGGATAGATTTCTTGTAATCGCTCCTAAAAACGCCTGCAATATCCCCGGCCGCTCTGTCGGCATGGAATTCCACGCCCGGAACCATGTATCATTCATACACTCTTCACAATCACTTTCATTGTGCAGTACATTCTGTGCTATCTTGTGACAATATGCTCCGTATTTCTGCTGTGAGCATGTAATTGCCCTCTGATCTCTGCCCCAGTATAACTCAATAATCTTTTCATCCTCTAAAAACTGCCCCACGATCCGAATCATATCCTCCTGTAATGTTTGTCCTGTTCTGTTATGATTTTACAGAGCATCTGCCGCACCAATAAAAACAGGTATCCCATTCTCCCTGTCTATGATCGCATAGACAAACGGTCTGTCCAGCACAACATTTTCCACTGCCTCCAGGCACCCCATTGTTTCCACTTCCACAACTGTTGCTGCCCCGGCCTTTGTACCAAGTTCATTCACTTCAATCTTTGTCCGGTGCAATACCCGGCTGATATACAGATTATCTCCATTTTTACAAGTCCCCATCTGTGAAAAATCTGCTAATTTCCCATCAAATGCATCATGCATTCCCATTCTGTCTAAAACTTCCGCTAATTCTTTCTGCGTCTCCGCCTTAAACTTTGGCATGCCTGTTTCCACTATTGTATCATTTGCCTGAGCAATTGTCTTTAGAAAAGTTTCTCCGTTCATCTGGCTGATATAATCTCTGATATCCATATTCTCATCCGGAAGCAGTGCAACAAAGTCAAAGCATTCTTTATACGGCTTGATAAATCCAACGGCATGCTCTTCCTTCAGAAAAGAATATTCCTCCGAATACATCATTGATACTGTCGAATGATTGCCATCAATATCATAAAAATCAGCATCATGCACCTGTTCCTTTTCATACGGTTCCTGCCACTCCCCCTCAAATGCCACTGCATTTACAAGATACATAATAGCATATGGCGGTATCTGATCCATGATATCTTTGATCATTCCATCCGTGCGCCGGTCGATCCAGCGGTTGATATCCTTTGTCGTTTTTTCATCAAAAGCCGAGGCAAAGATATCTGCCTGATAAAATTCAGCATTTAATTTCAGGAAATCATCTGCCGGTACAAAGTTCTCAGCAGAATCTTTGTACCAGATAGAATTCGCTGTATATAAATGATTATTTTTTGCCTTTGGCATGGAACTTTGCAGACGCTGCAGCTCCCGATTGAGAAGATCCAGCGAGCAGTCCGCCGTACCGCAAAGTACATTCTCCATCTGCTCTAAAGTCTCGCCTGACGCTCCGTTTGCAGTCATGGCAAGCGCATTTATCACGGAATATGGTGATATCATTGTATTTTTTCCAGCTTCATAGCTATTTTGAAAAACCTTTATTGCAAAATCAGCATAACTGTCCGCAAATATTTTGTCTGATTTTTCATCCGATGGCAGCATCTGCACATTATCTCCAGATTTTCCAGTATCTTCTTTCGTTACATTCAATTTCCTTGTCGATCCTGAAAGATGCATGCCTTCTACATTAGAACACGCAGCTGTCCCTGATACCAGAATACCGGCTGTTAAAAATAATGCTGCTATCTTTTTTGCTTCTTTTTTCATCTTCTCTCCCTCCATTGTATCTGTTTCCTGTTGTTTCATTGCCCTTCTATAGAAAAAGACGCAAACGGGCAGCTGCCCGTTGCGTCTTTTTCTAAATTTTTCACACTACTTTCCACAACATTTTTTATATTTTTTCCCACTTCCGCACGGGCATGGATCATTTCGCCCGATTTTTTTACCTTCCCGCTGATACGGCATATCCACTTCCATTCCCATGCCCATGCCTGTAAATGGATCCCAGTCCTGTGCATAGTCCATATAATAACCACTCATTCCTTCTACCTGTTCGCCAATCATATCAAGCATGGCATACACACTCTCGTCTTCCGTTCTGTCTGCAATTTTTTCCAGCATAGAATTTGCCTTACTGTATTTTCCAGTCCCCATGTAACACATTGCTGTAAGACAATCTAATTCGTCATTTTCTACTGAAATCTTCTTCCTGATCTTTTCCAGCTCTTTTGGTCTGTCCGGCTCTCTGTTTTCATAAAATGCCCTGTATATTTCCTCCTGTATTTTTACAGGCATATCTCTTAAGGATGTCTCCTGTGCGATCTCATCTCTTGCCCTGTCTGCTGCAAAAACTCCTGTATCAAACGCATTTTTCCCGGTAACTCTCTCATACTCCATTCTGGAATATCCATGAAGCATCGGGAGCCTGAGTGTCATTATACATTCAAAAACAAGCTGCCATGTATTTAATCTTTCAAACAAAACTTCAGGTTTTTGTACCTGTTTTTTCTGTAATACAATGGTATCCAAAATGTCGTCTGCACTGTATCCACTGACTGCCTCATTGAAAATAAGTTCTACCAGATCTGCTATCTCCTCCCGCGCCAGCCCCAGTTCCTCATACAACTCCTGTGCTAAAAGTTCCCAACATTCCCCACAATCAGCAACATCTTGTGAGTCAGCCAGCAATTCTTTTTGTGTAATTTTTTTATAAGAAAGATCTGCCGCATATTGTTCCATGTCGGCAATAATCCGCTCAGAATCTACATCAAACAACGCTGCATAATTTTTGCCGGTATCACTTTTTCTCATAGTCTGAAATTTTTTTCCAAAACTGCCATACCAATACACATAACGAAGAAAATCCTGCTCGGCAATCTTCGTATTCCATATATCTTCAAATATTTTATAGAAATCATTAAGTTCCAGCAAAGTATAGGCAAACATCATTTTTGTTATTTTTCCAGTAATATCATTAATCTCTTTCTGATATTTTTTCAAATCCAGTGCTGTTACCAAAGCTAATCTTTCCTTAAAATCAATAGCAGGGAATACATATGCTGCTTCTGTCTTAGGTGGAATCTGCACATGAAGAAATCCTAATACTATCCCCTTCATAATAGTATTATAATCTATTGTGTATTTTCTGTTTTCTTCCAGCCGGCTTAATTTCTCAAACTCACTGATATTTTTCTCTGTCAGAATGTAAAGATAATACTCCGGATGCTCCATAAACTCTTCATTGATGGCATCCGCTAATATCTCTGGATCTTCATCTTCATAATTATAGGGAAGTTGAAGATACTTGCTGTAATCTCTTTTTTGCTGCTCAGTAAGCCTGTAGATCAGTTCCTTACAGGTCTTACGCGGCGGCATTTTGCAGATATTTCCATTTTCTTCTTCATCACAGAATTCTTTCCATGCAGTTACTTCTTTTTTTACAGCAGACTGTTTTTTTTCATTATAATCCAGATTTTTCAGGAATTTTTCTGCCTGTTCCCTGAAATACTTATAAAAATCTCTTTTACCTTCTTTAAACAACGCAATACTCTTCATCATCTGATCATAATCATCCGGCATATCTGTTTCCTTAAAATGCATTTTTTGAAGAGTATGATTGACTTTCTCAATATCATAAATTTCAGGCTGGATATCCTCATCCCAGTCACCACAGAAATCTTCCACAAAGTTGTCGCCCTTCACCTTCAAAACTGTGGCATAATCTGCTGTATACTCAGGCATCTTTTTTTCAAACAGAACCTTATGTCTCCAGTCATCACCGAAATCATAAGTATAACACATCCATTTTTCATGCTCTAATACTGCTCCGACTGGTGTCTTTTTTTCAATCATAAACATACTTTTCATTGCATCTTTTTTTGTCTGTACAACTTCAAAACTTTTTCCCGGATTTTCAAAAATATGCAGATGCATATCCTCCCATCCAAAAATAATCTGGATTACCCGATGCAGATCTTCAAAGCACATTTTTTCCGGTACCACAACTCTTCTCCATACCGGTGGATGAGTGTCCATGATCGTAATTTTTAAGACAATTCCTGCCATTTCTTATCCCTTTTCTTTCTTCATTATATTTCTTGATATTGGAGTAAAAGGTAGTTGATAATAATCTCCATTCGCTTGCGCTGTCTTTTGCTCATCTCAGGTTTGTGCGTAAGCACAGATCCTGCGTGTGAAAAAATTTATTTTTCACACTTTCATCTTTCGGTCTCAACATCATTCCCGATAAGTATATCATATTTCACCAGTCATTTTCCACATAACCGTAAAAAATCAAAAAACCATATGATACATTTTGTATATGTATCACATGGCTTTACTTATTACTTTAC
Source organism: uncultured Roseburia sp. (assembly GCA_934317215.1). Lineage (GTDB taxonomy): Bacteria > Bacillota > Clostridia > Lachnospirales > Lachnospiraceae > Roseburia. The sequence goes on from CAKREH010000011.1 coordinate 70,757, forward strand.
TTATTACTTTACTTATTGCTTTTCAACTGAAACAATTGTTCCTGAAAATGCATCCACTTCTGAAAGTTCCCCGGTATATGTTACTTTTACTTTATCTCCAACAGAAACATTTTCCAATCCCTGTGGTTTTGCATCAAAACTTAATTCATAGGAAGCACCACTATCATCTGTCACAATAAACATAAAATCTTTGATCTCGTCCACCGTTCCATTCAGTGTTTTCTCTTCGCCTGTTACCGCTTCCGCTGTATTTTCCGGTACAGATTCAGTCTGTAACTCTGTTTCAGCGTTACTCTCTGCTCCAGCCTGCTGTTCTTTCTGCATATTATCCTCTGCCTGTACTTCCTGCTGCACTTCATTTCCGGCATCAGCACGATTCGTGCTTCCACATGCTGTAAATACGGACATACACATTACCGTTGCTAATACATAAATTGTTTTTTTTCTCATTCTGAATATCCTCCTGCGTGTTTTTGTTACTTATCATTTGTAAGTTTCATTTATTTAGATAAAATAACATTGAAAAAAGTTTCACAAAAAAAATTTTTTTTCCGTTTCCCCATTTTGCAGATTCATCCCAGTCCGTTCCGCTAAAATGAGAAGCATTCCTATGAAATGACGAATACTGGCCTCTCCTGCCCGGAAAACAATAATTTGCTCCGCAGATGCATAATTTTTCACTCCATCAGAAGTTCCTCCACCGTCACAAACGTATACCCCTCTTTTTCCAGTTCATCAATGATCGCAAATGCCGCTTTCACCGAAGATTCCGACGCATCGTGAAGCAGAATGATATCATTTTCCCCGACCTTGTCGATCACTCTTTTAGCGATCACCCCGGAATTGTCCGTCGCCCAGTCTTTCGGATCAACGTCCCACAGTACCTCGATCATTTTTGTCTCATAATCCAGATTGCATTTCCAGCAGCCGTACGGTGGTCTTATGTACTCCGGGTATTTCCCGGTGATATCATAGATAGCCGCGTTTGTCTTATCCACCTGCTCGATCGCCGCCGCATCGGAAAGGTTGCTTAAGTTGACATGCTCGTAAGAGTGTGTGCCGATCAGATGCCCGCCGTCAGCAATGTCTTTCACGATCTCCGGGTATTTTTCAACCTCTTTTCCCAGCAAAAAGAACGTGGCATTTACACCACGTTCTTTTAACCCCGAAAGAAGGTCTTCTGTATAATCCGGATTTGGTCCATCATCAAAAGTAATCGCCACCTTTTTTTCTGCGATATCTTCCAGTGCCGCAAAAGAAACGGTTTCTGCCGCCTTTCCATGATTTCCGCCCCACTGACAGACTGCCGTCGCAAAAATAACTGCGGCGATCAGAACATCTTTCGGATAACTATATATTTTTTTATTATGATCCTCTCTCATAAATAAAAGCAATTTTTCTATCACAACGCCCCTGAACCGTTTGCTTTTCTCTTATTTGTAATATATGACTGGTGTTGTGGCTTTTATACTTTTATTTAAGATTCGCTTCCACTCAACTGTACATAATTTTCTCGCTGTCAAAAATCTTTGCTAACCCGGCCGTCATAACCAGTGCATACAAAAGGTTTGCCACAATTGTCACCACAAAATTAACCGGAACAAGATCAAAGGAAAAAATTCCGTTCATGCACTGTACACTGTTATAAAACGGGATCAGATACCAGTAAACCTCCTTCGGCGCACCATCCCCGAACATCGTCGACACACCGATCAGCATGACGACGATCATCAGAGGCGAAACCATCGTTCCTGCCTCTTTGACGCTCTTTGCCAGGCCGGACATCAGGGAGATTGCACCGATAATTACCAGAACCGTACTTAAAATGACAAATAACAACAGTACATAATCCGTTCCACTGTAAACTGCAGCGCTCATCGCCCCCGTCATACTGTCATCCTCAAGTGCCGCACCGCCCATCAGATTCGGAAGTGCGAGCATCGTTCCGATAAAGCTGGAAACTCCGCCCAAAAGTCCGATGACACTCAGGCTTAAAACTTTTCCGACGGCAAGCTCGCTGCGCTTCATCGGTGTGACAAGCAGCGTTGCGATCGTTCCGCGCTCCTTTTCCCCGACAATAGATTCCGGGGCAACCGCCATACAGCCACTGAATAAAAATGACATCAAAAGCATCGGTAAAAGCATGGAAAAAAGCTGCGCAGAAGTATCTTTTTCCGTTGCAACATCATATTTCACATCTTCTTCGGCATTGATATCAAACTTATTTGCCAGAGAAGATTCATAATCATCAAAAACCTGGTACATCTGATTGTAGATCGTCGACGATTCCGTCGAAACTGAATTATAGTACATGTTGATATCCGGTGCTGCCTGCATGGTATCTAACGGATCATATGCAGCGACAGCCGCATCAAAATCCGACGGGAACACCATCAGAAGATCTGCTTCCTCCGCCTCGATCTTTTCTAAAACATCAGATTCTTTTTCTACTGTAATTTCCGTCACTTCCAGATCAGACTCTGTCTTTAAATAAGAAAACGACTCCGGCAGATCCACCGTATAGATCTGATATACATAATCCTCCGAAGCGGCAAACTGCTTCATAATTCCCTGCCCCAGAAGCGTATACAAAATATAGATCATAAGCCCCGGCATTAAAATTGTGGTAAATACCAGTCTCTTATCTCCGAAAAAGCGGGCAAACTCTTTTTTCATGATTGCGATCATTTTTTTACTCATGCTATTTCACCTGCCGTTTCCCGATAGATTTCAAAAAACTTATCCTCAAGCGGCATTTCCGCTGTCACATGGGAAAGCGTGTCACACAAAACCATTTTTCCGTTGATGATAATGCCGACACGGTCGCAGATCTTTTCGATCAGTGAAAAAATATGTGTTGATACAATGATCGTTTTTCCTTCTGCTTTCAATTCCTGCAGAAAATCGGTCACAACCTTCGCCGTGATAACATCAAGTCCGTTTGTCGGCTCATCAAAAATAATGATCTGCGGATCATGCACCAGTGAAATGATCAGGGATACTTTCTGTTTCATACCGGTGGAGAGATTTGCAACCTTCACTTCCGCAAACTCATCCACACCAAATTTCTGAAACAGGATACGTTTTCTCTCATCCCGCTCTGCCGGATCGACACCATATAATTCTGAGAAAAAATCAAACAGATAGTTCGGCGTAAAAAATTCTTCCAGTTTTAATTCGCTCGTCAGAAATCCGATTTTTTTCCGCACACCGTTTGGATCTGTCACAATGCTGCTGCCATCGATCCGTGCATCGCCTTTATCCGGTTTGATCAGTGTCGCTAACATGCGAAGCGTCGTTGTTTTTCCCGCTCCGTTCGGTCCTAACAGACCAAAAACTTCTCCCCTGTAGGTACAAAAAGAAATGTCATCCACTGCAACCTTCACTTTTTCCGTTGTCTTTTCTAATTTCTGCTGTTTTTTTGACAAGTGAAATGTCTTGGATAATCCACTGACTGTCAATAACTCTTCCATAACCCTCTCCATTAAAAATTACTATATCATGATCGTGATATACACTCGCTTCACACGGCAGTCTATTATATCGTTCCGTCATCCATGCTATCTTCAATATCATCATAGATATCATCGTAAATATGATCGTAGATGTCATTATAGCTGCTATAAGATCCAAGTCCTGTAAAAAAAATCAGGATATACAGAATAATCGATGCTGCAAAACCGATTCCACCTGTGATCAAACCAACGACCGCCATTCCTTTTTTGTTTCCTTTTACCAGCTGTAAAATACCGAAAATGACTGCAAGGATACCGGTGATCCAGCTGATACAGGTGCAGAACAGCAAAACGGTGATGATTCCAAGGATCATTGACGCAATACCAAAGCCTTCACTCTCTGACTTGTTATTTCCATTTGGCTGTCCATAGTTATAATCTGCACTGTTGTTTGACTGTCCATAGTTATAACCTGCACTGTCATTTGACTGTCCGTAATTATAATTTGTATTTCCGTTTCCATATGACGTATTTGTATAATACGAATTGTCCACCGTATTTTTCTCCAGATTTACAGGATTCCCCTGATTTATATTCTGGTCATTAGTTCCATAATTCCAGTTATTTTCTTCACTCATATTCTTTTGTTACCTCTTAATTAAATCCGACCACTTTCTGTGACAGGCGATATGCCGCAACCGAAATCTTTCTGCCTCCCTTGCCCGGCAGATTCATTGCATTTCCCATAATTCCGGCGCGCAGATGATGGAATAAACGGATGTCGTGATCCTTAATATATTTCCACAGTTCACGTTTTTTCAGAAGATTTTCCTCAGTGCCGGAGCGGATCAGCATAATCGTGGAAATGACCGTGATGATTTCCAGATAATTAAACATGTAATGACGCAGTTTTCGGTTTGGAATCTTCCAGAGATCGAATTCATCTACCATAATCTTATTTACCTTGATCTGCTGGTCGATACGGCTGATCATCACTTTCTCATTGACCGACTGATCTTCCCTGCCAATAAAGTAACGGTAAAAATCTACATCCATATAATACAGTGTTTTTACACTTGGTAATGGTTTGTACACATAAATATTATCCACATAAAATGTATGTTTCGGCAGTTCTAATCCACATTCACGCAGCAGTTTTGTACGATAAATCACAGAATGCATCAGAATGTACTGCCCCTTTCTGAAACGTGACACATCATTCCAGGTGAAAATCTGATTTTTTGGCAGGTTCGTGTAGTGCATCACTTTTTTATGACGCACACCCTCTTTTTCATATACATAATTGGCAATAAACATATCCAGGGTCTGATTGCCGCCGGTCAGCTCACGAAGTTTATCTAAAATCTTCTTATAAGCCTCCTCATCTACCCAGTCATCGCTGTCTACCACTTTAAAATAAAGTCCTGTTGCATTGCGGATTCCAGCATTGACAGCCTCTCCGTGTCCTCCATTTACCTGATGGATTGCACGGATGATTCCCGGATATTTCTTCTCATAGGCATCTGCTATGTCACCGGTGCTGTCTTTTGACCCATCATCAATGATCAGGATCTCAACATCATCGCCGCCCGGCAGCAGGGATTTGATACAATTTTCCATGTAATCCTGTGAATTGTAACACGGGATCGCAAATGTCAGTAATTTCATATATGCATCCTCCGATTATCTTTTTGTATTTTCTGCCATGATCGCATCAGCAAGTTCCATCGCTTTTTTCGTCATCGCATCGATATTATAGTATTTATATTCTGCCAGTCGTCCGAGCAGATAAAAATGCGGCAGCCCACCTGCAAGCGCATGATATTTTTCATAGAGTTCCTGGTTCTTTGGCTCTAAGATCGCATAGTAAGGAATTTCTCCCTCCGCTCCTGTGTAGGCAAACGGATACTCTTTCACGATTGTGGTTCCGTCCGTGTTCTTTTGTCCGGTCAGATACTTAAATTCTGTGATTCTTGTAAAATCCTCACTGACCGTGTAATTGACCACGCTGTGTCCCTGATAAGATTCTTTCTCATAATGTTCAAAGTCAAATCTCAGGGAACGATATGGAAGCCTTCCGAACTGACAGTCAAACAACTCATCCAGTGCGCCCGTATAGATAACCTCTCCGTCAAACGGTTTTCCATCAAAATAAATCTGATTTTCTTCAAAACGCAGTCTCTCTTTACAGTCAACACCTGTCTCAACCGTGATGTTCTCATGGTCTAACATGCGCTCAAACATCGGTGTAAAACCTTCCTTCGGCACTCCCTGATATTTGTCCTGAAAATAGCGGTTGTCGTAAGAAACCAGCACCGGCACACGACCTGTCACTTCCGGGCTGATGTCCTCCGGTTTTTGTCCCCACTGCTTCATGGTATATTTTAAAAATACATTTTCGTACACAAACTGTGCGATCTCACGGATGTCAGGATCCTCATTTTCCCGCAGTTTCATGATCGGCACGCGGCTTCCCTCTCCGTATGCAGCAATCAGTTTCTGCTCTAATGCATCTGCTTTTTCCTTTTCATATACCATATGAAGCGTATTCAAATTAAACGGAACCGGGATCAGACGATCCCCGACCTTTGCCGCCACCTCATGTCCAAATGCATACCAGTCCGTAAATCTTGAGAGATACTGATATACTTCCTCTATTCCGGTATGAAAAATATGTGGTCCATAATTATGTATTAATATTCCATGTTCATCCGGCTCATCATAGCAGTTGCCTCCGATATGACTGCGTCTCTCTAAAACCAGTACCTTCTTTCCTGCTTCCTCTGCAAGCTTCCTCGCACTGACAGCACCCGCAATTCCTGCGCCGATCACGATACAATCGTACATGTAATCCTCCTTGTTTTGCACTTTGTTTTACCATAGCCATTCTATTATACACATTTTCCTACCGCAAACCAATCAAATTTTTCTTTAGATATTCTTAATTTCTGCCAAAGTATGCAGTTGTTCATATTTTATTTACATAATTCTCACAAACAGGGCATACGGCGGTCACAATTCCCCGATATACTAAATTCAAAGTTAAGGCAACAAGTTAAAATTTTTCATAGAACTTTTTTTCATACCTGATGTAAGTCAGGCAGCCTTGCTTATCCGATAAGCAAGGTTCCTCCCAGCAAATAGTGAATTACTTCACTTTTCATACACACTCTTTTTCATAATGAATAGCCGGTGCTGTTGCACCGGCTCCCTCTTTTTATAAATATTTTTTTTAAGCTTTCTTTTCATTTCCAAGAAGAATGTTCATATATTTCGCATACGCAGCAAAAGCGGACGGAATAGCATATTTTTCTTTTGCATCTTCTGCTTCCACAAATAATAATCCATCTGCACGATTTTTTTTACACTGCACCTGTGGATGCATTTCCGGCTCCTCTACACGGACTGCATAACCTGTCATGTGCCATTCGATATGGGAAAAAATATGTTTCGCCTCACCTAACGGCTGAATACGGATCGGTGCATACCCCATCTCTTTTACCAGGGAAAGTACTTCCTCCTGTCCCATATTTCCTTCCACATTCGGAAGCTCATACAGTCCTGCCAAAAGTCCCTTTGCCGGTCTTTTCCGGATTGCAACCTTCTCATCATCCCTTAAAATCAATACCGTTTTTTCCTCGATCTTTCGCGGTTTTGCCTTGCTCTTGACTGGTATCTGTCCGATCAGTTCCTGTTTTTTTGCCTCACAAAAATCCTTCCATGGACATTCGGTACAAAGCGGTGCTCCATTTGGCACACAGATCGTTGCTCCAAGTTCCATGAGTGCCTGGTTAAACGCACCGGCAAGATTCTGATGATATACCTTTGCCCTCAGATCATCTGCATCCTCCATCCATGGAAATACTTTTTTTTCATTTCTGCCGTCTGCCCCATGCATCAATTCTTCTAATAATTTTTCCATCTCATTACGGAATGACTGTTTCATGATATCCGTATCATCCGCAGAAACGCGCGTTAAAACACGGAGCACATTTCCATCGACCGCCGGAACCGGGATTCCGTATGCGATAGATGCGACCGCTCCCGCTGTATAATGACCGATCCCCTTTAGTTTCAACAGCTTCTCATAATCTGCCGGAAGTTGTCCACCATAATTTTCCACAACTTCCACAGCCGCTTTTTGCATGTTCCTGACACGGTTATAATAACCTAACCCCTCCCAAAGCTTTAAAAGTTCATCCTCCGGACACACTGCAAGTGCCTTTGCATCCGGCAGTGCCGTGGTAAACCGCTCAAAATACGGCTTTACCGCCTCCACTCTCGTCTGCTGGAGCATGATCTCCGAAACCCACACCCGGTATGGTGTCGGCTCCTCTCGCCATGGCAATACACGGGCATGATTTAAAAACCATTGCAATAATGGGGATACCAGTTGCTTTAAGTCGTAATCTTTTAACATGTATGTCTCAAACTTTCTTTGTTATATAGCAGCCTTCATGTCTGCGCTTATTTTTTTCAAACCAGTACCTTATTTGAGGTCAAACTGGCTGACAAATACTGCAATCTTCTCTAAACATTTCTTAATAATGTCTTTGGAATAAGCATAAGAGCAGCGGATGTAACCCTCTGCACAACTTCCAAATGCATCTCCCGGAATGACTGCCACCTTCTGTTCCTGCAGCAGACGGTTACAAAATTCCATGCTGGTAAGTCCTGTTTTTTTGATCGACGGGAATACATAAAATGCACCTTCCGGTTCTGTCACATCCAGTCCCATATTCCGGAACCCGTCCACCATGATCTTTCGTCTCTCATCGTATTCTTTACGCATCACAGCGATCTCTTCGTCACGAACCGGACTCGTCAGTGCTTCAAGCGCCGCCACCTGTGACGTTGTTCCTGCAGACATGGTCGTAAACTGATGGATCTTATTCATATGGAAAACAACTTCCGCAGGGCCTGCTGCGATACCCATACGCCATCCGGTCATTGCAAATGCTTTTGAAAAACCATTTAATACCACACAACGCTCATACATATCCGGCAGTGCCGCAATAGATGCATGCTTTTTACCATAGGTCAGCTCTGCATAAATCTCATCTGTAATCACAAAAATATCATGTGCGGTCACAACCTCACGGATTGCTTCTAAATCCTCTTTTTCCATGATCGCTCCGGTAGGGTTGTTCGGGAATGAGATCAGCAGTACCTTTGTTTTATCTGTAATTTTATCTTCGAGTTCTTCCTTCGTCAGGCGGAATTTATTCTCTGCCTTTAACGGGATGGAAACCGGAATGCCGCCACACAATTCCACACACGGAATATAGGAAACATAACAAGGCTCCACAACCAGCACCTCATCCCCCGGATCTACCAGTGCGCGGAGTGCAAGATCAATCCCCTCACTCGCCCCCATTGTGATCAGAATCTCATTTTCCCTGTCATAAAGAAGCCCAAACTTTTCCAGATACTCTGCTGCTGCCGCACGGAGTTCGACCGTGCCGCGGTTGTCCGTATATTTTGTTTCTCCTCTTTTAATCGAAGCAATCGCTGCCTCCCTGACATGTTCCGGTGTCGGAAAATCCGGCTCGCCGACACCAAGTGACAATGCTCCCTCCATCGTATTTGCAATATCAAAAAAGTCCTTGATCCCTGAATCCGGCATCTCTTTTACTACTTTAGATAAGTATGATCTGCTTGTGCCCATGGTTTTTCCTCTTTTCTGTGTCTTTGTCAAAATATCATACCACCTATCATAGCACTTTTTCTACCGAATTTATAGTGAATTTTTCCCATAATCTATTGACAAATTCAGGGAAAAGCTGTACGCTATTAATAACGTATATTGTTAATTTTTTATCAAACTATTCAGGAGGGTTCCAAACGATGAGCGATTTTAACAATTTAAAACTGGAAGTTGCTGAGGAGATTGCTGTTCTTACAATTTCAAGACCAGCAGCATTAAACGCATTAAACAGCGAGACATTAGACGAGTTAAACACAGCATTAACTGAGATCGAAGCAAGAGACGACATCAAAGTCGTAATCTTAACCGGCGGTCCTGACAAGAAAGGCAACGAATTCAAATCTTTCGTAGCAGGCGCTGATATTTCTGAGATGGTAAACTTTACCGCAGCAGAAGCAAGAGCTTTCGGTATGAGAGCTTCCGTACCATTCTTCAAATTAATGAACATGCGTCAGGTAACTATCGCAGCTGTAAATGGTTTTGCCCTTGGCGGTGGATGTGAGATCTCCATGGCATGTGATATCCGTATCGCATCTGACAATGCTACTTTCGCACAGCCAGAAACAGGTCTTGGAATCATTCCTGGATTCGGCGGTACACAGAGACTTGCCCGTTTAGTAGGCATGGGACGCGCAAAAGAGATGATCTTTACCTGTGATTCCGTTGATGCAGCAGAAGCTTACCGCATCGGTCTTGTAAACAAAGTAGTTGCTCCGGAAGAGTTAATGAACACAGCAAAAGCTATGGCTAAGAAAATCATCTCCAAAGGAAGCTACGCTGTTTCCGTTGCAAAAGCAGCAATCAACAACGGTTATGATATGGACATCAAGAACGCTGTTGAGATGGAAGCAAACTTATTCGGCGTAACCTGCTCTACTCATGACAAAACAGAAGGTATGACTGCTTTCTTAGAGAGAAGAGCTGCTGATTTAACAGATTTCTAAAAAAACATATCAAAAAAACGGGCTGATGATTCAGTCCGTTTTTTTGATATACTCATATTCCAAATTTAATGTGCAGGTAATTTCTGATTACCTCTACGCATTTTTCACGTCCCCATCAAAACCGACACCACCGGCATTGTGACCACTGCAAGAATTGCCGTGAGTGCACCCCCTCTTGCCGCCAGATCATAATTTCCATCATACTGCAATCATCTGCTGTAATAAAACCATACACAAAACTCCATTCTGCCGTACTAAAAATCCACTTTTCTTCCATAATAGACACAATCCACAAACTTTTTCATATCTTCGAAAGAAACCGGAACAGGATTTACCGTAGTGGATCCTTTCATGGAATTTTCCACCAGAAACTCATAATCCACGCGGTAAACATCTTCCGCGATTCCGGTATCACGGATACAGGCTGGTATCTTTAATTCCCGCTGCAGTTCTTTTACCTTTTCGATCACATCCATGCCTAAAATATGGGACAGCTTTTTATACTTTTCTGCCACTTCGGGATCCTTTTTATTGTAATCCATGGAGTATGGTAAAATCACTGCATTGGCAAGTCCATGTGCCAGATTGTATTTTCCTCCGAAAGCATGGGACACTCCATGTACGATACCAAGTCCGCTGTTTGAAAATGCCATTCCGGCCATGCACTGAAAATTATGTACTTTTTCCCTGCTCTCTAAACTTCCGGTTTTCACAGAAACCGGAAGCCACGCGATCAGTCCTTCAACCGCCTCTTTTGAAAGCGCGTATGTAAAATCATTTCCGTTCTTGTTAATATAGGACTCAAGTGCGTGTGTCAGCGCATCCATTCCCGTCTCCGCCGCCACGGATGCCGGAAGTGACTTTGGCAGTGCCGGATCTAAGATCGCCACCTTCGGGCGGATCGCCTCTGTCCGAATGGCAAACTTATACTCTTTTTCCTCATAGGTAATGACTCCCACATGCGTGACCTCTGAGGCTGTACCGGAAGTGGACGGAACTGCAACAAACTGTGTCTTTAACGTCAGACTGCTTAAATCATGGTCAAAGACATTGTCAAAATCAAGCTCCGGGAAATCGTAAAACAACGTCATGATTTTTGCCGCATCAATTGGAGAACCGCCGCCGATTGCAACAACCGTATCCGGTTTCTCCCTCCTTAAACAGGCAAGTCCCTCCTTTGCCTGCGCAACAGTCGGATTTTTGCTGATGCCGGAATAGACTGTTACCTCACATCCGCTCTCCCTAAGATACTTCTTTGCAGCATCAATAACGCCCGTCTGGAACATGGATTTTCCACCGGTCACAATGACTGCTTTTTTTGCACCGAGTTCTTTTAAATAAGACAATGCATTTTCTCCAACCACAAATGCCTCTTTTGTAAATACCAGTTTTTTCATGTTCCGCCTCCTGTCTTTTTTACGCCTTTGCCGCAAACCGGTCATATTTCAGACCGGAAATATCAATGGATGCCTCTTTTCCCATTGCGAGCTCTGCTAAAACCATCGCAGCCGACGGTGCGATACCAAATCCATGACCGGAAAAGGCACACCCAATGACTAAACCTTCCAGTTCATCCACCCGGTCGATCACCGGGACTCCGTCGGAACAGATGTCATGGCATCCAGCCCAGGTACGCACGATCTTCGTATCATTCAATGCCGGGAAATAACCGCCGATCGCACGGCAGATATAGGATGCGGTAATGCTTGTGTTATACATCTGCTGTGGATTTTTTGCATATGTCTCGTGTCCGGAACCGCCACCGAACACAAAGGAACCATGTTTGGTCTGATGTCCGTAAAAGTCTGCTGCCGCTGTGCCAAGCATCTGCCAGAACATCGGCGGCTGTGCCTCTGTGACAATGGTGTCTGCGATCTTTGGATTCATCGGTATATCGATCCCGACAGAATTTAAGATTGGTCTGCTTCCGATACCTGCTGCAACGACGACCATCTCCGTATCAAATACACCCTCATTTGTAAATACCTTTCTTACCTTTCCTCTGACAAGCCCTAATTTTTCCACTGATATGCCGCTGTAAAACTGCACACCAAGCTGTCTTGCTTTCAGATAATAAGCAAGTGTCGCAAGCAGCGGATTGGCATGACCGTCTGTCGGACACCAGCTTGCCCCGATGACTTCATCTGACATATATGGACAGATTTTTTTGATTTCCTGCGCATCGATCATTTTTACATCCAGACCGACTGCGGATGCGTTGTCGGCAAGCTGTTTTAATTTAACCAGGTGCGCTTGTGTTTTTCCGAGGCGCAGGTTGCCATCCTGATGATACTCCACATCCATACCAAGTTCATCTGAGAGCGTTGGCCAGAGATTTTTTACCCCATATATGGCAAGCGGAAGTTCTCTTACATCCCTTCCTGACTGGCGTACACCACCGCCGTTTCGTGAGGAACTTCCATTTCCGATCGTGGCATCTTTTTCAAGCACAATGACATCCAGACCGTTTTTTGCAAGATAATATGCTGTGGCATTTCCGATAATTCCAGAACCGATTACAATTACATCTGCACTTGTTTTCATAAGCGTTCCTCCAATTTAGTACATATCCGGGGTATCCCAGAGTTTTAAGACTGTTCCGATATCATTTTTTTCCGCATTGGAAAGGACTGCTGCCCCCCATGCCACATCCCACACCGGCATGCCATAACATGCACAGGCAAAGGACTGTGTATCTGACGTCCTTTTATATTTTCCGGCAATGACATCCGGCATGCTCCAGATATCCTCACGTTTCATAAGTCCCTCATGCACATAATCGAGAAAATACATTCCAAGCAGACGGTTTCCGCTGCCATCATTATGACGGAATCCTCCTTCCGGGAATTCCTCACCGCGCTCTAAGAGGTTGCTCTCATAGATGCCCCAGTTATCAACGACCGGCTGACAGCGGTTCACAAAAAAATCGTCATCCATTTTAAAACGGGAAGATCCCAAAAACAGTACACCATCCTTTAAATATTTACTGTTGACTTCCGGGTCTGCACCGGAAGTTCCCATGCTGACAATATCAGAATCTGCGATTGCTTCATCCATCGTGTCACAAATGATAACGTCTTTGACCTGCGGACAATTTTCTTTGATAAAATCAGACATACGGTTTAAACTTTCCATCCCTCGGCCTTTTAATTTGACGGTATCAATGGAAGGCCGTACATCTAAAAATGCCATCAGAGCGGTACGGTTAATTACCCCGGGACCAACTAACGTTACCACCTTTGAATCCTCTCTCGCCAAATATTTTGCGGCAACTCCGGGTACTGCACCGGTACGCATCGCACTTAAAATGTTTGCAGACATATATGCTGCTGGTGCACCGGTATCCGGATCATTTAAGGTCAGCATCAGGATAGAACGCGGCAGATTTTTCTTTGGATTTTCGGTATTCGATCCATACCATTTTTCCCCACAGAGATGAAACTTACCGCCAAGATAAGCCGGCATGGCAAAAAAGCGGCGGTCCGGCGCATTCTTTGGCATCCCCGGAAATGGCGGATCATCCGGAAACGTCAGTGAAATTCCGTGGGAATTATGTAATTTTCCACCCATGACATAGTCTCCGCTCCCTAACAATTTATATGCTTCCTCACAGGTTTCCACACATGCATGCATATCTTTGACACCTGCTTTTATCATATCTTCCTCACTTAAATAACGAAATTCTATACTCATAAGCTGCCTCCTTTACTCTTTTATCAGTCTTCGTTTCTGTCATTTGCCAATATCCGCATCTCCATCGGGCGCATCGGTGCTCTCGCTGTTGCCGGGGTGAGATCTGTCGGTCTTACTCCAAGCTCTCTTGCCATGATTCCTTTGACAACTTTTCCACAGGTCTGTCCCTGACAGAGCCCCATGCCGTTTCTTAAGTATCTGCGCATCTCTGCGATCGTAAAAATACCCTCATGCACAGCTTTTCGGATTTCTCCTTTTGTGATCTCCTCACAGCGGCAGACGATAACGTCATCATCTTCCTGTGCGATAAATTCACCGATATCTGCAAAACGATCCTGTAATTTTTCCATGATCTATTTCCCCCCTTTGTAAAATCTTGCACTCATGACATACTCGGTCGGAACCTTTATGGTCAAAAGACTGGTATGGTCAAATGCTGCAGATGTACGGATATCCACGACTTCCGCCTCACATACCACATCCCCCTTCCGGTTTAATGCCATGCCCTTCTCTCCCTTACCCGGGAGCGGCATAAATTCATACGGCATTGTCACCGTACCCATTCCAGGCTCCACTTCTTCATTTACAAGAAAGATTGCCTGACCGGAACAGCTTGCCACGCACATACCGCAGCCGATACATTCTGCTGTTTCATCCACATCCGGAAGACTTGTAATCTTCTCTCCGATTTTGATACAGCCTTTTTTACATGCATCCTGACAGGGATTACATGGAATGTTCTGCGTACATTCAATGACCGGATGGATTCCTTTTATTTTCTTTACACCTGGAAATGTAAGAACCTCATCGCCGAGATAACCGTTTTTTAAAAGATTTTTCGAAACAGGAATTCCCTCTTCCGTCGTCTCAATATTTTTCCCGCGGTTTTCCGGTGCAAACATTCCCTGGCGCAGACTTGATAACGCAGCTTCAAATCCCTTTACCTTTTCTTCAAATGTATCGCTGTCCACATAACTGAAATCGTGTGCCACCGATACACCGGCGATACGTCCTTCGATCATTGCCGAACTTGCTTCCTCAATGCCGGAGACATCTCCCGCCACATAAATGCCCGGTATGCTGGTTCTTCCATATTCATCACAGGAAGGAACAAAACCTGCTTTTTTCGGGTTGTCCTCCATTGCACAGCCTGCCATCTCCGCGAGCTGACTCATCGGATTCAATCCGACTGCAAGACATACCGTGTCAACGTCAAAGTGTTTTTCCGTTCCTTCTATAAAATGAAAACTGCTGTCTACCTCTGCGATCGTAACACCTGTCACACAGTCAGTCCCCTCGATTTTTTTTATGGTGTGGGAGAGATAAAACGGAACACCGCATCTTGACACCTTCGCCGCATGTACACCGTAACCACCGATCTTAGGAGCCGCGTCCACAAGTGCCACGACCTCACAGCCTGCCTGCAGTAACTGAAAACTTACCACCAATCCTACATTTCCGCTTCCAAGCATCAGGATCCGTTTTCCCGGCTGTACATGATGCAGATTCATCATTGTCTGTGCTGCACCGGCCCCGATCACACCCGGCAGTGTCCATCCCGGAAAATTCACAACTGCCTCCGAGGCGCCGGTTGCAATAATGATGGCATCCCCTTTCACATGCTTTATTTCTTCACCAATTCTGACATTGACTTCTTTTTCCTGATAAATTCCGACGACCGTTGCGTTTAATTCCACGTCAACTCCGGCTTCCTCAGCTTCTTTTAAGAGATCCTCGCCAATCTTAAATCCCCTGATTTTTGCCTTGTGTTCTTTCGAACCAAAGAATTTGTGGATCTGTTTAAAGAGCTGTCCTCCCGGACGTGCATTTTCATCAAATACAATGACATTCATTCCTGCCTTAGAAGCTTCTATTGCCGCGGACAGACCAGCCGGTCCTGCACCGATTACGATCAATTCATACCTTTTCATACTGTACTCCCTTCCTGCGCCGTTTTTTCTGTTCCAACACCATACTGCGTCTCCACCACCATTCCCTGTGCAAGCGGTGTGATACAGGTGCGGACATTAATTTTCCCATCCACCACCATAACGCAGTCGGTACATCTTCCGATTGCACAGAAAATTCCGCGCGGACTTCCTTTTTTTGTGTGTCTGTGTACCATTACACCTGCCGCCTTAAGTGCTGCTGCAATCGGCTCCCCCTCATAACCCTCTAACTCTTTTCCATCATAGGTAAATGTCACTTTTTTCCGTTCTTCAGTTTTTCCAAGTACCGGATGTTCTTCTATTCTCATGGATTTTTTCCTCCTTATTTCATTTCCTGAATCCAGTTTCCGCCGTCGATCACAATATCCTGTCCTGCCACATAGGAATTTTCCCTGGATGCCAGATAAACTGCCAGATTTCCGACTTCCTCCGGCATACCCGGCCGTCCCAGTGGATTTCTGCTGCCTGCCGCAAGCCGGTCCGGTGTCAGCACTCCGGTTGCGATCCATCCCGGAAGGATACAGTTTGAAATAATATGATTTTTCCCTTCCTCATAGGTAATACTTTTACTCAACGCCGTGATTCCCGCCTTTGCAGCACCGTATGCTGCAACTCCCATATGGGTCACAAGCGGTCCGGTCACAGAAGAAATAAATACGATTCTGCCGTAACGGTTTTTCCGCATGACCTTCAATACTTCCGCCGTGACATTGTAGGTCAGTGTAAGATTCCTCTCAATAATGGCATCCCAGGTCTTATCATCCATGTCGCAGAGATTGGCGTGAATATCTCCCTTTTCCCGGTCTGCAACAGATGCATTTCCGGCATTGTTGACTAACACATCAATGGTTCCATGCTGCTCGGTAATCTCTGTGATCAGCGTTTTTACCGCCTTCCTGTCACACAGATTGGCAATGCATCCGTATACCTTTCGAACTCCCATCGCCTTTAATTCTTCCACTCTCTCATAAATACGTTCCGTCGTTGCCGTGATGATCACTGTACCACCGGAAAGTCCAAGCTGCTTTGCACAGCCAAACCCGATTCCATTTGGATTCCCGGCTCCCGTGACCAGACACACCTGTCCGTCAAATTCAAACATATCTACCTCACATCCCTTCCGGAAACTTCATTTTCAGATAATCTAAAATAACCTTCACACACCCTTCCCTTCCGACACGTTCACTGTTTAAGGTCATGTCATAGTTCACCGGATTTGTCCAGTAATTACCTCCGGTGTAATGTTCATAGTATGCTGCACGGTATTTATCTGTCTGTTCGATCGACTTATGTGCTGTCGCCTCGTTTACCCCCATGCGCTCCATCACATTTTTCACACAGTAACGTCTCGGTGCCTCAATGTATACGCTGACCACATTTTTCCGGTCACGGAGAACCCAGTCCGCACATTTTCCAACGATCACACAGGATTCACTGTCCGCTAAATGTTCTATGATTTCTTTTTGTATCTCATAAAGTTTTTCATCCGAAACAAACTCTTTTTCCTCCGGTTTTGGTCTGCTTGTTATGGGCAGTCCTCTTAAAAAAGACGACACTTTTTTCTCCCTCATTTTCTCATTCACTTCCCGGAATAACTGCTCGTCTAATCCACTCATCTGTGACGCGAGCGTTAATATCCGGTTTTCATAGCAGTGGATTCCAAGTTCCTCCGCCACTTTACTTGCAATCTGTTTTCCTCCGCTGCCAAATCCTCTTGCCACGGTAATCACAAAATTATCCATGAAATCCCCTCCATTTTTTGAATCGTATGTTTTTCACGCTAAAGCATATGTTTTTCATGATGAAGCGTGTGTTTTTCACGCTTTGCTTTCCATATATCGTTTTAAAAATTCCCTTGTACGCTGATTTTTCGGATTCGTAAAAAGTTCCTGCGGCGGTTCATCCTCCACCACATATCCGTCATCCATAAAGATAGTTCTGGTCGACACATTTTTGGCAAATTCCATTTCATGTGTCACGATGATCATTGTCAGACCCTCACTCGCAAGCTGCTTCATAACAGAAAGTACCTCTCCTACCATCTCAGGATCTAATGCACTCGTCGGCTCATCAAACAGCAGCACTTCCGGATTCATGCAGAGCGCCCTTGCAATCGCAACACGCTGCTTTTGTCCACCGGAAAGCTGATCCGGTTTTGCATTGATATACGGTGCCATACCGACCTGTTTTAAATGGGTGATCGCACGGTTTTTGCACTCTTCCTTATCCAGATGCAGCACTTTTTTCGTTCCTGACATACAGTTTTCAAATACGGTCATATTATTAAAAAGATTAAATGACTGAAATACCATTCCCACTTTGGTACGATAATCAGAAAGTGCTCTCGGTGTATTTCTCACAGTGACATTGTGAAACAGTATTTCCCCGGAAGTCGGTGTTTCCAGATGATTAATACAGCGGAGCAATGTGGATTTTCCAGAACCGGAGGAGCCGATAATACACACGACATCTCCCTTGTTTATTTCAAAATCAATTTTCTTTAATACTTCATGGTCTCCAAAACTTTTGACCAGATTTTCTACTTTAATGACTGGTTTTGACATATGGCTCCCCTCCTAATCATTATCAAGATATTCCGTTGCAAGTACATAATCGGATTTCCCGTTTAACCGTTTCTCAAGCAGTCCGAACAGACGGTTGAAGATAAAACAGAGCACGAAATAGATCGTTGCTATTACCAGGTATGATTCATAATATTTGTAATAGGAACCGCCTGCTGTTTTTGCCATCAAAAACAGTTCGGAAACTCCGATTACATTTAAAACGGATGTCATTTTCAGATTATTCACAAATGTATTTCCCATCTCCGGGATCACATTCCGGAATGCCTGCGGTAAAATGACATGCCACATGGCACCGATATGTGACATACCCATTGCAAGTGCTCCCTCTTCCTGTCCCCTGTCCACGGAATTGATACCTGCACGAACTGTCTCACCCATATATGCACCGGTGTTTAACACCGTTACCAGAATACCAGCAAGTGCCGGCGCAATTTCCACATTTGACTGTCTTAAACCATAATAAATGATCATGCCCTGAACGATCATCGGTGTATCACGGAATACTTCCATATAGACAGCAACGATCACACGCAGTATCTTTAAAAGGATCCGTTTTAAAATAAAATCTTCCGGATGGATCCGGGTGGTGTTTATCACACCAACCAGAAATCCAAGCACAAATCCGACGATTGTTCCGGTTACCGCCACATACAATGTCGTCCATGTCGCATTTGCAAACATTCCCGCATATTTCTGCGCAATAAACATTGCCCATTCAAAGCTCCCACTGTCTGCTCCAGGCGTCGCCGCCGTCAGTAAAATCGATAAATCTCCCATGAAAGACACCTCCCGTTATGTTTTAGTTTGCGGATGGCTGTACCTCTAACATTTCATCCATCTGTGCATCAAATCCATCTTTGTTATCTGTTGTCCAGTTACATTTTTCCATTGCTCCCTGCAGTAATTCTTTTAACTCAGTATCGCCCTCACGGACTGCTATACATACATCATTCGAATTCTCGGACGGACACGGAAGATCAATGTCAAGGATCTTAAGACCGGACATCGTATCTACGGCTGACTTTGAAGTCGGATAATCAATGACACTGATATCTGCCGTACCGGATTTTACCGCCATAAATACTTCCGAAGTCGTCTCATACTGTGTTCCCTCCACCGAAGTCGGGATTTCCGGATAATAGTTCGGGAAGTTTGTTCCGATCTGTGTTGTAACTACCGGATTTTTCCCATCAAACTGGCTGACATCCGTGAAATCTGCATAAGGTCCGTCATCCTTTACGGTAAGAACTACGTCCCTGATATAATAAGGAGTTGTAAAATCAAGTGTTTTATCACGCTCCTCGCTGTAACACATGCCTCCGATGATGCAGTCATAATCACCCGCATCCAGTCCCAGAACGATCGCACTCCACTCTGTCTTGTAAATCTCAAGATCCCAGCCTAACGCGTCCGCTAACATCTTTGCAGTTTTTACATCATAGCCGTATGCATATCCATCACTGTTGGTGATCTTGACTGCCTTATCTCCATTCGCAACTTCTTCACTCTCCTGTGTCCAGTTAAATGGTGCATAAGCACATTCCATCGCAACACGTAAAACCTTTTTCTCTTCGTAACCGCTGCCTGTGCTCTCCGTTGCCGATGCATCATTTCCCGTTTCTTTCGCACTGTCTGCCTCCGCACTGCTTCCGGAATCTGCCGACGTACCTGTCGTCTTTTCACCGCCACATCCGGCTGTTAATGCTGCAGCCATTGATACTGCCATAAGTATTGATACGATTCTTTTTTTCATAATGTGCTCCTTTCTGTCCACCGCTTCACTGGACAAAAAAAGGCGTTATGACAATCCCATTCCGGGAATCATAACGCCTTTGTTGTCAGATACTTTTTATTTTTCTTTTCGAAAAACTTGAGTTTATTTTATGAAAATATCTGCAACGGTGCAATATTCAATGTATACAAAAGATTTTGTGCAGAATGCACATTTAGAAATGTTGTTTTTGTGTAGGTTGAACAAAGGATTATTTCTGTTCATCTTTCGTCTTTTTTTCATATTCCAACATGAATTTATCAAAATCTGATACAAAAATTTGATCCTGTACAATACGATATTTTTCATACTCACTTTCAGCATGCAGCTTTGCCTGTTCCGCACTGATTTTTCCAGGACCTGTCAACAACTCAGTTCCATTAAATTCCAGAAAACCATCCAGCCTTTTCGCCCAGTCTTCCATACTCATAGGAATATGTCGTTCTGCCTGAAGTTCCGCATAATCAAGATACATGGAAACGATACGTTCCAAATAAGACATTTCCTTTTCGTTCAGATAATTTTTTGCAACCGTCACATCTGCCTTCATAATCTTTCCGTCTGGAGCATTTCCCCATGTCATAAGGCCCATGTGTTCCTTTGTTGCATCTGCACGCTCAACAATTAATTCAGCAGCGGTATGACGGTGCACCGCATAATGCATCTTATTCTGCACTGTCTGAAAAAACAATTTTGTTGTTTTTGCATCCCTGTCATAATCAAATGCCGTAGCATATAAATCCGTCACTTTCTGATAAAATTTTCTTTCAGACAAACGAATTTCACGAATATTTTGAAGTTGACGTTCAAAGTACTCATCTGTGAACATAGAACCCTTTTTTAAACGTTCCTTGTCCATCGTCCATCCCTGAATCGTATAATCCTTTACTATATTTCCTGCCCATTTTCGAAAACGTACAGCTCTGTCATTATTAACCTTAAATCCTACTGCAATAATCATCTGCAAATTATAATGAACTAATTCCCGACTTACTTTCCTTTTTCCTTCTTCCTGAACTATCCGGAATTTCCGAATAGTTGTTTCTTCCATTAATTCATCATCCTTATATATCTTTTTTATATGTTCATTAATTGTTGATAAACTCACATCATATAATGCAGCCATCATCTTCTGTGTCAGCCATATATTTTCATCTTCATACCGCATTTCAATGCTGTCATTTTCTCCACCAACAGAAGCCACATATGTCAAGTATTCTGCTGCACTAGAACGAATCGTAACATCCCCTTTTCCTTTAGGTGCTTGCACTTTTACATCCTCCATATTATTTTCCACAATTTTTACGTCCAAAATTCTATTCCTATTATATCAAATGTAATTTGAAGTGCAATCATTTTGCTTTTAGTTCTTATCCCATCATGAAAACATCAGTTTCCAGACCATAATACAATTAATGATCTCTAAACACTCCATATAATCATCGAGTTCAAGATGAAGCAGCTCCGATATCTTTCCCAATCGGTACTGCAGCGTATTCCTGTGAATATACATGGCAGATGCAGTTTTACTGATATTGAATCCATTCTGGTAATAGGTAAGAAATGTCTCTATTAAATCCGTATGATTGGCATGGTCGTACTCTTCTAACTTTTTTAATCTCTTTTCACAATATGCACGAATTTCCTCACGGTTGCCGTTCGCAAAAAGGAATTTGTAAATGCCCATCATACTGCTGCTGATAACCTTTTTCCGCTGTGAGCTGACTAAGGCATCTTTTTTGCAGATCAGGCTTTTTGCCTCCTGATAGCTTTTACCGTAATCCTGTGGATTCTGATATGGCCTGCCAAGGATACAGGTGCTTTTCATCCGGTGACAAAACTGTGGATTGTCATCCAGTTCATTTAATAATCTTTCCAGACTGTGGATCAGTCTGTCATCTTCATAGTCCGGAAATAAAATGACACCTTTATTCAAAAAGTTCATAAACAGGGCTGCATCTCCAAGATCCGAAATCATTTTTGCCATACAGCTCATATAATAATGGTATGTATGTTCATCATTTTCAAGATTTTCCCCATAGACACGGTCTACCACAATAATCCCCACACGGTGCGGAACCGAAAAATCCATATGAAACAGCCCCGCGATTTTTTCAATATACCGCGTGTTGATATCATACCCAAACAATAAATTATACAAAAATTCTCCTTTGCGGTTTGTCTTATTATTTTCCTCGATCACATAATTTCCAATGCTCTGCGCAATATCCACAAAAGACGCTTTTTCCCACCGGATTTGAAACAATGGCAAAGTTAATTTTTCCGCGAGATCAATAATATCCGCTGGCACCTCTTCCCTCTCATCCTTAATGGAAATTGCAAAACCTGATATCTTAAGTTCATCAAGTTCGCACATGACATTTTTTACTTCTGCCCATTCAAAACGGTCAAAATCTACACTGCAGAGTGCAAAATCCCCGGCATTCATATGGTCGGCAAACGGTCTTGTCATAACCACATAAGTCCATGACACTACACGATCCAGACCGCCTTCTCCGGCTAACAGCCACATTCCATCCAGATTCATCTGTAAGATATCCCTGCATTTTACCATACAAACACCTTCTTTTCTATTGAATCAAAAAAAGCGTCAGAACCCTCTTAGTTCCAACGCCTTTGTCAATCATTTTTATCATTTGTATGTAATATAGTCGATAGCTATATTTTTGTCAATATCCCGCTGTTTCTATATTTCAGTGGAGAAATGCCATATGTTTTTTTGAAACTTCTGATAAAATAGCTTATATTCTGGTATCCGCTCTGCATAGCTGTCTCCGTCACTGAAAGATCGGTGTCCTGTAACAACTGTTTTGCATTCTCCAAACGTAAATATGTTATATATTGCGACAATGTAATATGGAAATGTTCCTTAAAATACCGCGATATATATTTTTCCGATAGATGAAACTGTTCCCCAAATTCCTTTAGCGATATCTTTCCTGTAAAATTCTGTTGTATATATGAAACCATCTCTTTTTCTACAATATTTCTGCCGCTTGTATCATTTTCTATTACAAATCCTTTCTTCCACATTTCAAGAATAAATTGTAAAAGAATTATTTTTGTCTTTATCTGCGCAGTTATTTTTGACTCAGTTTCATCATTTTCTGCCATATATATATCAATCAGCTGCTCACACAGTTCTTTTGCCGAGTCTTTTATTCTTGGGCTTATCATCAACTGACCGCTGTTTAATGGTTCAAGCAATTTATCATCTAACATGTCATCGGTCCGAAAAGATATATATTTTAACGGAAACAAAAATGTAAAATAATCCACAGTACCGGTCTGTGAGCCCATAAGATGCAGATTGCCCGGCGATACAACGAACGC
Source organism: uncultured Roseburia sp. (assembly GCA_934317215.1). Lineage (GTDB taxonomy): Bacteria > Bacillota > Clostridia > Lachnospirales > Lachnospiraceae > Roseburia. The sequence goes on from CAKREH010000011.1 coordinate 94,215, forward strand.
ATCCCCTGCTTTTCCAATATAACTCTCTCCTGATATACTTACCGTCAGCAAACCACTTTTTACATATATAATCTCAAGTTCATCATGCCAATGTACCGGTATCTGAAATGACCGCCCCGCATTCTCTATGTGATATATACTAAATGGATTGTCCTTTGTACCATGTGGTTTATTTTCCTTTAATTCAAAGTACATACTCACTCCTACAATTCTACAAGACTCTTGCTTTTCCATTTTCCGCTCTTCCATCTAAGCACCATTCCAACAGCTCTCGCACACTCATCACCTGCCATGGCAATATATGCTCCTACTGCCTGAAGTCCCATATGTATTCCAAGAAAATATGTTCCACCAACTGCAAACAGATACATAAATATCGCACCCATTATAACCGGAAAAACCGCATCTCCACTGGTTTTTAATGCCTGACCATATACAAGATTCGTCACCCTTCCAAATTCAAGGAATATATCTACTATTAACAGCCTTACCACAAGATTTATCATTTGTGCATCATCCGTAAATATATGAACTATAAAATGTCCGGATATCGCAAATGTCACAGAGAAGCACGTCGCTGTTATAAGACCATATACCACAGCTTTCCGCGTACCCCTGTCACATTCTTCAAACTCCTTTGATCCAATTCTCCAGCCGGTCATAATAGCATTAGCCTGTGCAAGTGCAGCTCCTATACAATACGAGAAATTTGCTATCTGCATAGCATATGAACGGGCTGTAACATTCATTCCGACTGCATCCATCTGATTCATAAATCTTACTATAAGTGTCATCGCTACATTATAAAGTGCTGTTTCAAATGCAGAAGGAAAACCTATCTTAACAATCTGCGCAAGTATCTTCCGTGGCGGAATGCGCTCCGGGCTCTGCTTTGCCTTTATCAGTACAGCACCCATGCCTGCTACAATGATAAGGTTCACAACTTTTGAAATAACTGTGGCAATAGCAACTCCCATTACTCCCCAATGAAATACAAACAGGAACACTGAATTAAATATGATATTAATGGCATTTCCTGCAATCGTTCCTATCAAGGAATGCTTTGTATATCCAAACACTCTGAGATAGCTGGAAAAAATGGGAATAAGCGCATTTAAAAAACATGCACCTCCAACAATTTTAAGGTATGTTTCTGCCGGCTCAAGCAAAGCCGGAGCAATACTTACGATTCTAAGTATTTCTCCAGAAAAAAAGGCAATAAAAACCGACATAAGGATACCAGTCAGTGCGTTAAACATAAGTCCAAGCTGTCTGGCCTGATATGCAATTCCAGGTCTCCCCGCTCCGATATTTTGTGACATAACTGCTACCATACCGGATGATATTACCCCGAACATGATGATAAAAACACTTATATACGTATTTGCTGTTCCGACAGCTCCCACAGCCTGGTCGCTTACAGACGATAACATAAGTGTATCGACCATGCCTGAAAGCATATAAAATAAAGTCTCTAAGCATATTGGCACAGCCAGCTGTGTCAATGTTTTTCTTTCAGTTGCCATGTTTTTCTCCTATGAAAACTAATATAACATATATTATCAATAATATGGTATTTTTCTGCATATTTCTTGTATAATATTATGCAAAAATTGCATTATTTCTACTTATTTACGAAGTGAATCAGCAAGTCTGTTAATTTTGCCCTGATCTGCATTATCATAGGAAAATATTTTATGATTCCACATTCTCATCTCTGCATAAAATGTTGACGTTTCCCCCCAAATAGACTAGGATAGAATTTGAATGATAAATACGCAAAACAAGGAGGATTTTATGTTAGATAAAATGATTGGTTTTATCGGTGCCGGCAACATGGGAAGTGCCATGATCGGCGGTATTCTGGATACATCTTTAGTGACGACCAGCCAGATCATCGCAAGTGCACACTCTCCTGAGACACTGGATAAAATCCGTACAAAATTTTCTATAGAGACAACCCAGTCAAATGAGGTCGTTGCCGAACGAAGCGATATTTTGTTTCTCGCTGTAAAACCAAATAAATTTGCGGAAGTGCTTCCGCAGATCAAAGGTCATTTAAAACCGGACTGTATCGTAGTTTCGATCGCGGCCGGACAGCCGATCGCAAATATCGAGGCGCTGCTCGGTAAGGTCAGACTGATCCGCGCCATGCCAAACACCCCGGCGCTTGTAGGCGCTGCGATGAGTGCACTCTGTCCGAATGACAAGGTAACGCCAGAAGAAGTAAAGCTCGTTGAGTCCTTATTCAACAGCTTCGGCCGTGCAGAAGTTGTACCGGAAAGCATGATGGATGCCGTTGTCGGCGTTTCCGGTTCTTCCCCTGCCTATGTCTATATGTTTATTGAGGCAATGGCAGACGCCGCTGTTGCAGACGGCATGCCGCGCGCACAGGCTTATAAATTTGCTGCCCAGTCTGTTTTGGGCGCCGCAAAAATGGTTTTAGAGACCGGAAAGCATCCGGGCGAATTAAAAGATGCTGTCTGCTCTCCGGGCGGTACGACCATTGAGGCAGTTGCAGCTTTAGAACATGGCGGTTTCCGCGATACTGTGATCAGTGCACAGCGCGCATGTTCTAAAAAATCATATGATATGAGTCAAAAATAATTTGGAGGTTTTCTTATGTGGGCTTACGAAAGTGTTTTTTATCAGATATATCCGCTTGGATTCTGCGGTGCTCCGTTTGAGAATGACGACGTTTTAGAACATCGCATTTTAAAGGTCAATGACTGGATTCCGCACATCAAAAAACTTGGCGCCAACGCCATCTATTTTTCCCCGGTCTTTGAGTCTGACACACACGGTTACAATACCAGGGATTATACAAAGATCGATACCAGACTCGGTACGAATGAAGACTTTGCCACAGTCTGTGCCAATCTTCATAAAGAAGGCATCAAAGTTGTATTAGACGGTGTATTCAACCATGTTGGCCGCGGTTTCTGGGCATTTCAGGATGTTTTGGAGAAAAAATGGGATTCCCCGTACAAAGACTGGTTCCACATCAGTTTTGACGGCAACTCAAACTATAACGACGGTCTGTGGTATGAGGGCTGGGAAGGTAACTACGATCTGGTCAAATTAAATCTCAGAAATGAAGATGTCATCCAGCACATTTTTGCAGCGGTCAAAGGATGGGTGGAAGAATTTGATATCGACGGTCTGCGCCTCGACGTTGCATACTGCCTTGACCATGATTTCTTACGCCGCCTGCGCAGTTTCTGCGACAGCTTAAAACCGGACTTTTTCCTGGTCGGTGAGACATTACACGGCGATTACAACCAGTGGATGAACGATTCCATGCTGCACTCTGTGACCAACTATGAGTGCTACAAAGGACTTTATTCCAGCTTCAACAGCATGAATATGTTTGAGATCAACCACTCCCTGCTGCGCCAGTTCGGACCGGACAACTGGACACTCTATAAGGGTAAACACCTGCTCTGCTTTGTGGACAATCACGATGTCACAAGAATCGCAAGTATTTTAACCAACGAAAAACATCTGCCGCTGATCTACGGCATGCTGTTCGGTATGCCAGGTATCCCGTGCGTTTACTACGGCAGTGAATGGGGTGCAAAAGCGAGAAAAGAAGAAGGTGATCCGGCTCTGCGTGCATGCTTTGACGCACCGGAATGGAACGATCTTTCTGAGACGATCAGCCGTCTCGCCGAGATCAAAAAGAATTCGAAAGCATTAAATTACGGTTCTTTCCGCTCTGTGCTCCTGACAAACCGCCAGTGCATTTTTGAGCGCAAGAGTGAACATGAGCGTATCTATGTAGCGATCAACGCGGATGAAAACAGTTTCCACGCAGATTTCGATGCCGGATGCGGCACGGCACAGGAACTGATCACCGATACCCCGCACGACTTTGGCGGTGGAACGGATCTTCCTGGTTATTCTGTTGCTATATGGAAGATGGAACATTAACCGGTTTTTATGCTGTATACACTTCGAGAAAATTTAACTCAGGCATACTTAGTTTTTCTTATTTTCGGACAACGGAACAAAACAGACACAGCTTTGTGCAATTTGACAGTCAAAAAATTGAAAAGCACCTTTTGGCACTCGAATCCTGTATAAAAGAACGGGAATCCGCAGTCCCGATGTCATTGCTGTCATTTTCGTGACATCCGGGCTGTGCGTTCCCGTCCTTTTTCTCATTCTGCCCCTGTGATCCGGAAATCTCCCGCATCTTTTGACTTAATATTCATTGTGATACAGCAGTCTGCCATATGCTCATAATTGACCTCGAGTTCGTAATTGACCTTGACATCAATATCATTTTCTGTCTCCTGCACATCCACACTTTTTGCGTCGATCCCGATCAGAAGGCTTCCATACGGCGTATAATAATAGGTCACATTCTTCCGGTTTTTTTCAAACATCATATGTACATTCGATACACCTCTCCTGGTGATATCCATAAAATCATCATTCAGTTTGATGATGTTTCGTGTTGTCTCGGAAAATCCCTCGTTGACTTCATCATAGATGATATAGTGTTTTCCATTTTTTTTATAATAACTGCCGGATGTGATCAGTTCCACGGATTCACTCTCAGTTTCCGGTGAAAACTGAAGCCCGCTGATGGTTACCAGTACTTCTTTTGTCATTCTAATCCTCATTTCCTGTTGTTTCTTTACATCAGAACTATATTATACGCTTTTCGCCTGATATTCAATACTATTTTTCATCATACAGCCCTTTTAAAATTTCAAATGACTTAAATTTTACCTGATAATCTCCGGAAGCAAGTACCTGCTGATATTCATCTTCCGACAAAACTCTTTTTAGTGAACTTTTTGCATCCTCATCAATCACCTCGTACATGGTATCCGAAAAGCACATGTTCGGGTACATCACACACCACCAGTTGTGCCCTTTTCCCGCTCCGATCACAATCTCAAGCGCCTCATAATTTCCCGCCGGAAATGTATACGCACCATACGTTTTTACCGGAAAATCCGTATCTGTCAGACAGATATCCACATCATAGTCATAACCTCTCTCCGCAATGACTTTCTCTGCCGTCTGCTTCATGTTCTCCATATTTTCGCATATCAAAGTCTCCGATCTGCTGCGGTTTCCTGCCTCTTTTAAAATCCCTGACATTTTGATTCCAACTGCATCCCGCACGGCAAGTTTTAAATTCTGATCCTCCTTCGTGTCACTGTTTGCGATCACATGAAAACGTATGATCTTTTCTGCGATGCCTTTTTGCATCTCAAGCCGCTGCTCGTACCGTAACCCGGCAATGCAGGCAATGGAAAATAAAAAAAACAGGGTTATGTAAAGGGAATCTTTTTTTGATTTTATGGTTGGAAATTTCATTGGAATACTCCTCGTATAATAAGTGTATGACCAATAGAAATGATGGTTATGCACTTATTCTTTCTATAGATTTATAGAT
>CAKREH010000012.1 GCA_934317215.1 uncultured Roseburia sp.
AGGGAAGAAAAATCCGTTCTGTGCCTGCTGTCATAAAAAATCAGTTCCTTGTCTGCATTTCCAAATACCTCCTGTATCCTTTTCTTTAAGTGTTCCATCTGCATCCGGCTGATGACACAGTCCACAATCTCCGAATAATTTCCCCTGCTTTTCCACTCTTCCATGTCAAACATCCACCCCTGCCCTCTGGGACGATATCCCGGCGGCTGGCGCATCTGCCGTTCTAATAACTGCAGTCTTGGACTGTTGCAAAAAAATCCCGACATCAAATCTGTCTCCTTTCTTTTTCCATAAAAAAAGACAGCACCCATTTCATTTCTAAAATAAGTACTGCCTTACATGTTCATCTGCATCCCTTTTTCCTGTTCCAGTCTTTCTGACTTGACCTCCTCATAAATTCTTGCGACATCGACACAGCCTGTAACAAAATCATGCCCTGCAAACTGTGGGTATAACGGAATTTTCTTTTTCGGGACTGTCTGATACGATGCCGAAGTATATCCCATCTGCATGAGCTCCTTATATGAGACTGCCCTGCCATCCAGAAAATAGGTTTCCCTCTCTTCCTTCTGCATCTGGCAGAGTGTTTCCAGAATTCCCCCACAGCCGTTTCTGTTCTTGTAGGTGCTGATCGCCGCTGCCGAAATCTTAAGCTCTGCCGCCAGTTCTATCAGGGTGCGGTATTCCTTCCCCCGAATCATGCACATCGGGAATCTGGTTATCATCTGCTCTGCCGGGATGCCTGCCTTTTCCTTTATCTCCAGCAGGATGTCCGCGGCTGTTTCAAAATCCACTCCATGGTTCTCCATCATCTCACGGATGCAGACAATCCCGATGTTATTTTCCCTTGCGAATGCCCGTTTGCTTTGATAGTTTTTTCCGCGACAGGTTATTTCATACTGCGGCTTGTTCATCTGCCTGATTGGTAGAAACAGTGCTTCTTCCATGCTCATCCCATATTTGAGCCGCTCCCAGACCAGCGAATAATCTTTTCCATAATAGTTCGCTATCTGTGCCAGTCCATGAAATTCCTTTCCGCAGAAAGAAAATGTTTCCTTCTGTATGATTTCTGCGATGGCTTCCTCGGCTGTCTTTCCGTCCTGCAGTCTTTTTGAAATGACGGCGGCACTGGTCCCGTACTCCTTTGCAATATCCGTCAGGCTTTTATATTTCCTGCCCCAGGCGGTGTAGGTCTGTGCATCTTTTACCTTTTTTGCCCTCTCTACCGACTGTTCAATATCTTTCGTCCTGTAATATTTATGTGCCAGCGGAGAGTAAGGCAGGTCCAGGTCATCGCACAGTTCATGTAGTGAAACATATTTTTTCCCTGCATAGTCTATCTCATGTCCTTTTCTGCGCTTCACTTCATCCCCTTCCTTTCGGATAAAAAAATAGCGGTACCCATTTCATTTCTAAAATAAGTACCGCCTTACATTCCCTCTTCCATCTCCTCTGCCTCTTCCCCTCCCTCCTGCACTTCCAGTTCCGGTATCATGTTTCTGTTTAAACTGATTTCCTCCTGCTTCATCTGTTCTGACCTCTTTTCCAGTTGCCGCACCAAGTCACGGATTGCTTCATCCACTTCCCGGCGCATTACTTTCTGCCTGTCACTGTATGGGCATGGTTCAACGAATGTCCCATTCACTTTTGTAATGGTAACCGGTATCCCCTCTCCAATGTTAAGTGATGTGATTGCTTCGGCAAACTGTGTATAGGACATCTCCACCTCAACGATCATGTCATTGATGTCTGTCCCTGCCAAAAACCAGTCCTCGTTGCCTTCCCTTTCCATCATGCCTTTTGAAATGGACAGGCGTATGACATTATTATGCATGATGGAACTTCCAAACAATGCCGTTCCTGAACCACCGATTGAGGACCTTGCAAACCGAATCATTCCGTAACTTGGGTGCTGCTTTTTCTCCATCCCTGTTTCTTTTCCTTTCTCTGAATTTTGTCCCAAAATACTTAAAAATCTCTTTTTTACCTCTATGCATCTATAAAAACGGGGAAAAAAATAGGGCAAAAACTGGTCATTTTTTGCTCCAATTTTTGCCCTCAAACCACAACATCTTGTGGTCTAACATGCCTATTTTTCTTATTTTCCACAATACTGCATCAGAACTACCGACTCAACATGTTTCGTCCACGGAAAAAGATCCACCGGCTGGCACTCCTTTGCCTGATACCCATGTTTTGTCAGATACTTTAAATCCCTTGCAAGTGTCTCCGGGTTACATGAAATATACACTACGCGCTTCGGGGCAAGCCGGATGACCGAAGATAAAAACGCCTCGTCACTTCCTGCTCTTGGTGGATCCATGAATACGACATCCACATTGCCATCCGGTGTTACCTTTTTCCCTGATTTTGCAGTAGCCGGCACCTGATTTTTTCTCTGATTATCGCGGTATTCCGCCATCTCCACCATAAACTGTCCGGCATCAGCATTGTAAAACTGGACATTTTTGATGTCATTGCGTTTTGCGTTGGTTACGGCATCCCTGACTGCATCACGGTTTAATTCCACACTGATGACCTCTTTTGCTTTTGATGCCGCGATCAGACCGATCGTTCCGATGCCACAGTAAGCATCCACAATCCTCTCTTTTCCTGTCAGTCCGGCATACTCGATCGCCTTCGTATAAAGGATCTCCGTCTGCACCGGATTCACCTGATAAAATGATTTCGGGGAAATGCGGAACGTACAGCCGCAGAGTGTGTCCTCAATATATCCTTTCCCGTAAATAACGGTTTCTTTTTCTCCTAAAACCATACTGGTCTTTTTGTCATTGACATTGAGAACGACCGTTGTGATCTCCGGATGAAGTTTGCGCAGTGTCTTGACAAAGTTATTTTTTGACGGAAGGATTGGGGAGCCAAGCACTAATACTACCATCACTTCTCCGCTGTGAAAACCGCGGCGAACCAGTACATGACGAAGCAGACCATATCCGGTATCCTCATCATAAGTCTTGATTTTAAAGGAACGTAACAGTCCCCGGATATCGCGGATGATCGCATCTGCTGTCTCATCTTCGATCCGGCAGGAATCAATGTTTACAACATCGTGTGTCCCTGCTTTGTATACACCGGAAATGACGGATCCACCTTTTGCGATATCAAATACCGCATGCACTTTGTTGCGGTAATGATAGGGATGCTCCATCCCGATGATCGGCAGTACTTTGCAGAATTCTCCGACATTTTTTCTAACATATTCCTGCTTTTCTTTGAGCTGTTTTTCATAGGAAAGTCCCTGATAATCGCAGCCACCGCATTTTTTTGCATACTGGCACATATCTGCGTTCTGCTTCTTCGTGATCATTTTTTCCAACGTGTTTTTTCCTGATACTTTTTTCTCTTTTACCGATTTTCCATGATCCGTTTTTTCTGTAAATGCTTTAGTCACTGCATACTTCTTTTCCATTTTTCCGATGGTTCGCTTTTCTGCTTCCTGCTTCACTGTTTTATCAACCGCATATTTTTTCTTTCCCATTTTTCCGGCGGTTCGTTTTTCTGCCTCCTGCTTCATTGTTTTATCAACTGCATACTTTTTCTTGCCTGCAGCTTTATTTTTCGCTATGTCTTTATTTTTAACTTTACCTTTGTTCCTCATTGCACTTTTATTTTTCATTGCATTTTTATCTGCCATTTCAATCCTCCATTCTTTTCAATAAAAACAACACTTTCATTGACACCTCATGTTTACGCACAAGCACAAATCCTGCGCACAATCCTCCATCTCTCATCGTGCTCTGCACCAAGACACAGTATTCCTGCTTTTCACTTGTCCCTCAAACCTTTCCGCCTCACGACTCTTCCACACACTGACTCGGAATGTTCAGATAGGACTCTCCCCAGTTACACATGGCATTTAGGATCGGTGACAGGCTCTCTCCAAACTCCGTCAGGTTGTACTCTGTTTTGGGCGGGACAACCGGATAGACGGTTCTTTTGATAAGTCCGTCTTTTTCCAGTTCCCGAAGTTGCTGTGCGAGCATTTTATCGGTGGCTTTCGGTATCTTTTTATGAAGTTCACTGTAGCGGAGCGTTTTTCCCATCAGATGAAACAATATGACCGACTTGTATTTGCCGCCGATCAGGGAGATCGTCGCCTCCACCGGACAGTTAAATTCCTTATTCATAGATCTGTTTCTCCTTACTTACTTTTTCGGAAGTATATACCAAAAAAGTGCATACTTGCTTATATTCTGCATTTCCATATAATTATAGACATGAACGTTCAGAAACACAAGATAGAATCCGAAATAAACAGGATTATCCCAGCGAAACCGCATGAAATTCAATTATGTGCAAAAATCAGCTCAAGCATGGAGGATTAGCATGAAAAATAAGATTTTTCACACGCAAGATCCGTGCTTACACACAAACTTAAGATGCGCAAAAAACAGCGCAAGAATGGAGATTATCATGGAATTATTAGAGATTGCAAAAAAGAGACATTCTGTACGAAAGTACACAGAAAAAGAAATTGAACAGGAAAAACTGGATAAAATCTTAGAGGCTGCCCACGCAGCACCGACCGCCGCGAACATGCAGCCGGTACGCCTTATGGTCGTAAAAAGCAAAGAAGGACTGGAAAAAGTCGGAAAAGCAGCAAATATTTATCAGGCACCGGCTGCCATTGTCGTCTGTGCCGATAAGACAAAAGCCTGGAAGCGTCCGTTTGACGGCAAGATCACAACCGACATCGATGCCTCGATCCTGACCGACCATATGATGCTTGAAGCAACCGAGCTTGGTCTTGGCAGTGTCTGGATTTGCTACTTTAACCCGGACATATTAAAAGAAGAACTGAACCTTCCGGAAAACTTAGAGCCGGTCAATATCTTAGCTCTCGGATACAGTGATGAACCGGACGCATCCACAGAATGTCATAAAGATATGCGCATTGACATGGATGAGCTGGTTTCCTACCTTTAAAACAAATAGCATGCACCACAAACAAACCTGTGATTTTAAGTAATCACAAAATTGCCAGGATCATGCATCAGCATCCGAATGTCAGATTTTAATCTGACTTCCGGGGTGGTACATTGCCCTGGCAATTTCTTTATCACTTTTCTATTCAGGTGCTTCCCACTCAGACTTACCACTTTTCTTACCACTTTGAATCACGGTTTTGTGATATTTTGCGATACTTTACGAGGTTTTCCCTGCAAACATCAAATGCCTTCCATCCCTTATCAATCAAGCATTTCCACCACTTCCCAGTCCTTACTTCTCATGACGAACGCCTAGCGTTCGTCCACAACCTGGAAGATGTAAAACTTCAAATAATAACTCTCCGGCACATTCGCAGAATTTGCCCAGAGAATCGGATGATCCGGCGCCTGTGTTCTGAATTCCACCTGGCGGAGTCTCTTGTGTGCTGCCTTTGCCGCCTCTTTGACTGTCTTTGCCAAAAGTTCCTGTGTCATAAAATGCGAACAGGAACAGGTTGCAAGATAGCCGCCGTCTTTTACCAGTTTTAAGCCTTTCATGTTGATCTCACGGTAACCTTTGATCGCGTTTTTCGTTGCCTGGCGCGACTTGGTAAATGCTGGCGGGTCTAAGATGACAACATCATACTGCTCGCCGCTCTGCGCCAGTTTCGGCAGTTCATCGAGCACGTTCGCACAGCGGAAATGAACGGTATCCTCCAGTCCGTTTCTGCGCGCATTTTCGTTTGCCTGCTGCACGGCATACTCGGAAATGTCAAGACCTGTGACATCCGCTGCCCCTGCAATTCCGGCGTTTAAGGCGAATGTTCCCATGTGGGTAAAGCAGTCTAACACCTTTTTCCCCTTGCAGATCCGCTGCATTGCAAGACGGTTGTATTTCTGGTCTAAGAAAAATCCGGTTTTCTGTCCGTTTACGACATCGACAAGATAACGGACTCCGTTTTCCTTGATCTCAACATTGGTGTCAAATTCTTCCCCGATAAATCCTTTTACCTTTGGAAGTCCTTCTTTGGTGCGCTCATTAGCGTCGCTTCTCTCGTAGACGCCGCGCACTTTGATGCCGTCTTTTGCAAGTTCTTCCTTTAATAAAGAAACGATCGTCTCCTTAAACTGCTCCATGCCAAGTGCTAAACATTCCACCACGAGCACATCCTCATATTTGTCAACGACAAGTCCCGGTAAAAAGTCTGCTTCCCCGAAGATCACACGGCAGGACGATGTATCGACCGTTGTTTTGCGGTATTCCCAGGCATTTTTCACGCGCATCTGTAAAAAAGCGCGGTCGATCTCCTGATCCACATGTCTTGTCAGCATACGGATGCGGATTTTTGAATTGGTATTGATAAATCCTTTTCCCATCGGATAGCCGTCAAAATCATGCACAACTACGGTCTCTCCGTTTTCAAAACTTCCCATGACCGTATCAATCTCGTTATCAAAAATCCATGCACCGCCTGCCTTGATCGTTCTTCCTTCACCCTTTTTTAATGTCACAACTGCACTCATTTTCCATTCACCTTTCTCTCGCTTTTTCTTTTCCATAATTTACAATATAAATCCCCACGCAGACCAGCGCCAATGCCACAACGCACAGCAAAGCAGTGCGCCGATCCACACCACAATGGTTTTCTGCATCCATTGTTCATTTATTTACATTTATTTACATTTATTTACATTTATTTTCCTCATTTCCTGATTTTTGCATTTATCCATTGTAGCACATTCTACGCTGCCTATAAAATAATTTTTGAGCAAAAACTGTTTCTTGTAACTGCCTGTCATGTCCGATATAATAAATACAGAAATATATTGACAAATCCAGTCTTAAAAATATACACAACAGGGGGATTTTCCATGGCTACGATAAGTTTATGTATGATCGTAAAAAATGAGGAGGCAGTTCTCGCCCGCTGTCTTGACTCGATTGCGGATCTGATGGACGAGATCATCATCGTGGATACTGGTTCTACGGACCACACAAAGGAGATTGCTGCAAAATACACCAGCCAGATCTATGATTTTAAATGGACAAGCGATTTTTCCGCGGCAAGAAATTTTTCTTTTTCAAAAGCAAACATGGATTACATCTATGCTGCCGATGCAGACGAGGTTTTAGACGATTTTAACCACGAGCGTTTTCTGCGGCTCAAAAATGCACTGCTGCCGGAAATTGAGATTGTTCAGATGAAATATGTGACCGATGCCGATTTCGACACTGTTTTAAATGCAAAAAAAGAATACCGTCCGAAGCTGTTTAAACGTCTGCGCACCTTTACCTGGGTCGATCCGGTGCACGAGACAGTCCGACTGACTCCTGTAATCTTCGACAGTGATGTTGAGATTTTACATAAACCGCAGAATTTTCACAGCAAACGTGATTTTTCTATTTTTATCAAAAACTTCCAGAGCGGTCACGAACTCTCTCCGAAAATCCGCACAATGTATGCCAAAGAACTGTTAAAGACCGGTGACACCAAAGACTTTCAGGATGCAAAACCGATCTTTCAATATATCTTAGAACATGACCTCTCCGATGATGCCATGAAGGAAGCCTCCTGTGTACTCGCGCATGTGTACCGCTTAGAGGACAACAAAAATGAATTTTTCAAGCTGACGATGAAGGATATGCTGACCACTCCATGTTCCGAAATCTGCTATGAACTTGGCACCTATTTTCTCGCACAGAAGGATTTAAATGAGGCTGTTATCTGGTTTTACAATGCCGCCTACGAAACGGAGAGCATCTTAGATGTCCACACCAGCGGCGATCTCCCGCTGTACGGATTAGTTGAATGTTATGAACTGCTTCTTGCCGAGGCAAAATCGAATATTCCTTCCGATTCCATGCTGGTTTCAAGCTATGAAGAAGCGTTAGAAAAATACCGCCGTGAATCGCAGAGCTGGACGATGCCGGTGGAGAATTAATTGACTTGTCAAACCCTCCATAAAGTGTTAGGATAAGACTATGGTAAATTTTTAACAATCTTTTTATATCATGATTTTTAACAATTATGAGGAGGTATTTGTGATGGATTATTCACAGGAATACAAACAGAAACTTGTATCTGCCGATGAGGCGGTAAAATTGATCAAATCCGGTGACTGGGTTGATTTCGGCTGGTGTACAAACACCGTAGATGCCCTTGATCAGGCGCTGGCAAAACGTACCGATGAGTTGACAAACGTAAACCTGCGCGGTGGTATCCTTTTAAAACCGTTAGCAACTTTCGCACGTGAGGATGCCGGAGAGCATTTTACATGGAACTCATGGCATATGTCCGGTATCGAGCGTAAAATGATCAGCCGCGGATGCGCTTTCTATTCACCGATCCGTTACTCCGAACTGCCACGTTACTACCGCGAGCTTGACTGCCCGGATGATGTAGCAATGTTCCAGGTAGCACCGATGGATTCCCACGGATATTTCAATTTCGGACCAAGTGCCTCCCATCTCGGAGCAATGTGTGAGACTGCAAAACACATCATCGTAGAGGTAAATGAAAATATGCCGCGCTGCCTTGGCGGAACAGAATGCGGAATTCACATTTCCGATGTTACCTATATCGTAGAGGGTTCGAATCCTCCGATCGGTGAACTCGGTGCCGGCGGTCCTGCAACAGACATCGACAAGACGGTTGCAAAGCTGATCGTAGATGAGATCCCGAACGGTGCATGCTTACAGCTTGGTATCGGCGGTATGCCAAACGCTGTCGGTTCCCTGATTGCAGAGTCTGACTTAAAAGACCTCGGTGTCCACACAGAGATGTATGTAGATGCATTTGTTGACATCGCAAAAGCCGGAAAGATCACCGGTGCAAAGAAAAATATTGACCGTTACCGTCAGACCTACGCTTTCGGTGCAGGTACCAAAAAAATGTACGATTACTTAGACGACAACCCAGAGCTGATGAGCGCTCCGGTTGATTACACCAACGATATCCGCTCCATCTCTGCACTCGATAACTTTATTTCCATCAACAATGCCGTTGATATCGACCTCTTCGGCCAGGTCAATGCAGAGTCAGCAGGTATCAAGCAGATCAGTGGTGCCGGCGGACAGTTAGACTTCGTTTTAGGTGCTTACCTGTCAAAAGGCGGCAAGAGCTTTATCTGTCTGTCCTCTACCTTTAAGACCAAAGACGGACAGGTGCAGTCAAGAATCCGCCCGACATTGGCAAACGGTTCCATCGTAACCGATACCCGTGCCAACACACATTACGTTGTAACGGAGTACGGTAAAGTCAATGTCAAAGGACTTTCCGCATGGCAGAAAGCAGAGGCATTAATCTCTATCGCTCACCCGGATTTCCGTGACGAGCTGATCAAAGAGGCTGAAAAGATGCACATCTGGAGACGCAGCAACAAATACTAATTGCACATAATATTATGCATGCATAAACTATACATGCGTAAACTATACATGCATAAACTATACATGCATAAAGAAAAGGCAGAACCGCTTCATCCCCGGTTCTGCCTTTTCTTATATTGTGCTACTCATTTTTTCACACAGCCCAGCTTTTTGCTTTCTTTCCATCTCTGGCATTCCCTATACTGTTGCTTTCTTTTTTTCACACCGGCATTTCACCCATTCTGTTATCTTTCCATCTCTGGCATTCTCTATACTGTTGCTTTCTTTTTTTCACACCGGCATTTCACCCATTCTGTTATCTTTCCATCTCTGGCATTCTTACACAGTCACTCTCTGTTTTTTCAGGAAATTCCACCCCAGCACTGCCATAATGACTGCAGCTATGACTCCAACGACAACCAGATACTGCACGATATTTCCGAATCCGATCTGCATGCCAAACTGATGCAGCTTTGCTGCCAGTGCTTCATTTTCAGTTATTTTCGCCGGCACAAGTGTGAGAAACATCCAGATCGCCCAGATTATCCAGAATGCTTTCATTCCAAACCGCAGGATCACAGCCCCTAAAAACAGTTCAACAACCGTCATTCCCACGATAACCGCCAGAAGATATTTCCAATGAAAATACTGTGTGAGATCCAGTATAATTTCACACTGCGGATAGATCACGCGCATCAGGGCGAGTTCTATCTTCCCAAGCACGAACAGTAACAGTTCTAATCCTGCCAGTTCTGCCATGTTAAACAATGCATAACTTCCCACATATGCTCTTCTTGTCGCTCCCATGGAAATTGCCATATTAAATTCCCCGACAAAAGAAAAAATGATTCCAAAGAAATGCACAAATACCAGTACTGCCATCGCGATCAACATTCCAAGAGTGACACACTCATTTTCTTCCATGGTATTTGCCCGGATGATCATCATAACAATGATTCCAAATACGTAACTGCCAAATGCAACTGCAAGGAACTGCAGCACTTCCATTTTTCTTGTCTTACACTGTATCAAAAAATTTTCGATCATTTTTCACACCCTGCTCCTTTCACACTGTCCCGGTTTTCTGCTTCAAATACTCCTCTTCACCCTGCTCTGACTTTTCTGCACAAATACATTACACACGGACTTCATACTTTGATACAATGCGAAGCATCATGACCAGACTGACTGCATACAGCGCAGCTGCCACAACTGCACCGATCAAAAGCCCCATCGAAATGACACTGCCGGACTGTCCCTGGAACCATGCGGTCAGCGTATCCGAGAGATCGCTGCCCATGATAAACCCTGCACCAACGCCCATCACAACTGCAACTGTCACAATGATACCGACTGCTATTCCCTTTTTTCCATAACGCATCTGCAAAACAGCGCAGATCTGACCGAATGCAATACACAAAACAAATGCTTCCGCGATCAGTATATTCTTAAATCCATCCATTCTGCCTGCGGACATATATCCCGTAAAAAGAATAAACAGATATGCAGTCACCGCATAGCCTGCATATAACAGCTGCGCACCCCATGCAGCTTCCTTTCTGCCTGATCCAAATGAAAGCACCATCGGAATATAGGCTCCTCCATAACTGATCGGTCCAATATAGTTAAACATGATGCCGATCAGGACCGCAAAGTAATTAGCACTCTGCCAGAATCCACCGTCAGTGCTCTCACCCATACTGAAAAACAAACCGTACAGCAAAACAAATCCAATCAGGATAGCTGTCATCTGTATTCCATATTTTCCCCAGAAAAGCAGGTTCCTTTTTATTATCATTTTAGACTGTTCCATTTTCCATTCCTCCCGCTATTTCCTAGTCATCTAATCCGCACAGTGAAACAAATAATTTCTCCAGGCTGATCGGCTGGATCGTCACATCATAGCCCTTTGGCAGCTCCTGACCTTCTTTTAAAAGTATGGTCACACTCTTGCTGCGTCCCATTTTTTCCTCGTGATGTTTCTCATATCCTTCCGTCGCCTGGTCTACCACTTCCGCAAGTCCGCTGACATGGTAACTTCTCTCCAACAGATCCTGTGTATTTTCTTTCAGCAAAAGACTGCCATCCTTAATCATAATGACCTCTTCCATCAGGTCTGCTGCCTCCTCGATAATGTGCGTGGATATCACAAAAGTACGTCCTGTCTCTGTATACTCTTCCATCAGTTTATGATAAAAATACTCACGCATCACAACATCCAGCCCTGCCACCGGCTCATCTAAAAATGTGAAATCCGCTTTGCTGGCAAGTGCAACAATGATTGTTACCATGGAAAGCATACCTTTTGACATTTTGTTGATGCGCTGTTTCGTGTTCAATTCAAACTTCTCGATCAGCTCATCTGCCATCTTCTGATCCCAGTTCGGATAATAATAAGATGCATTCTTTAAATACTCTTTTACTTTTAAAGCACTGACACCGCTTCCATACAGGTTGGTCGACAGTTCTCTCGAAAAGCAGATATGATCTAATGCTTTTCTATTTTCCCATATCTTTTCGCCGTTCCAGGTCACATTTCCCTCCGTCGCCGGATTCTGTGCGGACAAGATTGATAACAGTGTTGTTTTTCCTGCACCGTTTCTTCCGATCAGACCATAGATCTTTCCTTTTTCCAGTGTGAAATCTATATTTTTTAAAACTTCTTTTTTCCCATAACTCTTATTGACATTGCTGCAGATGATTGCTTCCATCTTATTTTCCATTTTATCTTCCCCCTTATTGATCTGCTGACTGGATCAGTTTAATGACCTCATTTTTATCAAGTCCGATGCTTGCCGCTTCCTCTAACAATTTTTTGACATAGTGATCAAAAAATTCGTTCCGCCTGCGGTTTAAAATGTTTTCTTTTGCCCCTTCTGCTACAAACATGCCGATTCCCCTTTTCTTATATAAAATTCCTTCATCTACCAATATATTCACGCCTTTCGCCGCAGTCGCCGGGTTGATCGCATATAACTTTGCCAGCTCATTGGTACTCGGCACACGCTCTTCCTCCAGAAGAATATCCCTCAAAATATCTGTTTCGATCATTTCTGCGATCTGCAGATAAATGGATTTCTCCTGCGTTAAGATTTCATTCATGCATGGTGGCTCCTTTCTTTCAATTTCATTCCTGATAAGATTCCGTTGGCATTATGTGGTTGGTTGGTTTGTTATGTGGTTCATTACTTGTGTAACTAACCATAGCACTATGTTACGATATTGTCAACAAATTTATTCATAAAATTTAGAAAATTTCTATAACGCAAAAAAAAGCAACACCATCACAACCCACCTGTCAAACAGGTCAGTCATGTGTGTTGCCTTGTCAAATAACAAAAACCGATTTACCTCATTTTTTCCATCCACGGCATCATGCTTCCTGCATTCTGCCCCCGGACATCCGCTCACGGATCTCCACTCCAGTCGGTGTTCCCGCAAGTCCGCCCTTTCCTGTTTCACGGATATCCTCGGACATGCTCCTTCCGATACTCCGCATCGCATCGATCACCTCATCCGGCGGAATCTTGCTAAAGATTCCCGCACTTGTCAGATCTGCCGATGTCAGTGCATTGACTGCGCCCATCACATTTCGTTTCACACACGGCACCTCCACCAGACCGGCAACCGGATCACAGGCAAGTCCCAGCAGATTTTTTAAAGCCAGTGCCGCCGCATTTGCGATTTCTTTTGCACTGCCGCCCAGCAAATGCACAACTCCACCCGCTGCCATCGCAGATGCGGAACCGATCTCCGCCTGACAGCCTCCCGCTGCCCCTGCCAGAAAAGCCCTCTCCGCGATCACTCCGCCGACTCCCGCTGCCACGAACAGCGCTTCCACCATTTTTTCTTCGGAATACCCTTTTTCTTCCTGCAGACTTAAAAATACTGCTGGTACGACTCCGCAGGAACCTGCCGTCGGTGCTGCAACAATACGCTTCATACAGGCATTCGACTCACTGGTTTTTAAAGCCTTTTCCATGACTTTCCCGATAAAATCTCCACAGAGAAGATTTCCCTCTGCCCTTGCATCCATCATCTTTTTGCCTTCCGTACCGACAAGTCCGCTCTCGGATTTTAATTTTTCATCATAACGCTCGTCTGCATACTTCATTGCCTGATACATGTCACGCATCTGCTCAAAAGATTCTTCCTGCGAGATTCCCTGCTCCCTGCAGTCATCCTCCTGCACGATCTTCCAGAACGGTTTTCCGGATTTTTCTTCTAATTCACATAATTCCTGTAATGATCCATACATGAAATGTTCCTACTTTCTTATGATAAATTTTGGTACATGAGTCATCTCTACTCTTCCTCAAGGCTGCAATATGTCACTTTTAATATGCCCTCTAACCGCTCCAGCCATGCAAGCGATTCTTTTGGCACTTCCTGATCGCACTCTATGACCATGACGGCGCTGCCCCCCCTGCTTTTCCGGTAAAGCTGCATTGCTGCAATGTTGACCCCTTTGTGTGCAAGCATGGAAGTCACTTCGGTGACATGTCCCGGCTGGTCGATGTTGTGCACGATCAGTGTCGGATAATCACCGCTGAAATTGGCGGTGATCCCGTCAAGTTCACAGATCTGTATCCGCCCGCCTCCGATGGAAGCCGCGATCACTTCAAGTGTACGTCCTGTAACTCCTGTCAGATTCATTTTTACCGAGTTCGGATGCACATCGCCAAGGTCAATACCATCTAAGGAAAATTTCATTTCTCTCTCCTCTGCGATCCGGAAACTGTCCGGTATTGCCGGATCATCCACCTGCATTCCCAATAATCCCGCAATCAGTGCCTTATCCGTGCCGTGTCCCTTCCCCGTCGCAAGGAACGAACCATGAAAGTATATTTTTGCCTCTTTTACTTCTTCCGCAAGCAGTTTACGGCTGACTCTCCCGATCTTGACGGCTCCCGCCGTGTGTGAACTGGACGGACCGACCATCACAGGCCCGATGATGTCTAACAGGTTCATATCATATCTCCGTTTCTTTCATAAGTATTTACTTATGTTTTCTATAATTTTATCCTATTTGAAGTTATATCAAATCCATGATACATTTTAATTGCTATATACACACACACATTTATAGCATAGAAAAGGACAGCGTTTCCACCTCAGGAAACCTGTTCTTTTTATTTTACAGCAACAGCGTGTTCGTATCAGTCTGCCCGTGAAACATACCATCGGTTGTTTTCATCGCTCTAATCTCATCATGCCCATACCAGCGCACAATATCCATAAAATCACGGAGTGGATCATTCCATACCTTATGTGGATGATATACCAGATTTAAATTTCTTTCAAGACAAAGATCTTCCACTTTTATTTCCGCCAGACGGTCTTCTTTTAAATATTCCTCAATCAGACAATATGGCAGCACAGAAATACCAAATCCATCTTCCACCGCCTTCACAAGTACTTTCGTGCTCCGGCTCTCCCAAAGCGGCTCGATCACGCAGTCTTTTGCCCTTAAAATGGCTTCAAAACGGTCACGTACCCCGGCTCCCTTTTCCCGCAGAAGAAAATTCTCTTTTTTCAGGTCCTCAAATCTGACATGCTCCTTCCCCGCCAGTGGATGATCCGGTGCCGCAACAATAAGCGTCCTGTCCTTTGCAAACGGCTCCTGTATATAGTCCGTCTCACCGGGCAGATCTTCCATCATACCCAGATCAATCTGGTGCGTTCTTAATAGTTCCATCAGCTTCACCGATCCACTGACCGTCACTTTCACACGAATGTCCGGATATTTTTTTTCAAATGCACGGATAAAGCCCCGCAGCATTTTTACGCCGACCGAAAGGTTTGCACCGATGCGTATTGTCCGCACGCCTTCCGTTTCCTTCAAATGCTGCTCTAAATCATGATACAGTCCTAAGATGTGGCACGCGTACTGATAGAGCAGCCTGCCGCTCTCCGTCGGTACCACTTTGCGGTTATAGCGCTCTAAGAAGCAGACACCGCTCTCCTGCTCCAGCTCCTTGATAGTCTGGCTGACTGCAGGCTGTGTCATATAAAGTTTCTGGGCTGCCTTTGTCATGCTTCCCTCTTCGCACACTGTGCGAAAAATAGTCAGTTGTCTGTTATTCATAGGCGTTATCCTTCAATAATAAAATATCCCCTGCATCCACTGCCAGACCGGAAGGGATTGGTCCGGGCGAATCTTCCTGTTCTGTTTTTGCTATTTTCCACTGAAGCCACCCGCTCTCTTTCGATGGACGAAATGAAATATTCCACTCAAACGGATCCTCAATGATACGGGATTCCTCAATTTTAAAAATATTTTCCTCCTGTACAGCATTCCTATACTTTTTAAAGCCTGTTCCCTCCTGTATCACACTCACACGAGATTCATTTGCTGCACTCTCTTTGCCCGGTATCTGCTCTGCGTTCTCCGGATAAAACGAATGTGCCCGGATACCAACCGCTTTTGTATCCTCCGGAATTTCCGGAACGCACAGAGTTATCCCCCAGTCCAATGCTTTTATGTGATGATCATCCACAATCTCCACCGCAGAAATATTCTTACATCCGGATAACACTGCCGCCGTCTTTGTTTTCGGGTTATGGAAAAATTCTTTTGTCTCCTCAATGACCTCCATTTTTCCATGATCGATACAGCTTACCATATTACATAGACGATAAACTTCATCACGATTGTGCGAGACAAAAAGTACCGGCTTTTCCACCTCTGCAAGCATATCACGCATCTCCTGCTCCAGCTCCCACTTCAGGTAACTGTCAAGCGCAGAAAACGGTTCATCCAAAAGCAGGATATCCGGCTCAGAAGCAATCATCCGCGCCATTGCCACACGCTGCTTCTGTCCACCGGAAAGCTGCGTGGGGTAATGTTTTTCCAGCCCCTCTAAGCGAAAACGGATAATATAAGATTTTACTTTTTCTTCCTCCGGGTGTCTGCCCATACCGGCTTTGATATTCTGTTCGACCGTCATATTCGGAAACAGGGCATAATCCTGAAACATATAGCCGACCCGCCGTTTCTGCGGGGTAAGATTGATTTTTTTTGCAGAGTCGTATAAAACTCTGCCATTTAATTCGATCCGTCCTTCGTCGGGTGTCTCGATTCCGGCTATGCATTTTAGTGTCATGCTTTTTCCGCATCCGGATGCACCAAGAATCGCAAATACGCCACGTTCGGTCTCGAACGCGACGTCTAAATTAAAATTCCCCAGCTTCTTTTTTATATTCACTTTCAGACTCATCACAGTCCTCCTGCCTTACCATCTGCTCACATATTTCATACTTCTCTCCTGCCTTACCATCTGCTCACATATTTCATACTTCTCTCCTGCCTTACCATCTGCTCACATGTTTCATGCTTCTCTCCTGCCTTACCATCTGCTCACATGTTTCATACTCTTTGCCGTGATGATATTTAATAAAAATATAGCCACAAACGCAATGACTAATATCACAACCACCCAGAATCCCGCTGCCGCATAGTCTCCATCCTGGATGACCATTGCAATTTTCTGTGAAATCGTGCTCGTTTTTTTCGGAATATTTCCTGCAAGCATCGAGGTCGCACCGTACTCACCAAGTGCCCTTGCAAAGGTTAAAACCGTTCCCGATGCAATACCCGGTCCCGCCGCAGGAATCACCACTTTCCAGAAAATTTTGATCTCGGGCATCCCCAGCGTCCGCGCCGCATAAATCAGATTTACATCGATCTGCTCAAATGCCGCCCTGGCATTCCGGTACATGAGTGGAAATGCGATCACGGTCGCCGCGAAAATACAGCCAAGCCAGGTCTGTACCACTTTGAAATTAAACGTATCATAAAGATATGCTCCAAACGGTCTCCTAAGACTGAACAATAACAGCAGAAAAAAGCCTGCCACCGTCGGTGGCAGCACCATTGGCAGTGTCAGAATTCCATCTGCCACTGCCTTTACACGCGGTCCTGCTTTCACAACTTTTCGCGCTGCATAGATTCCTGAAAAAAACGAAATGATGGTTGCTACAATTCCGGTCTTTAACGAGATCAAAAGCGGACTCCAGTCAAGTCCGCTTAAATATGCTGCCAACTGACTCATAACTGCCTCCTGTTTTCATTTTAAATTTTCAGACAGCCATCTATCATCCATCTTTTATCCTGAACATTTTTGCGGCATAAAATCTACTGTCTCAATCACTGTCTTTATTGGTTTGAAAATAAACGGCTGTTTAAAAAATTTAATCTTTATTCAACATCTGTATCAAAATAGTATTTCTGGAAGATCGTTTTTGCGTCATCCGAAGTCAGGAAATTGATAAAGTCCTCTGCTGCACTCTGCTCTAACTCATCTGCTTCCTTATTCACGATCTGTGCTACCGGATAAATTACATTTCCTGTCAGTTCATAAGGAACTACCTCTAAGATTTCCAGACGATCTTCAAAACCGTAAGTATCTGAATCATATACGGTTCCAACTTCATTTGATCCCTCTGCAACCGCTGCCGTCACGGCTCCTACATTGGCACATTCGTTGATATCCACACCGCCAAGCGCATTCTGGATTTCTGTTGTCGTAATCTGTGAAACATCATCCACCTTGTCTAACATTCCTGCATTTACCATTGCCTGTCTGGTATATTTTCCAACCGGAACAGAACCATCGGCAAGTGCAATGCTTTTTGCATTTCCGATATCAGAAAGTCCGGTTACGGTTGTGCCGCTGCCTTTGTATGTAACTACGCAGACCTGATTGTTTACAACGTTATGTCTGGTTCCGTCAATAACCAATCCGTCCTGATCCTGAAGCTGATCCATCTGTTTTTGTGCTGCGGAGAAGAATACATCACAGGCTGCTCCCTCTTCGATCTGTGTCATCAGGGTTCCTGAACTGTCATAACTTCCTACGATCGATACGTTCGGCTGTGTTTTGTTATACTCTGCGATCAGTTCTTCCATAACCGTGTTTAAACTCTTTGCTGCAAATACGGTTACCGTTGTTGTCTCAAACGGCTCTGCTGCGGTCGTTTCTGCAGCTTCCGAAGTTTCAGTTTCCTCTGTCGCCTCCGTTGCTGACACATCTGCGCCTGATGCTTCGTCAGCATTTGCCTCCGCACCCTCTGTCTCAGAAGATTTTTCTGCATCTGCGGAAGCCGCCGTATTGGTCTCACCTGCTGACGCCTGATCCTTGCTGTTTCCACATCCGGCAAACATTGTCATTGCCATAACCGCAGAAAGTAATACACACACACATTTCTTTTTCATTTGTTTTTCCTCTTTTCTTTTTTTATTTGATTCGGATATTAAAAGCCATCTTTTGACACCCAAATCTTTATTTTAAAAAACCCTAAAAAAGCAGCTTCTTAAATCATGAAATCAGTTAAATATAACGCCTGTTTCTATAGCGTTTATTTTAAAAATGAATTTTATGATGATTTTTTTTCGCACGCACTTCAATAAGCTGTGCTGCAATGCTGATTGCGATTTCCGCCGGAGTTTCACTTCCGATTTCAATTCCAATCGGTGCTGTCACACGCGCAAGCTGGTCCCCGGTAAATCCTTCTGCCAGTAATTTATCCGTGACAAATTTTGTTTTCTTCCTGCTTCCCACAACACCAATGTATCCGGCAGAAGTTTCCAGTCCAAAGCGCTCTGCATCTGTATCACATAGATGGCCTCTTGTAACGACCACGATGTAGTCCTCCGGATGAATTATAAATTCCTCCTTTAATTTTTTAAAGTCAATCAACCGGATTTCTTCTGCTCCCGGAAACAGTTCCGGCTTCGTAAATTCCTCCCTGTCATCTGAGACAATGCAGCGGAATCCCAGATGGGATAACACTGGTACAAGCTCCTGTGCAAGATGCCCGCCGCCAAAAATATACACTTTTCCATCATAAGAAAACTGTTCTGCATAAAAACGTGCTCCATCTATTTCTGTCACAGATTGATGTGCAGACGTCTGAAACTCCGGCAGTATTTTAATTTTTCCTTCCTCCAACGGCATCAGAATCCAGAATGCTTCTCTTTTTTCCTCTGCCGCTTCCATCTGTCTGATCCATACGGCATCTTCCTTTGCATCCACAAAATAAAATAAAACCGTTGCATTTCCGCCGCATGCCATCCCAAGTTCTGCAGATTTTTCCTGCCCAAGATTATACTCATGCAGGTAATTTTTCTTTTCGGCAAGAAGCTTTTGTCCTATCAATGTTGCCTGGTATTCCAGATTACCGCCGCCGATCGTTCCGGTCACTCTGCCATCCTCACCGACTACCATATAAGCACCTGCTTTTCGCGGTATCGAGCCGCGTCCCGCCACTACAGTGATGAGCATACTGTTTTTATTTTCATTGCTTCTTTTCTTTAGAGCTTCCACAATTTCTCTCATAATGTGTCCTCCTTACAGCATGTGCAAAATCAGCACATGATCCTATTCGCCGTTCGTCAATCATGCAAGCATGTTGACTCACTTGCGCTCATTATATCATGATTCCTGCAACAGCAGTTCATCCCCGACATGAATTGTACCGCCTTCTAACACGACTGCAAAAACGCCTTCATGCGGCATGATACATTCTCCCATTCTCTGATAAATCTGGCAATGGGAATGACATTCTTTACCGATCTGCGTCATTTCAAGAAGTACATCCCCACAGCGGAATCTTGTGCCGACCGGAAGATTTTTAAAGTCATATCCCTCCACGATCAGATTTTCTCCAAATGCTCCAAACGCAGCATCTGCGCCTTTTGCACGAAATTCTTCTATTTTTTCAAAGGAAAGCAGACTGACCTGTCTGTGCCATTTGCCTGCATGTGCATCGCCCTGGATCCCCCAGTCTTTGACAAACCCGGCTTCTGCCACCTCATGTTTTTCTGTTCCTCTTTCTTTGCTGATACAAATTCCTTTTACGATTCCCATGTATGATTACTCCATTTTCTGATATTTTTCATCTGTTCCGTTACAAGTATTTTCAATCCTTTATAAAATACTTTGGGATTTTTTTCTCATATCAGTGATTGGGCGATTTTGCAATATTACTATATATTTCTACCCATTTTCACTTACATATTCTGCTCATTTACGGTCGATTGGGCGAATGAAGTTCGTTCATATATTGATTCACCCACGATTTTCATGATTCACGGGCGAATATAATGTTGTTCATTTATTTTTCGCCCATTTCAGCCATTTTCCACTCATTTCATTGCATATTTTGGGTGTTTTTCTTCTAGTTATAATTAATTTCGCCCATTCTTGTCAGAATTGCATTTCTACCTGCATTTTCACTTTAAATCAATTCACTCCGTTTCATTATCCACCGATGCGCACCATCGCCTTATGTTCCGTCATTTCAGAGACCTTTTCAAAACAATGCTCCGCCGGTTTTTCAAAAATTGCAGTTTTCATCACTTCCTGCAATGTCTGTTTTCTTTCTGGATCCCGGAGAACGTTTCTTAAATCAACGCCTTTTTCATAACAGAGGCATAGTTTTAAATATCCTTCCGAAGTGAGCCGGATACGGTTGCAGGAGCTGCAGAATTTATGATGCAGGGCACTGATAAAACCAACATCCATATTTAATCCCGGAAAACGATAGTAAACTGCCGGACCTGCACCATACTGTTGGGCTTGATGCTTCTCTTCTGCGCACAGCAAATCCGGGATATATGCACTATTTTTTTCACTTTCCCGGTTCCTCACAGTTCCGGCTTCTGATGTATTCCCATAGCACTCCCCGATCTGCCGGAATAATTCTTCATTGGAACCGCCGGTATAAGCTGCCCCATACCCGATCGGCATCATCTCGATAAAACGCACCGGAATCTGCCTTTCATCTGCATAAGCAAGAACAGCTCTCCAGTTCAGATTTTTATAATGAACCGTATTGATCTTTACCGGAATTTCCACTTCCTGTACTGCGCCAATTCCTGCTAACACAGCTTTTAATTCATTCCGTCCTGTCAGTCTTTGAAATTCTGCCGCATCTAAAGTATCAAGACTGACATTCACACTGTCCAGTCCGGCTTCTTTCAAATCCTTTGCATACTCTGCAAGCAGGACTCCGTTCGTGGTCATTCCAACTGTATCAATACCGGAAACATTTTTGATTTTTTTCACCAGATTCACACAGCCACGGCGCACTAACGGTTCCCCGCCGGTCAGGCGGATATGCCGGATTCCAAGCGACGCTGCCATCTCAGTCACTTTTACGATTTCCTCATATGTCAGCAGATTTGCCATATCCGTCGTCTCTATGTCACCAGGCATACAATACTTACAACGCAGATTGCAGCGATCGGTAATAGAGATTCTCATGTAATCGATCTCCCTGCCTGCCTTATCTTTCATAGGATCTTTACCAGCCCTTTCCAAATCCACAATCCGGGTAAATACAGTGCTCACAGTTTAGACAAAGACCGCCCTCGCCAAGTGCTGCAAGTTCTTCTGCTGTGACTTTATCATCTGCCATAATACGCGGCAGTACCAGGTCAAAAATTGTACGTTTTGCATACATTACACATCCCGGCAGTCCAAGGATCGGAATACTTCCTTTGTAATAGGAAAGCAAAAACATTGCTCCCGGCAGTACCGGGGCGCCGTAAGAAATAACCTCCGCTCCCGTATTTTTGATGGCAAGCGGTGTCATATCGTCCGGATCCACACTCATTCCTCCGGTACAGATTACAAGCTCTGCCCCCGCCTCGATCGCCGCAAGACAGCCATCTGTAATCTTTTTATTATCATCATCAAAAGTCTCATGAAAAATAACTTCCGTATCATATTCTGCTAACTTTTCCCGGATAACCGGTGTAAAAGTATCTGCGATCCTTCCGTGATAAACTTCATTTCCGGTCGTGATGATCGCAGCTTTTTTCTTGTGAAATGGTTTTAGTGTAAAAATAGGAGCATCTAAGCAGATTTCTTTTGCACGTTCCATTTTTTCCTTTTTGATGACAAGCGGAATGATTCTGGTTCCCGCAAGCTTGTCTCCTGCCTTCACCGGCGTATTTCCATGGCGGCTGGCGATCATCATTTCCCCAAAACTGTTTACCTTTTTTAATTTTTCTTTATCAACTTTTAACAGACCGTCACAATCGGCGATCAGCTCAATTTTACCTTCTTTGACATCCGATGGATGCATGTGATCATTTTTGCACATCTCATAAAGGATCTGCGCTGCCTCGTTTTCATGGAGAATCGTGTCATCTTTTTCCCAGATGTAAATATGATCCTTTCCAACACTTAAAAGCACCGGAATATCTTCCTCTGTGATGATATGTCCTTTGCGAAAAACCGCATCTTTTGTGACGCCCTTAATGATCTGTGTGATGTCGTGGCAGAGAACCTGACCGACTGCATCTTCCGTTTTTATCAGTTTCATGAAGCATATGCCCCTTTCTGTTTTATGATAAGATATCAGAGTCAAATAGTGCATACAAGATTTTTGATTGACAAATTACACAAAGCCGTGCCTGTTTTGTTCCGTTGTACGAAAATAAGAAAATCTAAGTCTGCCTGCTTTAAATATTCTCGGAGTGACGTGTACGTCTTAAATGCCCCGTCCATGGGGCATTAAGACTTTTGCTGCCGTCCATGGCAGCAAAACACTATGCATTGACAGGCAAACTAAGATTTACTAATTTTCTCCCATAGTCACAAAAGCAGTCTCGACTTTGTGCAATTTGCCAGTCACTATATTGTGAAGCACTATTCGCCCCCAACATCATAAGATGTCAGTGTCAAACGCACAGACAGCCTCAAGCACACTGCCTGCGATACAGCGCGCTTTATCCGAAATGGTAAAACAGTTCGAAAGTTCACTTTTGCGCGGATCAATGTCTGCGATCTTAAAGCCTTTTGTGACCGGATATCCATCACGGATCAGTCCGCGGATAATACCGGGGATTGTGGCAGTTACGGAATATCTGGCATTTTCATCCTCATTCATGATATACGCAATTTCCTCGCCCTGTTCCACAATATCACCGATCTTATGCACATTATAAAGAATCCCTTTTTCACCCGCATGGATCACACGCTCTGCTGCATAGCCTCCAATATTGCCTGGGATTCCGGTATTTGGAATGGCTGATCCCTCACGGATAATCCGGCCAAGATTGTGCCCACGCATCGTCTCAATGACAATATCAACATCCTCTCCCGCCGTAAATCCGGGGCCAAGTCCTACCGTAAGTGCTGCCATATTGCGCGTTGTTCCGAGATTTTTCTTTGCAAGGATTGCATCAACAACCACATCGGGCTTTAATGCTGCAATGGCTGCTCCGTCCGGATCTACCAGTAACGGAACTTTTCCAGCGCCGATCACTTTTTCTGCTTCTGTAGCATCTTTGATCAAAACAGCCTCCATGCCTTCTACCGTGGCACTGCCTTCATAAACCGCTTCACAGACAGCTACCTGCCTGCGGATCGCTGCCGGATATTCCGCTTCAAGTACCAGAACCGTAAATCCTGCCGACCAGAGTCTGTGGATGGTTCCGGTGGCAAGATCGCCACCGCCTCTTACTATAATGAATGGTTTCTTCAATATTTCTCATCTGCCTTTCAGACAATTATCATTAAGAAAAAAGAAAACCAATGTGGGGACTCTACCCACATTGGTCATCTTTCATTCAGCTTACACATTGCTATCTTTTATAAGAATAACCATACTTATAATTTTTGTCAAGTCAATACTGACGTATTTTATAGTGCATCACCACCATGCTCACCAGTTCTGATTCTGACCGCATCTTCTACGTCATAAATAAAAATCTTACCATCGCCAAAGTTTCCTGTCTGGATCTCCTTTACAACCTCGTCCACGATCGCCGGTGCCTGTTCATCCGTTACAACGGTTTCTACTTTAATCTTTGGCAGCAGATTAACAGAAAACTCATACTGTCTGGTCGATCTAAGATTTCCTTTTTGATTACCACATCCCATAATATTTGCAATATTCATACCATTTACATCACTTTTGTTTAAAATTTCTTTTAACTCTTCTAGTTTTTCCGGTCTGATAATCACTTCTAACTTCTTCATATTCAGTTCCTCCTTATATTTTCATTATTGTGTTTTTTTTATATGATATGGATGTTCTTTTTACAAACTGTCCTTCACCTGGGACTCCCACATATTCCCCCTGATTCATAATCAAATGTCCCCTCAGATAAGTCTGGACAGGATATCCATGATATTCAAATCCATCCCAGATACTGTGATCGCAGGCTGTATGCATTGTTTCTTTCCCGCCAGTCACCACTTTTTGGGGATCATAAATCACAATATCTGCATCTTTTCCAATTTCAAGACTTCCCTTTGTCGTACATCCAAAAATTTTTGCCGGATTTTCACAACATACTTCTACCGCCTTGCAATAACTTATTTTTCCATCACTTGCAGCAGACAACATATAAGGATAACGGTTCTCTATCCCACCACAACCATTTGGTATCTTGGTAAAATCATTTTTTCCCCAGTTTTTTTCTTCTATTTTAAATGGGCAATGATCCGTTGCTATTGTATCTACATCTCCATTCTGTATCCCTTTCCATAAAGCCTGTCTGCTTTCTTCATTTTTTATGGGTGGTGAACATACAAATTTTACAGCATCTTTTCTTTTATAGACTTCACTGTTAAATTCAAGATAATGTGGACATGTCTCTACAAAAACAGGATAACCTTTTCTTTTAGCATCCGCTGCTGCTAAAAGTCCTTCCTTATTATCCATGTGTACAATATAAATAGGAACATTCAGATTTTCCGCCAGATGGATAGCCGCTATATCCGCCTGGGCTGCTGCATACTCCGGTCTGCTTTGATAATGATACCAAGGCGTCATCTTCCCTTCTCTTTTATATTTTGCGATCAGGTAATCAATGATTCCCTCGTTTTCCGCATGTAAAGTCATCATACCTCCTGCATCGGCAGCAGCCGTCATAATTTTCGGCATCTGTTCCTCATCAATCATCAACCCTTCTTCTCTATATACCGTATAACACTTAAACGTATTGACACCGTATTTTACAACATCCTGAAATTCCTGTAACACACTATCATCCTCAAACAGATCTGTCACGATACAATGCAGGCTGTAATCAATACAGGCATTTCCATCATATGCCTTTTTTTTTCTTTCTAACGCTTCCACTAAATGCATTCCATGCTCCTGAGTTGCGAAATCAAACATCATTGTTACCCCGCCACAGGCAGCAGCACGCGATCCGGTCAATTCGCTGTCACTAGATACTGTTCCACCAAAAGGATCTGACATATGGGTATGCATATCAATTGCCCCAGGAAGTACATATTTACCTGTAGCATCCACCACTTCTTTCCCTGCTGTTTCCAGATTTTTACCTATGGTTGTAATTTTCCCGTCACGCACCTCAAGATCTGCTTTATACATAGAACCTGCTGTTACAAGTATTCCATTTTTAATGATGAAATTCATATGCATTCCCCTTTCTACACCGGAATCATTTCAATACACTGAAATGGACATACTGTTTTGCATACACCACATCCAAAACATTTATTCCGTTCTAAATAAGGTGTACCTTCACTATCTGGTGTCAATGCGCCAAAACCACAATCCTGACATGCTGTAATACATGCCCCACATTTTTTACATTTCCTGAAGTCTGTCTTGTTGACAGCCTTCCATTCACGTGAAAGTTCTGGTTGTGACACTACCGTAGGCAGCGCTATTCCCATAATCTGTGAAACATCTGTATATCTTTTTTGGTCAAGATAATCTGATAATCCCTTGCACAAACCACGAATCATACCATATCCATACCGGCTGATCGCTGTACAGATTTCTACGATCTGACACCCTAACATCATAAATTCTATTGCATCAGCGTAATTACTGATTCCACCAACTCCACCAATTGGAATATGTACTTCTTTTGCTATCTGCACTATACAACCTAATGCAATCGGTTTTATCGCCGGTCCTGAGAGTCCTCCTAATGCTGCCTTACCATCTACATTCAGCTTAGGTTTACCTGTTTCTATATCAATTCCAATAAAACTTCTGACTGTATCTATGGCACAGATACTATCCGCGCCTCCCTGCTCTGCCGCTTTAGCAACTGCTGCTATATCTGTCACATTAGGCGAAAGTTTTACTATGATCGGTGTCTGTTTTTGAATATGTTTTTTGATATTTTTAGTAAATTGTTCCAAAAGCTGCGGATCTGCCGCAGGTATTTTCCCTGACGCGTCTCCCTGCGGACAGGAGACACTGCACTCGATCATATCTGCACCCGCTGATTCCACTGCCTGTACAATTGTACGCCATTCATCTTCTGTGCCTGCCATAACACTGGCAATCACTATCCTGTCAGGATAATTTTTTTTCAGATATATAATTTCATCACACAGCTCTTTTAACGAAAGCTGTGTGCATAAGTCGTAATTATAGAAAGCCATCTGCTTTCTTCCCATAAAATCCAAAGCCCCCATATTGGGCTCTGCAAGTTTACGCTGTTTGCCCTCCGGCTCTATTGTTTTCAATACAGCACCACCCCAGCCTGCCTGAAATGCTCTTTCTACTTTCTCCAAGGAATCTGAAGATGGAGATGCTGCTATTACAAACGGATTTATAAATTTTTTTCCACAAAATGATACACTGATATCTGCCATAGTCATTCACCATTTTTATGTATGCCAGAATCCACACGCCGGATTCCGGCATACATTTTTTATTTGTCAAGCAATTATTATTTTTTAACTGATTATCTTCTTATTTATTTTCTTCTACTTTTTCTACTACAAGTTCACCCGAAACAATTTTATCTTTTGCATCGTTTACTGCATTAACAACATCCTGCGGTACGAAATCAGAAAAATCAGTTACATATACAACACCTTCTGCAATACCTGGCTCCCAGTTAATACCGTCACTTCCAAAGGAACCATCCTCAATCTTAGATGCCTGCAATTTGATAACCTGTGCTGTATCAGTAACACAACATGTAATAATCTGTTCCGGAGCCAGCTCAGCCTGATCAGAACCATAACCAATAACGTATGCACCTGCATCTTTACATGCTTCAATCACACCAAGTCCGGTTGTATCGCATGTATGCATGATAACGTCAGCTCCCTGTTCCAGCAATGCCTGTGCAGATTCTTTTCCTAATGCAGAATCATCAAAAGTACCTGCCATAATCGGAATTACGGTAATATCTGGATTTACAGATTCCGCACCTGCAATATAACCATATTTATCTGCAATCTGGCTAGGTTGTTCAATACCTCCTACAAAACCGATCACACCACTCTGGCTCATCATGGCTGCTGCAATACCACTCAAGTAAGCAGCCTCATATTCTTTTCCATAGAAAAACCCAACATTTGAAGTAGGATTCTGTTCATCAGGACATTTATTTGTAACAAAGAAATAAGTATCCGGATAATCAGCACCAACTACACATGCTGCATCAGCAAACTGACCTCCATGTGCAAAGATCAAATCATATCCCTGATCTGCATATGTTCTCAAGGTTGTTTCGACATCAGAAACCGCAACAGATTCTGTATATGCAACCTCATATCCCTGATCCTGATAATCCATCAAAGCATCATACGCAAGTGTATTCCATGACTGATCTGTGATGACTCCCGGCAAAACCATGGCAATCTTTAATTTTCCACCAGCATTATCCGCTGTTTCTTCCACTGCTGCATCCATTGCTTCAGTTACTCCTGTCTCTGCAGCATCTGCTTCAGCCGTATCTGATTTTGCTGAATTTGCACTTCCTGCACTGCTGCTAGATGTATTTCCACAACCAAACATTCCCAGCGCCATTGTTGCTGTCATCACTACTGTAATCATTTTTCGGATTGCATTTTTCTTCATAAAATTCTCCTCCTTCATCTGCCAATCATTTTATATAAAAATAATAATTACTTTCCTGAATATAATTTATCTGCTACTGCATCAAATGCCTCTGCAAATGCTTCTGCCATTTGTTGTATATGCTCTTTTCCAGCTTGTTCATTCGCAAGTTCCGGCGCTCCGCAGACTCCATCCACTCCTACATCTTCTGCCAGCCACGCTTCCGATATACAAGCTTTATAGTTAAGCATTCCAAACCATTTTTCTTTGGATGTTGTACACTCTTTTTTTATTTTATTAATTCTGACATAATCATTACCCAACGCCATAAGAACGCCTGTTTCCACAGCACCTGCATGGACTTCTTCTTCAGGTGCTCCTAATTTCTGCTCTGACAGAAAGTTATGCACACAATATGTATGCATTCCCTCTACCCGAAGTTCTCTTGCTGCAATTTCCATTACATGTTCATTGCCTCCATGTCCTGATGTAATGATCAGATTCTGTATTCCGGCACGCATTAGATTTTCACCAATCGTATTGATAAGCTCTATAACCACTGTCGGCTTCAAAGTAATCGTCCCTGGGAAATGACTATGTTCAATGCTGCAGGAATACGGCATCATTGGCAATACAAGATAATTCACATCCGCTTTTACCAGTTTCATAGCCTCCATTAAATAAGCTGTCCCGCAAAAACAGTCTGTGCCCACTGGTAAATGTGGTCCGTGTTGTTCGATTGCTCCAATGTTTAAAATAGCTATTGTCTTTTCTTTCCCAAATTTTTGAATTTCTTCCGCTGTACATTTTTCATATTGATATACCGCCATCTTCATCCATCCTTTCTTTTATCATGCTTATTGTTTTAAATTATCTTGCTTCTTTTTCATATATCTGTCCAAGATTCTTAGGTGCTTTTGCACCACGCCCAAAAGCTACAAGGCTGACTAATGTTAATACATACGGAAGCATTAATAAAATCTGATACGGAATATCAATTCCATATGCCTGCAAACGCATTTGTAATCCCTGTGCTGCTCCAAAAATAAAGGATGCAACCAATGCTAATAAAGGATTCCAATGACACAACGCAGAAACCGCCATACCGATAAATCCACGCCCTGCACTGATATTTTCCGTAAATTTACCCATGATCGCTACAATCAGATATGATCCTGCTATTCCAGAAAGAAAACCTGCAATGGATAACGCTACGTAACGGAAACGCACAACGTTAATACCACATGACTGTGCTGCTTTGGGATTTTCTCCTACGGCTCTTAGCTGTAGTCCCACTTTCATCTTATTCATAACAAACCATGAAACAAAAGCCACTATCAAAAGCAGATAATATAGAATTGTCTGATCAAAAAATACAGAACCTATAAAAGGAATTTTTGACAATCCAGGAATTGCAATACTGTCAATCGTATTGATACTTAAGGAACTTTGATTTCCATAGAGAGCCCTGTATAAGAAGCTGGTAAATCCTACCATAAATATATTTAATACGATTCCTACAACGGATTGATCCTGTTTTCTGGAAATAGCCAGATATCCAATGATGAGCGCAACCAACATTCCTGAAACGCCTCCTGCTACTACTCCTAAAAGAGTTGATCCCGTTGAATATGCAACAACAAATGTTACAAAAGCACCCATTAACATTTCTGCTTCACAGCCAATGTTCAACACACCAGCCTTTTCTGAGATAACTACACCAATACCTGCAAATGCAATAGGAATACCCATTCGAACAGCCGCCGAAAGTACTGAAACAATAAATAATGACCACTCCATTAATTTTCCTCCCTTCCAGTACCTGCCATCACAACTTTATTTGTTTTGAAAAATGACATTTTTAACTTACCAAGTTTTATACTTAACCCAAACAGAATAAACAAAATCATAATGCCTTTAATAATTGCTACAAAAGTAACTGGCACTCCACACGTAATCTGCATTACATTTGCTCCCGTAGACAACCATGCAAAAAACAATGCTGCAATTACAATTCCAACTGGATGTAACATACCTAGCAATGATACCAAAACAGCATTAAATCCAAAATCATTCGATAACCCTTCCAATAATCTGTATTTCTGACTGCTGACTTCAATAGCACCTGCCAATCCTCCAAAAACACCACTGATAGACATTACGATCATATAATATTTAACTGGATTAATACCGCTGTATCTTGCTGCTTTAATACCTCCTCCAACCGTTTTGATATTAAAACCAAATTTTGTTTTGTACATTAATAACCAATAGAATATCGCACATATAATTGCTATCAGAATTGCCCAACTCGCTGTTGTTCCCTGAAATAACCTGGATATCTTCATTACTTCCGGCACCTCTGCTGTCTGGGCTATTGTACTTCCCTCAGATTTCAGCGGACCATTTACCAGATAACTGATAAAATACTGAATGATATAATTCATCATTAATGTGGTAATAATTTCACTCACTTTAAAATAAGCACGAAATACTCCTGCAATTGCTGATGTCAACGCTCCAAATAACATAGCGGTCAAAATACCAAGCACCAGTGAAAATCTTCCCATTTTATCACCAATCGTCATCGCAACCAGTACATATCCCAACGCTCCCATATAAAACTGGCTGTCGCCTCCTAAATTGGAAAGACCACATTTAGTTGCAATGGCAACTCCCACTCCAATAATCATAAGTGGGGTTGCTTCTTTGATTACCTGTCCCATATTGCCGATAGATTTAACTGGTGAAAACAATAATTGCCCATATACTTCCATAGGGTTTTTCTGCTGTATCAACAAAAATATTGCTCCAACAAGTAATGCTCCAATAATACTTGCCAGGATAATCAGTCCTTTTTGCCAAAAATCTGATTTCTTACTCGTTTTTTCTTTTTCCATAGTTCTATCCAATCCTTTCTACTCTGCCATTCGGACTGTCTCTTGATTGTTTTCTTTGATACCAAGCATCAGACTTCCAACTTCCTGTACAGTAGTCTCATCCGGTCTTACTTCACCCATGATCTTTCCCTTATACATTACGATAAGCCTGTCTGCAAGATAAAATAATTCTTCCAGATCACCAGATATCAAAAGCACACCCATTCCTTTATCCCGCGCTTGTAAAATATTAGTCCGGATAAACCATGACGCCATAACATCTACTCCTCTGGTTGGATAAGAACATACCAATGCATCTGGATTTTTTGATAACTCCCTTGCCAGAATAAATTTCTGAAGATTACCACCTGATAAGTTTCCTGTGATATCAGCGATTCCTCTCGCTCTTACATCAAAATTTCCCATTCCATCCGCAGTATCGTGTTTTATTTGTTTATAGTTCAGCAGTCCAATTTTTCTAGGATATTCTTTCCGGCGAAGCAGCCAGTTATCATATAACGGAAATGTTTTTACCGTACCAACAGCATTACGGTCTGCCGGTACATATGCTACATTGTGATCAATAAACTGATCTGTATGATTTGCCTCTACTTTTTGTCCGTTCAGTAAAATTTCTCCTTTTGTGATTTTTCGAAGACCTGCTGCTACCTCAGCCAATTCTGCCTGACCATTACCTTCCACACCTGCGATTCCGACTATTTCACCTCTATGAATCTGAAGATCAATACTTCCAAGTGTTTTAACTTCCCTGTCATCAACTGCTTCCACATTTTTCAGATCAATTAACGGTGCGCTGCCGTCATCTTCAATTGTCACTCTGACTGCCGCTGAAGGAGCTGTAACTTCTTCTCCTACCATCATATTAATGATTTTCTGTTTATCCGCATCTGCTGTCATCATATGCCCGACCACAGCTCCATGGCTTAATACTGTTATCCTCTGGCTGATTTTTAATACCTCATCCAGTTTATGACTGATAAACACGACGCTTTTTCCATGTGCGATCAAAGCATTGATTGTTTCAAATAACATATCGCATTCCTGAGGAGCAAGTACTGCTGTCGGCTCGTCTAAGATCAGAAGCTCTGCTCCTGTATAAAGCAATTTCAGGATTTCAAGTCTTTGCTGCATCCCGACTGTCAATTTATCTACTGTACAATGGGTATCCACCTGCAAACCGAACTGATTGCCGATCTCTTCCAGTTTTTTTTCAATTTCTTTTTGTTTTACCAGACTAAATGCTTTTTCATGCCCCATCAGGAAAGCATTTTCTGCTGAAGTAAAAACGTCCACTAACATATAATGCTGATGAACCATTCCGATTCCAAGCCTTAATGCATCTTTCGAAGACCGGATATTTACTTTCTGTCCCTTTACTTTGATTTCGCCATCATCCGGATGATACAGTCCATAGATGATATTCATCAAAGTACTTTTCCCTGCACCGTTTTCTCCCAGCAATGCATGTACTTCCCCAGCATGAATTGTCAGATCTATATGGTCATTTGCAACAAAGTTTCCAAATCTCTTTGTGATTCCTTTCAATTCCAATAATGGTGTCTGCTCTGCCATAATCTTCTCTCCTTTGAAAAACAAAAAAGGCACTGACTTTTTGTCAGCGCCTTCGCTTTGAATAAATATGTTTTAACCTATTCTTTCTTTTTTTACAACCCCCTGTATCATATAGATATAAAAAGTATCAAAATGATATTATGACATTCTCTCCAGTTTTCGATATAACGTAGCGATACCGATTCCCAAAGCCTCGGCTGCCTGTTCCTTTCCTTTTTTGCTGTCTCCATATTTCTCGATTGCCTTACGGATCACCTTTTGCTCTAACTGATCCAGATTCATGATACCATCCGCTTCCGTTTCTTCTTCCTTTAAGGTAAGCTCACTTGGAATCGTCTTGATATCTAAAATTCCGTTTTCCGGCAATGCATTTACCATATATTCAACCGTCTTTTCCAGTTCTGTAACATTGCCCGGCCAGTCATAATTCATAAGAAACTTCATGGCTTCCGGTGTGATTTCTTTTACATACGCATTATATTTTTTTCCATACTGTTCCACATAATAATTAATAAGCTCCGGTATATCTTCTTTGCGTTTGCGCAGGGGCATCATACTGATTTTGCTGATACAAATCATATAATATAATGCTTTCCGGAATTTTCCACGCTCAATCAGCTTCTGGAGATTCTTTTTTGTTGCAGCAACAATTCTTACATTTACAGGAATATTCTGATAGGAGCCTTTTCTTTGAATTACTTTTTCTTCTAAAACCTGCTCCAGCTTAATCTGATAATAAACCGGCATCTCATCAATCTCATCAAGATACAAAATTCCTTCGTTCGCCATCTCAATCACACCAATAACACCCTGATGCATTCCCATATTATCTGTTGCTTTGCTGGTACTGCCAAATAACCGTTCCTCATACATTTCCTCGGTTACGCCGGCACAATTAAAATATACAAATGGTTTTTCTGCCCTCTGGCTCACTTTCCAGATTGCAGTCCCAACCACTTTTTTTCCTGCCCCTACCTCTCCTTCGATCAATACCGGACTATTATTTTCACCTGTCTGCCGAATCTGTTTTTTCAGTTTTTCTATATACACTGAATGCCCGATAATGGCATTGATTTCGTGAGGTGTCACATAATAAACCATATTATATACTCGACTGCGGTATTCCCGTATACTGTCAAAGACAAGCACGCTGTCGTACTGATCATCCGGATCGTCAAACTTTTCTTCATGACCAATAACCGTATGCACAGTTCCATCGATCACGATTTTATATTCCTGCTTCTCAGTAACTGTATCTCCTGTCAGCAGTATATTAACAAACTGTCCTATACTAAGAGCAGATAATTTTAGTTCTTTTTCTGCAATCTGATTATATTCGGCAAGTCTGCCCTCTTTATCAAGCATTATAACGCCTTTATCCACCAGCTGCATCACTGCGTGGAGCATTTTTCGTGCTGAAAGATTCTTCTGCATACTCCGCCGTTCTTTGATCTTACCTGCCACAAGCACACACATCTGATCCAAAAAATAAACGGAGTCATCCAGATGTTCCATGAAGAATACTTCTCTTTCCTTTTTCCAGCATGTAATACTTATGACACCTTCAATCTTGTCATCCACTATGATCGGACAGCCTACTTCAAGCAGCACTTCACAGTTAGGGCGTTCCTTACACCCTTCACATAGTTTATTAGAACTCGGATTT
Source organism: uncultured Roseburia sp. (assembly GCA_934317215.1). GTDB lineage: Bacteria > Bacillota > Clostridia > Lachnospirales > Lachnospiraceae > Roseburia. Next base: position 34,261 of record CAKREH010000012.1, read on the forward strand.
TTTACAAATAATTTTTTCCCGGTCTGCAGAACTTCACTGTATGCATGCCCTTCTGTAATATTACTCTTGTTAATACGATCACGAAAATGTCCCGTTCCCGCGACACGCATATGATCACAGTCAATAATTTCCACATCTACCTGAAGCATAACTGCCAAGGCATCTGCAATCTGGATTGCGACATCCTGTATTTCGTATAAGCTGCTTTTCATGATCGCGCTATCTCCCCTTCAAGAATTTTTATAAAATTTTGCTTTATTTCTATAGTGATTTCCAGAGCTTTTGTGCCTGTTCCCGGCATTGTGCAAAAATTCTTTCTTCATCTACCTGTGTACAGACACCGTCTTTTACTACTTCTCTCCCAGCAACAATCACGTCTTTTACATGCCCGCTAAAAGCAGATGTCATATGTGAAAAGAGATTTTGATCCGAAATTGGAGTTGGTTCCGTGTAATTTAAGATCAAAAAGTCTGCTGCTGCACCTTTTTGTATTATACCGGTTCTGATTCCAAAAATCTTTTCAGATAAATTTCCTGGATTTTCAAACGCAAACTTCCGAATCTGCTCACCTGAAAATACCCTTGGATCACTTTCTTTTGTTCTCTGCATTATAATCGCAAATCCCATTTCTGTAAACAGATCATATGTATATCCGTCACCTCCAAGTGCCACACAGACACCATCATCCATCATCTTTACTACCGGACAGATTCCTACCGCATTATTTGTATTTGACTGTACATTATGTGCTACGGTTGTCCCTGTATCCTTTAACAATTTCCATTGTTCTGAACCTACATTGACGCAGTGTGCTGCAATCGTTTTGTTTCCTAGTATTCCTGCTTTTTCCATACGCTCAACAACATGCATATCATATAATCTATAGCTTTCTGATACATCTGCCATGGATTCTGCCACATGAATATGAAATCCGGCATTTAACTTTTTGCCATACTCTGCACACGTTTCAAGTGTATCCTGACTCAGTGTATATCCCGCATGCAGTCCAAATAATCCCTTTATTTGATTATCGTCGTTTTTCTGTATTTTCTGAAGAAATCTGACATTTTCCTCTATCCCGCTTTTACTGTGTTCTATTCCGTCTCTGTCAGACACTTCATAAGCCAGACAGGCTCTCGCACCAGCATGACGCACAGCGCTCTCTATCAGATCAAGGGAGCCTTCGGTTGCATATGCACTTGCCTGATGATCGTAATACGTAGTAGTTCCATATTTCAATCCCTCGATCAATCCCATCATGGCACTATAATATGTCATATCATCTGTCAGTTTTTTGTCAAACTTCCACCACATCCTGGATAAAACCTGCTGCCAGTTGCAGATAGGTTCTTTTAACAACATTCCTCTCGCAAACTGTCCATAAAAATGTGCATGTGTTGTAACCATACCCGGAATACAGATTCTTCCTCCTCCATCCGTCACTTCACATCCTGCAAGTTCCTGTGCCGTTAATTCCCTGCAATCACCAACTGCCTCTATTTTTCCCTGATATATTTTCAGATAACCATTTGGATACCATGTGAAATTTTCGTCCATCGTAAAAATACGCAGATTTTTATATATTTTCATTCCCCTCATCCCCTTTTTATCTTAAGAGTGCTTTCATAATATCGTAATAACAACCGGCCGCCCCACAAAGCTGGCTTACTTCACAGTATTCATCTACCACATGTGCAAGACTTTCCACAGAAGGTCCAAGTCCTAATGTATAGATTCCTGCTTCACCTGCATAATGGCTGCCGTTTGTACAAAAATTATACTTCGTGATTTCGGGGGTATATCCGTCTGTTTTCAGCTCTTTATACACTGCCTGGATATAATCTTCGTTTTCATCAAAAAGCCATCCTGGGAAAAATCTTTCCCCTTCTATATCCGCTCCTGTATAACATTTTTCATGACCATACGCATAGGATACTTTTGCTTTTAATTCCGGATCTTCTTTCATCATCTGTTCTAAAAGCTCCTGAAGTGGTTTTAATACACTTTCTTTTGTTTCGCCAACTAACAGTCTTCTATCATATGTGGCACGACAATATTCCGGTACCACAGAAGCCCCAGGATACGGGCTTGACTTGATATCTGTCAGTTCTAGGATTCCTTTTCCCAGAACAGGATGCTCATCTGGTTTTAATTTTCGAATTGCTTCTATTACTTTGCTCATTTTATATACAGCATTGATTCCCTTTTCCGGATTTGCGCTATGAGCCGGTTTTCCAAAGGTTTCCACAACTATTTCAGCACGTCCTCTCTGCCCTATTTTAATATTCAGATCAGATGCTTCTCCTATTACCACATAATCCGGTTTCACACTAGTGCTAATGCTTCTGGCTGCAACACCTTCAAAACATTCTTCGTGAACAACACCATCCACATATAATTCACCGGAAAACTCCCTATTGCAGTCCATTGCAAAATGACATGCTGCCACCGTGTATGCTGCCACCGCCCCCTTCATGTCTGTTGTCCCTCTCCCATACAGTCTGTCGTCCACGATTTCTGGTGCAAACGGTTTTTGGGTCCAGTCTGACTCATTTCCGACAGGTACTGTGTCAATATGACCGTCAAATAACAGTTTTTTACCAGGATGCTTTCCACGTATTACTCCAATAATATTGCCATAATCATCCTCTCTGACATTATCAAATCCATGTTTGGTCATGTATTTTTTCAGAACTTCAACAACACCATTTTCTTCACCTGAATAACTCTTTTGTGATACGATTTCTTTGCATAAGTCTATTACTTCCTGCTCCCACTCAATTTTTTTCATAATATAATTTAACTCCTTCCCGCACTGTTTTTCTCACTATCTATTCTTATTCTGATTCAAAACTTTTTCTGTCATAAGCTCCATCCCACACGATTTTTCTGTAATTTTCTTTATCTGTATCTCCTTCACTGCTAAAAAACAGCACAACCGAATTTTCATTTAATCCTAATTTTTTCCGCATGTCTCCATAATCTGGATTTCTTAAAATTTCTGAAACTGCACCAAAGGCTGCAGCTCCGCTTTCACCGGAAATAACACGGTCGTCCTTTTCCATAGGATTGCCAAGAATACGCATCCCCTGAGCAGCAGTATAATCCGGACAGGATATAAAAAAATCTGCATATTCCTTCAATATCTCAAGACTTACTGTATTAGGTTCCCCACATGCAAGACCTGCCATAATCGTATTCATATCTCCGGTCACACAATGTCTTTTTCCATCATTTGCCTTTGCTGTAGCAAATACACAGGCTGCCTGATCCGGTTCTACTACCGTCATCACAGGTCTGTTTTTTTCATATACTCCGGCAAAAAATCCGATTACAGCACCTGCTAAAGATCCGACCCCTGCCTGTATGAATATATGGGTTGGCGAAACATCCTTCAGTTGCTGATAAGCCTCATATGCCATCGTCATATATCCTTGCATAATCCATGTTGGTATATCTTCATACCCTTCCCATGCCGTATCCTGCACCATGATCCAGTCATTTTTCTTTGCCATCTTATAAGCCATCCGCACTGCATCATCATAATTAAGCTCCGTGATACTTGCATCTGCACCTTCTGCCCTTATATTTTCCAGCCTTTCTGCTGCGCTTCCTTTCGGCATCAATATGACCGATTTCTGCCCAAGTTCTCTTGCCGTCCAGGCAACACCTCTCCCATGATTTCCATCTGTTGCTGATATAAACGTCATTTCACCAAGTTGTTTTTTTACTTTTTCTGATGTCAGTAATTCATAACTCAACTCTGACTCTGGAATCTTCATTTTATCTCCAATGTATTTTGCAATGGCATAACTTCCACCCAATACCTTAAATGCATTCAATCCAAACCGAAAAGACTCATCCTTTACATATACATCCTTTATACCGGTTTCTGCTGCAAATTTTTTTAAATGGGCAAGCGGCGTTGGTTCATACATCGGAAAACTGCTGTGAAAATGCTGTATCTGCTTTGCTTTTTCCACACTCAATATCTCAAACTTTTTATTATTTCTGTTTTGAAAATGGTTTGTAATCAACTCCATCACTAACACATCCCCTTTCTAATTCCATACCTGCCCGCTCGACAGCATTGATGATCTGCACATATCCCGTACATCTACAAAGATTACCGGAAAGTGCTGTTTTTATTTCTTCTCTGGAAGGTGTCTTATTCTCCTGCAATAAAACATAAGCACTTAAAATCATTCCAGGTGTACAAAAACCGCATTGTACTGCACCTTCTTCTACAAAACAGGTCTTGATCACATCAGCCATAACATCTTCTGTCAAACCTTCGATCGTCAGAATTTCTGACTTCTCCACCTGTGCGATCATAGTCACACAACTGTTGATGCATTTCCCGTTCATAATAACTGTGCATGCTCCGCATTCTCCAATACCACACCCTTCCTTCGTTCCCTTCCGGTTGAGCTGTTCACGTATAACATCCAGAAGTCTATCTGTCGGATCAGTTTCCACAACTACCTCTTTATGATTTAATACAAACCGTATTTTTCGTTTTTCACCCATATTCTTCCTCATTTCTCCCTTGATACAATTCCATTAATGTTCTTGCCATTAATCTCCTACAGACTTCTGCTTTATACTTCACGGAATCATTTGGTTTTTTCATCTGGGTCTCAATCTGATTTCCAATTTGTTGTGCTATTTTTGAAAAAAGTTCTTCGGAACCAGTCTCACCAATCAATGTCTCACTTTCCTTTAATAGCGTGATGTCTGCAAATGCGGCACCTATACTTATTCTCAGATCTCTGATCACTGTATCCTCTACATCCATTGCTGCTGCCAACGTAAATCTCGACATGCATCCGCTCTGTTTTCTTCCAACTTTTTGAAATGCAATTCTGTACCCAGAAGACATTTTTGGTATTCTTACCTGAATAATAATCTCACCTGCCATAAGTACCGTCTTTTTTCCAGCCGGAATACCAAAAAAACAACTTCCCACAGACATTTCTTCATGATTTAGACAAGCCGGACATTTCTTCAGAAGCTGTTCTGCCAAAATGCTGCGTTCTTCTTTTCCTACGATAGTCTCCACCTGTGCTCCAAGCACACACAATGCAGGAATCATATCTCCTGCGAGACAGGCATTCGCCAGATTGCCTCCAATCGTTGCACGATTCCGGATCTGTGGTCCTGCCAGCATCTTGCATGATTCGGCAAGAATCCCGGCATATTTGCTTACTGCCTCTGATTGTAATATCTCATCCGCAGTTACCAGTGCCCCTATTATAATAAAATCCTTTTCTTCCCGAATGCCTTTTAATTCCGGTATCTCTGTAATATCGACCAGATTCATGTTCTGATACCAGTCTCTGTTTCGCGCCTTTACCATGATATCTGTCGCACCTGCTACTGGCAGGATCTTTTCCGGTTCCTTTTGTATTCTCTTTTTTAAATCCGGCAGCGTCTTTATTTTTTCATATGTCTGATATTTCATTTGTCCATTCCTTTCTATCACTATGAAACAAGACCTTCTCAAGATCTGCCGGTGCACTGTGAATTTTTCCTAATTCACCAAGCGCACAGTTCACGGCATTGATATATGCACCAAGACCAGGGTCTAATGCGGGTTCTCCAAGTGACCTTGCCCCGTAAGGTCCTCTGTCATTCGGATTTTCTATGATAATGGGTGTCAAATGTTCCGGAATATCCATAATTCCGGGAATCATATACTCATCATAGTTCAAATGCTTAATTGTACCACCTACTGATTTTATATCTTCCGTAAGACCAAGTCCCTGTGCCATAACGGCTCCACCATAGATCTGTCCTTTCGCCATCAGTGGATTGATACATCTTCCAACATCATGTGCCGCCACAACATCAATCACTTTTGTCTGTCCTGTACAGGTATCAATTTCTACCTCTGCACCGATACAGGAATAAGTAAATTCATAAAAAGAATCTCCTGTTCCTTTTTCTTTATCAAATTTACTGACAGGAACCTTATAGTTTCCGAAAAAGGCAGGTGTACGTCCTGTACTATACGTCAGGGATACCGCTTCCGGAAAAGATATTTTCTTTTCACGGACTTTGACAACATTCGTCTCAAAAACAATTTCTTCTCTCGAAACCTCATATTTTTCAATTAATGCTTCGGCAATACAGTTATGCACTTTAGCTGCCGCATCCATAATTGCCCGCCCTCCGACAAATGTTCCACGGGATGCCGTGCAGTTACTTGTATTTGGTGATCTGCTGGTATCACTGTCTGTTACCGTGACATATTTATCACTAATATCTAATGCTTCTGCTACCAATTGTGCCATAACAGTATGAAGTCCCTGCCCCACCTCTGTCAGTCCTGTAGAAAAAAGAACACTTCCATCCTCCTCCACAGTAATAGAAACTCTTCCAATATCCGGGGCATCAAATCCATAACTATTACCACGATAGCTTAATGATAGTCCTACTCCTCTTCTCCTTGTCTTTCCAGCATTTTCACTCCGATACTTCCAGTATTTCTTTTCAAAATCTAATTCCCTGGCAATCTGATCCAGACACTCTTCTGCCCCGATATCCTCAAAATCAATAATCTGATTTGATCCACTGGCATCTCCACGGTGCATAACATTTTTCTTTCTCAGCAAATATGGAGACATCCCCAGCTTTTCTGCCAATTCATCAAATGCACATTCTCTGGCATATATGCCCTGTGGATTACCAAACCCGCGGAAAGAACCTGATGATATATTATTGGTATATACTGTAATTCCCTCAGCATGCACATTAGGAATCACATAAGGTCCTGCAGACAATGAAATGGTCTTATATAAAACATCTGGAGCCATATTGGCATATGCACCAGTATCCGATATTGTCTTTTCATAAAAACCTGTCAGCATTCCATCTCTGGTTGCAGTTACCTCTATGTCAAACATGTATGGATGTCTTTTGTATGTCTGTGAAATCGATTCTTCTCTCGTGAGCACATACTTAACCGGACGTCCTGTTTTCAGCACTCCCATGGCAGCCCGCACCGCTAATTTTTCCGGACCTTCAAGTTTTCCTCCAAAAGAACCTCCTACTGTTGCCTGTATCACAGTAATATCAGACATGGGTATCAACAGACTTCTGTGAATAGAAAGCCGTGGATTATATAAAGCCTGTAAAGATCCTGTTACAATCAGCTCTTTATTTCGTCTGCCTGGATAAACAACGATTGCTTCCGGTTCAATGTAAGCATGTTCCTGCCATGTAGATTCATAATGGGTACAGACTTTTACTTCTGCCTCTGCCAGTGCTTTTGTTATGTTCCCTTTATTGATATGTGCCGTGCAGCTTACATTGTCTTTCTCATTGTACGGATTAATGATCTGTTCCGATTTCAAAGCATCCGACATCTCTGTCACGGCAGGAAGTGGTTCATAATCTGCTGTGACCAGTTTTCCCGCATCTTTTGCATGCTCTATGGTATCTGCATATACTACGGCTATAACATCGCCTTTATTGATGACCCGGTCCACCGCAAGAATATATTCATCTAGTACAACATCTCCCATTAATTTTTGTCCGGGAATGTCCTTAGCTGTCAAAACACAGGCAACACCTTCTGCCTTCTCAGCTTCTTCTGTATGAATTTCCCTAATCCGTGCAAATGCATATTTAGACGGTACACCATAGGCATACAACATATTTTCCATAGAAACATCATTACCAAAAACAGCTGTACCATTTACCTTTTCATAGGCTTCCAGTCTCATTTTGTCTTTTCCAACAGAATGAAATTCTTTCATACTTACCTCACTTCCTTCACGAAATGCTTCTTTTTTATAGAAAATATAAATATTTTCTATAAAAAAAGAAGGTGCAACATTCACTTGTTGCACCTTCGCCTTCCACTAAAGAGTAGCGCTTTTTCTTATATTATTCAAGATTGATTATCAATCTGGTAGAAAAAGTATCAGAATGATACTTTTTTTATTTAGATATATATCGCCACACTCTGTTCCGTCTCAATCCCTGATTTTTCAATTTCTTTACAGGATGCCTCATAATCCGCAGGCTCCATTCTCCACGCCAGTCCGCACCCTGCCGAAAGCTGCCTTGGAACCGGAATCAGCCGTCCTTTGATGGCATTCTTATTGCAATATTTTTCCATTGCCATTGCCGCTGATGTGGTATGAAATGTGATGATTCTGTAATTTTTCTTTTCTCTCATGGTCCGTCATCCCTGCTAACATTATTTCGTGATGTTAGAGCAAATATCACTATTTATTATCTATATCATGCCTTTATCTTACAACATCTCGATCAGTGCTGCAATCCTTGTATTGGTCTATTCGATATCCCGCGCCATTTGCAATTTCTACTCTTTTAATTTTTCTATATACTTATTGTTTTTTTCTATAAACAGGCATAAAATACAATCAACAAATTTCTTATCAGGGAGAGTCACACCATGGATATCCGCCAGCTTGAAGCATTTGTATATACTGTAAAAACCAAAAGTTTCTCGGAAGCAGCAAAAAGACTTTATCTGTCCCAGCCAACGATCAGTGCCCATATTCATGCACTCGAGCAGGAACTGCAGACGCAGCTCATCAGACGAACAACAAAAACATTATCCATAACTCCGGCAGGCATGCGGCTTTACGACTATGCGACCAGCATTCTCACCCTCCAGCAAAAAGCCATAACTGAACTCTCTGATCACAATAAATCCGGTCTTCACATTGGCGCATCTTCCGTTCCATCACTCTATTCACTCCCGGAACTGCTTTCTGCCTACCATAAGGAAACACCCGACATACATTTCCACACTTACTGTTCTGACAGCCTGGATGTCATCCGCAAAGTAAATGACAACACATTTGATGTCGGTTTTGTCGGCACGATCTGTGACAATACTTCCTGCGAATTTCTTCCTTACGCGTCCGATGAACTTGTCATCGCAACACCGGCAACACCACATTTTAAAGCATACAAAGAACACCCTGACGCTTTAAAACAGCTGCTTTATGAGCCGTTCTTAATCCGTGAAGATAACTCCGGTACCCGTCAGGAAACGTTAAATTTTTTAAAAAGTATGGGGATTTCGATGGACGATCTGCATATCATTGCCATCATGAATGATCCGGATGCATTAAAGCAATGCATCATCTTAGGACTTGGCATCTCGATCCTTTCACGCGCTGCCGTGGAGGCTGATGCTGCACAGGAAAATTTGCTTGTATTCCCACTGGGGGATTCTGCTTTTTTGCGCAAACTCTATATTGTTTATTCTCCTGACCCTTATATGCCGGAAAAAACAAGAAACTTTTTACATTTTATCAAAAACTATTATGAAATATCCCGCGCATAATGTGCTGCACCGATCGCGCCTGCATATCTTGCCATCGGATCTGAGATCACCGTCATACCAATCTCCTGTCCTAACATTTCTATAAAATAGCCGCTCTCACACAAGCCACCTGTCAGACATACTTTATGATCCGATGCATGCAGTCTTGCATACTCCTGTTTTACTTTTCGTGTAACAGAATTCAAAACCCCCCATGCAATATTTTCCTTTGAAGTTCCCCTGCCAATCAGTGCTACGATCTCAGATTCTGCAAAAACGGTACACATCGAACTGATCGACAGATTTTCCGTGCACATTGATGCGATCTGGTCTAATTCTTTTAATGATACGCAAAGCCGGTTCGCCATGATCTCAATAAATTTACCGGTTCCGGCAGAGCATTTGTCATTCATGAAAAATTCACCCACTCTGCCGCCATTTATGGAGATCACCTTGGTATCCTGTCCACCGATATCAATAACATCCAGTGATTCCTCACCAAACAGACAGACTGCCCCTCTCGCATGACATATCATATTATTTTTCACACAGATTTCTGCACATAAATCTCTTTTTCGTCTTTTGGAATGACCTCGCCCACAATAGAAGCAGGATGTCCCGCCTGTTTTAACTCATCTGATAATGCATCCGCCTGCTGCCCTTCCACTGCGATCAGAAGTCCTCCGGAGGTCTGTGGATCAAACAGCACTTCTTCCATGGCAAACGATACATCATCAAAAGACACAAACTCCCCCACATGGTTGCGGTTTTTCTGTCCTGCTGCCGTTAACAAAAACTCATCCGCATAATCAAGTGCCTCTTTTATCACAGGTACCTGATCCGCAAAAATACGACAGGACAATTTCCCATCCATCATTTCATGCAGATGTCCCAGAAAACCAAAACCGGTCACATCCGTACATGCATGGATCTCATATGAATGACAGATATGGGAAGCGTATTTATTCAGCATTGTCATGGATGCAACCGCCTGTTCCATGGCGGCAGCGGATGCCTCTTTTACACGGTTTGCAGTGCAGACAATTCCAACTCCGAGTTTTTTTGTTAAGATCAGTTTGTCTCCGGGTTTTCCCTGATTATTCGGATAGATCTTATCCGGATGCACAGTTCCCATGACAGAAAGTCCATACTTCACATCCGTATCGGCAATGGAATGACCGCCTGCAAGAGTTCCTCCCGCCTCAATGACTTTTTCGGAGCCGCCCCGCATGATCTCACCTAAAATATTCAAATCCATACTCTCCGGAAAACATACGATATTTAATGCTGTCTTTACTTCACCGCCCATCGCATAGATATCGCTGAGCGCATTTGCTGCCGCAATCTTTCCAAAGGTATACGGATCATCCACCATTGGTGGGAAAAAATCAAGTGTCTGTACGATTGCCGTATCATCAGAAATACGATAAACTGCCGCATCATCCTTGCTGTCATATCCGATCAGAAGATCCTCATCTGCCGGTCCTTTCGGCAAACGCTCTAACACTCTGCTTAAGATGCCTGCACCGAGCTTTGCCGTGCAGCCGCCTCCCTTACAAAATATGATTTTTTCCTGATTTTGCTCCATATCTGTCTTACACCTCCGTGATCTGTGCAGTCTCTGTTTTATGCCTGAAAGGTTATCTCAAATCCTTCTTTTGTCTCAACTGTACGGCTTTCCTTTTTCTGATATACTAACATTTTTTCAATATTAGTTCTAGTATGAGCCTCATCCCCAATGACTTTAATTGTCTTTCCCGGATTTTCATCCATTGCATCCATCGTAAGCATCACCGGTTCCGGACAGGACAAACCTCTTACATCTATTTCTATCACATCTCCCATGTTAATCTCCATTCCTGCGTCTTTTTTGCGCTATTCCTGCATATCCTCTATTTTACACTTTTCAGTTCTCTCTTATTTGTCGCTGCAATGATAAATAATACGATAATACATACAACAACCGCTGCTTTTCCTGCAAATGCCGGACCACCTGCCACGGCTGCCTCCGTCTCAGTTGCCGCTTTTGCAGCTGCACCTGCCAGTCCAAAGTTATGTGCAAAAGCAGCTCCAAGCAGCATTCCCACAAAAGTGACTGCACTGTCAGAAGATCCCTGACCTGCTAAAATCAGCTGACGCAGCGGACATCCTCCAGCTAAGACTGCGGCAAATCCTACTACATACATGCCAAGGATATTCCACAGATGCTCGGAATGTGCGATAGGCTGACCTGTAAAACTAAGATGAAAATTTCCTGTCACAATATTGTAAACTAACATCACTACAAACAGACCACCAATAATACTGATCAGATCAAAATTTTTCATAATGATCACGTCACGGATACTTCCGGCAAAACACATTCTGCTTTTCTGTGCAAGTGCCCCAATCACAAGTGCTGCAATCAGAGAAATAATGACTGGCGCATGCTTACTTCCCGGTCCCTCTGTACTGACCGCAAATGCGCTGGTTGTAACGCTAAAAATAAATAAAACAATCAAAGCCACCGGCAGCACGTATCCACTCTCTTTCTTCGTCTCATATGCTCTTCCCAGTGTAAATCCTTTCCGCAAAAAGAAAGTTCCGGTTGCAACTCCTCCTGCAAAACCGATCAGTGCCACATATGCATTCAGATCTCCCGCAGACATACGCAGGATCATGCGCAGCGGGCATCCTAAAAAGACCAATGCCCCGATCATCATTGCAAACCCGAGAATAAAACGAATCATCGGTGACGATCCTGCCGTTGCCTTATATTCTTTTGTTGCAAGCGAAATTACAAAAGAACCTACAACAAATCCCACAATTTCCGGTCTGAAATACTGCACGGGTGCCGCGGAATGAAGTTTCAGTCCACCTGCAATATCACGTACAAAACATGCCACACAGATTGCCATATTTCCCGGGTTTCCAAAGTATGCCAGTAATGCAGCCAGCACTCCCACAATTGCTCCTGCAATTGCCAGCTTCCATGGTTTGTCAAACAGTTTCATAACAATTTTCTCCTTCCGTAAAAAAAGCGTTACCAATGCTGGTAACGCCCTCGTTATTTTTTTTTAAAGTATAACAGTTTTTGCGGAATGTGTGAAATTGAAATTTGTGATATTGATGGGAGATTTATTGAGATTTTCTATAAATTCAATTTTCAAAATATTTCTCAAACAACGTCTGCGCATCCTTCTTTAACTCCGCATCCATCGCCTGATACCGTTCTAAAAAATCCTTTCCCTGTTCCGTCAATACCATATTGCCACCGCCTTTTCCACCACTATTTCCAGTCATAAGCGAAAAGCCAAGTTCATTTTCAGCGCGTTTTACGATTTTCCAACCTTTCGAATATGCCATCTGCATCTGACGGCACGCCTCAGAAAGCGATCCCGTCTTCTCCACAAGTTCCATAATCTGCGCCACACCGGGACCAAAAATAAGCTCATCTCCATAAATACGCAGCCTCACCTGTCCATGAAGCTTTCTTTTTTCCAAACTCATGTCTATCCTCTTTTCTTTGCCACTTATTGCGCAGACCCTTTCCGTCATGTTTCCTCCGCAATCTCCCTCACAGCTCTCACCGCAGCATCCACTTCCTCATCTGTATTAAAATGGGAAAAGCTGAATCTTACAGCCCCCTGCTCTTTTGTTCCAAGCGCCTCATGCATCAAAGGCGCACAGTGTGCTCCTGCGCGGACTGCAATCTCATAATCTTCCCAGAGCCAATCACTCACACTGCCGGAATCTAAATCTCTGATATTTAATGAGACAACAGCCACTCTGTTTTTCGTTGTAAAATCTCCATAAATCGTCACGCCGGAAATATCTTTTACACCATTATAAAACCGGTCTGCCAGAGCCATTTCCTGCTTGCAGATCGTACCAATGTCCGTTTTTTGCAGATAACCCAAAGCAGCGTACAATCCGGCTATTCCATGTCCGTTTAATGTTCCCGCTTCAAGCGCGGCCGGCATTTCTTCCGGCTGCGTTTTACTGTAACTTTGAACTCCGGTTCCTCCCGTTAAAAGTGGCCGGATATCCACGCCCTTCCGTACATAAATTCCCCCGGTTCCCTGCGGGCCAAGCAAGCCTTTATGACCGGTAAAACATAGTACATCAATATTTTGTTTCTGCACATCGATCGGCAGGACACCTGCCGTCTGGGCAGCATCAACGACAAACAACAGATGATGCTTTTGTGTAAAAGACGCAATACGATCTAAATCTGTCACATTACCTGTCAGATTTGACGCATGCGTGATCACAACTGCTTTCGTATCCGGCCGATACGCATGTTCCAGTTCATTATATGCAATCCGCCCCTTAGAATCTGCGGAAAGATACGTTACTTTCACACCACGCTGTTCCATCAGATACAACGGACGCAATACAGAATTATGCTCACAGACCGATGTGATCACATGATCTCCCGGCTCAAACAATCCCTGGATCGCAATGTTTAACGACTCTGTCACATTACTTGTAAATGCAATACGGGATGCATCTTGTGCATGAAATAATTCTGCAAGCCGCTCCCGGGTTCCATAAATGATCCTCGATGCATCGAGTGTTGCCGCATGCGCTCCTCTTCCCGCATTTCCAAGTGTATGAAACGCTTCCATGACGGCTTGTTCCACCTCCGGTGGTTTTGGAAATGTAGTTGCCGCATTATCCAGATAAATCATGGTTTTATAATATTTCCTGCCTGCGTCATTTTCTCAGCGATGACATACATATTCGTTACGCTTCCCACCTGAAGCTTATCCGTCAGACCGTAGTGATTAAGGCAGGTACCGCAGGTTAAAATCTCCACGCCCTGAGCCTCTAACGATTTCAAATCCTCTAATGTCGGTGATTCCTCACAGGTCAGTTTTGCTCCTCCATTATAAAAAAGCATTGTTTTCGGGAGCACATCCTGCTCTGTCAGCGCATAAATAAATCCTTTGATGAGTACCTTTCCAAGTTCCTCATCACCCTCGCCCATATGATCTGCAGAGATCACAACAACCGTATTTCCATGGATTGCATTTGGAGCACAGGTTTCTTTTTCTGTGTCTGTTGCGTTCATTGCATCACTCTGGTTTTCTGCTCCTTCTCCAATCTCCATCGTCACTTTATACTGTCCCTCTGTGATTTTCTCAGACTTCACGCCATAACCCTTCTGGTTTGCCATCTTCGTCAGGTTCTGAACCGCGATCTCGTTATCCACCAGTGTCTCCACAACACCGGAATCTTTAAGTTCTTTGATTGCATTTTTTGTTTTTACCACCGGAATCGGGCAGGTATCGCCCATTGCATTTACTGTGAGCATATTTTCTCCACCTTTCTGCCATATTTACGGCATTCTTTCACATTATTTTTATGAAAATCTATATCTTTGAAAATCAGACTTTCATCAAAAAAGGGCATTACGGAATCCCTCCAGTAACACCCTCGTTATCTTTTGCTAAGTATAACACTATTTTCCCATCTTGAAAATAGTATTTTTTTAACGTCACGCAAATATCATCTCCGAGCACACTCCCCATCTCTCCCCAACAAAATATCCATCCCATGTTCCAACGAATCTAAGATATAAGTCAGGCTCTCCTCGACCGCTTTCGGACTTCCCGGCAGATTTACGATCAGGGACTGCCCACGGATCGCACTTATACCACGGCTTAACATGGCACGCTTCGTAATTGTCATGCTGTAAGCCCGGATTGCCTCAGCAATTCCGGGGGCATTCCGGTCACAAACCGCAAGTGTTGCCTCCGGTGTCACATCCCGCAGGGAAAATCCCGTTCCGCCTGTGGTCAGAATAAGATTGCAGCCACATGTATCTGAAAGACGTATCATTTCCTGTTCCAATTCCGTCTGCTCATCCGGCAGCACTTTATAAGATACCACCTCGTATTTTTCTGCCGGAAGAAGTTCTTTTATCCTTCTTCCACTGATGTCCTCGCGCTCTCCCTTTGATCCTTTGTCGCTTGCTGTTATAATTCCTACTGTGTATTTATTGTCCATCTTAATCTCCATTTCTGAGCAGCTTATTATAAAAAGGCGATGAGAATTTCAACTTTTCGGAGGCATGTTTTTCCTTTTCCCACAAAGCTATTTGTTGTTGCTCCAAAACAAATAGCCGTGCGGGAAATAAGCTATCAATCTTATTTTTCGCAGACATAATGTCCGCTCTTGCCGCCATCCTTCTCCAGTAAATGAATATCGGTGATCCGCATCCCGCGGTCCATCGCCTTGCACATATCGTAAATCGTCAGAAGCGTCACACTCACACCAGTCAGCGCTTCCATCTCCACTCCGGTCTTTCCGATACAGGATGTCTTACAGAAAGCCTCAATGGAACGCTCCTCGTCATGCATCTCATAACGGATCTCGCAATCCGTCAGCGCAATGATATGACACAACGGGATCAGTTCCGAATTTTTCTTTGCCGCCATGATCCCTGCAATACGCGCCACTCCAAGGACATCTCCTTTTTTTGCGGTGTGTCCCTTGATCGCCGCATACACCTCCTCGTTGACATATATCTTTCCGGCTGCCACTGCCACACGGTAGGTATCATCCTTTGCATGAACATCCACCATAATAGCATTTCCATCCTTATTAAAATGCGTAAACTCACCCATACGCAGCGCTCCTTTCTCACTTAAACATCTTCCTGCCCTACTGTCTCCACATGCGTGTACAGACAGTACCTTCCTATATCTGTGACTGCTCTGTTTATTTTCTTTCCTTATTATATATAGAACTTCTGCACACATGCAATCCCTATTTTCTTCCCGTTTTTACCTGTTTTGGACATATTTTGTTCATTTTTTATTCATATTCAATAGAAAAACACAGATTGTTCACTCTTTTTTATTCATCTTTCCGATTGATTTTTTACCTGATAAGCGATATATTCTCTTAGTGTCAAAAATAAGATTTTTACACAAGGTTTACACACCTTTTACAAATACTGGAAATGACAGCATTTCCGTTTACAGATAGACAGTTTGATATTACACAAAACCTTTGGAGGTCACTATGAAAGAAAAATTAAAATTTTGTCTCGATAAGATTTCTCTTATCCGCTCAAAATTACCAAAGAGAAAACCGCATAGCGAAAAATATTATAAAATGATCGCGTTTTTTAACAAATACTCCTTAGTATTTCATTTTATTTTAGCATGCGTCCTGACATTTGCAATTGAGGTGATTTCAAGAAGAGATTTTCTTTCAACGGTCTCTTTCTTACATAATCACACACTTGCATACCTTTACAACGCATTTATCGTATTTGCTTCACTCTCCATCGTATATCTGTTCCGGTGCAGGGCACAGCTGCGTGTACTGATCAGTGGTTTGTGGCTGTTCCTTGGTACGATCAACGGTCTGATCCTTTCAAACCGTGTTACACCTTTCAGCTACACCGATTTAAAATGCATCTCTGACCTGTTCGCAATGCAGAACACAAACTACTTTACCGCAGAAGAGGCAACTCTTGTTGTCGGCGTTGTCGTTGCATTTTTCGTATTTCTAGGTTTCTTTTTTGCAAAAGGGCCAAAATATCAGGGAAAACGTCATTTTGTATTAGGTCCGGTTGCGATCGCTGCTTTACTTTTAGTCGGACTTCCGATCACTACACAGGCTGCACAAGGTTCTAACATCCTTGCTTCCTATTTTTCCAATATCGCTCAGGGTTATGCCGATTATGGTTTTGTATACGGTTTTTCCACCAGTGTGGTTGGCCGTGGTATGAGCAAACCGGATGATTATTCTGAGGAAACGGTCGATGCGATCGAAACTCTGGTTAATTCTTCCAAAAAACAGACCACTGTTTCTAAAGGCAGCGAACCGAATATCATCTGTGTACTGTTAGAGTCATTCACAGATCCTTACGAAGTAAACTTTTTAAATATGTCCGAAGATCCGATCCCGAATTTTCACAATTTAGAGAGCAATTACTCCACCGGATATCTTACCGTTCCGGTTGTCGGCGCAGGTACTGCAAACACAGAGTTTGAAGTTTTAACCGGTATGAGCATGCAGTATTTCGGAACCGGTGAGTACCCTTACAAAACCATCTTAAAACAGACAGACTGCGAGAGTATTGCATCTGACCTGTCAAAGATCGGTTACGGCACACATGTGGTACACAACAATACCGCTACTTTCTACAGCCGAAACAATGCTTTTTCCATGATGGGATTTGATACCTTTACCAGTAAAGAGCTGATGAACATCACACAGTACACACCAAATGGCAACTGGCCAACAGATGATGTACTGGTTCAGGAAACAGTAAAAGCCTTGGACTCCACAAAAGACCAGTCCGATTTTGTATACACGATCACGGTAGAAGGACACGGCGATTATCCGACCGAAAAGATCTTAACAGATCCGGCAATCAAAGTTTCCGGCGCAGCCACAGAGGAATCAAACAATCAGTGGGAATATTATGTAAATATGATCCATGAAGTGGATGATTTCATCGGTGACCTGATCACTGCTGTTGACCGCCGCGGTGAAGATACCATCGTTGTTATGTTCGGTGATCATCTTCCTACTATGGGACTTTCTGATTCTGATATGAAATCCGGTGATATTTTCAAGACAAAATACATTACCTGGAATAACATGGGACTTCCAAAAGAGGATGCCGATCTGACCGCTTACCAGCTTCTTTCCCAGATCACAGACCAGGCTGGTATCCACGAAGGAACGATGTTTAGTTATCATCAGACACAGCGCAATACCGAGACATACTTAAATGGTCTTGAGAATCTGCAGTACGATTTGCTTTACGGCAAAAGATATACTTACAGCGGCGAGGATCTCTACCCTGCTACTGACCTTCAGATGGATGTGGAGGATGTTACAATTTCCAATCTCCGCAAAAATTCTGACCGCAATATCCTTGCTGTTTACGGTTCCCGCTTTACCAAGAATACAAAGATTTTTGTAAATGGTGAAAAAGTTTCTACCACCTATATTTCTTCTGCACTGGTAACCACAAGTCTGGATAACGTAAAAGACGGCGATACGATCAGCGTAAATGTCCTTGGTTCAAAAGGAATCCTGCTTCGCGCCGGAGCAGACGAGACTGTCTATGAGGATCCGGATGTGATCCATGAGACAGAGACAGAAACGGAAAATCCGACAGAAACAACAGAAACAACTGCAGTTCCAAACCCGGCATCTACCTGGAATATAGATATGAAATCCTCTGAAAATACAGAGGTAAAATCTTCCGAGAGCACAGAGGTGAAATCTTCCGAAAGCACAGAAGTAAAATCCTCTGAGAGTACAGAGACAAAATCTTCTGAAAACACAGAAACAAAGTCTTCCGAAAATACAGAATCAAAGTCCTCTGAGAACACGGAAGTAAAGTCTTCCGAAAATACCGAGACAAAATCCTCCGAAACCACGGATACAAAGTCTTCTGAGAGCACAGAGGTAAAATCTTCCGAAACCACCTCTGACACACTCGGCAGATAGCTTTATTAAAAAACAAGTCTGATCTGCAGCAAAATGCTGCGATTGGGCTTGTTTTTTTATGCTTATTTTTTTATTTTTTATATATGCAAAATCATTTTGATTACACTGTGTACTGTGTTAAAATGAATTTAAAGATCGGGATTGACCGAGCTCTTTGAGCGAGGGATACTTCTTGTCCGAAGTGCAAGAAAGTGGACATGAGAAAAGGTAGAACAATCGAAAGTTGTGGAGGTGGATTTTATGTGGTTTTGGTGGTTTATGTTAATATGTGATATGATAATTCCCATTGTTATGGTTATTGTAGGAAGAATAATGTGGAAACATTGCCCAAAGCATATAAATGGTATTTCTGGATATAGAACAACTCGTTCAATGAAAAATATGGATACATGGAAATTTGCTCACGACTATTGTGGAAAACTTTGGTGGAAAATAGGATGGGTAATGATTATACCATCTGCTTTGATACATATTCCGTTATACCATAATGATAAGAATACGATTGGATTTGCAGGGTTGATTCTTGTGGCAATTCAATGTTTTATTATGATTGTATCAATTTATCCGACAGAGAAAGCTTTGAAAAAACATTTTAATGATGACGGAACACGTAGATAAGTTCAAGTTTGTCAATTTTCTATTTTTATATAATCTAATGGATTTACGCAGACAAAAGAATAACAAATATTGTTTTCGTAAATTATAAAAGTATCAAGTGAGGCAATCGATATGGAAAAAGACCCATTTAAGGAATATCTGAAAGAATCTGAACCGGATAAAGCTTATAAAGGCTATGCCTGGAGTACAGCGATCGGGCTTCAGGCAGTGGACGGACTTAAACCATCTAAATATTTGATTGATACTGCCATTCAAAATATTGAGGGCAACATCACAATGAAAGAAGCGCAAAATCTTATCGACAGCTATTATAAAAAAAAACCTGTGCATTTATCCGATGACGAACGTACTGAAGAAGCGGATAAAGTTTCTTTACGTATTGCAGAAACTCTTTCAGAAACAGCGTTTTCATTTTCCCCAAATGAATATATATCTATCCACCGTAAACTCTTTCAGGGTATTTACGAACATGCAGGACGGATCAGAGATTACAACATTACGAAAAAAGAGTGGGTGCTTGACGGAGCAACCGTTGTATATGGCAGTGCTTCGGAACTGAGAGCAACACTTGAATATGACTTTTCGCAAGAAAAAGACTTTAGCTACCGAGATCTTTCAATGGATCAAATTATCCATCATCTTGCTGTCTTTATCTCAAGACTTTGGCAAATCCATATCTTTGGCGAAGGCAACACGAGAACAACAGCCGTATTCTTCATCAAATATTTAAGGACACTTGGTTTCTCTGCAACTAATGATATTTTTGCAGAAAATGCGTGGTATTTCAGAAACGCCCTTGTCCGTGCAAACTATACAAACTTGCAAAAAGGGATTCACGAAACCATAGAATATCTTGAAGTGTTCCTTAAAAATCTGCTGTTGAATGAGAAAACCGAACTTCATAATCGGGATCTGCACATAAGTGGACTTTTGAACAAAGGAAAAGTGGATATTGAAACCGAAAAAGTGGATATTCAGGACAAAAAAGTGGACATTGAAGGTATACTTTCCGAAAAGGGCAGCAATTTTTCTGTAAAAACGACTGCCCATATCCATAAACTCTTTAAAATCTTTGGTTTTGATGAAATATTCGGTCGAAGTACGGTTATGAAGCTTCTTGAACTAAAATGCTCAGGTGCTTCAAAACTTCTTTCAAACCTAGTGCAGGCCGACATCATTGAACCGGTACACGGTTACGGAAAGGGAAAATATAAGTTCAAACGGTAATGCTCCCAAACAAAAATTTTACTTTTCCATCACACGCATCAGATTCACCATCTCGATTGCACCCACAGCGCATTCATATCCCTTATTTCCCGCCTTACTGCCTGCGCGCTCGATTGCCTGTTCAATATTGTCTGTCGTAAGGACGCCAAACATAACCGGAATTTTGCTCTGTAAGGAAACACTTGCAATCCCTTTGGAAACTTCATTGCACACATAATCATAATGGCTCGTTGCCCCGCGTATCACTGCCCCAAGGCAGATCACCGCATCATACTTTCCACTTGCCGCCATCTTTTCTGCAATCACCGGAATCTCAAACGCTCCCGGCACCCATGCCAGATCAATCTGCTCCTCAGGTACATCATGGCGCTTCAACCCGTCAAGTGCACCCCCGATCAGTCTTGACACGATAAATTCATTAAACCTCGCTGCCACGATCCCAATCTTAATGTCTTCTGCTCCTGTTAATTTTCCTTCTAAAACGTTCATTTTTTATCTCCTTTTTTATAATGTTGATGTCAGGTTGACACCATAGATACTTAATATTTATCCTCTTATTCAAAACGAAGCATATGCCCCATCTTTTCCTGTTTCGTCCGCAGATAAAACAGATCATACGGTGTCGCCTTCATCTGGATTGGCACGCGCTCTTTGATCTCCATGCCATAATCTTTCAACTGGTAAACTTTATCCGGGTTATTGGTCAGAAGCCGCAACGTTTTTACGCCGAGATCTTTTAAGATCTGTGCTCCAATGTAATACTCCCGCTCATCCCCCGCAAAACCGAGCGCAAGGTTCGCCTCTAACGTATCCATACCTTCCTCCTGCAATGTATAGGCACGCAGCTTATTTAAAAGTCCGATGCCTCTTCCCTCCTGCCGCATATAAAGCAGGATTCCGCGGCCTTCTTTTTCGATCTGTTCCATTGCCGCCGCAAGCTGTTCCCCACAGTCGCACCGAAGGGATCCGAATACATCTCCCGTCAGGCACTCGGAGTGTACACGGCACAGCACATTCTCTCCGTCTCCGATCTCACCTTTTACCAACGCAACATGGTGTTCCCCATTTAAAATATTCTGATATCCATACGCTTTAAATTCTCCATATTTTGTTGGGAGGTTTGCAACTGCTGCGCACTCTGCCAGTTTCTCATGTTTTTTGCGGTATTCCTGAATTGCCGCGATCGTGATAAAACAGATATTCCATTTTTCTGCCAGTTCCACGAGTTCTGTTGTACGCATCATTGTTCCATCCTCACGCATGATCTCACAGCATAAACCGCACTCTTTTAATCCGGCAAGTCGCATCAAATCAACGGTTGCTTCTGTATGACCGTTACGCTCTAAAACTCCATTCTTTTTTGCAAGCAGAGGAAACATGTGTCCCGGTCTGCGAAAGTCTTCCGGTTTTGCATCCTCACTGATGCAATGCCTTGCTGTCATGCCGCGTTCCTCCGCCGAAATTCCGGTCGTTGTACCGGCATAATCGATCGATACGGTAAATGCAGTCTCATGGTTATCTGTATTGTCTGCTACCATCTGCGGGAGTTTTAATTTTTCACAGATCTCCTTTGACATCGGCATACAGATCAACCCTTTTCCATATGTCGCCATAAAATTCAGATTTTCAGTTGTTGCAAACTCTGCCGCGCAGATAAAATCCCCTTCATTTTCACGATCTTCATCATCTGTCACAAGAATGATCTTTCCTCTTTTCAATTCTTCCAATGCCTGTTCCACTGTATCAAATTTCTTCATTGTACTTCTTCCTTTCCGTGCCAAAAACTGCATTTTGTTTTCTTATCAGAATCCATTAGAAAATAAAAATTCCTTCGTGATCTTACTCTCCGTTGTTTTTTCTTTCTCCCAGTTCCAAAAATGCTCAATGTATTTCCCGATACAGTCATTTTCCAGATTTACCGTATCTCCCGCCTTTTTGTATGCAAGAACCGTACACTGCGCCGTATGTGGGATGACAGACACCATAAAAGTGGTCTGTGCCGTTTTGGCAACGGTAAGACTGATCCCATCCACCGCAACAGAACCTTTCTCAACAATGTAGTGCATGATCTTCTCCGGTGCTTTGATGGAATAACAAACCGCGATCTCGTCTGATTTGACCTTACAGATCGTTCCGGTTCCATCGATATGTCCTGTCACAATATGCCCGCCAAATCTGCCGTTTGCCGCCATCGCACGTTCCAGGTTCACCGGACTTCCCGCCGCTGCTTCTCCAATCGATGACCTCCGCAGCGTTTCGTGCATCACATCGGCGGTAAAATAATTTTTTCCGAAAGATGTCACGGTAAGACAGATTCCATTTACGGCAATGCTGTCACCAATTTTGATATCCTCTAATACTTTTTCTGCCTCTATTTTCAGTCTGGCAGAATTGCCTTTCCGGTCTGCTGTTATGATCCTTCCGACCTCTTCCACAATTCCTGTAAACAAGTTTTCTCCCCTCCCTGCTTTTTACGGTATGTTCAAAACTTATGTATCTATTTTCCCGGCAAAATTACTTCTGCAATTTTCCGGTACGTCTTTTTCCAATTTACTGACAGATATTTTGATAACTTTCCAGCATATCTTTTAGCAACTTTCCTCTCATTTATTTTTCAGTTCCCCGGCGATCAGAATGTCCTCCCCCACCTGCTGTACCCTCTGACTGACCAGGCAATACGCATCATCGGGATGATCCACGCCTATTCCTGCAACCGGACTTTTGGCATCTGCTCCGCCAAACAGTTTCGGTGCCATATACGCATACACCTCATTGACGATTCCGGCTTCTAACGCTGACCAGTTCAGCATGGCACCGCCCTCAAGCAATACGCTCTCGATCCCGGCTGCTCCGAGCTGCCGCATCAGTTCTTTTAAATCCACTTTTCCATCCGCATGTTCTGTCACTATGATCCGGCATCCATATTTCTGATATTCCCTGATCTTCGCCTCATCCTGACAGCAGGTTGCAATGATGGTATTCTGCTCCTTGGCAGTCTGCACGATCCGGCTCTTAAGCGGTATCCGCAATGTCGTATCACAGACGATCCTGACCGGGTCTTTTGTCTGCGGCAGACGGCAGTTTAACATTGGATCATCCGCGATTACCGTGCCTGCCCCAACCATGATTCCGGTCATTTCATGCCGCATGCGGTGTACCTGTTCTCTTGCCGCCTCTCCGGTGATCCATTGCGATTTTCCGGATGCAGACGCTATTTTTCCATCCAGTGTCATCGCATATTTCATCCGCACATAGGGCAGTTTTGTCTGGATATAATGAAAAAATACCCGATTTTGGTACTCACATTCCTCCTGTAAAACTCCTTCCGTCACCAGGATGCCCTGCTCCCTTAACTGCCGGATTCCGCCTCCCGCCACAAGCGGATTGATATCTTTCGCCCCGACAAACACATGGCTGATCCCGGCTTCTATGACCGCCTGTGTGCACGGAGGTGTTTTCCCGTAATGGCAGCACGGCTCTAATGTCACATAAAGATCTGCCCCTGCCGGATCTTCTCCCCTGCTCCTGCAATCTGCCAGTGCTTCCCGCTCTGCGTGAAGTCCGCCAAATTTTTTATGATAGCCTTCTCCGATAATCCTGTCATCTTTCACAAGAACCGCACCGACCACCGGATTTGTTTTCGTCCATCCTCTGCCGAGTTCCGCAAGCTCCATCGCCCGTCGCATATATCTTTCCTGCTGCATAAATACATTCCCCTTTCTGCAAGATAAAATCTGCAATCTCTGTTGCTTCATGACGATAGAATACACGCTCCGGGAATATTCTATTGCACTAAAAAGAAGCTCTGAACACGATCGTTCAGAGCTTCTTAAAACCGGATTTTAGAGATTTCTAAAATGACATATTTTAAAAACCGGGATACCATGCGAAACTATTTTCCGTTTCTGATATCCGGCAGGATATCTAATTTTTGCAGCAATAAAATACGCGCTCCGCGAACATTCTATTGTCACAAACAAAAAGACTCTGAAATAAAACTATTTCAGAGCCATGTATGCATTATCTTACCAACCGTTTAAAACGATCCTTTAAATCCTGCTTATCCATATCTTCTTTCATCCAGACTATACTGTCGGCTTCGGAATTACACCGAATCATGCCTTACGGCTCGTGGGCTATACCACCGGTAGGGAATCACACCCTGCCCTGAAGATCATATTCTATTTTTATGTGTCTGAGTATAACACGCTTTCTTAAAATGTCAATACTTTTTTGCTGGTCAAATTTTACTGCAGCATATAAATAAGTCCAAAACATCCGGCGCCACAGTTACTTGTAATCGCTGCTGATGCCTCCTGCATGTAGATCTGATCAAATTTTTTATACTTCTGCACTTCCTCTAAAATCATATCTTTCGTCTCTTTCGAACAGCCCGCAGATGTTATAAATAAGACTTTCTGATCAATCGGCGACCATCGCGCCATCTGCGCATGTATATATTTTTTATAAACATCCTGTGTATTTCCAAAAAAGATCGCTGCCGGCACGATTTTCTTTTTGCGCAATGCCAGAACCGGATGGCACTGCAGCATCTCTGTCATTTTCCACACCTGCTTATTTAAAAGCCCACTGCGATAGAGCTGTTTTGAGCTGTCTAAAATAAAGCTTGTCTGTATTTTAGGCTGTATCTTTTCGATACTCTGTAATATTTCATCCAGATCCTTATTTTTCAGCACCATATTGGCTGCATGCATAACCATCAGGCCTGTACCGCTCGACAGATGACCGGAATCAAACACCTGCACATGGGAAAATCCGGCTGCTGCCTGGCTTGCATTCTCAAATCCCTTTCCGGATCCTGAAGCAATACTGATATGCAGTACCTGTTCCGCCTCCTCAAGCAGATTTCCAAAAAATGTCTCATATTCCCCGACTGTCGGTGCTTCCGACTTGGCATACTGATCTTTTTCAATATAAGAAAGCAGACTGTCTGAATGGATTTCCACCATATCCTCGTAATGCCCGTATTCCGTATTTACAAAATAATGCATGACCGGTATTCCAAGCTGCCGGATCACATCATTCGGCAGATCCACAACGTTGTCCGTGCTGACGATCAGCCTTTGCTTTTTCTTCTTCCCCAGAATACGGAATCCGTCCATCTCACTGACTTCATCCGGATCGATCATATATTCAATGCGCTCTTTTGGCAGATAACGGAGCAGCATTGCCTCAAAAAGGATTCCATTGATCGGTTTCGCCAGATAATCAGAAAATCCCATTTTACGATACTTTTCTTCCGCACCTGACATTGCATTTGCCGTCAACGCAATAATCGGCGTTTTGCGGCAGAATCCACCCTGCTGGCTGCGCACCAGATCCATGGTTTTTTCACCATCCATCTCCGGCATCATGTGATCCATAAAAATCACATCATAATTATTTTTTGCCGTCAGCTTCAGACATTCCATTCCACTATGCGCCAATGCAAGCTGGACTTTGGTTTCCCGAAGCAGTTTTTTAGCGACAAGCAAATTCATATCATTGTCATCCACAACAAGAACTTTTGCTTCCGGTGCTTCAAAACTCTTTTTATATGAAGACCTCTGATGTCTTGAGGAACTGTTGTAATTGAGATTTCCAAGCGGCGTGGCATTTACAATTTTCTGTGGAATCGTAATCGTAAATGTAGAACCTTTCTGATAAATACTGTCAACCGTGATCTGACCACCCATCAGATTTACAAGCTGGCTGCAGATAGAAAGTCCAAGGCCTGTTCCCTCGATTCCTTTTGTGCTGCCTTCATTAACCCGTTTAAAACTGTCAAACAGATATTTCATATCATCCTGACGGATTCCCATACCGGTATCGATCACAGCCATTTTTAAAAGGATTTCGTCCGCTCCCGTCTGCTCACTCTCCACAAACAGCGTGACGGATCCCTTTTGCGTATACTTGATCGCATTACTTAAAATATTGGTTAAAACCTGTTTGATCCTCATCTCGTCGCCATAAAGCATGGATGGCAGTTTTTCAGATACATTGACACAAAATTCCAGATTTTTCTCATGTGCACGGATCCAGGTCGTGTTTACAATTTCACTGAATAATTCTCCTGTCTCATAACGCGCCGGAACAACTTCCATTTTTCCCGCCTCAATTTTGGACAGGTCTAAAATATCATTGATCAGAGACAAAAGCATCTTACTTGCACTCTGGATATTATTGGCATTCTCGATAATATCGTCTGACAGATTCTCCTCCCGAAGTGTCATTTCATTTAATCCTATGATCGTATTGATCGGCGTACGGATTTCATGGCTCATATTTGCAAGGAAACGGCTCTGTGTATTCATTGCGGCAACTAACTCCGCCTGCTGCTTTTCATTTTCTTTTCTCTGATATTCAGAGAGTGTGATCTGGATAAACATAAACGCACAGGTCAGAAAGATGGTTATGACCGCACTCACGATAATATCCACATAAACTACGGATTCCGATTCCATATAAGTGATCCGTTCCGGATGAACATATGCAGTGTAAAAACAATACGCATCTGCAATGATCGTTATAACAGTTCCCGCGACAAGACTTTTTCCCCGCAGCAGGAAAAAAAGCGAGATGAAACCAAGAACAAACCAAAGCGGCATACCGCTTTTTAAGCCTCCGGAGCGCAGAAACGTAACTGGAAGAAAAATTCCATTCAGCCCTGACATCAGAATGAAAGAACAGAGATCATATTGCTGGAATTTCTTTCCTGCCCAGAAAAGCATGCCCATAAAAAGCGCCCCGGCAAATAATGCTGCGACATTTTTTATCTCCATTCCCTCGGCAAGCGTATAAACTCCCCCCACTGCCATCGCGATCGTTCCAAGCAGCGACATAAAGCGGAATAACTGTGCATGAATTGAAACATCTTTCCGGATCAGTACCTGGATAATTCTGTCACTCAGCTTACTCATTGTCCGCACCTCCCCATTTTTTTAATGTTTCCGCAGCACTGATAAAATCAAACAGTTCAATCTGGGCTTCCATATCAGCGATCAACTGTGCATCCGAATCCGCCATCGAACTGCCCGTCTCATTTTTTATCATCTCTAACAGCTTCATTGCCTCTGCCTGGTCAAAATTGTCGATTGCTGCCGATAGTTTCTGCACTGGATTTTTTTCTTCCCCCACCGTCACATACTTAGACAGCCCATCAAGGATCGAACAATAGTCTGCGATCAGCTCCGTATGGTTTTGTATGATATAATTTTCATCCCCATGCTCACATGCCTCCTGCATCCTCTTTGCCCTTTTTGAAAGCTCTTTTGCACCGATCGTAAGACTTTGTCCTTTCAGGGAATGTACATTGATCTTATAATTTTCCCAGTCTTTTTTATCATACAGCTCCTGTAATGTCTGGATCTGACTTCTTCCCTGTTCATAAAAACACTGCACGATCTCCATATAATCCGCTTCATTATTATCAAAGTAGGAAAGCCCAAGCCGGCGGTCAATTCCTGCAGCCTCAAATTCTTTCCTTCCTTCTTTGAATTGTCCGGATAACCCACTGCTTTCTTCTGTCTCGCAGGTAACCTGTTCCTCTCCCGTATCTTTTTCAATAAACATGCTTAAATATTTGCGAAGGACACGTTCCATCGCAGATTTTTCAATCGGTTTCGCAACAAAATCATCGAATCCTTCCCTGATCAGCATCTCTCTGGCTCCGCCTATGGCGTTGGCTGTCAGTGCAATGATCGGTATTTTCCGTTCACGGAACCGCGGTAATTCATGAATCCTGTGCATACATTCCACGCCATCCATTTCCGGCATCATATGATCCATAAACACGAGATCATAGCTTCTGTCACTGATTTTATCAATTGCCTCACTACCGCTCAATGCCGTATCGATCGTGATGCCATAATGGCTTAACAGACTTGAAACAACTTTTAAATTCATGGCACTGTCATCCACTGCAAGAATTTTTGCTCCATTTACACGGAATCTGTCATGATGCCACCGTTCGTCGTATGCGTCCTGCTGAAGTTTTTCTCCATTCAAAATGGTTGCAACCGAGAATACATGCATCGGGCGATAGATAAGCTGGACTTCCGGTCCGATTTTTTGCAGATCACAATCCCGGTTTGCCATGACAACAACTTTCATTTTTGCAGTCAGGCTGTCAAAATAACTTTGATCTATAAAATATTCAGCATCTGCCACAAATAGAAACTGATAGCGTTCATGCTCAATCCTGTTTTTCAACTCATGTATGGTAGCGCAGCGCACGGCATCTATATGAAGCTGATCGATCATCCTCTGGATACATTCAAGATATCCGTCACGAAGCTGTCCGAAACGGTATCTCTCAAGATCCATATAAAAAATGATCTTTTTATCTCCGGCATCGCGCACAGAGACAAGCGGCATATCCGTCAGTACTCTCTGTGGAATGATAATAGAAACCGTCGTACCTGCATCAGGAACACTCTCAATGTGCATATGTCCATTCATTTTTGCAATCATTTTGCGTGAGATTGCAAGACCTAAGCCAATGCCCCCCGCACGCCGGTCACGGGTCGTATCTACCTGATTGTATGTGTTTTCCAGTGCATCTATATTTTTTTCGCTCATCCCGATTCCGGTATCTTTCACCTTTACCATAAGATTGATGCCGTATGATTCCTTGCGGGCGCCGACAAACAAAATGACACCACCGGCATCTGTAAATTTGATCGCATTGTTGATGAGATTTAAGATAATGCGATATATTTTCTGACTGTCTCCAAGCAGGTTATTCGGAATATCCGCCTCACAATCCACAATGATCTCAAGATTCTTTTCTTTATTCCACACATGTGCCATGTTAACCACATCATTGATCACAGACGTAATGTTATATGGTTCTTCCACCAGCTCCATCGTGTCATTTTCAAGTTCTGAAAAATCCAGGATATCTGATACCAAAGACATCAGATTCCTGCCCGCAACTGTAATATCATACAGCTGTTCCTTTGTCGTATCATCCACTTTCGCATCCAGTAATTCTGATCCGATTCCGATGATAGAATTTAACGGTGTACGGATCTCATGCGAAATATTTGCCATAAAATCATCTTTTGCCTGTTTAGCATCCTCGAGTTCACGCATTGTCTCATCGAATTCCATATCATGCTGTATACGGTTTTTTAACTGTTTATTTTCCATGATCTCGAGAATAATGATTGCAAAAAACTGCATAAAAAATTCCATTTCCCGTATCGGATTATCATAATTTACTTTATCTAACAGGAATGTATCAAGACAAAACAAAAGAATCGTTGCCGCCAGCGAAACGTAATTGATCTCAATCAGATCAAAAAGAGACAACATCACAACACTTGCTGCTACTGTTGCCATGGTAAGAGACGAACCATCCGTGAATACCGTATATAAAATAATATTCATCCATATCATAACAGAACAAAATAACTTCGCCAGTCTGCTGTACCGTCCTGTCAGCATCCGAAGTCCGATACTCGCCAAAAGCCCACAAATTATCACCGCAGCTACCCAGCTTGGCCATTTTAAATAAACTGCTGCCACTACCATATAAACAGTATATATGAAATAAAGTACATACGGGATCACTCCCGCCCTGTCCTTTTTGATTTCTCTTATCATAACGTCCCCTCTCATTCACTTATATCCGTAATTTCCCGCTGCAATTCCAGAAATATCTCTGTAAGGTTCGGATCAAACTGAGAGCCGCTATTTTCCTTTATAATTTCAAACACCTTAGATGCGGGACGGATTGCTTTCTTATAACACCGGTCCTGATATAATGCATCAAAAACATCAGCAAGTGCCATGATCCTTGCACATAACGGAATCTCCTCCCCGGATAATCCATCCGGATAGCCCGTACCGTCCCATCTTTCATGATGATATCGTGCTATTTTTCTGGCAATATCCACATATTCCTCATGTTCCACATTTCCGATGATCCGGTCAATGATCTCACACCCGGCTACCGTATGCTGTTTCATGACTTCAAACTCTTCGTCCGTCAGCCGTCCCGGTTTTAAAAGAATCGCATCCGGTGTTTTTATTTTTCCAATATCGTGAAGTACCGATGCCTTTACTGTATTGAGCTCATAATTATGATCAAGGATATCCGGATACATCCCCTTTTCCCTCAACGCTTTTGTCAGTATCTGTACATAATTCTGGGTATTTTTTACATGAAGTCCCGTACTGCCATCACGGCTCTCGATCAGGTTGGCGATACCGGTAATCACTTCATCCTGCATACGCGTCATTTCCGCAACCTGCGAGGCGACCATCTCTTCTAAATGATTCTGGTACTGTCTGTTCTCTAAAATTCGTTTCACACGGCTGACTAATACCTGGGAAACAAACGGCTTCCCGACAAAATCCATAGCCCCTGCCTCAAAACATTTTGTTTCTGTTTCAGCATCATTATCACCGGTCAGAAACACAACCGGTATCATAGATCCATTTTCAAGTTCCCGAATCTTTTTTAGTGTTTCAAATCCGTTCATTTCCGGCATATTTACATCCAAAAGGATCAGATCCGGTGTCACTTTTGAAAGAAGTGACAATGCCATTTTCCCAGATGTAGTCGCAGAAATACGAAATTCTTCCCCCAGAATCGTCTGTGCTCTTTTGAGATTGCCCGGATCATCATCTACCAGCAGGATCAGTTCTTTGTTACTTGTCTGCATACGCTTCTCCTTTGTAAAAATCTGAATTGACCGACTCCTTTACACGTAGGAATGATCTACTTTGATAACCACGTAATAATTATTTCCAAGACATTCCCTTACCTGTGATGTAATACGTGCTGCCAGCTCATCATCCTGTATCTGAAACTTATACGGTATCAGGACATCAAATATAATATTCGTATGTGTCGGTCCCGTTACAACGCGGAAATCATGCATATTGATCCGCTCATCAATTCCCTTGATAATAGATATTACCGCCGCTTTCATCTCACTGACATGTTCATCCGATGTCACGATCGGATCCATATGTATCGTCGCATCACAGCCTAACTTTTCTTTTAATTCATTTTCAACATTATCAATAATATCATGGATCTCTAAGATATTGCCCTCCGCAGGTACTTCCGCATGCAGTGATACCATCTGTCTTCCCGGGCCATAATCGTGTACGATCAGGTCATGGATTCCACAGATCTCCTCATGTGCCATTACGATCTGATCGATCTTCTGCACAAATTCCTCCTCCGGCGGCTGCCCTAAAAGCGGATTTAAGGTATCTTTCGCAGCCCCGATGCCCGCACACATGATAAATATTCCGACTAATGCTCCACAATAGCCATCCACATAGATTCCGGTAAAATGTCCAATCAAAGCTGCCATAAGTACCACTGCTGTTGCGCAGGTATCGCTCAGACTGTCGGTTGCCGTTGCCTTCATGGCAGCAGAATCAATTTTTTTTGCAACTCCACTGTTATAAAGATACATATACAGTTTTACAAGAATCGAAATAATGAGGATCACAACCACCATTACG
This sequence comes from uncultured Roseburia sp., assembly GCA_934317215.1. GTDB lineage: Bacteria > Bacillota > Clostridia > Lachnospirales > Lachnospiraceae > Roseburia. The sequence continues at coordinate 66,377 of CAKREH010000012.1, forward strand.
GAAAACTCTGTTTCTTCCGGGTGAATGATCTTTATAATAGAATCCCTGATCAGTTCATACGCCATCAGAAGGATTGCTGCCGCAACGATCAGTCCCGATACATATTCGATCCGTCCGTGGCCAAACGGATGCTCCGAGTCCGGTTTTGCTCCTGCCAGCTTAAATCCGAGCAGCGTAACAGCGGAAGATCCTGCATCTGACAGGTTGTTGAATGCATCCGCAGTCACAGCGATCGAATGGCTGATCGTTCCTGCAAAAAATTTGCCACAGAAAAGCAGAATATTTAAAAAGATTCCGACCATACCGCAGAGAATACCATACTCCTGTCTGATCTTTCCTTTATCCTCTTTTTCTTTAATAAAAAACTTTGAAAAAAATGTTATCATGTCTGATCCCCCTGTGTCCGATCTCATACACTGCCTGTTTCCAAACACTTCCATTTAAAATCTATGCATTTTTGATTGCTATCTGATTTTTCCGATGTCCTGCAGCGGCCAGTAAATGACCTCTCCTTTACCGAGGATTTTATCGATACTTACATATTTGTTATCCCAGTAACGCGCGTCCCAGGAGTCATTCCGGTTATCCCCTAATACCAGATAACAGTCATCCGGTACTTCAAATACATATGGTCCTGTTGCCACCGTCCATTCTTCCTTCAAATAATCTTCCTCCAGCGGCGTTTCACTTCCATCAATAAAAATCTTTCCATCGTCAATGCGGACTTCCTCCCCCGGCAGTCCGATCACTCTTTTTACATAAAGTTCTTCCTCATCATCCGGATAATGGAAAATCACAACATCCCCGCGCTCCGGTGTATCCTTTAAAAATGCGAGACGGTTTCCGATCAGGCGGTCCCCCGGCATGATCGTATTTTCCATGGATCCTGTCGGCACATCTGCGTTGATGATCAGATAATTCTTGATCAGAAATGCTGCCCCGATCGCCAGGGCAAATGTAAGTACCCAGCTTAAAATCTCGCGCGATGCCGACGTACTTTTCTGTGCTTCCTCTTTTTCTGATCCATCCGGCTTATCTTTTTTATTTGATGTATCGGTCTTATCCTGTGTATTGGTTTTATTTTGTGTATCTTTTTTATTTTCATCTATATCCATCCCGATATCCTGTCTTTTCGCTTCCATCTGTGTCCTCACTTTATGCCATAATGATTTCTTTTATGTTAAAAGATTATAATGTATTAAATGTAATTTTAGCACACTTGCCACAAAATAAAAAGTGCCACACCATACGATGTGACACTTTTTTGCCTGTTTTTGTCTATGATTTATTTTTAAGGCTATTACCTGTTTTTCAGGCGGTACGCTTTCTTTAGTCAGCGAATAATGCTGTGGAATAGTAACGGTCACCGCTGTCCGGAAGAAGGGCAACAATTGTCTTTCCTTTGTTTTCCGGGCGTTTTGCAAGTTCGATTGCTGCATATAAAGCTGCACCGGAAGAAATTCCGACTAATACACCCTCTGCTTTTGCAAGTTCTTTTCCGGTTGCAAATGCATCCTCGTTTGCTACCGGGAATACCTCATCATAAATCCTGGTATCTAATACCTCCGGAACAAATCCTGCACCGATTCCCTGGATCTTGTGAGGACCTGCTGTTCCTTTGGAAAGAACAGGGGAAGTCTCCGGCTCAACGGCTACAACTTTAACATCTTTATTCTGTGATTTTAAGTACTGGCCAACACCGGTAACTGTTCCGCCGGTACCAACACCTGCAACAAAGATATCTACTTTACCATCTGTATCTGCCCAGATCTCCGGTCCTGTTGTCTCGAAATGAGCCTGTACGTTTGCCGGGTTTGTAAACTGGGATGGGATAAAGCCTCCCGGAATCTCTTTTGCAAGTTCTTCCGCTTTTGCGATAGCACCTTTCATTCCCTTTGCACCCTCAGTTAAAACGATTTCTGCACCGTATGCTTTTAAGATGTTACGGCGCTCAACGCTCATGGTCTCCGGCATTGTTAAGATGATACGGTATCCCTTTGCTGCTGCGATAGAAGCAAGACCGATACCTGTATTTCCGGAAGTCGGCTCAATGATCACGGAACCTTCCTTTAAAAGTCCTTTTTCCTCTGCATCTTTTACCATATAGTATGCAGCACGGTCTTTGACACTTCCTGATGTGTTAAAATACTCAAGTTTTATAAGAACTTTTGCCTCAAGTCCTTTGCTTTTCTCTAATTTTGTTACCTCTAATAAAGGTGTGTTTCCAATCAAATCTGTTGCACTCTGATAAACTTTTGCCATGATATTCCTCTCCTATTCTGAAATTTTTCATTTCTGAAGTCTGCAATGCTTTTTGCAGACTTCAAAGTAAAAATAAGGAACTTATTTCTACTTTACTGCCTTAAATGCTTCATCAAGATCCTCAATGATGTCCCTGATATTCTCTGTTCCGATGGAAAGACGGATCGTGTTCGGGTAGATTCCCTGCTCTGCCAGCTCTGCCTCATTTAACTGTGCATGTGTGGTAGAAGCCGGATGAATGACAAGTGATTTCACATCTGCCACGTTTGCAAGTAAGGAAAAGATCTCAAGATTATCAATAAAATCTTTTGCTTTCTGCTCATCCCCTTTGATCTCAAAGGTAAAGATTGAACCGCCGCCGTTCGGGAAGTATTTTTTGTATAATTCCTGCTGCTTCTTATCCTCTGTAACGGATGGGTGATGTACTTTTTCCACCTGTGGATGATTGTTTAAATACTCTACAACCTTTAATGCATTTTCCACATGACGCTCTACACGCAGGGACAATGTTTCAAGTCCCTGTAAAAACATAAATGCGTGGAACGGTGAAATCGTTGCCCCGGTGTCACGGAGTAAGATTGCACGGATTCTTGTGACAAATGCTGCAGAACCTGCTGCCTGTGAAAAACTGATTCCGTGATAGCTCGGGTTCGGTTCCGTGATAGCAGGGAACTTACCGGATGCCTCCCAGTCAAATTTTCCACTGTCGACGATGACACCGCCGATTGCGGTTCCATGTCCGCCAATGAACTTTGTTGCAGAATGAACCACAATGTCTGCGCCGTATTCGATCGGTCTGAGCAGATACGGAGTTGCAAATGTATTGTCCACAACAAGTGGAATTTTATGCGCATGGGCGATCTTTGCGATTGCCTCAATGTCGCTGACATCTGAGTTTGGATTTCCAAATGTCTCTATGTAAAGAGCCTTGGTGTTGTCCTGGATCGCTTTTTCAAAATTTGAAACATCCAGCGGATCAACAAAAGTTGTTGTGATTCCATAGTCCGGAAGTGTATGCTCTAACAGGTTATAGGAACCACCGTAAATATTATTCGCTGCAACGATATGGTCGCCGGCATGTGCAAGGTTTTCGATCGTGTATGTGATCGCTGCTGCACCGGATGCAACTGCAAGTGCGGCAGCACCGCCCTCTAATGCTGCAATTCTTTTTTCAAATACATCCTCGGTCGGATTGGTAAGTCTTCCGTAGATGTTACCAGCATCTTTCAGGCCAAAACGGTCTGCTGCGTGCTGGCTGTTATGGAATACATAGGAAGATGTTGCATAGATCGGCACTGCTCTTGCGTCAGTGACCGGATCTGCCTCCTCCTGTCCTACATGTAACTGCAAAGTTTCGAAACCCAGATTTCTTTCGCTCAAATGTTTCTTGCCCATAGATCACTTCTCCTTCATTTGATATTTTTATTTTTTAGTATTCTTCTTCCTCTTCTTTTTCGCTGATATCATTTACCGGACGCTCCAATCCTTTGATCTTGATACCGTTTTTCTCTGCATAATCCCAGAGTGCTGCATGGATTGCTTCCTCAGCTAACAGGGAACAGTGTACCTTTACCGGTGGAAGTCCGTCTAATGCTTCCATAACAGCTTTATTGGTAACTTCAAGTGCTTCCTGGATTGTTTTTCCTTTTACAAGCTCGGTTGCCATACTGCTGGTTGCAACGGCTGCACCGCATCCAAATGTCTTGAATTTTGCTTCCTGAATGATACCGTTATCGTCAATATCAAGATACATTCGCATGATATCGCCGCATTTTGCATTACCAACGGTACCTACACCGCTTGGATTCTCCATCTCTCCAACGTTTCTCGGATGATTAAAATGATCCATTACTTTCTCACTGTACATATCTGATTTCTCCTTTTTATCTCTTTACGCTCAATTTATTCTGATAGAAATTTTATATCAACCCTATTTACCGGTTCTGTTTTTTTACAAATTTATATCAATCCTGATTACTGATTCTGTTTTTTTACAAAATCCTCATATAATGGGGACATACCACGCAGACGCTCGATGATCTTCTTTAACTCGTCTACGGTATAGTCGATCTCTTCCATCGTGTTCTTCTCGGATAAAGTCAGACGCAGGGAACCGTGTGCGATCTCATGCGGCAGACCGATTGCAAGAAGTACATGGGACGGGTCTAAGGAACCTGAAGTACATGCAGATCCACTGGAACCGCAGATACCTGCCTGATCTAAAAGGATCAGCATGGACTCTCCCTCGATAAAACGGAAGCAGAAGTTTGCATTGTTCGGCAGACGGTCTGTGCGGTGTCCGTTTAATCTGGTATAAGGGATCTCTTTTAATACACGCTCGATCAGGTGGTCTCTGAGTGCGATCTCTTTTGCACTGCGCTCTGCCATATTCTCTTTTGCAAGTTTTGCAGCTGTACCGATTCCGACGATACCCGGAACATTGTGTGTACCTGCACGGCGTTTTCTCTCCTGTGCACCGCCGTGGATGAAGGAACGGATTTTAACGCCTTTGCGGATATACATCACACCAATACCCTTTGGTCCGTTGATCTTGTGGCCGCTTGCGCTTAACATATCGATGTTCATCTCTTCCACGTCGATCGGAATATGTGCAAATGCCTGTACCGCATCTGTGTGGAATAATACGCCATGGTCATGTGCGATCTTACCGATCTCTTTGATCGGCTCGATCGTTCCGATCTCATTGTTTGCTGACATAATGGAAATTAAGATCGTATCCGGGCGGATCGCTTTCTCTAATTCCTCAAGGCTGATCTTTCCATCCTCATCAACATCCAGATAAGTTACCTCATAACCTTTCTGCTCTAAATATGCACAGGTGTGAAGAATTGCATGATGTTCGATCCTGCTTGTGATGATATGTTTTCCTTTGGACTCATATGCCTCTGCGGTTGCCTTTAATGCCCAGTTGTCTGACTCGCTGCCGCCGCCGGTAAAATAGATATCCTCAGTTCTTGCATTAATAAGCGCTGCGACATTTGCCCTTGCCTCATCGACTGCCTTTTTGCTCTCCCCTGCGAAAGAATAGATTGCAGAAGGGTTGCCGTAGTGTTCTGTAAAATATGGAAGCATTGCATCTAATACTTCCGGATATACCTGTGTGGTTGCTGCATTATCTAAATAAATTAATTTTGCCATGATATCGTTCCTTTCTTTATCCTTATCTTATCCATTTTATACGCTGCTCATACTAGCGGAAAGTCCGTATATTCTGTGTGTATCCATCATCATTCTGTTTTATTTCCTAGTTTGTTGATATGATATAAGTATTATACATCATCAATTCCTATTGTCAAGATAGGAATTGCATTTTTTTGTGCAAAAACAAGAACAATCTGTTTCCATTTAAATCAAGTGACAACCCTCCTATATAATGCTATAATAAATCGTCAAACGCAACAAATATCTTAATATTCTGACAGATGATATTTTGCAGTAAATGTTTTACAAATAGAATTTAATGATGCCTCAAAATCGGGGGGCAGGAATGGAGACTATTATGAACCAGTTATTTTCACCGGAACTGATTCCGGATTATATGCACGCACACCCGGAGTACGGGGTAAAACGTATTTTGACCTACACGGTCTATCGCTTTTTGTCCTTTGCAGGAAAAGAGGATGATACACTTGCCGCTTATATAAAAGAAACGTTATTTCCAATGGAAGATGCGCTCGACTTTTCCCTGATCGACGATTATCTGGCTCTGGATCCTTATTTTTGTCCGGTACCGGAGGAGGGCAGTTTTGATGCCTTTTTCTTATATACCGCAATCAGCATCTTAGAGAATGCTTTTGACGAATTTGCATTAGGCGATGAGCTTGCCATCATTGATGACCTGATCCTGACAAAATATCCGGTACTTGGCTCTGTTGCTTTAGACGATGCTGATATCCGTCTGGATGCACTCATCGGCAGCGGTGCGGAGTTTTATGCCGTTTTATATCTGGCTCTGACGAGATATCCGTCAGCACTTGGTTCACTGCTTCCGCAGTTTGGCGCCGCTTACCATGACAGTTACCAGTTCACCGGCGACGACACAGCGCTTTACGATTTCATGGATGAATATTTTGAAACGAAAAACTGTATGCTGCAGCCATTTTTCGTGGAACTTTCCAACACGCTTGTTGACGCAACACTCGGCTATTACAAGACTGACCTTGAAACATTGCTCGCAGCCGAAGTTCCGGGACTTTTAAGTGGAACGGCTTCCCGTTTTGCCGTGCAGAAACGTTTCGGTGCGCTCGGACTCACCAGACTGCCGGACCACGATACCTGTCTGGCACTGTTATCCGAATCCTTCCGCTATGCAGCACTTTATGAGCTGCGCAGCAACCTCTTTGACTATCACCTTGAAGAAGACCGTCTGGTGACTGCGGACAACTGGAAAGATACCATCCGTTTTCACTTCATGCAGTATCAGCATATTTATGAGCAGGCACTCGACGGATTTTATGCGGCTGTGCTTTCCAGAAAGCTGCTGCTCGCAGAGTTTTCGGAGGAATTAAAAAAACTGGGGTTCTAGTCCCCCAGTTTTTTTATACGAGAATATATCTTCTGATTTATTCTTTTTCTTCCTCTTCCGATTCCCGCAGGTCGCGTATCCTCACCTGCTCGATCCGTTTGCCGGACATCTCTGTCACTTCTATCTCAAGTTTAAATTCCTCATCCGTATGAAAATCTCCGGCTTTCGGTATACATTCAAACAGTTCCATCACCCAGCCGCTGACGGTCTGCACATCAAATTCTGCCTCGCGGTCTAAACATTCAAACAGTTTTTCCACTTTTGTTTTTCCGGCAACCACATATTCATTGTCGCTGATGCGCTCAATTTCTGTCTCGACCTTATCGTGCTCATCCCAGATCTCACCGACAAGTTCCTCTAAAATATCTTCAAGCGTAATGATTCCAGCCGTTCCGCCATACTCATCCATCGCAACCGCAATGTGCAGTTTCTTCTGCTGAAGCTCCCGCAAAAGATCATCGATCTTTTTATTTTTCGGTGTAAAAATAACCGGTCGCACTGAGTCACGGATCGTCACATCCGAACGGTAAATAAAGTTGTAAAAATCTTTCTGATATAAAATACCAATGATCTGGTCAATATTTTCCTCATAGACCGGAAGTCTCGAATATCCGGTGTCCGCAAATATTTTGGCGATCTCATCTTTTGGCATATCCACCGGGATACCGACAATATCAATTCGCGGTGTGTAAATATCCACCGCCTCTAACTCGTCAAACTCGATCGCGCTGCGGATCAGTACACGCTCATCTTCTCCGATACCGCCGCCTGCCTGTGCCTCATCCACAATGGTGAGCAGTTCTTCTTCTGTAATTCCCGGCTCCTCTTCTGAATTAAAGATGTGTGACAGCAGTTTTTTCCACTGTGCAAACACAAAATTAACCGGTGTCAGGATTTTTACCAGAACAGCAATGATCGGTGCGGAAAACAGTGCAAATTTGTCCGGTGATTCTTTTGCAATGCTTTTTGGTGAAATCTCACCAAAGATCAAAACCAGAACTGTCGTAACGATCGTTGAAACACTGGCTCCCTTCGCATCCCCAAGCATTTTTACAAACAGAATCGTTGCTAAGGAGGAAGATAAAATATTTACAATATTGTTTCCGATCAGGATCGTTGACAACAGGTTGTCGTACTTTTCTTCCAGTTCAAGCACCAGCGCCGCCCGTTTATTTCCTTTGTCTGCCATATTTTTCATGCGAATCCGGTTCAGAGACAAAAATGCGGTCTCCGTCGCCGAAAAATATGCTGACATGATCAGGCATATCGCAATAATGATAAAAAACAATGAGTCACTTCCCATAAAAAAATAATTCCTCTCTTTCCACGCAAAAAAGCATAGCTGCACCTGTTTGTCTCTCCAAACGGCAGTTATGCTTTCTCATATTTCAATATTGATCTTTTCATTTTGTTATTCTGATTCGGGTAAGGATCCGCGTCCCCGTCCGCACTGTCTAACATAGTACTCTCCATTCTTGCGCTGTTTTTTGCGCATCTTAAGTTTGCGCGTAAGCACAAATCTTGCGTGTGAAAAATCTTATTTTTCACACTACTCTCCATTTCTGCATGTGAACAATGTTACCTTTCACATGATTTTCATATAAATTGTGCTATGGATGTATTATATCAAAACGCATTCTGCATAGCAAGGAATTTTTATCCATTTTCCGGTTCTGTACCCGCTAAAATACAAATAAAATTTGCTGTTGTCTTTGAATTATGGTATACTATTATAAATATATTTCAGACGGGGCACATTTTCCCTGATGGGATTTCGTTTCCTGTCAGGTGATCACCATATAGACAGAAAAGAGGTATTTTTATGCAGGTAAATGAATCATCTGAGAACTATTTAGAGACCATCCTGGTACTGAGCAAACGTAACCCGGTCGTACGCTCCGTTGATATTGCCGAAGAGCTTGGTTTCAAAAAATCAAGTGTCAGCGTTGCAATGAAAAATTTACGCGAGAAAAATAATATTACCGTTACGAAAGAGGGATATATTTATCTGACCGATTCCGGCCGTGAAATTGCAGAAATGATCTATGAGCGTCACGAACTGTTAACAGACTGGCTGACACGCCTCGGTGTCGACCCGAAAATTGCAGCAGAAGATGCATGCCGTATGGAGCATGTCATCAGCAAAGAAAGTTTTGATGCGATCAAAAAACATATTAAATAACCTGATACATATACATCTATATATTAGTACATCGTTTTCACAAACAACAATCTGTGCATATTTTAAACAGATCTGTAACCACAAAAACAAGAGGTGCTCACCGGAACAGATTTCCGGAAGCACCTCTTGTTTTTTATTTATACTGCCTGCGGAACTGTACCGGTGTCATCTCATACGCCTTTTTGAACAGGCGGTTAAAATGCTCCACGTTCTCATATCCCACACTCGCTGCGATCGACTCCACCGTCTGATTTGACTCTTTTAACAGTCTTCTCGCTTTTTTCATCCGCGCAGCCTTCACTGCATCCTGGAATGTCATACCGGATTTTTCCTTGATATATTTGGAAAGATACGGTTTGGAAAGTCCAAATTTTTCTGCCAGGACATCCATCGTCACATCCGCATAGTTATTCTGGATGTAATTCATGATCTCCATGATGCGTTCATCTCTGCCCTCAATGATGTTTTCGCTTTTTGCCATCTTATTTGCGGCAGAAACCAGTGCTGCGATGGAACTCTTGATGATATCCTCATCCACGCCAACGCCCCAGAAATGTTTGCCCTGACAGATGATCTCCACATAAGCCGCTGCTTTTGAGGAAGAACCCTCTGAGATTGCATGCTCCTGATAGGTTGCCAGCTCATAGCTGATGCCAAAATACATCTTGATCGCGTTGCTGACCGCATCGAGGCGTCCGTTTCCGCTTGTCTCGATTACTCTGCGCTCACCGTTCTGCTCGATCGTCACTCTTGCGGCAATGCCGTCTTTCTGCTCGAAATAGCACTCCGGAACATCAAATACATCCTTGATATTGACATAATTCCCGGTAAATACCTGATAGATCATATCCGGTGTCAGCTCTTCGTGTCTGTGATCGGATACACCTTTGATCAGATAACCAACTTCCTCTTTCATCTTATCCGGCAGGGACATGCCAAAGTTCTGTTTTAATACGAAAGCAACTCCTCCCTTACCGGACTGGCTGTTGATTCGGATCACATCGGATTCGTACTCTCTTCCGACATCCTTCGGATCGATCGGCAGATACGGAACATCCCAGCGCCCGCCGCTCTTTCCTGCCTCTCTCCATGCCATACCTTTTGAGATCGCATCCTGATGGGAACCGGAAAATGCAGTAAACACAAGATCTCCAGCATACGGAGTACGCTCATAAACTCTCATTCTGGTAAAACGCTCATATTTCTCACGGATTGCTGCAATGTTGGAGAAATCAAGTTTCGGATCTACGCCGTGGCATACCATATTCATTGCAAGTGTTACGATATCCACGTTTCCGGTACGCTCTCCATTTCCAAACAGAGTACCTTCCACACGGTCAGCTCCCGCTAATACACCAAACTCTGCATCGCTGATGCCACATCCTCTGTCGTTGTGCGGATGTACGCTTAAGATCACGTTATCTCTGTATTTTAAATGTTTGTGAATATACTCGATCTGGCATGCAAATACATGCGGCATTGCAATCTGAACCGTAGTCGGAATGTTGATGATCGCTTTGTGTTCCTTATCCGGTTTCCACACATCCAGTACGGCATTGCAGACTTCCACAGCATAGTCAACCTCTGTTCCAGGGAAACTCTCCGGGCTGTACTCAAATGTAAAGTTTCCATCTGTCTGTGCTGCAAGATCTCTTAACAGAATCGCTCCATCCACTGCAAGCTTCTTTACTTCTTCCTTGCTCTTTTTAAAGACCTGCTCCCTCTGTGCAACAGAGGTGGAGTTGTAAAGATGGATCACTGCGTGCGGTGCGCCTTTGACTGCCTCAAATGTTTTTTTGATGATGTGCTCACGCGCCTGTGTTAAAACCTGTACCGTCACATCTTCCGGGATCATATTGCGCTCGATCAAGGCACGCATGAAATTGTACTCTGTCTCTGAAGCTGCCGGAAAACCAACCTCGATTTCCTTAAATCCGATATCTACAAGCATCTGGAAAAATTCAATTTTTTCCTCTAAGCTCATCGGCTCGATCAGTGCCTGGTTGCCATCACGCAGATCCACGCTGCACCAGACCGGCGGCTTTTCGATTGCATCCTTCTTTACCCAGTCATATGTAACTTCCGGCGGCATAAAATATGCTTTTCCGTATTTTTCTGCAACATTAAAATTCATATTCATTCTCCTTATCCTGTTTTAACAATGATTCTATTTTCTGATTTATTTCCCATGAATCAAAAAATCTCTGTATGCAAAACCTGTGTGGTTTTGTCATACAGAGACGCAAAATTTTCTTCACGCGGTACCACTCTGTTTCATGAATGACCTGTATCGTCATACATGCACTCATCCGGCACAATCATGCCTTTTCCCTCTTACGGCGGGCAATCCGTCCAAGCCTACCCAGTACCATCTGCTCATTCATAATGCATCCGATTCCTTCAGCCGGCAGCTCCAAGGCGAGTTCACAACTTCACTCTGACTGCCTCGCACCTTCCGGCAGTTCTCTGATTTCCATTCCGCTGTTACTATTCCTTTTCATTGCATTTCATTTTCTGTTCTACATAATATCATACCTTTTTCGAGTTCCGCAAGGTGTGATTTTATCAATTTTATTGATTTATTTTAATCTTTTATGTTTAAAGCTGAAAATCTTCATAATCTTCCGGTGTAAAACGATGATAGATCAGATGGCATCCCTCATCCGTGATGCAGTAACGGTAATCATCCGGCACCCCATCCTCAAAGTAAACCAGATAATCAAATTCCCCGTGTGTCGTCTGTTCTACATGTACATGATCTGAATATCTGTGAAACTGCTGTAAAAGCTCGTCTATCGTGCAGCCATGTTTTCCGATTGTTTCTATGAAACTGGCAATGAACTCACTTCCGTTCGTACGCTCATACACATAATCGACACCACTCGGCGGAATTGCAATACAGAAACGTTCACCTTTATTGGAGATTTCCACACCGCCAAGTGTCTGCACCGTCTTTTTTGAAAATTCTGTAAGCAGTTCTGACATCTCTTTTTCTGCTGCATTGGTATGAAAGAAACGGTTCAGCGAGGTAATCGGATAATATAACCGGATCAGCTCACTCCGGTAACCAAGTTTTATCTGTTCTTCCTGTATGACCTCGATGATATTTTTTTCAAGTCTCGTAAAATCCACTGCATTTCCCATTTCTTTCTTCCTTAATTATCTGACTGTCATTGTGCCGAACTGATAAATTCCGGCTTATTATTTTGCTCCCACTGTGTCGGATCAATCCAATCCCACGCTTCTTATTTTCTCATAAAATTCAGATTACATACTCGCCGGCACGCTGTCTCTCGTAATCCACTAAATCTGCGAGTGTGATACTGTCAACAACCTGGTTGATCGCCTCGTTCATTTTTTTCCACACCAGAACTGTTGCACAGTCATTCATTTTATCACAGGTGTCTTCATCCTCGACGCATGCCACCGGTGCAAGGCTTCCCTCTGTCAGGCGTAATATCATTCCGACGGTATATTCTTCCGGTCTTTTTGTCAGAATGTATCCTCCCTGTGCACCACGAATACTCTTTACATATTTTGCCTTATTTAAAACGGAAATAATCTGCTCTAAATATTTATCTGAAATTTCCTGGCGTCTCGCAATATCCTTTAAACTGATCGGCTCTCCTGTATTATTCAGTGCAAGATCCAGCATCAGGCGTAACGCATATCTTCCTTTTGTTGATATTCTCATATTTTCCTCATTTCTGCGCTGTTTTTCATATTTTAGACTTGCGGATGCAGCGCAGCCGCAAATTCATCCGTGAACGCTTTACTCATTCATTGAGATTCTTCCTTTTACATGTGATGTTATAATCAGCTATCACTGTACTAGAAGTATATCCGACTATTCATACTATGTCAATAGGAATTAAACTAATCACTAAAATATCTCTTTGCGCCACTGATATTTTGAAAGATCAACACATCCGTCTTTTACCTCTATGCCATCTGCTTCTAAAAGTCCGATCTGTCTGTTTTCGCCGCCAAATGCAAATGCCTCCGAAACTCTCCCCTCACGATTTACTACACGGTAACAGGGAATTCCTTCCGGGTCCGGATTTACATGCAGCGCATAGCCGACCACTCTTGCCCACCTTTTATTTCCCGCAAGCGCAGCCACCTGTCCATAGGTTGCAACCGCACCGCGCGGAATCTGTTTTACGATATCATATATTTTTTCGTAGGAATTTTTCTGTTCCATACTGCTCCTTATTTACAGATTATTAAAAACTCGTAATTTTATGATGCTGCGCTCATTGTACCATGTGCAAAATCAGCACATGATCCAATTCACCGTTCGTCAATCATGCAGGCATGTGTTACTGTTCAGACGCAAGCTTGACACTTTGCTGTCAAGCTATGCACCGTAGTATATATTGTTGTGAGATTACAGCCCCTGCCTCGAAGAGGCACTTTTCATGGGCTGTAATCGTTGCTGGTCACACTGGAAGTGTGAACAGTAACAGGCATGTTGACTCGCTTGCGCTCATTATATCATGAATTACTTTTTTGCGCCATTAACCTTGCAATCACGTTAAGAACATGCTAAAATTTTAACTTGTGTTTTTATAAATTTTTTATATTTTTTATACTTAGGAAAGAATTGGAGTACAAAAGACCTATGAACGAACTAAGACCAAAACTATTTGACGTAATGAAGGGCTACACAAAAGAGCAGCTCATCAAAGATATCCTCTCCGGTATCATTGTGGCGATCATTGCTCTTCCACTTTCTATCGCACTTGCGATCGCTTCCGGTGTCAGTCCGGTACAGGGACTCTACACTGCGATCGTTGCCGGATTTTTTATTTCCTTTTTCGGAGGAAGCCGTGTCCAGATCGGTGGGCCGACCGCCGCATTTGTTGTTATCATCTATGGCATCGTGACCACTTACGGTACAGACGGACTGATTGTCGCAACAATCATGGCAGGTATCATTTTATGTATTATGGGTCTCTGCCATTTTGGTTCCCTGATCAAATATATTCCTTATACGATCACGACAGGTTTTACCTGTGGTATCGCAATCACCCTGTTTGTAGGACAGATCAAAGATTTTCTTGGACTTGATATGGGTGCTGTTCCTTCTGAATTTATTGAAAAACTTGGCGCCTATGCTGCAAATATCACAACCACCAATCCGGTTACCGTTGCAATCGGTGTCGTTGCACTGGTGATTTTAATCCTGTGGCCGAAAGTAACTGACAAACTGCCGGGATCCCTGATCGCAATTATCGTAACGACCGCCATCGTTTATTTTGCAAAACTGCCGGTCAACACGATCGGAAGTGTTTACGGAGAGCTTTCCTCAGCATTTCCGTCTTTCCACATGCCGGCATTCAGCTATAAACTGGTACAGGAACTGATCTCCCCGGCATTTACGATCGCAATTTTAGCCGGTATTGAATCCCTGCTCTCCGCAGTCGTATCCGACGGTATGATTGGTGACACCCACAAGTCAAACGCTGAGCTGATCGGTCAGGGACTTGGAAATATTTTTTCCGGTCTGTTTGGCGGAATCCCTGCTACCGGAGCGATTGCCCGTACTGCTGCAAACGTAAGAAACGGCGGACGTACCCCGATCGCAGGTATCACACACTGTATCACTTTAAGTATTATTTTGGTTGTTTTAATGCCGCTTGCTTCCTTAATTCCAATGACAACATTAGCCGCAGTACTCTTAGTCGTTGCATGGAACATGGCAGACTGGACTTCCTTTTTCCATCTGTGCAAAACCGCTCCAAAGAGTGATGTGATCGTACTTGTTGCAACATTTTTCCTGACTGTATTTTTTGACCTTGTCGTTGCCATCGAAGTCGGTGTCGTACTTGCCGCACTTTTATTTATGAAACGTATGGCAGAAACTGCCGATGTCACTGCCTGGAAATATGCAGATGAGCCGGATGTCACCCCTGGCGAAGCTGAAAAAATGCGTGATATTCCACACTCGATCCGTGTATTTGAGATCAGTGGACCGCTGTTTTTCGCCGCTGCCGATGAAATTCTTACAATTACCAGTGACAAGTCAACCAAAGTTATCATTATCCGTATGCGAAGCGTTCCGGCAATCGATGCCAGCGCAATGCGTTCCCTGCGTGACCTTGCTGCCCGTGCGAAGAAAAAACATATCACTTTGATCTTCTCACATGTCAACGAACAGCCGATGTCCGTTATGAAAAAAGATCACTTTATCGAGCTGATCGGGGAAGAACATTTCCTTCCGAATATTGTGGAAGCTCTCGATTATGCGGAAAATATGGTCGCAGATTCCGGTCATAAGGCTGCTAAGTAACAGAATTTATTTATTCTTATGATGAAATATCGGATTAGGATGGCTGCACACTTCCTTTTACTGTGTCAGCCATTCTATCTCCGCGTCCTCTGTCGATGTTTCCATCTCTGCCTGACCTTCCCCTTCTTTTAAAACGGTGCAGTTGTGATTGTCATCCACCTGAACCTGATAAAAATATTTCAAATCGTCGCTGACACCATTACTGTACTGATATTCCACAAAATACTGCGCTTGTGCCGGTGTTTCGGCAGGTTCGAAACCAAACGACGTCTCTTTGATCTCACAATCCGAATCATATTGATCTAAATACTCCTGAAAAATTGGATCTGTGTATCCTCTTGCAATCTCACTTCGGTCATACAGTTCCTGCATCACGGCATCTTCCTCTATACCGGCGGATCCACTATTTGCTCCACATCCTGCCAAAAACATTCCCATGATAAGCAGCAAACCTGTTATTTTACTCCTGCGCATCGTATGTATACCTCCCCTGTAAAGTCTCATACTCTGCATGCCCGGTGCTCCAGGTTCCTCCCTCCACCAGAAGATACACTGCCTTGGCATCATAGGCGTCCAGATAAGTATTGACTACGCTTCCAACTGTCGCGTACTCTCCTGCTGTTCCCATCTGATTTATATATTCCTCAAATGTTTTCGACAGATCAAGCGTTATGGTATCCTCTTCCTGTTTAAAATCAAGCACTTTCACATCCGACGGAACCACACCGGCATCGATCAGCGCAGCCATGATATTTTCAGGCGTAAGCGCATCGAGCGATACCGTTTCTGTGTCAAAACCATCTGCATTTTCATTGCTTTTGTATATGGTAATATTATTGTCTGCTTTATTGGTATTTTCCTGTTTGCCACAGCCTGATGCTGCCATAAGAACTGCCGCTGCTAAAATCAATGTCATGTTCCGCGTTACACTTGTCAGTTTCATGTTTTGTCTCCTCTTTTCTGTCATTTTTTCTTTCAATTTCTATTCATTTTTAGTGATAATGGGCATACACAGATAGTTTTCCTGCTATATACCCATTTGCCAGATTTATTATATCATGTGCAAAATCGGCACATGATCCAATTCGCCGTTCGTCAATCATGCAAGCATGTTGACTCTCTTGCGCTCATTATATCATGAAGCACGGCTTCATGATCGTTATCTACACGAGCTTCGCTCGGCAGTCTTATTATATCTTATCTCATTTTGTTTTTGTTAAGCCTTGGTCAAAATTAAGAAAATCTTCCGTATTTCCAACCATAAAATACACCTTCCGCGAACACTCTATGATCACGCGAAACAGCAGTCCTTCACAGTTCGCCCCTGTCTCCCCCGCTGATGCGCACTGATATCTCCGTCACATACTCCTGCACCGTCTCCGCCATCAGCTGATCCACCGTGTAAACTTCCAGGAATTCTTCCGCCAGTGTGATCTGATGTTCATCTGCATAAGCAAGAAGTTTCCGGTAAGCCTCCCCGATGTTTCTCCAGTGTCCTTTAAAATAAGTTGTCAGGTATTTCCCCTCCGGCATAAAATGACAGGACATGCCGCCCGGCTTATGTTTCATCAGCAATATTACGTTGCTGTAATTTGCATAAATCTGCTGTCTGACATCTTTTGCATACTGGATGTAACCAATCTCATAACAGATGCTTTTGCTGCGGCTCTCATAAAAATTGATCAGTTCCGCTGTGCGCTCCGCAAATTCTGATTCCGAAACGTCTAAAAATGCATCCATCAGATAATATCTGCCCGGTTTTTCACAGATAAATATCTCATCCGGCTCCTTGTCCAGATATCCCCTGACTTTTTTACTTTTTTCTGCCATCCACTGCCTGCGATCCTTTAACAGCCGGATTTTTTCTGCCAGAATCCGTTCCTCTTTTTCAAACAGCTCCAATAATTTTTCCGGAGTCCGGTCACTTAGAAATGTCTGGATCTCTTTTAGAGACATACCAAGTTCCTTTAGCATAATGATCGCTTCGAGCACTTCGATCTGGTGGATCGAATAATAACGGTACTCGTTGTCAAGTACGATTTCCGGCGAAAACAAGCCGATCTTGTCATAATGAAATAAGGTGTTTTTGGTGACGTGCATGAGCTTTGCAAGCTCACCGGTTGTCAGATATTGACTTTTGTCCACTTTTAATCTCCCCTCAGGAAAAAAGTTCTTGACTATATGGTAACAATATAGTTTATGATAGCATTTGTTTCTCAAAACCGCAATTTTCATCTGCATTGACACAACATTCAAAAATATTTCAAATGAGGAACCCATTATGGCACAGTCCATTGGTCAGAAATTCACACCTGTCACTTTATTAAAATTCGCATTACCATCCATGGTCATGATGGTACTCATGTCCTGTTATACAATCACGGACGGCATTTTTATCTCGCGCTTTCTTGGAGATAATGCGCTGTCCGCAGTCAATATCGTTTATCCGGTCATCAATATCGTACTCGCCATCGGCGTCATGCTCGCAACCGGAGGAAGCGCCGTCGTCGCTAAGAAAATGGGCGAAGGGAAAGACGATGAAGCAAAAGAAAATTTTTCCATGCTCGTGTTTACCGGTGTTGTGGCAAGTGTTGTCATCCTGATACTGACGATTTTATTTTTAGAGCCAATCTGCCGCGCTCTCGGTGCAAATGATTCATTACTTGCAAACTGCAAAGCATATCTTTTTACCGTTGTTTTATTCGCCCCGGCATGTATGCTGCAGAGCCTGTTCCAGACGTTCTTCGTAACAGCTGGAAAACCGCACATTGGCATGACGTTAGTTATCAGTGCCGGCATCGCAAACGCCGTGTTGGACTATGTATTTTTATCTCCTCTTGGATTTGGCATTGAAGGAGCCGCCTTAGCCACCGGTATCGGTCAGCTCATACCTGCAGTCGTGGGACTCTTCTACTTTTTCTTTGTCAAGGGCGAGCTTTATTTTACAAAATTTCATTTTCACGGAAGTGTCCTTTCCGCTGCAAGTTTTAACGGTGCATCCGAGATGGTAACGAATATTGCAAACGCTGTGATCACTTATGCATTTAACAAAATCATGCTGCGCCTTGCCGGTGAAAACGGTGTTGCCGCAATCACGATACTGCTTTATTCCCAATTTTTATTTAATGCGCTTTTTCTTGGATTTTCCATGGGTGTTGCACCTGTGATCAGTTACAATTACGGTGCAAAAAATACAGGCGGACTGAAAAGCGTCTGCAAAATCTGCAGACGCTTCGTGATCGTTTCTTCTATTATAATTACTATTTGCTGTAACCTGCTCTCCGAGCCGATCGTACTTTTGTTTGTGGGTGGAAAAACAGCGACTTATGACCTTGCTGCCGGCGGTTTTTCGGTATTCTGTCTGACCTTTTTATTCAGCGGCTATAATATTTTTTCATCCGCTCTCTTTACGTCACTCTCAGACGGTAAAACCTCGGCGGTCATATCCTTTACAAGAACCTTTGTTTTTATCCTGCTGTCACTCCTCACACTGCCAGCTATTTTAGGTGTGACCGGTGTGTGGCTCGCAATCCCGGTGGCGGAGTTTGTGACACTGTTTTTATCGATTTTTTATCAGCGGCGCAAACGGACGGTTTATCATTACGCCTGAGCAGCCGCTTTCTTCCCAAGATATGCCAGCACATCTTTTCTGGTCACGATCCCGATAAACACCTTTTTATCATCCACGACCGGAACAAAGTTCTGGTTCATTACCTTATCAAACAAATTCTCCATGGATTCATCAATCTTTACCGCCTGATTATCCCTTCTACGCTCGATCGACGTGATCGGCATATCCTCAAGCAGCTTCAGATCCGGGAAATTACGATCCTTTAAAAACCAGAGCAGATCTCCCTCTGTGATCGTACCGATATATTTTCCTTCCTCGCTAAGCAGCGGAATAGCTGTGTAACCGTGATGTTCCATTTTCTCAAGCACCTGACGCATGGTGTCCGTCTCTTCCACATGTGCTACGTCCTCCTTCGGTGTCAGAAAAAATAAAATGTTCATATGTGTTGCCCCCATTTGTTTATTGATTTGTGCATTTTGATTATACTACCATTTCGGGGGTGGGACAACGGGGGAGTTATACTCTTACTATTTATCTATTATCCTCGTTACTGGTCACACTTCCAGTGTGACCAGCAACGATTACAGCCCATGAAAAGTGCCTCTTCGAGGCAGGGGCTGTAATCTCACAACAATATACACTATGGCGCATATCTTGACGGCAAAGTGTCAGGCTTGCGTCTGAACAGCGGTCAAAGAACTTCTTACAGAAGTAAATAAGATTCAGGAAAAAAGCTGAGTACACTTATAATGTTGTTGTGGTATCCTGTTTATGAATATTCTGACACTTCACATGTCTTATACATGCATAAAGAAAAGTCTCATAAACACCAGTCAAATCGAAGATTTGATTTGTTTACAGGACTTAGCAATATTATTATTATCTTAGAAATTCTCGATTAGCATACACCCTGTGCTAACATGGCAGCTTCTAAGGTGTCCGCAGATTTGCAGGGGTTTTGAGGTCGGTTGTATATCACGTGTATAGAGTGATTGTCTGATAATTTCGATTAACATTTATTTTAGAAAGCAATATAATATATACAAACAATGCTTGAAAAAAACGGAATTAGCTATATTTTATCTTCTGACGGATACTCCTATCATTTATTTTACAAAAAGAAATATTGACTACAATATCACAGAGACAACAACCGTGTAATTTATTTTTTCGCTTTTGTTCATTCTGAATAAAACGTTCTATTGCCACGTCTTCGGGTACCTCATCATTAGGATTGTCTGTGAAGCAATAAGTAACATCCATTGCATCTTCATATTGTTTTGATGCATGAGGAAATACTTTTAATGCAAGTTGATATTTGTTTGCATTTCTTTTTTTGGGTTGAGGAAGACGCATTATAGATAATCGATAGCAATGTTCTGGATCAAAAGCAATATCAAAATAATTTCTCAGCCCTGTAGGATCATATTCTAATACCCCAATAGAGTTTATATATAGTTCATACGTGTCATCTAAATTATGTTGTTTCATAAATAGGAGTCGGAAAAGTGCATATTCTGGGCAATAATTTCGTTCTTCTTCTGTAATGGCATAAGCAGCAATAAAAAAATTATTACCACGAAAATTAAAAGAAAAAGGATACATATTAAAATGAAACTTATACATTTTTTCACGAAGATATTTATAGCAACTTAAATCAAACCGGTGTGTACTCATATTTATATACCCCCTTTCTGCTGTTAAATCATTCAAAAGTAATCTCTTCCTCTGCTTTGACATAAACATCAACTTGTGTATGTACATCAAGTCTGGTAACCACCCATCCTCTCATCATACACATTTTTATAAAATCATCAATTCTGTTTTTTCCATTCATTTCCTTCAAAGTTACAACAACTCCAAACTGCAACCCTCTACCAGCTTTCGGATCAAGCCGTTCCTTTGTTTTAATACTCAGCCCCCACATGCCCGATTGATAAGCCTTACGTGGACGTCCATTTTCCTTCAATGCCTCACTAATATGTTTGACATTATCCCACTTACGATACAATTTACGTGCATCTTCCTCATAAATCGTATTAAGCCCTTCTTCTGCTTGTTTATTGTAATCTATGGCTTTAATTACTGCTTTTCCTTTCTGCTCCGCAATTCTTCCGAAATGAATATCCATCTCCGTTGATGTATAATCTACTCCTTGATTTCTATCACTCTGTGGGAAATAAGCAAGCGTGGCTTTTGCAAAGAAAGGATATGCATTCATATCCTGTGGTACTGGAATATTGTAAGTATACACTTCATACTCATCAATGCTTCCAGACATAATAAATCTAATCTCGTCCTCTCGAGAATACAAAATATCCTCAATCCTTTTCGGTACAATACCATATCCTTTTTCATACTTTATGGTATCTTGTCGATCCCATCCCGCTGCAGAATCAATCATTAAAGCTTTTGCTACTTCACGACTTAATCCCATAACATGAATAAGATATGCCATTTTACGGGTTATCCAAGGTGCTGCAAAAGATGTACCTGTTACAGTTGCTTTACCTAAAGGTTCACAAACCACAATTTTATCCGGTCCATCTCCACCATAGTAACACACATCCGGCTTATAAAAGAAAGATAATACCGGCCCTCTTCGAGTATAAGATGCCGGCTTTCCACTAAAGTCCACCGCATTCACAACCAGAGAATTTAGTGAATCCGCCGGTGCACCTATTTTGTTAACATTTGAATTTTTCTTCTTGTTTGTACCCGCAACTACAAAAATAACATCATACTCATACTGAATTTTGTCCAATTCAGCAGCCTCAGGGGATATGAAATTTGCATCAATTTCCATTGCAGAACCCAATGATAAATTCCACACTTTTATATCGCGGTTCTTTCGAACAATATCGCGAATTTGCTTCAATATTGCGAACGAACTAAATCTGCCTGCTGTAGCCACTCCAAAATGGCGAACTCTGAAATTACCGCAATTATCCTGCAAGTTTGGATTGAATGATGGGCCATCGACAATAATTGATGTTACAGCAGTACCATGAAAATAATCTTCTGCATGCAATTCAATATCATCACTTATACATTTCTGATACTCTACCCAATCACCAAAATATACCCTTTTATCAAATTGGGTATCAATAGCTCCTACAACCGGCTCATTTCCAGGCTTTACAATAGTTAATTGTTCTTCATAGTCCTCGCTATCTGTTATATCATAGTCAATCTCTGCAAAGTTCTTAACACTCATTGCAATCAAATAGGGAGCTTTGTCACATAAAATATCTATCTCTTCTTTTTCCATCCGCAAAGTTGTTTCATCTATCATTTTGGCACTAATCATATTTATGCCTAATCTGCTTAACAACTCTGTCGTGTCAACACCTGTTTTGTATATAGTTACAATAGATTGCTCACTCGCTGTTTTAGGAGCACGATCTATACGAAAGTCCTCCACATAGAAGCAGTCTACAAGTGTTTTTAAAAAGGGATTTTTATGCATAATGCCATCATTGTATGTCCCCGAATTAATAAGTTCTGTATCATCGCTTGATATATTTCCATTGTAAAAGTTTTGAATCGTAGCTGCACATTTATCCAAAAGCCCTACCGATTTCTGCAAAGATTCGATAGACAAGAAATAGATAAACACATGCTTTTGAACCCATTCATTCTTTTCGTTATAGCCCTGTGAAAATTTTGAACCTCTTACAGATTCGTTCGGATGTTTTCCCCCATCTGACAGTAATAATTGAAGGCGATTGCTCTTCGCAACAACTTTTCTGTAATGCACACTAACCAATGCTCCATTGATGGTTTTTTCTTGATTCCAAAACAAAATAATATCTTGTAACTGATCTTTCAACTTCAGAACATGCTCAGCACTAATACTTTTCCCTTTCGGTAAATTAGTAGGTCCAAAACCACTTGGTGCTTTTCGTTTTTGAAACTGACCTTTTAATTGCAATATATTATTCATCTTCAATCATCTCCTTTAATTCTCTGGCAACACTACTCTTCGGTTTTTTACTCAAAATTTCAATTTCTCTTACTGTAAAATTCTGTTCCTGCAATCTCTTGATATCTTCCGGTTTTTCACCGGTAACCATATAATATAATCTTCTGAAATAGTCAAGTTCATCATCCGGATTGCTAAATGCAACTGCTGTCTTAATCAGATTTTTCAAATCTCCGGGGTACGGTAATGGTGAAAGCAGCATCATAATTTTTCTAAATAATCTAATATCTTTTTTAGCTAAATTAAATTTCGTTAAAAACTTATTCAAATACTCTTCTGAAATGTCCATCAAGTCTTCTTTTGAATACCTGTTAAAATCAATAACGGAGTCAAAACGTCTTATCAGTGCTTTATCAAAATGTTCAAATAAATTGGTAGTAGCCACTAAAACTATTCTTTCATCCATACGATCCAAATTCTTAAGTAATGATGAAGTTACCCTTCCCATTTCGCGTAAATCATTTGCATTTGTTCTGTCTAGCGCAACTGCATCTATTTCATCAAATAGAATAATTACCTTTTCCGGATGAACGAATCCATTTATTTCCTTAAATAATTCTGACATATTCTTCTGTGTCTGACCCATTTTACTATCAATAATGGCAGAAAAATCAACCATGTAAATTTCTCTTTCCAATATTCGTGCTAACTGCTTAACAGCCTCGGTTTTACCTGTTCCTGGTGCACCTTGAAAAAGAAATTTATTGATTCCTGCATTATGCGCTACCGCATGCACTATTCCTAACAAATCCTGCGTAACGTCATCCGGCAACCACAAAGGATCACTTATTTTCTCTACTTTTTCAAACATTGCGGATTCATTCTCGCTCATTTGTGGAATAAAGGTATTAGCATTTGACATCAATGCCATAATATATTCTGCAAGCTGATAGTCTCCTGCTTGATCAAAATCTTTTGCTATTTCATAAGCTTCACTTCGAAAACCAGCATCATTACTCTCTGCATGATATTTAATTAAATTAATAACGCTCTTTTTTTTCATATGCTCCACTCCTAATTCTTCTTTGTTATATAAACACTTTAACACCATGGGACATTTTTGTCAATATTGGGACAAATTTTATCTTGACTTTTATTCTTATTGCTGTTATATTGAGTATAGAAACAAAAATTCCAATAAAAAATGAAACCCGGTTGTGCAAATTCAACCAAAACAACAGAAATCGATCAAATCTATATCGAGGGCTGTTCCAATCCCGGATACTATAAAAAGGCCGATATATATGATCACCTTAAGTCCCATCCAAATAGCATATACGTGGATATTTCACCGTATCCGGATCTGATTCCAGCATTAAGTTCTAACTATGAAAAATATGTTCGTTCCGAACCTAATGACACACCTTCGGACAATCTTCTCAAATTACCGAGAAGCTGATTCTAAAAGATTTTAAATTACATCAAGATTAAGGAAGAAAAAGAAGTAGATGCCAAGATACATCTACTTCTTTTTATCAAGTAACATAAACACAATTTCAGATATAGAAATGTCGGGCTATCAATAAGCCAATTATTTTTATGCAAATTGTTTTGTCTTATAAGATACCAATCTCTTTACCAAACACCCTATGGCAAAACAAATATTTATTCCCAGTACAATATACCATATCTCATATATGTCATTTACAATTCCCGGCATGACAAGAAAAATCGACATAGAATCTACTATAAGCCAAATGATTCCCCCGAAAAACATCCTTATCAATACAGGAAGTCCCCAACATACAGCCGCAATAATCACTGCGCTAAAAGAGCTATCCTGATATGCAGAAACGCATAGTGTAATGGCGCATAACGATAAAAGCGCCTGAAAAGCTAATCCTAATAAAATGCCAAGATATTTCAAAAATAATACAGGTTGAAGCATATATTGAGAAAGTACCATCCAGGATATATTTTCAAATCCCTTCAAACCATATATCATCCAGCATAAGACTAAATTGACTAACACAAACCACATAAAAATGAAAATAGTGAATGTAAAAGAAGCCAAAATTTTAGCAGGAACATCTTTTCTTCTTCCTTCTTCCGTGCTAAAAATTAATGGCAGCATTTTCGTCTGGCTTTCCTCTGCGAAGATGGTCGACACTCCACAAATAATCAATTGAAGAACGACACCACCAAAGGAACATACACCCATAAGACTTTAGAAGAACTTCTTACAGAAGTGAACAAGATATAAAACAATAAATCAAGACTGATTGCTGGATACACAACGTAAATTATCTTCTATTTATGAATATTCTGACAATTCTTTTGTCATTTCAGTACATAAAGAAAAGCCCCAGAAATTCAACATTTCCAGGACTTCTCAATATCTTATATTATCTTAGAAATTCTTAATTAGCAAACACCCTGTGCGAGCATAGCATCTACAACCTTCTCAAATCCGGCAATATTTGCACCGGCAACATAGTCAGTCTGTCCACCAACTGTTGCATTGTATCTCTTTGCAGCATCAGAAATGTTAGCGTAGATCGTCTCCATGATTCCTTTGAGTTTTCCATCCACTTCTTCGAATGTCCAGGAAAGTCTCTCGGAGTTCTGGCTCATCTCAAGTGCAGATGTAGCAACACCACCGGCATTGGCAGCTTTACCACCTACGAATAATACACCGTTTTCCTGCAGGTATTTGGTAGCTTCCAGTGTTGTAGGCATGTTAGCACCCTCTGTTACGGAAGTAACACCGTTTGCAACTAACATCTTAGCATCCTCAAGGTCTAACTCGTTCTGTGTAGCACATGGAAGAGCTAAATCTACTTTGTACTGCCATACACCGTGCTCACCATTCTGTTTTGCATGGTACTCTGCAGATGATTTTGCAGCTGCGTACTCTGTCAGACGTGCACGTTTTACTTCTTTTACTTCTTTTAATAATGCAACGTCGATTCCCTCCGGATCATAGATCCAGCCTGTAGAATCAGAACATGTTACAACTTTAACACCTAACTGCTGTGCTTTCTCGATTGCGTAGATAGCTACATTACCAGATCCGGAAACTGCAGCTGTCTTGCCTTCAAGACTCATACCGTGATCTTTCCATAAAGCGTTTGTCAGGTATAACAGACCATATCCGGTAGCCTGTGTACGGGCAAGAGATCCACCATAGGTAAGTCCCTTTCCTGTAAGGACTCCCTCGAAGGAACCACGGATTCTCTTATACTGACCGAACATGAAACCAATCTCTCTTGCACCTGTTCCGATATCTCCGGCAGGTACGTCAACATCTGCTCCGATGTATTTTGACAGCTCTGTCATAAAGCTCTGGCAGAATGCCATGATTTCTCTGTCTGATTTGCCCTTAGGATCGAAATCAGAACCACCTTTACCACCACCGATTGGAAGTGTTGTAAGTGAGTTTTTGAAAATCTGCTCAAATCCCAGGAATTTGATGATACCAAGGTTTACAGACGGATGAAGTCTCAATCCTCCCTTGTACGGTCCGATCGCATTGTTGAACTGTACACGGAATCCTCTGTTTACCTGAACCTGTCCATTGTCATCTACCCACGGAACACGGAACATGATCTGGCGGTCCGGCTCTGTAATTCTCTCTAAGATCGCATTCTTTTTGTATAACTCTTCATTTGCATCGATAACAGGTCTTAAAGAATCAAGAACCTCTGTTACTGCCTGTAAAAATTCAGGCTGATCTGCATTTTTTTTCTTTACTACTTCGAGTACTTCATCAACGTATCCCATTTTACAATCTCTCCTTGCTTAATTTAGTATATACTTCATACAATGCGCTTTACACTGCATGCTCCTAACGGTTCTCCCGCTGGTTTCGTTTTGACACACTTATTTTATTATAAAATGAATCCATGTGCAATATTTTTTTCTTTATTTCACTAAATTATTAAAGTTTCACAGTGTAATAGGCTATTTTTTGCAGGATTTTAGGTTCAATTATTCATTTTTCACAAAAAATTTATATCATCTAAGTATCGTTTTCTTGTCTATTTTTTTGTTATTACGGTTTTTACGTCACTGTAAGCACCTTTTATATTCTTTCCACCGGATTTTTTATAAGAACAGATTCTGACATAATATTTTTTACCGGCTTTCAGTTTTCCAATCTTCTTTGATGTCGTCCTGTTACTTGAAACTGTTGTGCTTTTCACATTCTTTTTAAAATGTTTGTCGGCAGAATATTGAATGATATATCCCCCCGCTTTCTTATCCTGCTTCCACTTCAGCGTAATACTGCCTTTCGCAGTTGATTTCAGCGAAGTAACTTTTGTTTTTACCGGCTTAACAGTCAGTGTAATGCTTTTTTCAGCTGCTTTATAATTACCGCTTGCGGCTGCACGGATCGTAATTTTTGTCTTACCATAATTTTTAAGTGTGACCACACCGCTTTTACTTACTGCTGCAATCTTTTTGTCTGCAACTTTATAAGTCATTTTCCCTTTTCCATTTGTTTTTGCATTAATTGAAAATTTTTTAGCAGTAAAGGTTTTTGTGATATTTTTTGCTGTGATCGTCTGTTTTTTCTTTTCTTTTTGATTTTCCGTTGGTTTTTCTGTTGGATTCTCTGCCGGGTTTTCCGTTGGATTCTCCGTCGGATTTTCCGTTGGATTCTCCGTCGGGTTTTCTGTCGGGTTCTCTGTAGGATTCTCCGTCGGGTTTTCTGTCGGGTTCTCTGTAGGATTCTTCGTCGGGTTTTCTGTCGGGTTCTCTGTAGGATTCTTCGTCGGGTTTTCTGTCGGGTTCTCTGTAGGATTCTTCGTCGGGTTCTCTGCCGGTTTTTGTGTTGGCTTTACAGCAAAAAAGTTCACTTCATAGGATACTTCCTGGTCTAAACCGGTTATTTTAACGGTAAATGTGTCCCCTGACTTATAACTTATATTTTCCGGGCGGAAAATAATACATCCGGTCTGCCCGTAATTACCGTTTTCCACGTTAAAATATCCATTGGCATTTTTCTCTGAAAAAATCCACGCTTTCTGATCCGACTGCCTTACCAGCGTTACTGTTACATCAGATTCACTCACAGATTTTCCCATACTGATGCTCCATGGATAACTGCTGCCAAAAAACTCTACCGGCATATTCTGGGCCGGCCATGCCACACCATAATAATCCGTCGGTTCATACCAGTTGTCAAATGCATACATCGCCGCATAAGTTCCATGTGATCCATATACCCAGCCAAACCCGGTTTTTTCCATCGGCGGATTTAAAATCCAACGCCTGTGTCCGACACGGTCTATATTAGACCTGTCGCCATCATTCATCCATGCATTTACCAGATGATATCCCAGACCGCAATTCCAGCTTGCATACGACAGATTTCCGCTGGACGCACCTTTTGCACCAAGGTTATAAAGACTGTCGTCCATACCTTCCGGCTTCGACGGAAAATGTGATAATTCTCCATTTGCAGAATTAACCAGAGCTGCCGCCTGTTCCATTTTTATATAGTCAGTATCAAGTCCTACCGGATCGATCCCCGCTATATACCGGATGGCATTCATCGTATTTAATGCCGTTTTCTGACTGTCTTCACTGATTTCACCTGCATCATATGGCACTACATCCGATGCAGCTTTACTATAAGTTGTTTCCGCATCAACATCCACATTTTTACTTTTCAGGTAATCCTTGATTTCCTGCTGACTGTGATAATTAACATTGATTCCCTGGCTGGTACCTGCATAACAATTTACCGAACCAATGCCAAAGATAACAACTGCCAGCATTACCGCTTTTTTCAGTAATAGATTTTTCATACTGTTTTCCCCTTTCCTGCGCTGTTTTTTACAAAATACTGTTTTCTTTACTATAGCACAGGCAATTTTGCCGGACAAGAACCTGTTATCCCCAAATATTCCATTATACTGAACAAAAAAATGCAGGTACACCTCTGTTCCTGCATTTTTTTCGGTCTTTTATAAAAAACGGTAAATAATAATAGCGATCAGCACACCAACAATGCTTGCAATCGTAATCTTGATACTGAGTCCGAATGTAATGACCAGGATTCCAAGATCCAGCACGATCGGATTTGCAAATCCAAATGTCTGCCCATAGTTCAGCCAGCTTAAAAATGGCACTCCCGCTGCAAGGCTTCCGATAAAACCTCCAAGTACGATCCCTGCCAGCAATAGTAAAAACAATGCCCAGTTATTTTTTCCCGCGATTCCCTTACTCATCCCGTTCCTCCATTTTCTTTCGTAAACATCCTGTCACAGGCACTTTCTTCCGAAAAGTCTTGTCATCCCTTAAACTGCTCAGGAAATGTCATTGCAATGCCTGCGCCCATTTTAACATGAAAAAACGGATTCAACAATAACTGATTGTAAACCGTATCTAACCTTTTACCGCTCCCTGCGCCATGCCGTTCACCATATTTTTTACAAGAAAGAAATAAAGGATAACGATCGGAACTGCAATAAAAACACTTCCGGCTGCGAATCTTGCAAACTCCGTTTCATCTAAGTTCATCAGTCCAACTGCAACGGTGTAAAGATCCTTTTCTTTCAGCAGGAGTTTCGGTAAAATAAAATCGCTCCACGGCCATGTAAAAGATGTCAACGCCGTATATACAATGATCGGTTTTGATAATGGCAGATTAATCCTTGTAAACACCTGAAATCTTGTCACATCCAACCTCGGAAAAGAGTAATTCATAATACTGTCGTACTGATCTCCCTGCAGATAAGGATATGCATCATGCCAGTTTTCTCCAATAATGACACAGCCCGGATTGATTTTTTTACTTCCTTTCTGAATCTTCTCCAGAAGTCATGTGAAACTTCATCCGAAACATCCAGTCTCCATCCGTCAATCCCTGTAACACACTTCCATCCTTTTTTCTGACGTTTTAATGTAAAATCATATTTCTGTGCGTAAATCAAATACACCTTCGCTCCATCATCTTCTTTAGACATCCTGAGGCGAAGCACAAGTTCTTTCTCGCCAACCGCAAAACAATATCTTGAGTCCGATATATGTAAAATTGCATACTTCTTCCGAGCTGTTTCATCAGATCGGTGATAGTAATTTTTCCAAAAAGCCATACACACTCGTATTGTTAGATACCAAAAACTGCGAAAAAAAGGATTTCCTTTCCACACTTCACGCTGATATACGATATGTACGGGATTTTTTAGAAGTTTCCGCAATAAAAGAGGAAAACCTTGTTGTAGTCGACCATGTACTTTACCAGCTTTTAAGTTCTTCCCACAACACACTGTATGTACCGTCCATCCGTACAGAAAAAGCTGATGCACTGCTTACCTGTCTGGCTGTCCTGTGCCCATTCTTCAAACTTAGCTGTTTTCCCATGTTCATCAGGAACGTACTTTTTTCTTTTATTAGATTAGGGTGTCAAAAGGTGGATCTTAAATTTTTGATTGGCAAATAGCACAAAAAGCAGCTACAAAATCTATCACATTTTTGCAGCTGCTTTTCGTATTTGTTTAACTGTAAATGTATTCAAAAATTACAAAACCTGCTCTGCCATCTCCTTTAAGATCTGTGCTGATTTCTGAAGCTGTTTCTGTTCATCCTTATCTAAAGAAATCGGAACCTGTCTCTCAATTCCGTTTTTTCCAACGATCGCCGGCATACTTAAAACAACATCCTCCACACCATACATTCCATGGATCATACCGGAAACCGGAAGAATGGACTTCTCATCGCGCACGATTGCTTCGCAGATCCTCTTTACAGACATCGCAATTCCATAATAGGTCGCATTTTTCTTTGCAATGATTTCATAGGCACTGTTGCGCACATTTGCAGCAATGCGTTCCATCGAATCGTCATGATTGAAATGTCCGCGCATCTCGCAGAATGTATTTAACGGGATTCCCGATACATTTGCACTGCTCCATGCCGCGATCTCACTGTCACCGTGCTCCCCGATGATAAATGCATGCACGCTCCGGCTGTCCACGCCAAGATGCTCTCCCAGCTCATATTTTAAACGTGCCGTGTCAAGCACCGTACCGGAACCGATCACGCGGTTTTCCGGCATACCGCTCAGCTTATGGGCTGTGTATGTAAGAATGTCTACCGGATTCGATACGATAAGCAGGATTCCCTGATAATCTCTTTTTGCAATCTCCGGGATAATACTCTTAAAAATGCCGACGTTTTTCTGAACCAGATCCAGCCTCGTCTCACCCGGTTTCTGGTTTGCACCGGCTGTCACAACGATGATCGCTGCATCCATGATATCGTCATAACCGCCCGCATAAATTTTCATCGGTCTTGCAAATGGGATTCCGTGGGAAATATCCATTGCCTCCCCTTCCGCTTTCTCTGTATTTGCATCAATCAAAACCATCTCGGAAAACAGACCGCTCTGCATCAGTCCAAACGCTGATGTCGCTCCTACAAATCCACATCCGATCACTGCCACTTTTCTGTTGTTTAATTCTAACTGTTTCATGAAAACCTCCATTCTTACGCTGCTTTCTAATGAAAACAATGTTTTCATTTGCATCTTAAGTTTGTGCGCAAGCACAAATCCTGCGTGTGAAAAATCTTATTTTTCACACTGATGTCCTTGTCTCTGGTATTATATTAATGATACCTTTTGACCCTTTAATCATTTTAATTTATTTCGGTCAGATTGTATGTTGTAATTACAACATTTATTTGAGAAAATATATCATGACTGTGTTATCAGAAAATTGAAAATCACTATCTTCCCCGGCATTCCACTAGAATAAAGAGTCGCTTGCGACTCTTTCGCGCCCTGGCGGTGCTGTTTACAGCTAACTTCTGCTCCGCGAGATGCGCATCCTGCCCGGAGGGCTTTTAAATTCATAGGTCGTAATTTCCTATGAAGATTCAGGTGTCAAAAGGTGGTTCATAACTTAGCGATTGTCAAATTGCACAAAGCCGAGACTGTTTTTGTGACTTTGGGAGAA
>CAKREH010000013.1 GCA_934317215.1 uncultured Roseburia sp.
ACGAGAACATCTTCTCCGTTCTCCATCCATTCCTCACCGATCGCACATCCTGCATACGGTGCAATATACTGTAATGGTGCAAGCTCACTCGCAGTGGAAGCAACCACTGTCGTGTAGGACATTGCCCCAAATTCTTCCAATGTTTTTACCAGAGCGGCAACAGTGGAAGCCTTCTGTCCGATGGCAACGTAAATACATTTTACGCCCTGTCCCTTCTGGTTGATGATCGTATCGATCGCGATCGCTGTCTTACCGGTCTGTCTGTCACCGATGATCAGCTCACGCTGTCCACGTCCGATCGGCACCATGGAATCGATCGCCTTGATACCGGTCTGTAACGGTGTATCTACGGATTTTCTGGAAATAACACCCGATGCGACGCGCTCGATCTGACGATATTTATCTGTCTCGATCGGTCCTTTGCCGTCGATCGGCTGTCCTAACGCATTGACAACTCGTCCTAACATGGCGTCACCGACCGGAACCTCTACGACTCGTCCGGTGGTCTTTACGGTATCACCCTCGTTGACATTGCGCTGCGCACCTAAAAGTACGGCACCAACATTGTCTTCCTCAAGATTTAATACCATTCCATATACTTCTCCTGGAAATTCCAGAAGCTCGCCCTGCATTGCGTTGTCAAGACCGTGAATACGTGCGATACCATCTGCTACCTGAATAACGGTACCAACGTCAGCTACCTCTAACTGCGCTGCATACCTTTTGATCTGTTCTTTAATTACGGAACTTATTTCTTCTGGTCTTAAATTCATGAAGCGCATTCACCTGCTTTCAACTGTATTTTTGACAATTCGCGTGCCAGATCATTTAATTTTGTCCGGACACTGGAATCAACGACTCTGTCGCCGATGCGAATCACCATTCCGCCTATCAGTGCGGAATCCACTGCATAATGCATTTCAAATTTCACATACTTTGTAGTCTCTAACAATCGTTTCTCCACTGCTTCTTTCTGCGCTTCGGATAATTCCATTGCCGATGTCACATAAGCGGTTCCGATGTTCTTATACTCCTTGACACAGTCAATGAAATAATCCAGCACCGTATCCACTTTTGCGAAATGACCTTTTTCTACAATCAGGCGGAGCAGTCCAACAAACTCCGCGGAAATCTTTTCTGCAAATATGTCTTCTACGATTTTTACTTTTTCTTCTTTAACGATTTTTGGATGACTCATTAATTTGAAGAGCTCAGGATTCTCATTCAAAGCGGCTTTTACTGCCACTGCCTCATCCCGGAATTCATCCATCCTTCCGCTCTCTAAAGCAACTTCAAACAATGCATCACCGTATGTTTTTGATACTAGCTTTGCCATGTCGAATCACCCATTTCTTTCAATGTTTCTTCTACCAGCGTATCCTGCACGGTCGCATCGATATTTGCTGCAACAACTTTTGCCGCCATCATGGATGCAACTGTGATCATTTCCTGTTTTACTTCATCCATTGCACGCTTCTTAGAAAGCTCTGCTTCTTCGTTGGCTCTCTTTATGATGCGTGCCGCTTCTTCTTTTGCGTCACTCTCAATGCGGGCTGCATTTTTCTGCGCCGTCCTGCGGGCCTCGCTTAAGATCTGCTCTGCCTCTTTATCGACTTCTTTTAACTTCGCATCATATTCTGCTTTGAGTGCTGCTGCGTCCTGTTTGTCCGTCTCAGCCGTCTTGATATCGGCTGCGATACGGTTCTTTCTGTCATTCAGCAGCTTGCGTGCCGGTTCAAACAGCATCTTGGACATGAATAAAAATAAGAAAAATACTGCTAACGCCATCAAAACCACATCATGCAGTAACTGAAAATCCAGTCCAAAAAGTCTTGTCATTTCCTCCAAGGTTCGGCCTCCTTTCCAATTTTTTTATTCCAAGAATGGAGCGCCATTCATTAGCCCAAAGGCTGTACGAACAGTAAGAGCATTGCGATCAAGAGTCCGTAAAGACCTGTTGTCTCTGCAACTGCCTGTCCTAAAAGCATGGTTGACATGATATCTCCTTTTGCACCCGGATTGCGTCCAACTGCTGCTGCACCATGTCCTGCTGCGATACCCTGTCCAATACCAGGTCCGATACCGGCGATAACTGCCAGACCTGCACCGATAGCTGAACATGCCATAATTAAATCGTGTCCTGTGATATTCATAGAAAGATCCTCCTAAATATTATTATTCTTGTTCGTAGTTCTGACCAATGTATGTCATTGTCAACATACAGAATACATACGTCTGAATTGCCCCTGAGAACAAGTCAAAGTATACATGGAGTGCTGCCGGCCAGATGATTGCTATTTTGCTCAGCAGTCCATAAACCAGTGCCATCATAACGGTTCCTGACAATACGTTTGCAAAAAGACGTAAGGACAATGAAATCGGCACTGCGATCTCACTGATCACATTGATTGGAAACCAGATTGGCAGCCATGGCGGCAATGGGGAACACATATCTGTCCAGATCTGCCTGATCGGCAGATTCTTAAACTGCGTGATATGGATCAGGAAGAATGTAATAAGACCAAGTGCCAGTGTCGTACCATAGTCAGCCGTTGGTGGTCTTAATCCAAACAGACCTGAGATATTACTCATAAGAATAAAGATAAAAATGGTACTGATATAGTTGACAAACTTCGGTGCTGCCACTTTTCCCATGGTGCCGTTTACCATGTTATCCAGCATTTCTACCATCAGCTCGATAACATTCTGAAATCCCCCGGGGATCTCCTTTGCATGTTTGATCGCCCGGTTTCCTGCAATGGCAAGCGCCATCATAAGAAGCATAACGATCAATATGCAGACATGTGATGTCGTGATCCAGACTTTGTGTCCGAAGATCTCATACTGAACGATACCATGTATCATAAAGTCGATGTTTTCGGCTCCGGATGACATCAGAATTGCGTGATTCACTCTCTCACCTCCCTCATATGAAATTGTTATCTTCACTGTCTGAAGATACATCACCTCTTCCTTGCAGTTTTTGTATTACTCTATGTGTAAAGGGCTGTAAGTACGCAGATACCTTAAGTCCCAATACCCCGATAAATGCAGTGACCAGATTTCCCAGATTCCATTTCATCATAACAAAGAAAACGATCACAACAACAGCATAGCGGAGCAGCGATTTTGCAACGATCTTCTTCTTTGCATTGTCCTCGCCGTACAGTTCCACCGCATCTCTTAACACGGCCGCAATGTTGACTGCCATACCGCACGCTAAACTGATACCGATCAGAAGTCCTGTGGTGTACCTGACTTTATCTGTGACAAACCAGACACCCGCCAGTTCCACGAGCACTCCATATACAATAATTCCCAAAACAAGTCCCGGCAATGCATCATTGATCCTTCGTAACATTTTTTCTGCCACCGTCCTGTCCGTAAATCTTTTTTGCCATTTTAAAAATGTTGGTAAATCCCGCCAGGGCTCCCATGATAAACAGCGGGATCACGATCCAGAGCATATCATATTTCCTGCCGATCCATGTACCAAACAGAGTGCACATCACGATCGGAACGATCATATTCAGTCCAAACTGCAGGATCAGTGTCAGTGCCTGAAATACCTTTCTGTTTTTTCTCACTTACATCGTTCCTCCATAAAGTACAATCTTTATTCATTATAACATTTTTCGCCATTTTGTCCATCAAATATCCGTCATTTTGTATAGATAATATTTCCTTTTTGCTAATAAATATTTTAATTTTTACCTGCTGTTTACAGCTAACTTCTGCTCCGCGAGATATGCATCCCGCCCGGAGGGCTTTTTCATTCATAGGACGTAATTTCCTATGAATGAAAAAAAGCATGTATGCCAGATTTCTGTATACATGCTCTTTTTATTCATGATAACAGGATGTTCACGGAATGGGCATCCTATTATTTATCACCTGCTATAATTCCAGTTCTATCCTGCGGTTTGTATGTTCATAGCGCTGCAGCACGATCCCAGCTGCATTCAGCATCTTTTTGGATGCCACAACTGCCGGTGTTGTCTCATATTTGTCACTGTCATACACGATCCTGCGGATTCCCGACTGAATGATCGCTTTTGCACATTCATTGCAGGGAAACAGCGTAACATAGATCGTTGCACCCTCCAGACTGCCTCCGCGGTAATTTAAGATCGCATTGAGTTCGCTGTGCGTCGTATAAAAATATTTATTTTCTAAAGGCTCTCCCTCCCGCTCCCACGGGAATTCATCATCCGAGCAGCCAGTCGGAAATCCGTTATACCCCATCGAGAGTATCTTGTGATCTTCGCTGACAATGCAGGCACCCACCTGCGTATTCGGATCTTTTGAACGCATTCCCGAAAGTACTGCAACTCCCATAAAATATTCATCCCAGCTGATATAATCTTTCCTTTTGCCGCTCATGCCAACCTCCAAAGCTTTCCGTAACCTGTACTGTTATTTTGTTCCAAAAATACGGTCTCCGGCATCTCCAAGGCCCGGTAAAATATAACCATGCTCATTCAAATGGTCATCCAAAGCCCCGATATATACATCTACATCCGGATGATCCTCCTGCATTTTTTTCACACCTTCCGGTGCTGCAATAATGCACATCAGACGGATATTTTTCACACCCTTGTCCTTTAACATCTGGATGGCTGCCGAGGAAGAACCTCCGGTTGCCAGCATCGGATCTACCACAAACACCTCTCTGTTTGCACAGTCTGCCGGAAGTTTACAGTAATACTCTACCGGCTCTAATGTCTCCGGATCACGGTAAAGTCCGATATGTCCGACTTTTGCTGCAGGAATCATTGCCAGCATACCATCCACCATGCCAAGACCGGCACGTAAAATCGGTACAACAGCAAGCTTTTTGCCCTTTAACTCTTTCACAGTCGTTTTGCAGATCGGTGTATCGATCTCCACATCTGCAAGTTTCAAGTCTCTGGTTGCCTCATAACACATCAGCATTGCAATCTCGCTGACTAAGGTGCGGAAATCTTTTGATCCGGTTTCTTCTCTGCGGATGATACCGATTTTGTGCTGGATCAACGGATGATCCATTACTACGATTTTTCCCATTTTAATTTTCCTCGCTTCCTTCGTTATTTCCTTCATTTAAAAGAGTGACCAGCTTTTTGATGGTCTTTCTCATTGTTTCATAGCATAGTCCATACGCCTGCAG
The DNA here is from genome assembly GCA_934317215.1 of uncultured Roseburia sp. Lineage (GTDB taxonomy): Bacteria > Bacillota > Clostridia > Lachnospirales > Lachnospiraceae > Roseburia. The sequence continues at coordinate 5,150 of CAKREH010000013.1, forward strand.
ACTGCCGCCATACGGATCTAAAATCTCCAGTTCATCTCCGACAAGTTCCGTGAGAACATATACATTCTCCGGGTTGGCTCTCTCGTATTTTTCCAGAACCTTTTCTAACTGGGCGTGTTCCATAACAAGAACTAATGTGTCCTCTGTAAAATCTTCTTCCGTCAGCTGTGCCGACATATAGCCTTCCAGATTGATTCCATTGCTGATCATGACTGCTTCCGCTTTCTGATTGAGCGGCTCCGGAAATAAAACGACCATTCCTCTCGCACCGATTTCAACCGGATGTTTTAATACATACTCCCCAAGTATGCCTGCTGCCATCGGTGCGCGGCATGTTCCGTTCTCCGCGACAAACAGGATTCGATTATATTGTTTCATGCGTTATCCTTCCTTCTCCCATCAAACATGAATCACCTGATGTCCTGCTGCTTTCATTAACCGGTTCATGATCGCCTGACCAATCCTCGGTGTCGAAAAACTCTCTGAATAAATCGCATCCACATTCCAATCATCAAATTCACGCAATATTTTGTACAAATGTCTGGCAATGGCATCTTCGTCGCTTCTCGCTCCGATCGTCACCACATAATCTGCCTGATACAAGGACTCCGTCTCATCCGTTGCAACAACACCGACCTTAAGTCCTGCCGCCTGTTTTTCCCTGACCAGCGCATTGATCTTTGCAACAACAGCCTCCTGTTCTCCCTCAACCAATACCAGATCTGCCTTCGGCGCATAGTGTTTATACTTCATTCCGGGTGCTTTCGGCTTCTTTGTGGAATCCGCAGCAATGATTCCCGGATCAATGCGCACTTCTTCCCCGAGCACTTCCTCTAACATTTCTTTTGTAATATAACCCGGGCGCAGTATCATAGGTACTTTTTCCGTCAGATCAATGATCGTAGATTCGATGCCGATTCCAACCGGCCCCCCATCCAGTATCATCGGTATCTTACCATCCAGATCTAACGCCACATGTCCCGCTTCTGTCGGGCTTGGTTTTCCGGAAGTATTCGCACTCGGTGCTGCGATCATACAACCGCTCTCATCAATCAGTGCAAGCGCAACAGGATGATTTGGCATGCGGATTGCCACCGTATCCATTCCACCGGTGGTCTCATACGGAACCTTTTCATTCTTCCACACAATCATGGTAAGCGGTCCCGGCCAGAACGCGTCTGCCAGTTTCTTTGCCTGCGGCGGAACCTCTTTTGCAATGGATAAAAGTTCTTCAAATCTGCATATATGAACGATCAACGGATTGTCTGACGGCCGTCCCTTTGCCGCATAGATCCGTTTGGACGCCTCCGGATCAAGTGCATTTGCCCCGAGTCCGTAAACCGTTTCGGTCGGAAATGCTACCAGGCCGCCGGATCTTATGATCTCTGCCGCCTCCCGCATATCCTCCTTATTCGGATCGTCTGCGTCTATTTTTATTAATTTTGTCTGCATATATCACTACTTCTTTTCTAATATAATTCTTATTTTTTCCAAACATTTATATTATCGCACATTTTATCCAAATAGGCAACAGAGTGTGCATAATTCGCGGATTTGTACCTTGATTTTCCAGCAAACTTACCATAAAACCCGAACTGTAACTTGCTATGTTTCTGTAAATGTGGCATAATTATTACTGTTCATCTGCAAACAGTTATGTTTGGAAAGGGGTTTTCATGAAAATTACAAAATCTGATTTCGGTACAACTAACACAGGAGAAAATATTAATATATACCATCTTGAAAACGAGGCAGGTGCCTATGTAGAGATCCTTAACTTCGGATGCCGCCTTGTAAAAATCGTCGTTCCGGACCGCAATGGCAATCCAACGGATGTCTGCCTTGGCATGGACACCATGTCCGCTTATGAAAATGACGATGCAAGCCTTGGCGCCGTTGTCGGACGTGTTGCAAACCGCATCAAAGATGGGCATTTTTCTTTAAACGGAAAAGAATACCAGCTTGCCATAAACTGCGGCACCAACCACCTTCACGGAGGTCTGGTCGGATATGCCTCCAAACCATGGGACGCAAAAGTCAAAGATGATAAACTGATCCTTACCATGATTTCCGCCGACGGCGAAGAAGGTTATCCGGGCAATCTGACTCTGACCGTTACTTATGGCTGGTCCGAGGACAATGAGCTCTCGATCGTATACGAGGCTTCTGCAGATCAGGACACCCTGCTTAACGTCACAAACCACGGTTATTTTAACTTAAACGGCGAGGGAAGCGGTGATATTCTTTCTCACGAACTGTATATCGATGCAGACGCAGTCACAGAACTCGACGATTCGCAGGCGCCTACCGGAAAACTGATCCCGGTCGACAATACACCGTTTGATTTCAGAGTGATGCACACGATTGGCAGATCTTACTACTCAGACTATGACCAGCTGCACAAATTTGGCACTTACGACCACAACTTTGTGATCAACGGAACCGGTCTTCGCGAAGCAGCCGTACTACAGTCCAAAGAAAGCGGTATCCGCATGACCTGCTTTACCGATCAGCCGGGCATGCAGCTTTATGTTGCCAGCCAGCCGATGAAACAGCCGGGCAAAAACGGAAAAATCTATGACAGCCGCACCAGTGTCTGCTTAGAAACACAGCATTTCCCGGATGCGATCAACCATGATAACTTCCCAAGTATCGTGTTACACCCGGATGCACCGTTCCATTCCAAGACGCTGTATCATTTTTCTACATTCTGATAAAAATAATTGGTCGAAAGAGCCGCATGTACCGTTTGGGTATATCCGGCTCTATTTTATTATCACATTCCTTTGTGCTTATTTTTGTACATGGTTTTTTCGTGTTTTGACTTGTATTACCCTCTTTTTTGTATTAAAATAGTCTAAAGCTACTGAAGCGGTAGCGAGTCTATGATTTTATTTTAAGGAGGGAATACAAAATGGCATTCGTAATTTCTGATTCTTGCGTAAGCTGTGGTACATGCGAGCCAGAGTGTCCAGTAGGAGCTATTTCTCAGGGAGACAGCCAGTTCGTAATCGACGCAGGCGCTTGTGTAAGCTGTGGTACATGTGCAGGGGTTTGCCCAACAGGAGCTATCAGCGAGGAATAATACTTAAAGAGTTTTTTGCGAGTAAAACTCTTGCGGCTTAGATGCGATGCATCCAGCCGCCAAAAAGGAGCTGTGGATTTTCACAGCTCCTTTTTTTGGCAGCGAATGCAGAATTTTCCTAAATAAGTCCGCTTAAATCGATTTCATAAATCATTTTTTCCGGTTCTTTTTCCTGCTGAAAAAACAGGATCATATACCATGGCAAATACAGGACTTTTCCATCCTCTTCCACGTTTGATTTTGAAAAAACAATGCTCTTTTCAAATTTCCATTGTTCCACCTCCATCGCATGATCCATTGCCAGATGTTTTTTAAAATCTTTCCCTGATTTAATTTCTACCAGCTCTGTATGAAGTCCTTTTTGCAATACAAAATCTAATTCTCCAATTTTCTTCGAATCATAATAATGAAGCTCAAAACCGTTTGATCTTAAATTCTGTGCAAATGCATTCTCCAGAATGCTGCCCATATTGATATCCACATTTCCCATGAGAAGATCAAACTGAATATTTTCCATACAGGAGGCACAAAGCAGTCCCACATCATTCATATAAAGTTTAAACAAATTACGTTTTTCGTTTAACTGCAATGGTGCCTGTGGTTCCGTTACGTTATAGCATGGCAGCGCAACGCCCGCATCCGCCAGCCAGTTAAAACTGTCTTCATATCTGATAAGTCTTGCCGAAGCCTGAATACTGTTTAATTTAAATCTCCGATTCTTCTCGTTTAACTGGGCTGGAATGCTGTCAAATATTGCTTTGATTTTTACTTTTTCATTTTCCGACGCATATTTCGCTATATCCAGCCGGTAAAGATCCAGTATACTTCTCTGATTCAGCACTACCTTTGCTATATCATGCGTATCAACATAGATCTGCACGGTCTCCGGCATTCCTCCCACAACAAGATAACTGTAAAAAAGTTTGCAAAGTGTCTCATGCACGGTTTCAGACACGCTTTCTTTCTTGTCATAACAGGTTTTTAAATATTGCAATGTTTTATCTTGTATGCCATTTGCCCACAAATACTCCTCAAAATCAAGCGGATACATCGGTAAAATCTGTTCAAAGCCAACCGGATAAGATGCAACCTCTTTGTATCGCACCCCAAGTAATGACCCTGATTCAATATAATCAAATCTGCCATCCTCTACAAGGAATTTGATTGCAGACCGTACCTGTGGACATTCCTGCACCTCATCCAATAAAATCAGTGTTTTTCCCGGTTCTAACGGTGTCTGAAGATATGCTGTCAGGTTTGTAATAATAGCCTCTGCTGTCAGTTTTCCATTAAAAATATCTGCAGCCCGCTCGTCTGTCACAAAATTCAGTTCTGCGAAATATTCATACTCATTTTTCCCAAACTCACGAATTAATGTTGTTTTTCCTATCTGTCTTGCCCCTATAATACACAAAGCCTTTCCACTGGCTTCCTCTTTCCATTTCAAAAGATCCTGATATACTTTTCTTTTCAGCATTTTCTGTCCTCCAGATACTAGGATTTCCTGTTCTCTGCTTTAATATTAACATTTTTCCGTAGTTTTTCAATGTGTGCCGTAACATTTTTCCGTACATTTTTCTTTATTTTTCACCTGTTGTTTGTAACATTTTTCTGGAAAATAAGACGTTTCATAAAATATCCCTGCGTCCTTCAGTGCAATGATAACATAACGGCTTTGCTGTATATTCTGTTATAAATTATATTTATATCTTCTTTTTGCATATCCCTTTCCTATCGGTTATAATAAATAGTAAATTTGGAAATGGAGTGTTATTGATCCGATGTGTCAGCTTGATCCGGCAATAAAAGAAGAAATTATAGCATGCTGCAAAAAATATCATGTCGATAAAGTCATTTTATTTGGTTCCCGCGCCAGAGGAGATAACGGGCCTTACAGTGACATCGACCTCGCAATTGAAGGCGCAGATGACTTTGACCGCTTATTTGCAGAATTGAAATACAATGAATTTACGCTGCTTGACATGGATATCATTAATCTGAATGACAGGGTAAGTGAATTGTTGATGAAAGACATTTTAAATGACGGATGTATTTTATACAGGAAAGGACAGGAACATGATTCCAAAGCTTCTTCCTTATTTTGATGATCTGAAGGAGAAAATTATTGCATTCGGGTACGGAGAATAATATAAAACGCTATTGCACCAGTGATCACACTGCAATGCAATAGCGTTTTTTTATGCCTTTTCTTTTTTGTTTCTGCCCCATCTTTTTTTGGGCTCTTTCTTTTTCAGGTTACCGCGGATCGCTGCATCCAGTTTCCGGAATCGTTCCTCGTCCGCCTCATCCTGTTCTCTCATGAGATAATTCATTTCCTTGATGACCTGCTCCCCCACATCTTCGCTGATACAGCGGCTTAATTCCTGATTATTTGCCGCGATCGCTGTTCCGACGATCTGTGTCATCAGTTCGGTGAACTGCGCCATCTTGTCAGTATTGTCAAGGACACTCTGGCTCTCATTCTGTGCAGATAATGACGTATTTTTGCCGGCAGCTGCGGGCAGATCCTGTCTTATCGCAAAACCATCCTGCATATGTGAAACCTGTGTGCCAGACTGCTGCTCCGGTTTTATGACTTTTTCACTCGAAGCACATGTGACCTGGTGCAGATCCTGTCTTGTACCCGTATGCGCGGTTCCAACTTCTTCCTGCGCATCGGGGGACATATTATGTACGATCATACGGATCGCTTTCAACTGATATCCCTGTTCTTTTAATTCCTTGATCCTCTGGAACTCCTGAATGTTTTCCTTTGTGTAATACCGGTGCCCAAGTTCATTTCGCGGAACATTAAGCTCCAGTTCATCCTCCCAGTAACGCAATACATGTGACTCTACATTTACAATATTCGCAGCGTCGGAAATCATGTAACGTACCTTTTCCATTCCGGTTCCTCTCCTTCCTTTCACCTGCTAACCTATATTATAAGCATTTAAAAGACAGCCTACAACGAAAATCGCTCGTCTTATTCCGACAGAAACCGCAAAATATTCGCTGTTGGCAGTAAAAGGTGTGTCAAAATGTAGCGACTGGTAAATTGCACAAAGCGTAAAATTCTTTTGTGACTTTGGTAGAAAATTAGAAAAACTTAGTATGCCTGTTCTAAGCTCAGTGTTTTGCTGCCACGGATGGCAGCAAAAGTCTTAACGCGCCACGGATGGTGCGTTTAAGACGTACACGTCACTCTGTGAACACACCTCGCAGGCATACTTAGCTTTTCTTATTTTCGGACATTGGAACAAAACGGATATACGCCTTGTGCAATTTTCCACTCAAAAAATTTAGCTACACCTTTTACTGCCAACAGCAAAATGCTCAGGCTAACCTGAGCATTTCGTTATTTTTCCATATTCGCAAACTTCGTGTACTGCGGCAGCCATACCAGGTTGACGGTACCGATCGGACCATTTCTCTGTTTGGCAATGATGATCTCCGAGATTCCTTTCATTTCGGAATCATGGTTATAATAATCATCACGATAGATAAACATGACAACGTCGGCATCCTGCTCGATCGCACCGGACTCACGCAGGTCAGAAAGCATCGGACGGTGATCCGGACGCTGTTCTACGGCTCGTGACAGCTGGGACAATGCGATCACCGGCACGGAAAGCTCTCTCGCAAGTGCCTTTAGGGAACGGGAGATATCTGAGATCTCCTGCTGACGGGAATCAGATCCCCTGCCGGAACCGGACATCAACTGTAAGTAGTCAATGATGATCAGCTTCAGATCATGCTCCAACTTATATTTGCGGCATTTGCTCCGCATCTCCGCGATGGAAATACCCGGCGTATCATCGATGATAAGCTCCGAATTACCGATCGTTCCGGCACCTTCGATCAGCTTCTCCCAGTCAGAATCTGAGAGGTTACCGGTTCGAAGCGCCTGTGCATCCACCCTTGACTCTAAGGAAAACAGACGGTTTACAAGCTGCTCCTTTGACATCTCGAGTGAAAAGATCGCCGTGCACATATGCTCATGAAATGCCACATACTGCGCAATGTTAAGAACAAATGCCGTTTTACCCATGGAAGGACGCGCCGCGATCAGGATCAGATCGGACGGCTGTAAGCCTGCTGTGCGGTAATCAAGATCAATGAAGCCGGTCGGGATTCCCGTAACGGTGCCGGATGTTTTGGCTGCATTCTCGATCTTTTCGAGCGCATTCATAACGACCTGGCGGATCGGCACGTAATCACCGCCTCCGCCGCGTGTGGAAAGCAGATCAAACACCTTTTTCTCGGTGATATCCATCACTGTTTCAACACTCTCTTTACCCATGTAACACTCGTTTTCGATCTCTTCGTTTAATTTGATAAGTTTGCGCCGCATGGAGTTGTCTTTTACAATCTGGGCATAATATTTTATATTTGCCGAGGTCGGAACCGCATTTAACAGATCTCTTACAAACTCTAAGCTCGCAATCTCTGCCGGTACATCTTTTTCTTTTAATTTATTCTGCAAAGTGACCAGATCGACCGGAAGTCCTTTGCTGTATAATTCGATCATGGTATCAAACAAAATCCCGTACTGCTTGTAATAAAAATCCTCACTGATGAGCATTTCCATTGCAGTGAGGATCGCATCTTTGTCCATGATCATAGAGCCGATGACCGACTGTTCTGCCTCGCGGCTGTTCGGCATCGTGCGGTTGATCAGTGTTTCTTCCATTCTTATTCCTCTACTACATGTACGTTAAATTTTCCTGTTACCTTCGGGTGAAGCTTGATTGCAACTTCTGTCACGCCAAATGTACGGATCGGCTCCGGCAGCTGCATTTTCTTTTTGTCAAGTTCCATGCCAAGCTGTGCTTTGGCTGCAGCAGCGATCTCTTTGGTGGAAACAGAACCGAATGTACGTCCGCCCTCACCGGCTTTCATTTTTACGGTAACTTTTTTATCTTTTAATTCCTCAGCAAGTGCTAACGCAGCTTCATACTGCTCCTGTGCCACTTTGTCTGCGTGCTGGTTCTGCAGTTTTAAATCATTGAGGTTTTTTGGTGTTGCCTCAACGCCTAATTTTTTCGGGAAAATCGCATTGCGCGCATAGCCGTCGCTGACATTCACGATCTCTCCTTTTTTCCCTAATGCTTTTACATCTTCTAATAAAATAACTTTCATTTAAAATCCTTCTTTCCTGATTATTCTGATATATCGCCCTCTTTTAACATCTCATCGATCGTATCCTGGATGATATGCTTTGCCTGCTGCAGTGAGCAGTTGGTAAGCTGGGCTCCGGCAACGTTTAAGTGTCCGCCGCCGCCAAGCCGCTCCATAATAAGCTGTACATTGATCTCATCAATGGAACGGGAACTTACATAAATCTTTCCCTGATATTCCGTGAGAACAAAGGATGCCTTGATCCCCACAATATTTAAAAGCTCATTTGCTGCCTGTGCACAGACGATGGTCGGACTCTCCACCTCATCTGCCGGACAGATGGAAATTGCAAATGCTCCCCGGTAAACTTCTGCATGACGCACTGCTTCCGCGCGCGCTTTGTAAGCTGCCATATCGTTGCGGAGCATCTTGCGCACTCTCGTCACCTCCGCACCCGCACGTCTTAAATAGGCTGCCGCCTCAAAGGTTCGTACACCGGTTTTTGTCATAAAGTTGTTGGTATCGATCAGGATACCCGCATAAATACAGTCTGCCTCACACGGAGCGAGACGGATATTTTCGGAAAAATACTGCAGCACTTCGGCAATCATCTCGCATGCACTTGAAGCATACGGCTCCACATAAGAGAGAACCGGATTCTCGATCACCTCATTTGTCTGTCTGTGATGATCGAATACACATACGGTCTGCGTGCGCTTTAACAGTTCCGGACATTCGGTGTAGCTCGGACGGTTTACATCCACAACGACCACCAGTGTATTTTCATTGGTAAGCATAAGTGCCTCTTCATTTTTGATAAAAAGGTCTGCCGGATATCCCTTTTCCACTGTAAAACACTCTACCAGCGGGCGCAGGGATGAAGTGATCTCATTTAACACGATCTGTGCCTTTTTGCCAAGTACCTTTGCCGCACAGTAAATACCGATCGCTGCGCCGAGGGAATCCACATCGCTGATGCTGTGTCCCATAATGATCACATGCTCCCTGCTCTCGATGATCTCACGGAGCGCATGTGCTTTTACCCTCGCCTTAACTCTGGTGTTACGCTCTACCTGCTGCGTCTTTCCACCGTAATAAGTGATATCCTCGCCATCACGCACAACGACCTGGTCACCGCCACGTCCTAATGCAAGGTCAATGGACATACGCGCATACTCATAATTCTGTGTATAGCTTTCGCCATTTGCACCGATACCAATACTGAGTGTTACCGCCATCTCATTGCCGACCTTAACTGTTTTTACATCCTCGATCAGGCTGAAGCGGTCTTCGCGGAGTTTTGCAAGATACTGATATTTTAATACAACAAAATACTTATCTTTTTCAATCTTGCGGACTAACGCATCCAGTTCCGTAAAATATTTATTGACTTTCCGGTCGATCAGCGCCACCAGAAGCGATCTCTTTACATCTTCAATGCTGTCAAGCGCCTCATCATAGTTGTCGATATACACAAGACCAGCAACCATCTTCTGTTCCTGATTCTCCCGCATGTAACGGTTCTTTTCCGTCTCATCAAAAAGATACACCGCTGTCAGATATTCGTTGCTTTCATCGAGCGTAACAAGACTGTCCACACTGTTTAACTCTTCAAAGTAGATTCTTTTTAAAGAAACACGGAAATCCTGATCTTTCAGTTTCAGGCTCACTGATTCTGACCCTTCATTTTTCTGTAGAAATTCCTTTGTCAGTGAAGGAAAAATCGTCGTGATCGACTTGTGATATTTTTTATCTTTCCCGGTCAGTTCTGTAAACTGTTCATTCACCCACAAAATCTTCGCATTGTAGTCTAACAGCGCATATGGTATCTCAAATTCATTTAAAAGCTGCCTCTGTACTGTTCCGTACTGCGTTGCAAAATTGATCAACTCATTGACTAAAACCGGCTTATTTCTCACATACACGATCAGTGACACCACAAAATAAATTGCAGTAAATATTGAAAACATCACACCTGAAAGTATGTCATCCATATAGATCACGACATTCATACATATCAGAAGAATCGTCATGAACATGGGCCAGTAAAGAGATTTTCGAAGTCTTCCTCTGAGCTTTACTTTATTACTTTTCATAATACTAATCTCCTAAATAAAAAGAAACCCGTGACCAAAAACGCATCTGTCACCGCTTATTCTTCCACCCGTCCTGGAATAGTCTTTGCTAACAATTATAGCATTTTGCCCTCTTAAGATAAAGTATTTTTTAAAAAAGGAATCGTTGCAGTCATTCTGCCCGATTCCTTTTTCCTGTCTGTGACCTGATCCGGTCGTATTTAGTTCTGGCTCTCCGTATCCCGCGGAACAAGTGTCAGATAATTATCGGTATCCATATCATTGATCAGATTATCCGATAAAATCCTGTCACCGGAAACTTTCGGTTCCTCCCGCACGAAACTCTCCTCGTCAAGTTCATACCCTGTTCCTTCCGTATAAACAGCGCTGATAAATCCGGATTCCTGTCCACCGCCATAAATTGGAAAAATGATCGTATGCCAGTCATTTTCCATGTCTTCACTGATCATTACCGGAGTATGGATTTCTGAAAATGCTCCAAGCATCTCAAACTGACCATTTCCATCCGGTCTTAAAACAAGTGCCGCATCTCCGCGCGTGTCTGATGTCGTATCCCCGATCGTGACCGCTACGATCTCATCTGTTCCGTCCTCGTTAAGATCCGTGTAATTATAGTAATACCGTGTCTCTTTGCATTCTTCTTCCGGAATCTGATAATACTCCGTCAGAAATGCTGCAAGATCCGGATATTCCTCATCCTCAGAATATTCTTCCATCACATTGTAGTTTTGTTCGTCCTGCTCTGCCGAAAAGAAATGTTCTTCTAAGGTTTTCTCTGTCTCAGTATCTGTTTGCTCTGTTGTATTTACAGTATTTTTTTGTCCGCAGCCTGCCATACCTGCCAGCACTGTCAGGAAAAATACCATACCTAATGTCTTTTTCATGTGTCCTCCACCTGTCCGTACTGCTTACCGTTTTGGTTTATCATATATATTATATGATTCCATGCACAATTCCAAGACATTCTTGCGAAGTTTAAGAAATCCTTTAGACATTTTACTCTTACATCCAAACCCTACAACAATCTCTGAATCTCCTCCAACGACGGCATGACACGCAGGGCACCTTTTCTTGTTGTGATGATGGATGCTGCTGCATTGGCAAATGTGAGCATTTCTTTTAACTGCTGTTTTGTAAGGTTATCTAAGCCATACTTTAATATATGGTGCAGGCAGCATGCGCCAAAGGTGTCTCCGGCACCGGTGGTTTCGATCGTGTTTTTCTGTAAAAATGCAGGAACTTCAACCAGCATATCCTTATAATAGGCTCTGCTTCCGTCTCTTCCCATGGATAAAAGGATGAGCGGGATCTGATAGGTCTGCTGCAGCATGTGGATCCCTTCGGTGTAGTCTTCTTTTCCGGAAAACCACTGGATCTCATTGTCCGAGATTTTTAAGATATCGCAGACGGATAAGCCATATGCCATCTGCGCTCTTGCATCTTCCATGTCTTTCCAGAGCGGTTCCCTGATATTCGGATCAAAGGAAAGGATCGCACCGTTTTCTTTTGCGACTTTAATTGCATGTCTTGTCGCACTCCGCCTCATACGGATTGCCGGAAAATCCCCTGTCATAATAGGTCAGAAGATACCGCATATTTTCGGTAAAATACCTTTGCCTCATAAGGTCTTAAATGGATGCCATTTTCTGTTTTTACCACATCCTCATAATTGCTGATCAGAACTTTCTCGTCCCCGGTAAAACCGTCTTCCAGGGCAAAATCCAGCTCCTGCTCCCTGAAATTGCAGACCACAAACAGTTTCTCATCTCCAAGTGTTCTGGTGTACGCAAACACATCCGGGTGTTCAATCGCCTTACTCTTGTATACACCATACACAATAATCTCCATCTGATGACGCAGTTCGATCAGTTTCTTATAATAGGAAAATATAGAATCCGGATCGTTTACCTGTGCTGCCGCATTGATCTTTTTATAATTCTCATTGACAGAGATCCACGGTGTTCCTGTCGTAAATCCCGCATTGTCACTGTCATCCCAGTGCATCGGGAATCTTGCATTATCACGGCCGATGGCATTGACAAATTTCAACATGGTCTCCTCGTCTAAAATGCCGCCCCCGACAAAATCACGGTATGCATTTTTGATCTCAATATCGCGGAACTCCGAAAAATCCCTGCATTTCCGGTTTGTCATTCCAAGTTCCTCGCCCTGGTAAATATAAGGTGTTCCCTTCATAAAATGCAGACAGGTTGCAAGCATTTTTGCAGAGATCTCGCGGTACTCCTCACTGTCATTTCCAAATCTTGACACGGCTCTTGGCTGATCGTGGTTATCCCAGTAAAGACTGTTCCATGCCACACCTTCAAGTCCGTCCTCCCACTTCTGAAATACCTTTTTGAGCTCCACCAGATCAAAACTGCCGTCACTCCATTTGCCATACTGTGTCTGTCCAAGATTGACATGCTCAAATGTAAAGATCATATCCAGCTCATTTTCGTTTGTTCCGGCATAGCGTTTTGCATCTTCAACGCCTGCTCCGGCACCCTCGCCGACTGTCATCCAGTCAAATCTGGAGATTACCTTTTCATTCATCTCTTTTAAATACTCATGCACACGCGGGCCATTGTTGACATAAGGAGAAGAATCCCCGAATTTTTCATTGCCATGCACCACACCGTCCGGGAAACGCTGGTCTTTTGATATCATCGTAATGACATCCATACGGAATCCGTCAATGCCGCGCTCACCCCACCAGGTCATCATGTCATAGACTTCCTGTCTGAGTTTTGGATTTTCCCAGTTGAGATCCGGCTGTTTTTTGGAAAACATGTGAAGATAATACATATCTGTTGTCTGATCGTACTCCCATGCGGATCCACCAAAACAGGAACCCCAGTTATTCGGTTCTTTTCCATCCTTTGCCTCGCGCCAGATATAATAATCACGGTACGGGTTATCCTTACTTTTTCTGCTCTCCACAAACCACCGGTGCTCATCGGAACTGTGGTTGACGACCAGATCCATGACGATCTTAATGCCAAGTTTGTGTGCCTCGGCAAGCATTTCATCGAAATCTTCGAGTGTACCAAACTCCGTCATGATATCCCTGTAATCACTGATATCGTAACCGTTGTCATCGTTCGGGGACTGATAGACCGGGGATAACCAGATCACGTCAATTCCCAATAATTTTAAATAAGACAGCCGGCTCTTAATGCCGCGAAGATCGCCGACACCATCACCATTGCTGTCCATAAAGCTGCGCGGATAGATCTGGTAAACTACCGCTTCTTTCCACCATTTTTTTTCTTCCATAGAAATCCTCCATTCCTGCGCCGGTTTTGCGCATACATTATTTACCTTCCTGCTATATATCTGGCTCATATACATATTGAATCAAGTCGTCTCCCTTACTACAAGTGATACCGGCAGAGTAGTGCGGTTCGGCACAAGTTCCCCGTTGCCGGAACGGACGAGCAGTTCCACCGCCATTTTTGCCATCTCTTTGATCGGCTGATGGATCGTCGTGATCGGCGGCGTTGTTAATGATGCAATATTGACATCATCGAAACCCACGATCTTCATCTGCGACGGCACATCAATGTTCAAATTATGGCACACCTGAAGAAGCTGCGCTGCGATCAGATCACTGCTGGCAAAAATTCCGTCTGTATCCGGGTTTTCCTTTAGCAGTTTTTCGAGAATCTGATGGTATTCGAGATGATTATATTCAAAGGCCGTGGTATCTGCGATCTGGTAAGAAACCTTCTGTTTTTCACAGACTGCACGGAAACCAACTGCACGCGCATCCGCAGGCATGGCAGTTTCATGGACACCGCTGATGTGGATCAGATGTTTACATCCGCAGTCGATCAGATGCTGCGCTGCAAGACGTCCGCCCTGCTCATTGTCACACTCCACCTCCGCTGTTCCATTTTCAAGATAACGCTCGATCGTGATCAGCGGCACATTTAATCCGGTAAACTTTTCCACGCCGACCATTCCACTGCAGAGAATGACTCCCGCCACGCGGTTGCTCGTACACATTTCCATGTACTCCCATTCTTTTTCATTTTTCTCCTGGGAGTTAAACAGTAAAATCTTATGGTCATAATGATACGCCTGACTCTCCAAATTACTGATCAGCTCCGCAAAATACGGATGTCTGATGTGCGGCACGATCACACCGATCGTGTTCGTCGTCTGTTTAGAAAGCGAACGCGCTACTTCGTTCGGGCGGTAATTGAGCTTCTTCATCGCCTCGTATACTTTTTTTCTCGTTTCTTCGCTGATATATCCACGGTTATTCAGCACACGGGAGACAGTGCTTACGGTAAGCCCTGTCTCTTTTGCCACATCCTTTAAGGTTGCCATACTTCCTCCCCGAAAACCTGTATCTTCTCTATGCTGCCCTTTCCCATGCAAAATCTTTCTGCAGTTTCAGGCAGTTCGAATATACCTGTGATTGTACCACAATCTGCTGTCACTTCAAGAATCACATCATCAAAAAGCAGAGAAAAATCACGGATTCCGGCACCTGTTACAAATGTTTCTTCACCGATTTTTAACTCTCCGGTTTTTGCATTGTATACAAAGTCAGTCTTCTGGTTGATGCGGGCACTTAAAATGTCCTCTGACTGTGCACGGGTAATCTGAATTTCTGTTGCAGTATCCTGCACAAATTTCCACTGAAATAAATCCTTTGCTGACACATGTTCATCTGCAGCTTTTGCCGCGGTGTCTGCCATCAGTGTCTCATTTTCAGTATCCTGCTGCCGGACATTTTTCATTGTACTGTCATACACAAGTTTCCTGCGGTCCTCATACTCCCTGACCGGTTCCTGCCGGAGCACTTTTTCACCGTTCTTATATGCAACGGAAAACTCTCTCGGCAGTCCCATCGCCCCGGTATAATTTCTTCCGCGGTTTGGAAATCTGAGCCACGGAACTGAGATCACACGATTTCCTGTATTGCTGTAAGTCTGCGCCGCATAAGCTATCTTGTTGATGTATGCCGCATGACGCACACCGTCGGTCTGAAATTGATATCCATCAAACTCTCCCCAGAAGTAAAAACCGTCTGCGCTCCAGAACATCCAGGTCTCATTTCCTTTTTCATCTTTCAGGCATACCAGATCCGGACATTCCCACGCCTCTTTGAATGTCAGGCGGTCGGTCTGTTCCCATTTTAGCAGATCGGTGGAACGAAAAATGCCAAAATCATTTTCCTCTAACCACAGTGTCATGATATAGGCACCGCTTTTTTCATGCCAGAACACCTTCGGATCACGGTTTTCTTTACAAACCGTCGGAAGCACACCTTTGTCAATTTTATGGAGTGTCTCTCCTCCATCGGTGCTGTATGCAATGCGCTGTGTAAACTGTTTCCCTGCACTCCATTTATTATTATTTCCGGCTGCCGTGTAGAAAAATGCCAGCGCATCTTCCGGCAGTCCGAGCATCTTACGATCATTTACAATACCGCTTCCGGAAAACATCGTTCCGGTCTCATCCGGGAAAAGTACATCATCCTTCTGCTCCCAGTGCAGTAAATCCCTGCTTACCGCGTGTCCCCAGCTCATATTTTCCCACTGCACATCAAACGGATTATGCTGAAAATACAAGTGATACACGCCATCGGCATATACAAGGCCATTCGGATCATTCATCCATCCGGTCTGCGGTGTAAAATGAATCGAAGGGCGGCGGAAAGCCTCACCCTGCGTAGCACGGAGAGATTTTTCTTCCGTTTCAGGTACGTCCTCATTTCTGATTCCGTCAAAGAAAGCTTTCCTAAGATCCCCTCTTAGAATTAGTGTTTTATCGGTAAATTGCTTTACCGGAAAACGGGCATAATAACTGACAGGGTATGTTTCATCCTCTGCCTCTCCCGCCGGGATCTGAAACTCAAACAGCTTTGTTTCGCTGTTATCCTCCCGGCAGAATATCTCAAGCATACGGTTGTTTTTTTTGCCGCCAAACGGCAGTTCGCCATACGTGGCACAGACCGGAACAAAAAGCCACCCTTTTTTGATGCATATTTCTCTTTCCATGTCTTACAACCTCCTACTTATATTTTTCCTTTTTAACCAGCACTTGTACACACATAACTTATCTTGCATTAGTTAACATATTCCTGCATTTTTCTTATTCGTACTACTGATAACATTGACACCCTATTGTGCAATTATCTTCAAAACGTGTGAACTTCTCCGTCTTCTGTATAAGTGATCGCAAACTTCTTCGCCTTAAAGTCAGCGGAAAGTTTTGCCCACGCATCACCGTTTCTTCGCACGATCACAAGCTTATCATCGTCACAGGTTTCCAGTTCAAACGTTCCGTCGAATGCCGGGTGAGCATTACGGAACTCCATCATGCGCAGAAGTTCTGCCACGACCGGACGTTTTACTTCCGCATCGATCTCTTCTTTTGTATAGTAATGACGGTTGATGTTCCGTCTGCAAAATGTGCCTCCACATACGGCGCACGCGGCTTTCTTTTGTAGATTGCATCCACCTGCTCCTCGGTCGGCTCCCCGTTTTCCCAGAAATCTTTGTAGCGGATGAACAGGTCATGATACTCGGATGCATCTTTTTTCTCCAGAAAGTCTTTGTAATACGGACTCTGTGCCGAAATATGATTGATCATATAATCAAACATCAGGTAATACTTTTCTGCCAGATTATGTCCCATCGAATCCGAATAAGTAATCAGCATACATTTGTTTTCCAACTTTTTCATATCAATCTCCATTTCTGCATAAAATCCTGTTTTTATGCTCACCACCATTTCACTGTTGTCACTTCACAGGAATAATACTCTTTTATGATTTCACCGCGCCGGCTACTACGCCATCGATGATCTCTTTCTGCAGGAACAAATATAATACCAGAATCGGGGCAATGGTAAGTACCAGTGACGGAAGCAGATAGTCGTTCCAGAATGCCAGTACGTTTAAGATCACAAGGGTTGCTGTGGTCGGTTTCAACAGCGGAAATACGACCTTGAAAAATGTCTGTACATTGGTACATCCATCCAGATAAGCTGCCTCTTCGAGTGAGATTGGGATACCGCTCTTGATAAATCCCTGATAAATGAATACTGACATACTCATTGCAAATCCTGTATGCATAAAGATCAGTGTCAGTCTGTGGTTCAACATATGAAGTCCGGAACCGTAAATGGAAACTAACGGGATCATGATCGCCTGGAATGGAATGATCATGGATGCTGCTTTCATTGTTTTTCCTCCACTCTTTCATGTTCTAAAATATGATTGTTTCCCGTTCCCATTTTACTAATTCTTTTTGGCTGTCCTTCATCGCTGTCCTTACTGTGTCCTTACTTTAACACTACTTTTCGTATATATCAACCGGTTGGCATACGATTTGTCAGTTATATTCAAATAATCACATTGTTTTTTGTGCATATTTACAATGCATTTTTTGCATTTCTAATCACGTATAGGTATTCAGTACTATTATAGCGCATTATTTTATGTTAAACGGTTGACATTTTATAAACAGCGAATATCCACTGTGTAAGTTACATTATATGGATCATACTTCCTTCCGCAAAACATACATGTATGGAACACACACCAAAAAGAGGACTCTGCAGCATAATTGCAAAATCCTCTCACTTCTCCTGTATATTCATATTTTTTTTGAGATCACAACATAGAATACCCTGCCGTAATATTGGTTTTCCACCAGCCGACCCAATGCCTCCACAGATTCTATGATGCCATCTTTTCTCTGAAGCTGGAAGGCTGTGTCAACGATCACACCCGGTTCTTTTGAAACAACCTGCTCCATAACAGTCTGTACAACGCTCTCCCTCTTATCGGCAACGACAAGATTTCGGAAACTCTGTCCTGTATAAACCAGGAAATCATCTATGTCACTGCATCCCGCAAGGCGGATCATCTCCACGCTCGAAAACAGGATCTGATCATTATCCCTGTCCGCTTTACAGATCAAAAATGCTTCCGGCAGGTAATCCGAAATATCATTTAACGCAAATCCAAGCTGTGTGCGCTTATCTGTCTGCAGATTATTGGTATAGGCAAGACAGCCATGTTTTCCCTTAAGTTTCACCTCATAAAGTGCATTATCTGCCTTCCGCAAAATATCAGCCCTGTTTCCGGTAAATACCGGTGCTTCCGCATAGCCGACAGAAATGCCCACTTCATACTCCCTGCCGCCATAGCAGAAACTCCTTTGCATCTGCGTGAACTGTCCGATTTTATCTTCGACATCTTTACAGGTACAGTTCTTTAAGATCATACAGAACTCATCCCCGCCATTTCTCCCCAGAACAGAATTTTGTGGAAACATTTCCCTCATACTTTCTGCCATCTGCTGTAACACTCTGTCTCCACAGGAGTGCCCGTACAGATCGTTGATAAACTTAAAATCATCAATATCCAATGCCACGCACACACAATTCTCCTGTGGATGCTTCTTCATATAACGATCGACCTGCTCATCAAATCCCTTACGGTTTAAAAGTCCTGTCAACGGATCCGTATCCGATAATTTTTTTAATTTATTCCTGCTTTCTGCCAGACCCAACAATACCGTTATTAGTACGGTCAAAAGCAGTACGATACAGCCTCCGCTGAAAATGATCACACGGGAACTGCGGCTGATCTTCCACCCGTCCGTTGGCATTACTTCCAATTTCCAGGAACAGCCACCCTGATCAAACAGATAGACGATTGGCTGTTCTAAAGTCCTGCCGGAACTGTCAATCTCCTCATATTCAGAACTCAATGGCGACGATGTCTTCGACAGCTTGTAATCGTAGCCAAATTTTGTTAGTTTCCTGATCGAATCTTCAAACACATCCGGCACGCGGATAATTGCGATCGTCAGTCCCCAGAATTTCTTTTTTCCATCCGCATCTTCCAGAAAAACCGGGTTACGGATAGCAATCCCCTTTCCACCCTGTTTCAAATCAATTGGTCCCTGTATCACGACCATATCATGATCGATCCCATACTGGGTGATCTTTCTGTATTTTTCATCGTTTATCAGATCGATCTGCCAATCTTCACTGTCCTCTTCCGGATAAATATTCGTCACGATTCCTTCCGGTGCGATTTTAATACTCTGCACATTCTCATTTGCCAGATTTGCCGCAAGCGCAGAGAAATAATCCACATCACCATTCCAGCTGGTCACAACCTGCTCCATGATCTCTGTGATACTGATCCCTTCCTGAATATCAGCCATCATCTCCTGTGCATAATTTACCGCATTTAATTCTGCTTTCATGCGTTTCTGTTCCTGATATGTCTGATCGTTATAGGAAACTATTTTATACACAATACAGATTCCAATTACAAAAACTATTACCGGAAGAATCCCTTTCCATTTTATCTTTTTCCCTCTAAAATGTTCTGTCATTTCTACTTCTTTCTCTGCAGATGCGGCGGTCAGATTCTTTTCATTTTTTTGCTGACGGCATGATTAAAATAATTTAAATTCATTTACGCGGTCATGCATATTAGACGCTCCCTCTGCCAGATTAACACTAATTGCTGTATTTTCTTTTGAAGATGCTGCAGTACCCTGCACAACACCGGAAAGCTGTTCAATTCCCTGTCCGATCTGTTCTAAGGACTCAGCCTGTGAATTGGCTTTTTCCATTGTATTTTGTGCAAGCTCTGCAAAAGACTCCATATCCGCAATGATCTGATTAAAGGCTTCTGCTGTTGTTCTTGTAATCGCATTTCCTTTTTCAATCTCAACCAAAGTCTTATCGATCAGAGATCTTGTATTTACAGCTGACTGTGCACTATCCGCTGCCAGTTTTCCGATCTGGTCTGCAACAACCGCAAAACCTTTTCCTGCTTCACCGGCTCTCGCTGCTTCAATGGACGCATTGAGTGCCAGAAGATTTGTCTGGGAGGCAATATCCTCGATATCTGTAATAATATTACCGATCTCCTTAGAGATTTCTGTAATATGCTCCATTTCTGTAAGCAGATCATTCATCTTCTCTTTTTCTTCATTTGCCCTGCCTGCAGAAGCTTTTACTTTTTCAGATGCACTCTTTGTTTCCTTTGCTGTATCCGTTGCAAGGTCGACAACGGTATCGATCGTCGCATTCAGCTCCTCGATCACCCCTGCCTGTTCTGTTGCTCCATCCGATAAAGAGTGTGATGCATTTTCAACATCTTTGGCATTCGATGATACCTGTTCCGCAATATTGCTGATATCTGACAATGTACTGTTAAAGCGTTTTAAAATGTACAGAAGTGACTCTCTCAATTCCGAAAAATCACCCAGAAATTCTGTGATATCATCACCGTTTCTTGTCAGATCCCCCTGTGCGATCCTTTTTACTTCCGATGATATCTCACGGACATAATCCGCAAGGATATTCATGGCTTCTCTTAAATTGTTTATGGTAAAGCCAAACTCATCCTCCGACTCATATGTAAGCATTTCAATGTTAGAAAGTTCACCTTTTCTAAGGCTCTCAACCGCTGCCTCTATCTGTGCTACCGGTTCTGCGATCGAATTTGCAATGATCCCTCCGATCATTGTTGAAACTATGACAATTGCAAATCCAATTACAAAAATTACGATAAAAATAACTACACAGCATAAATTAGTAATTTTTTTCGACGCATCCAGCTTTACCTGAAAATCATCACGCAGTACCGTAAGTGTTTCTCTAAATGATGTATAGTTTTCATACACACTTCCCGTCATCATCTCTGATGCTTCCGTTATTTTGCCATCTCTGCTCAATTGTATTATTTCTTCTGAAATGGCTTTGTAGTTATTCCACGCAGAGCTTGCTGTATCATAATCTGCTTTTCTTACCTGTGCTTCTTTGTTTGAATCAATGATTTTTCCTAACTCCCTGGTCTGCTCTGTAATCTGACCGGATATACTCTCGATCTCATCTTCACAGGAAGCCATGACCGCATCATCTGTTTCTACAAGATGCTGATACTGTTCGACCCTGTAATTTGATGTCAGTGTCTCTAACTCTTGTATGTATCCTATCGCCGGCGACCACACTCTTGTAATCCCCCTGACATTTGACCAGATCGTCAGTGTTGAAATAAGTGCTACCAATACCAGAAAAACCGTCATGCAAAGTATCGTCAGCCGATAGAATTTCATTTTTTCTGCAACCTTCAGGTTTCTGATCCGTTCTTTGATTTTGTTCATCTTCATATACCTCTTTTCTTTCAGTTTCATTTACCCTATTACGTATGTATCTTTTCCATTTTCTTTTGCCTGATAAAGCAGACCATCTGCTTTTATAATGCATTCAGCCAACTTTCTCCCCCCTCCTTTAACCTGATAGAGCCCGATACTGCAATGCACATCCTGCTCTCTTTCTGCTGCCTTATCGTGAACTTTTTTCTGAAACTCATTCACTCGTGCAGTCAATTCATCTATATTTCTGATATTCCTCAAAAAAATAATGAACTCATCGCCGCCGTATCTGCACACAACATCTTCCGTCCTGCACATTTCATGCAGTACTGAAGCTATGTCACGGATCCAGAGATCACCGGTTTCATGTCCGTATGTATCATTCACAGCTTTAAAATTATCAATATCTATGAATCCTAATACAGCCATATCGTTTTCCGACATCTCTTTCAGATATTCTCTGATCCGGTCAAGCCCACTGGTCTTATTCCATAACCCCGTCATAATATCATGGCTCGCTTTATATTCTGAAATCAACAATTCCTTTTTTACATCCAGCCATTGATCTGAAACCTGTGTCATATTATCTATAAAAATAATCATGGATGAAAAGAATATCGCCACATTCTGCATATACCATGTATCAATAACATAATCCAGGATAGCAGTGAATGCCAGAATGAAAACATATCCCAGATACAGACAAAGTGTTTTTTTTCTATATTGATCCTTCCCCAGCAGCAACACGGTTAATAATACCAGAATGTCTAATATGACCAGTGCTCTGATCGTATCATAAATTCCGATATACGAAGAATAATTGCCACATTCAAAATATCCAGCCTTTTCCATAATGCCCGGAAGTATGGTACAACCCATGCCAATTATTCCGATCAGGACAGACACCATCAGGAGTACTTTCTTCGCCCTGACAAATCTTCTGCCTTCTTTTGTTATGAAGATTGTAAATGCCGTCAGATACAAAAACTTTAACCAGTACAGGGCATAACGTACGATATTCAGGTTCCAGTACGCCCATTTAGTATTATTACTGATAAACATATAACTGTCCAGATCGCAGAACATCATTGCCACTGTAATAAAATAGATAATCTTTTCCATCCTTCTCTGCTCTTTTTTTCAAGTGCCTTCACATAGCCGGATGAAAAAACAATATACGTATTGAGTGCAAGACACCATATTGTAATAAACAATAAATACTGATTCATAATGGTCTGCATATATAGTTCCCCTTATTTACCTGTAAATCTCACTTTCCGTTCTCCATATTCTTTCCGTATACACACAATTCTATAAAATCATCTTTTTTACATGGTCTGCCATAAAAATACCCCTGAAGAAGATCGACCCCCATTTTCTTCATTGTCTGACACCACCTGCTCTGTTCAATTCCCTCTACACATATCCCGACATTGATGCTGTGTACCATTGTAATCATATTTTTAAATAGTTCGTAATCTCTCTGTCCGTCCATGGCTTTTGCTGTAAAATTACGGTCTATTTTAATATAGTCCGGGTTCATATCACTGATACAGTGAAAGTTTGAATATCCTGTCCCAAAATCATCTATTGCAAAATGTATCCCACTGTCTTCTAATTTCTGACGAAATCTGATAAACGGAACCGTCATATCCATAAATCTGCTTTCCGTCATTTCTATGCAGATACCTGAAGGATTTAAGGCATATTTTTTTATGACATCAATAATGTCATACTCAACATTTCCCTGTGCAATCTGTACATATGAAACATTGACATTCATCTGGAAACGGGGAATAAACTCCCGGATCTTGCAGTACATTTTTGCCGCTTCTTTCAGGACAAATCTTCCTGCCGGAATGATCAGTCCTGTTTCTTCCAGCAGCGGAATGAATTCTGCCGGTGAAATTACCTCCGCACCATCTTCTGAATTCATTGTAAATCTCATTAATGCCTCAGCACCGATCATTGTTTCTGTTGCACAATCCATGATAGGCTGATAGTACACATCAAAACCCTCATACTGATCTGCTATTGAGCGGCGCAGTGCACCTGTTATTTTTTCTTTTCGCAGATAGGCATTATAATCCTCCTGCCGAAAAAAATAAAAACTGTTCTTCCCCATCTCTTTTGCGTATTTCAGGGCAAATTCAGACTTTCTCCTGCACTCCTCATAGCCTTCCCGGGCATGTTCTGCATCTATGACTCCGACAGAGACTGTAAAGATTGATCTATATTGCTCAGATACAATAAAATCATATATTTTTTTACAGATCTTTTCCCTCAGCTTTACAGCCTCATCTCTGTCATGGCTTTGCAGATCTGCTATGATATACTGATCTCCTGTAAGATGGTATAGACGCTGCTGCCCGGAAAGAGATTCTTTCATACAGTCTGCCACCTTTTTCAGTACATAATCGCCATAACCCATTCCACAGGAATTATTTACCATCCAGAAATTATCAATGCCTATGCGCATGAAAAATCCTGCAGAAATCGGTTTGTTTTGTGAACGTATGTAATCGCAGAACTCTCTTTCACCCAGAAGACCGGTAACATTATCTGCTCTCTGGGAATTGCCTGTCTCATTCATGCATCCAATCAGATAGGCCGGTTTCCCCTTATCATCATCTACTACCACACCCCGGCAGTTGATCCAGACGATCTTCCCTTCTTTGTCAAGCCATCTGTAATGAAGATTATGTGATTTTTCTTTTCCGGCAGCTATATCTGCAAAATGTTCCGTCAGCATCTCGCGGTCTTCCTCGTATACTGCGGGCAAAACATCATTCATAGCATCATTTAAAAATCTGCCTGATATCCGAAAACGATCCACTGCAGACTGTGACATCTCTATTTTATTATTCTGTATATCAAATACATAAAGGAAATCATCCATGCTCTCAGAAATAATTTCCACCAGTTTTTCTGCTGTCATTCCTCCAACTAATGTAAAAACATCCATGCTCATAACTCTAGTTTCCCCTACTATCTTTATAGTAAGCAAATTTTTCAGTTATTTATACCAATTTTTTTAACTTTTATCAAGATATTTTCCGAAAAAATTCAAACGCCCGCAAAGTCTGGTGCAGACATTTTTAAATAAAAATAGCAGGTAAATATCCTGCTGTTTTTATTTATAGATTTTTCTCAATAGTTCTCTATTCCAAGTAAAATAACACAAATCTTTCCAATTTGCAAATAATATTTACTTATAAATTGCTTATATTGCATAAAATCTACTTAATAACTTTTATCTTCTCCTCCACAAAGTGCTCATCCCGCCCGGAAGGCTTTTCATTCATATGACGTAATTTCCTATGAAGATTCGGGTGTCAAAAGGTGATTTTCAATTTTGGGTCTGTCAAATTGCACAAAACCGAACTTGTTTTGTTCCGTTGTCCGAAAATAAGAAAAACAGTCTCGGCTTTGTGCAATTTGACAATCGCTAAGTTATGAACCACCTTTTGACACCCGAATCCTATGAATGAAAAAAACACCGTACCAACGTTTCAAACGTCTGCACGGTGTTTTATTCATCACATATTGTCATTCGCTGTGAGTTTATTCGCTGTGAGTTTACTCACTGCGAATTTATTCGCATACGTACGGCATTAATGCAACGTGACGAGCTCTCTTGATAGCTACTGTAAGAGCTCTCTGATGTTTTGCACAGTTGCCTGTGATACGACGAGGAAGGATTTTTCCTCTCTCAGAGATGTATCTCTTTAATTTGTTTGTATCTTTGTAATCGATTACGTTATCTTTTCCACAGAAAACGCAAACTTTTTTTCTTCTATGCATTGGGCGTCTCTTCATTGGTGCGCCATCTTTGTCTGCTGCTTTATTGAAAGCCATGATAATTACCTCCTGTTGTTATCGTAAACCGCTATGTGAACTCACATCACGATTTCCATTAGTTAAATGGTAACTCTTCATCAATTCCATCCGGAATATTCATGAAGCCATCACCTGCTGCACTGCTCGGTGACGGTCTGTCGGAAGGGTTAAAACCGGAGTTATCTCCACCGCCGCTGGCATTCTTGCTTTCTGCAAACTCTACGTTCTCAGCAACAACGTCCGTCGTGTAAACACGCTGTCCGTCTTTGTTGGTGTAGCTGCCAGTTTGAATACGGCCTTCCAGAACGAATTTTGTTCCCTTACGTCCGAATCTCTCCAAAAACTCTGCTGTTCTGCCAAATGCAACACAGTTGATGAAATCTGTATTCTGATCATCTCCGTCACGACGGAAACGGCGATCTACTGCAAGTGAAAATCTCGCAATCGCAGTGGCACTCTCGCCCTGGGAATAACGGATCTCTGCGTCTCTGGTCAATCTTCCCATAAGAATAACTTTGTTCATATACGATTCCTCTCTTCTATCAAACAAACCGTTGTCAGTTCAAAGAATCTTATTTCTCGTCTTTTCTTACTACTAAGAAACGAAGAACATTGTCCATGATGCGGACATCGCGCTCAACCTCTGCCGGAACAGTAGATGCAGCGTCGAACTGGATAAAATAATAGAAAGCTTCTGACATCTTCTGGATCTCATATGCTAATTTCTTCTTACCAGCCTCTTCTACTTCTGTTACGTTACCACCGGCACGAGTGATGTACTCTTTTGCCTTCTCTACGGTAGCTGTTCTCGCATCGTCTTCGATCTTTGCACTAACAACAAGCGCTAATTCATACTTATTCATGCGAATTTTCCTCCTTTTGGTCTCTGGCCCGCTCTCATATGAGTGAGCAAGGAATTTAATAATATATCACGAAAATATATTTTATCATA
This sequence comes from uncultured Roseburia sp., assembly GCA_934317215.1. Lineage (GTDB taxonomy): Bacteria > Bacillota > Clostridia > Lachnospirales > Lachnospiraceae > Roseburia. The sequence goes on from CAKREH010000013.1 coordinate 31,391, forward strand.
TAAATGCCGGAAATGCAAGGACTTTTTGTTTTGCATTTCCGGCATTTCTTACTCTGCTTCCTTCTTGCGGATTTCTTTTGTATTTTTTTCCACAAGTTTTCTTGCAATCATAATCTGGTGTCCGCAGCCTAAACATTTCAGTCTGAAATCTGCGCCCACGCGCAGGATCTCCCACTCACTGCTGCCACATGGATGCTGTTTTTTCAAACGCACCACATCGCCTACTTCATATTTATCCATGAATCTTCCTTTTTTTCTCCTTGTTATTTTATTATTTATTCTGCGAACAGTTCGCCGCATCAATCGCAATCACAAGCATCATTCCAAGCAGTTCATCTCCGGGATTGGTGAAATCGATCACATAGGTATCTCCCCAGCGGAGCAGCTGCTTGGAAATATGAATAATGGAACTGCAGCCGGAATAGACGTCGTAATCCCAGCCAAGGAAATCTCCCTCCACACGCCATCCGTTAAAATCGATATCATATTTTGGCCGGAACAAAGTAAACTGCTTTTCGATCTGTCCTCTTTTGATCCCGCCGGTTTCAATCTCAAACACCGGAAGCAGATTAAATAGTTTCTGCCGGATCATACCGACCTCATTGTGTGCAGCATCATATACATGGATCTGATGTCCAAGCGCAAACACTTCCGCCTTGACAAAATACCGCACATTCCCCTCTTCATCATACACATCGTAAGTATCTGACCAGGAAAAAACTCTCTGTTTTATCAGTAAACGCATACGTTACTCCTTTTTCATAGATATGACATTTTCTTTCTCCGGATATACCGTTTTAGAAAACAGCAGCTTTCCTCATGCCTGCGGGATCTGTGAAAACACCTCACCAAGCCCCGCCTGGATCAAAAGGTCTGCCCTGCCATCCATCGGTGTCGTCGATTTGTTGATGAGCACCAGTTTATCACCACGGTAGTAATCAATCAGACCTGCTGCCGGATATACCGCCAGAGAGGTTCCTCCAATAATCAGCACATCTGCATGACTGATATAAAACACGGCATCCTCCAGGGTCTGCTGGTTTAATCCTTCTTCATAGAGCACGACATCTGGTTTGATCTTTCCACCGCATTCATCACAGAGCGGAATTTTTGTACCGGAATTTAAAATATACTCTGCATCAAATCCTTTTCCACATTTCTGGCAGTAATTGCGGTGTACACTGCCATGCAGCTCTAAAACACGCTTGCTTCCGGCCATCTGATGAAGTCCGTCAATATTCTGGGTAATAACGGCTTTTACCTTGCCTGCCGCCTCTAACTCCGCCAGCTTCTGATGTGTCACATTCGGCTTTGCATCCAAGCACAGCATTTTATCACGGTAAAAACGATAAAACTCTTCCGTATGCCTCATGTAAAAGGTGTGGCTTAAGATCGTTTCCGGCGGATAATCATACTTCTGGTTATAAAGTCCGTCCACGCTCCTGAAATCCGGGATACCACTCTCCGTTGAGACTCCTGCACCCCCGAAAAATACAATGTTATCTGATTTCTGCACCATGTCTAAGAATTTTTCAATATTTGTCATGATCAATCCTTTCTCAGAATAAACTGTCCAACCAGCTCATTTAAAGATACCGCCTGTGCAGACAGCTCCTCACTGGTTGCGGAGGATTCCTGTGCTGCCGCGGAATTGGACTGAACCACCTCCGAAATCTGGTTGACACCTGATTCTGCCTGTTCCATCGCCTTTGCCTGCCTTGCCGACTGTTCACTTAGCATCTTTGAATCTTCGGCAATCTCTTTGATACCCTCAACTACTTCCTCTAATGCCACAGAAGCACTTTCTGCCGCTTTATTTCCCTCTGCGATCTCCTGCAGGGAGCCTTCAATCAGCTGACGTGTATCGACCGCTGACTGTGCGCTCTGCTCTGCTAACTTTCTGATCTGATCCGCAACAACAGCAAATCCTTTCCCTGCTTCTCCCGCACGTGCAGCCTCGATCGCAGCATTTAAAGATAACAGATTGGTCTGGCTTGCAATATCTTCAATATCCGAAATAATATTTTCAATTTTCGTTGATGTTTCATTGATACGTCCCATGGCATCCATCAGAGATGTCATCTGCTCGCGGCTGTTATCTGCCTGTTTTGCATACTGACGCGCTTTCTGGTGTGATGCCTCAAGTTTTTCTGCCGTTGCACTGACATTGTCCGTAATATTGGTGATTGTTGCTGTCAGTTCTTGCACCGAACCTGCCTGATCCGTTGCACCTTCTGCCAGCGCCTGTGCAGATTCTGCCAAATTCTCTGATCCCGCCGAAACCTGTTTTGAAGCATCTTCAACATGCTGTAATGTGCTGTTCATCTGACGGTTCATTTTTCTCATGGCATCTTTTAACGCCACAAATTTTCCGACATATTTATCTTCGATCTTTGTTCCGATGGCATAATTGCCGTCTGCCATTTCTCCAAGCAGTTCTCCGACATCGGTAATGATAAGGTTGAGATTCTTTGCCATCTGTTCTGCTTCCTCTACCATCTCTTTGATCTCATCATCTGCCTCGCTCTCCGGGAACGGACTGTCAAGATCACCTTCTGCGAATGATTTCAGGCGGGCAGCCAAAGCTGTCAGCGGTTTCTCTATATCTTCTGCCATTGTATTTCCAATACGGGTCGAGATAACAATAGAAACTACAATCACTGCTATGATCACGATCATAAATAACAGATTCATATTGTGTAACGATGTTTTTGATGTATCTCCTTTTTGTACATTCAGATCCATCAATGTTACCATATCCTGATATATTTTATCATACTGCGGTGACAGTTCGTTTGTATCAAACTCCTGTGCCTTCAAATAACCGTCATCGGAGGATGATGTCGCATATTCCAATACTTTTGCGTCAATATCCCAGTAACCATCTAAATCTGTAACCAGCGTGTTATAAGCCTCTTTCGCCTGGGAGAACACTATGGAACTTTCTACCTCTTTCAGATAAGTCTCAAAGGCTTCTTTTTTCTGATCATGCAGATTAATCTGTGCCTCGATCATATCTTCCTCATCATATCCTACAACAGCGCGCAGGGCACTTCTCGTCTCCGAAAAAGCCACCATCGCCTTTCCGATATCTCCCTGTGAGAATCCATAATTCGTCATCGCATACTCGTAACGGTTGGACGCAACCAGCATAGCAATGATTCCAAGTATGGCTGCAATCGTTGCAATACCCGTTACCATCCTAAATCCGGTATTTAACCGCTTTTTGATCCTCATTTCTTTTAGCTTTTGCATAACTGTTCACCTTTCCTTTTGTAACATGCCTTCGATACGAATAATTTTAGTATATTTCCGATGTATTTTCAAGGGCAGCAGCCTTGATGCTGCCCTTTCTGACACTGACAAATTTTAGAACAAAGAGTCGCTTGTGACTCTTTCGCGCCCTGGCGGTGCTGTTTACAGCTAACTTCTACTCCGCGAGATGCGCATCCCGCCCGGAGGGCTTTTTAATTCATAGGACGTAATTTCCTATGAATTAAAAAACAGTGGCCACACACTGCCATCCGCAGTTATGAACCACTGTCTACATGAGTTGCGGGAACAGGATTTGAACCTGTGACCTTCGGGTTATGAGCCCGACGAGCTTCCAGACTGCTCCATCCCGCGCTATTGCAACAGAACATGTGCTCTGTTCGTTTACATAATATTATTATAGACCTTATCTTTCCTGTTGTCAAATAATTACAGATCAATATCCCATCATCCCCGCCAGCACTACGCTCGCCGCCATTCCGGCTGCCGTGGCAGCCAGCGCCCCTGCAAGCGTATAGCGGCTCTTTTTGATTTTTACACTCATAAAGTAAACAGACATAGTGTAAAAAATTGTCTCCGTGCTTCCGAGCATGATCGACGCCATCCGCCCAAGCAGCGAATCCGTCCCATACTCCTTATAAATATCTAAAAGCAGACCTGTTGCCGCCGAAGATGAAAACATTTTCACAACAGCAAGTGGAAGCAGTTCGGACGGGAATCCGATCTTTTCTGTGCAAATGGCACATACATTTGAAAAACATTCCAGAAATCCGGACGCACGCAGGATTCCAACAGCAACCATCAGTCCGATCAGTGTTGGCATGATCCCTATGACTGTTTCAAATCCGTCTTTCGCTCCCTCGATAAACTCTTCGTAGATATTGTGCCTGCACAACAGCCCATATCCGATAATCAAAAAAATCAGAAGTGGTATCATGATATCGGATAAAAACATCATTATCTGCATAGGACACTTCCCGAAGCTGCTGTTAGTTTATTATATGTATCAGCGGTTCACATTATTCATGCGATTTTCGCGCCAGCCGTTCATAATCCTCCTGCGGCATCGGTTTTGCGAAATAATATCCCTGAATATAATTACAGCCAAGTCTCTTTAGCATCTGTACCTGTTTCTTTTCTTCAACGCCTTCTGCAATGACCGGCATATCCAGCGCTTTTGCCATCTGGATAACTGCCGCTAAGATCTTTTCTCCGCGCCCATCATCTTTGCCTTTGGAAAGAAACTTCATATCAATTTTCAGCACATCCAGATCAATGTCCTTTAACACGTTCAAAGATGAATATCCGCTTCCAAAATCATCCATCAGAATTGTAAATCCTGCCTTGTGCAGATAATCCACCGCATTTAAGATGACATTTTCCGTATCGGAAAAAACACTCTCTGTCAGTTCCAAGTGCAGGTACTCCGGTGGTATCCGGTATTTTTCCACAAGATTGACCAGTGACTCTAAAAAATTGGGATTATAAAGGTTGACACGGGAAACATTCACAGAGATCGGATCCGGCTTACGTCCTGCTCTTAACGCCGTGGCAATAAGCTGGCAGACCTGATCCCACACATAATAATCAAGTTTTATAATAAAACCGTTCTTCTCGAAAACAGGTATAAACTCTCCCGGTGAAACCATCGTCCCATCCGGTTTTTTCCAGCGTACAAGTGCTTCCGCGCCACGCGGCGTATAACCATCTAACTCATACTTCGGCTGAAAATAAACGATAAACTGTTTTTCCTCAAGTGCCGTATCCATTTCGTTTATGATCTGCTGCTCCCGCTGCATCTCTTTTCCCATCTGTTCCGTGTAGAGTGCCTCATGATGCATATACTGCCCCTTGCATTCCTGTGCCGCAATTACAGCATGCTCATAGATTGCCGATACCTCCATCTCCTTGTCCCGGATGATATAACATCCCGCCGACGTCTCAAGATAACAGCGCAGCTCCCCGTTTTTCTTCACCTGTTCCCGGATCTTCTGGGCGATCAGCAGTGCATCCTGTTCTTTTTCTACCGCAACACAGATTCCAAAAACATCGGAATTTAATCTGCCATAAGTATACGTCTTATATGCACTGAGTACACCGCAGATATTATGCGCCATACATTTTAACAGACGGTCTCCTTCTGCCGCACCATAGAAAGAATTGATCATCTTAAACCGGTCAATATCCAGCCGGATAAATGCAAATGTCTCATCCTTACTGTCATCCAGCATCTCCCTCGTCTTCTGGTAAAACATCTGACGGTTATAAATTCCTGTCAGGGAATCATACTCTAAAAAGTGCTGTTTGCTCCTTTTGATAGCGTTCATGACACGAAACCAGATGATCTCCCGGTGGAATGACTTCGGTATAAAATCCCATACCCCATACTCCAGACAGCGTTTTTCATTTTCTACATTGTCTTCCGTTGTCGCAATGACGATCGGAGTATACTTATATTCGCTGTGTTTTTTGAATTCCTCCAGAAAAGCAAATCCATCCATTACAGGCATAATAAGATCCAGTATAATTGCCGCTACCGAAAGGCCTTTATCCTTTTTCAGATATTCCAGTGCCTTTTTCCCGTCTTCTGCCTCTGCGATCTGGTAATCTTTACAGAAAATATCAGCCAGGGACTGTCTGTTCAGCTTGTTATCATCCACAATCAAGATCTTATTTTTTTTCATTGGTATCCCTCACTTTCTCTGAGGATTTGTCTTACACATAAATCTATTCTCATTATAATGTCTTTTATCGAATAGTACAACGCATTATTTGTCAGATTTTGTAAATATTCCGCCTGATTTTACAAAAAATAATTGCAGTCAGTGTACTGCATGTTGTTGCGATCAGTGCCGGACCGACGATCTGCGCCGGATTCACACTTCCATACTGGCTGCGGCAGGCAATAATGTTTACCGGTATGATCTGAAGGGATGAAATATTGATGATCAAAAAATCACACATCTCGCTGCTGGCGGTCCGCTCCCCTTTTTTTACTGAGCCATCTGAAAATGCTTTATTTCCACGCTCTTTTTCTAATTCTGCCAGCGCCTCCATCGCTTTTAATCCGGCTGGTGTTGCCGCCCATCCCAGTCCGAATATATTGGCAATCATATTGGTGGCAATATATTTATTTGCCGGATGATCTTTTGGAATATCCGGGAACAGAAAATGCAGCACCGGTGCAAGACGCCTTGACAATCCTGCAATGATACCTGTTTTTTCAGCGATTTTCATCAGTCCAACCCAGAAGGACATTACTCCCATCATAGTAATACAGAGTGTGACCGCCTCTTTTGCCGAGTCAAGCGCTGCCTGCGTAACCGCCGGAAGTGTGCCGTGAAATGCGGCAAATACAACGCCTGTCAAGATCATAAATGCCCAGAGATAATTCATATGTACCTCTCCGGTTTTTCTTTTATTTTATTTCTATATATCGCCATATATGTACCATTATTCATATAGAACTTTTTCAGTTATTTTTTCCAAATGTCAACATATATATCACTAACACCTGGATTTTTTAACTGAGGTATTTTATCTTGATATGGTTTTCTGATATTTTTCACAAATTTCCACGTTTAAGCCGGATATCCACACTTTTTCTTATTTTGCTGGTCGTTTTCCCCACAGTTTTCTCAGACGGATGCGCTTTCTCCAGGAATGCTCCGGATCAGTCTGCCCGTATCTCTTCCGGATACGAACCGGATCCGGCAGATTCTGTTTCTTCTGAATCTGCTGATAATGACAATCAACGCACAGACAGCTCATCCGCGAATGCCTTTGACGAATTTTTATTGCAGCTTTTCCGCTCGGAGGCTGCCCAGAATACCATAAACCTTCATTTTTCCCTCTCCTCCCCGGAATCTTACGGGATCACAGAAGTTCCAATTTCACTTGGCAGTATTTCCAGTCAGGCATCAAAGGAAAACCGTGCAGCCCTGGAAAACACGATTGCCGCCCTAAAACGTTTTGACCACGAAAAACTTTCCAAAACCCGGCAGCTGACTTACGATATTTTGTCAGATTACCTTGCCATGGAGCAAAAGGGGACTGATTTTTCACTTTATGAAGAATACTTAAACCCTTCCTCCGGCACTCAGGCACAGCTTCCAGTACTTTATGAAGAGTATCGTTTTTCCTCCGAAGATGACATCAAAACTTACCTGAAACTGCTGCCCCTGACCGGTTCCTATTTTGACCAGATCATTGCTTTTGAAAAGCAAAAAGCTGCCGCCGGACTCTTTATGTCCGATGCCATCTGTAAAAGTGTGATCGAACAGTGTTCCCGTTTTGCAGACGATGGGGACGATCATTATCTGATCTTAACTTTCAATAAAAAAGTGGATGCTTTTAAGGATCTGTCAGATGAACAGAAGACCGCCTATAAAAAACAAAATGAAAAGATTGTAAAAGAAGTGATTTTTCCTGCCTATACTTCACTGGCATCTTCCTTAACCAGCCTGCTTGGCAGCGGAAAAAATGAAAAAGGGCTCTGTTATCTGAAACACGGCAGAGATTATTACGAATATCTCGTCTACGAAAATACCGGCTGTGCGGATTCGATTGCGGATATACAGACTATGATCGGTCAGAAAAGACTTTCTGATCTAAGCGAAGCGGCCGCCCTGACGGATTCAAATCCCGCTCTCTGGAAGGATGCACAAAAGATCTCTCTTTCCTATGCAGATTCCGCCTCTGTTTTAGAACATCTGAAAGAACAGATGCAGGCAGATTTTCCAAAGGCTCCGGATGTCTCTTACACCGTCAGTCCTATTGAGGAATGTATGGAAGATTATCTTGCACCGGCTTATTATATCACTGCACCGATTGATGATTACAATGCCAATTCAATCTATATCAATGCAAAAACGGATGCATCCACCATGCGGTATTTCACAACGCTCGCCCACGAGGGTTTTCCCGGTCACCTGTATCAGACGATCATGTCCTATCAGTCCGGACTGCCGGCGATACGCAGTATTTTAAACTATCCGGGATATGTAGAAGGCTGGGCAACCTATGTGGAGATGATGTCCTATCATTATGCCGGGCTGAGGGAAGATGCCGCAACGCTTCTCGCCTTAAACCAGTCTGCACTTTTAAGTCTTTATGCCTCCACAGATATCGGCATCCATTATGACGGCTGGTCGCTTGCCGATACGATAAAATTCTGGAACGATTACGGGATCAGCGATCCGGATACCATTGCAGAGATTTACCGCTATATCATATCAGAACCGGCAAATTATCTCCGTTATTATGTGGGTTATCTGCAATTTCTGAAATTAAAGGACTATGCAAAGGAAACCTTTGGCAGTGATTATAATGAAATCGCATTTCATCAGGCAGTGCTCTCGATCGGCCCGGCACCGTTTCGGATCGTAAAGGATTATCTGAAAGATTTTTACCAGAAGTGACGGATCTACTCTTCCTTCAGCAGTGCCTGATATACATCCCGTTTGCTCATGCCACGGTCTTTTGCCACCAGTTTCATCGCCTCTTTGCGCGGTGTCCCCTGGTTTTCGTACACCTGCATATGTTCCTCCAACGACATATCCTCCCAGGACTTCCTTGCCTCCTCGGCAAGTTCCTCGAAGGTTTTTCCATGAATCACGAGCACATACTCTCCGCGCGGTTCATTCTCTCCATAATAGGCAAGACTGTCTGACAACGTCGTACGCATCTTTTCCTCATAGCGCTTCGTGAGCTCCCGGCAGATGGAGATCTGCCGGTCTCCGAGCGTATCATACAGTTCTTCTAATGTTTTGACCAGATGATGCGGTGCCTCATAAATGATGATCGTGCGCGTTTCGTCCTTTAATTCCTGCAAAATAGCGGCACGCTCTTTTTTATCCCGTGGTAAAAACGCCTCAAACGCAAAACGTCTTGTCGGAAGCCCTGACATGGTAAGTGCCGTAATACATGCCGCTGCTCCCGGCAGGGAAGTCACTTCGATTCCTTCCTCATAACAGATGCGCACTAAATCTTCGCCCGGATCGGAAATTCCCGGTGTACCCGCATCCGTGATCAGCGCAATGTTTTTTCCTTCCCGCAGTTTATCTACAAGCTGATAGGCTTTTTCTATCTTATTGTATTCATGATAACTCGTCATCGGCGTTTTGATTTCAAAATGATTCAACAGCTTAATGGAATTTCTGGTATCTTCCGCTGCGATCAGATCCACTTCTTTTAATGTGCGAAGCACCCGATAGGTGATATCCTCAAGATTGCCGATCGGTGTTGCACATAAATATAATTTTCCTGACATGCCAGTCTCCGTTTCTGTTTTTAAAACTACCTTGTTTCGACACAACTTCTATTATTAGCACATTATAAAGCTGCCGTGAGGAATTGACAAGAAAATCCTGTATCCTTTATTCATTCGCCTGCTGCAGGGATATATTTAATTTTTCCCATAACCTTTTTACAGAAACATCTACCTCCAATCTTTCCTACGCCTCAAGGTCTTCTACCGACATTACCGCCCCTGTCTGAAAATACTCCATATTTTCAAATGCCGCTTCTGCAACATCTTCGGGACTATGCGTATGGCATGCCTCCCTTAACACATGGATGTGATAATTTCTCTGGTGCGCATCTACCGCTGTAAAATGTACGCAGATATCTGTCATGCCACCACAGATAAACAGATGCTCAATACCTTTTCCCCGCAGTAAAAGTTCGAGATCTGTTGCAAAAAAAGCACTGTAACGGCGCTTCGGCACAACATACTCACCCTCGGCCGGTCCTGCCGGTTCCCAGAAATAAGAGTCCTTTTCGAGGCAGTGTACATGCTCGGAACCATCTAATTCTCTTCCGAAATCAGAAAGATCATCCCGGTGCAGTTCAATAATATGTACGATCGGCACATCTTTTCTTTTTTCACGGAAAAAATCTACCACTTTTTTGATATTTTCATGATAATAAGCAATTCTCTTCTGCTGTTCCTCGCTCTGATATACAGCAACAGGTACTTTTGATTCCTGCACATCCACCAACAGTAATGCACTTTTTTCCGGTATTTTCATAATGATTTCACCTCCGCAGTTAATACATCCTCCGTCGTAATATTTGATTCACGCTGAAGATATTTCATATTTTTTAACGCATACTCATGTGCCTTCCATGTAGAACCCGTCACACAATCCGTTACCACATAAAAATGATAGTTGCTCTGGTGCGCGTCCACTGCGGTAAAATGTACACACACATCTGTCAGTCCTCCAATTAAAAATACCGTATCCACATGCAGACACTGCAGCAACAGGTCAAGATCTGTCCCGATAAATGCACTGTAACGGCGTTTGGTGATCAGGTAATCATTTCCCTCCGGCTTTGTGAGCGGGTTATATTCTGCTGCAAGTGTCCCCTCTAAACAGTGGACTCCTTCCGTTCCATCAAGCTCTCTTCCGTAATCGCAGTGATCTGCTCTGTGTACCTCTCTCACCTGAACGACCGGAAGTTTCTTTTCCCTGAAATACCGGATAATTTTCGGCGCGTTCTGATAAGTAGTGGAACCCTCCATGACCGGGATTCCGTCATTTTTATCATCATCCTGAAGGTCGATGACCAACAATGCACTATGCTCTGGTATATACATTTTTTCTCCTCTTTTCTGTGCTGCTTCTTTTTAAAAATTTACTTCAAGTCCAGCCGGTGCAGCCACTTTCCCGACCGGTAACGATGTATTCCGATCGGCAGTTTATATAGTTCTACAGCAACAAATGCACTGTAAACAACTGCGATCGGCATTTTTAGGACTTCGCCAAACAAAAATGTAACTGGCAGCCCGATCATCCAGATGCCCCCCATATCCATGATCAGTACGGTGCGGATATCTCCACCGCTTCGGAACAATCCTTCAATATTCATGGAATTATAACAGTTAACCGGCAGGTAACAGCATAAAATGGTAAGACATTGCGTCAGATATATTCCTGCCTCAGTCCCCGTGATCCCATAAAGTCCTACAATCGGATGTATGAAAAGAAAAATTAATGCTGCAACAAACACACCAACGAATACTGCCAGCCTGTGGAACCGTGCACCACAGCGAAACACCTCTTCCCTGTCCCCCCTGCCAATCTGATTACCGACAATTACGGACGCAGAGCTTGAAAGACTCAAACTGAATGTCTGCTCCATCGTCTGTATGGTACTCATAATACTCATTGCGGCAAGCTGTTCCGTTCCGATACGTCCATAAATTGTAAAATAAAGTGTTGTTCCTACACCCCAGAAAAATTCGTTGCCTGCAAGCGGCAGTGCTTTTTTCAGAAATGTCAGGAATCCGTCCCTGCTGTAATGAAACATTTCCGGAATATTGCTTATCACTTCATTTTTTGTTGCGATCAGATAAATCAGCAGAATCGTAAGTTCGCTGCCTCTTGTTACGACGGTACCGACTGCCGCACCGGCAACACCAAGCTCTGGCATTCCCAGATTACCGAATATAAAAGCATAGTTTGCCAGAACATTCATGATAACAGATACCGAAGCGGACACCAGCACGATTTTTACCCGTGTCATGCCACGCAGCAGGTAATTAATTGGATAAATGAGTGACAACAGCAGATAGGAGGCAGAGATTGCCCGAAGGTAAGCCGTTCCGCTTACAATAACCGCCTCATCCGATGTAAAGAGCTGCATACACTGTCTTGGGAAAAGCGCAGTAGCTATCGTAACTACAATCCCGAGTGATATCGTAATTGAACAGGTCATACCCATCGTTTTCCGGATACCATCCACATCCTTTTTGCCCCAGTATTGGGAGACAAACATAACACAGGCACAGCAGGTGCCATAAAGCACCAGATAAAATAAGGAATATAGTTTGTTTGCCACACCGACGGCTGCAATCTCTGCAACTCCCAGCTTTCCCACCATGATCTGATCAATAAAATTGACGCAGGAGGTAAGAAGTGACTGGAGCATTAACGGCAGCACCGTCTGTAATGTGATCTTATAAAATGTTTTACGGTCCATTGACTTACCTCCTTTGTCTTTTCCTTCTAATTATCACTCGATCTTACTTCCTGCCTCTAATTTAACCTCTGACCAGATCTCATCATAAGTTAAAGAAGCCTCACCGATATTTTCCATATAATGTGCTGTGTCATAAACACTGTCTGCCGGATAGGCGATACTTAAGAGCTTATCTGAGATACCCGCTTCTTTTGCCGCATCTTCCACCTCAAGATTGGTGTAACCATAACCCCAGTTCGTATCCTCACCTTTTCTGGTCAGATACTCTTTGCTGATGATTGCATTGATAAATGCATAAGCTCCATCCATATTTGCGCCTTTCGGGATGACATAACTGTCCATATACATATGCTCGCCCTCAGACGGATTGATGTATTCCCAGTTTTCCATCTCTTTTGCTGCTTTATAAGCATCACCGGAAGCTGTCACAAGTACATTTGCCTCACCGTTTAACATCAGCTTATATCCACTGTAAGTAAATGCATGTATGTTTGGAAGCAGTTCCTTTAACTTATCTCCGGCTGCAGTGATCTCTGATTCATCCGTCGCATTAAAGTCATTTCCATTTACCAGATTACAGATACAAAGAGCCATCCTCTCATCATCCGTAAATGCAATCTGATCTTCCAGTTCCGGATTCCACAGATCCGCATATCCTTTGATTTCCGTGCTTACCTTGTCACGGTTTACTAAAATACCGATACCACCGCCGGAATAAGGCACTGACCATTTATTGTCCGGATCGTAGGAAGGACTTAAGTATCCTTCTCCCAGCCTGGAATAGTTTGGAATCTTAGAAGTGTCTATCTCCTCGAGCTGATCCTGTTCTACCAGTGCCTCAATGACATAATCTGAACACATTGCCACATCATACTGGACACTGTTAGACATTACCTTCGTCTCCATCTCTTCCAGTGAGGAAAAACCGGTATAGTTGATACTGCAGCCTGTCAGTTCTTCTAACTTTGCAATCGCCTCATCCTCAATGCCAGCCCAGGCAAGAAGATTTAATTCTTTACCGCCCAATTCTGAGCTTCCTGTTTCCTCTTTTCCTGATGAAGAGACATCACCGCTGCTGTTTCCACATGCTGTCATACCGCATACCATCGTGCCGGCAAGTAATAAACTGATTAATTTCTTTTTCATAATGAATTCCTCCTTCAACTGTTATGATCTGCTTTATTTTCCAGTACCTGCATGAACACACCGAGCGATACAGTGACGATGATCAGTAGAGTACTTAACGCATTTAATGTTGGCTTCATACCGGTCTTCATCTGACCGAATATGTACATGGAAAGTGTTTCATCTTTTGGTCCTGCAACAAAGAATGTTGTTAAAACATCTTCGAGTGAAAATGTAAATGCCAGCAATCCACCCGATATCATCGACGGGACAACGTTTGGTAAAATAACCTTTGTGATCGTTTGAAACTGGCTGCACCCAAGATCCATCGCAGCCTCCTCGATCGATTTATCAAAACCATTCAGCGCAACACGGATCGTATTAAACGTGACCGGCGCACAGAACGTGACATGCGCGATGATGATCGTCACCTTCGAGAGCGGTATATGGCAGATATCATACAGTGCCAGCAAAGAGACACCAAGTAACATTGCCGGAACGATAGTCGGAATGTAGAAAAAGGAATCCAATGCATCTTTTCCACGAAAATCAAATTTGTGAAACCCGACTGCTGCAAATGCTCCGATCAGTACAGACAGGACTGTGCTTGATCCCGATACGATAATGCTGTTTCGTACTGCGCGTTTTGCATCTGCCGAGGCGAACAGTTCCTCGTACCAGCGAAATGTAAATCCGCTCCACCCGACATCCAGTTCCGAATTGTTGAACGAATATCCGATCATGATAGCAATCGGTGTATAGAGTAAAAGAAGAAATAAAAGCACATATACAACTGATAATAAACTTGTTTTTCTCATACGCTACACCTCGCTTTTCTTTGTGACATAATTTTTTAAAACAATGATCAGTGTGGAAAAAATCATGATGACAACGGATAACGCCGCTCCAAGCGGCCAGTTCTTTGCGGTGGAAAACTGATTGGAAATCAGGTTACCGACGATGATCGTCTTACCTCCGCCAAGGGCATCTGCCACATAAAAATTAAACATTGCCGGAACAAATACCAGTACCAGTCCTCCCATGATTCCCGGTATACTGAGCGGGAAAATAACTTTCCAGAAAAGCTGGATCGAGGAAGCTCCTAAATCCCTTCCTGCCTCAAGTACTGCCGGATCTATTTTCTGCAGGCAGGAATAAAGAGGCATGACCATCATCGGTACAAGACTGTAGATCATTCCAAAATATACCGCAAAGTTTGTATACAAAATCTGTAACGGCTCATCGATGATCCCCAAATTCATAAGAAGCGTATTGATGATCCCATTTTTTGACGTAATGTTCATGATCGCATAGATCCTGAGCAGTGAGTTCGTCCAAAACGGTATCATAACGCCGATGATCATCAGGTTCTGCACTTTTTTCCCTGCCCTGGATGCAAAGTATGCGTAGGGATAAGCAAACAGGATTACAAAAAAGGTAACAACAAACGCCATTTTTACAGTTCTTAAAATAACCATATAATAGGCCGGTTTTAACAATGTCTGATATGCCTTCAGCGTAAATGCATATACGATATTTCCGTACTGGTCACGCGAACAGAAGCTGACTAATATAATGTAGATAAACGGAAATACAAAAAAAAGTAATGTCCAGATTCCCATTGGTCCGATGGTCATTGCAACGGATGCCCAAAAACCTTTTTCTTTCTTCATTTACCTCACCCCGCCTTCATCATGAACGATCATACAGCGTTTTTTGCTAAAACAGATGCGGACGCGCTGTCCGCGTTCAAAATGTTCATTTTTTCTTGTAAATCTTGTGATTTTGACCGGTTCTCCCGCATCCGTATGAAGCAGATGGCGTCTTAAATTTCCGATATAGACCGGCTCATCATAGACCGCCTCGATCACATTATATTTTTCACTGCTAAAGTCACTGAGGTAATCTGCAAAGTGCATATTTTCCGGCCGGACAGACACATATACATCTCTTCCTCCGATATAAAGTCTGTCATTGTCTAATACGGTAACTTCCGTGCCTCCAACCTCAAGTCTGCTGTATTCCTCATTACTCTCGATCATTTTTCCTTTTAAGAGGTTCGTCTCTCCAATAAAATCTGCTGCAAACTTTGTTCTCGGTCTCTCGTAAATATCCTCTGCTGTTCCAAGCTGTTCGATATTTCCGTTATGCATGATGGCGATACGGTCAGAGATCGTAAGTGCTTCTTCCTGATCGTGTGTGACATAGATAAAGGTAATACCAAGCTCTCTCTGTAAATGTTTCAGTTCTATCTGCATCTCCTTGCGCAGCTTTAAGTCGAGTGCTCCAAGCGGCTCATCCAGTAATAGTACCTTCGGTTCATTGACTAAGGAACGTGCAATGGCAACCCGCTGCTTTTGTCCCCCGGAAAGCTGTGATGGTTTTTTATCCATATGCTCCTCTAACTTGATCAGATGTATCATCCGGTCTACTTTTGCGTTGATTTCCGCTTTTGGCATTTTCTTTAGCTTTAGTCCAAATGCGATATTGTCGCGGATACTTAAGTGAGGAAACAATGCATAATTCTGAAATACGGTATTTACATCTCTTAAGTTTGGCGGAAGCTTCTCACACGGTTTTCCATCAATGAGGATCCTTCCCTCGTCAGGTTCCTCAAAACCTGCGATCATACGAAGTGTCGTGGTTTTTCCACAACCGGACGGACCTAAGAACGTTAAGAATTCTCCCTCTTTTACCGTCAGATCAATATTATTGACTGCCGTCATCTCTCCAAATCTTTTTGTCACGTTATATAACTCGATCATATTCTTTTCCATATGTGTTCCCGCCTTTCCGTCCAAAAAAAATTCTGCTTTACCGTGAAAAAAACGAGGAGTCTTTTTAAGACTCCTCGTTGAGTGGTTTCTTCTTTTTTGTTGTTTTCCTTTTGTTGAAAACAACTCTACACCTTTGTGTTACACAAATGTCAAGCTTTTTTTACCGGAATTTTTAACGAGTAGGTAACTTCTTCCATACAGTTTGTCAGCGCCATATCAATCTCATCCTGCTCAATGATATCCCCACAGACAATAAATCCCTGTTCTTTTATCCAGCATTTCAGCCTTTTCTCCATCTCTGTACCAAAACGAAACAGGGCATGCCCCGTCACACAGAGATAATCCCCCTCCGGCATTTTGTATTTTTCTGCATCAATGATCTGTTTTTTGCATTTTTCCTCAGGAAATGCTGCGATCCGTTCAAACTGCATGGTTTCCTCATCCAGGAAGGAATCCCGCCGTATGATAGAGCCGACATTGTTGGTTGCAAAAAAAAGCGCCGTATCATCGCGCAGATTTTGTTTTAACATTGTCACATCCAAAAGATACTCTTCCATCTCTGTCCGAAATACTTTCGAGACAACATATGTGCTCTCTTTTAAATGACAGATTTTCCACTCCTGTGGTACACCGGCAGCTTCTTCTTTTTGCATCTGCTCAATGTAGCATCTTTTTTCCCGGATATTTTTAAGCAGTCTGCGTTTTACGGCAATTTCTTTTTCCAGTTCGGTTTCTTTCTCCGAAAGCAGTTTCAGGGACATTGCAACATCTCTGTTTTCCATAAATGTGCGAATGTCCCCAAGACTCATACCCATGTCCCGCAGCTCTAATATCGTATCAATCTGTTCAATCTGATCTAAGGAGTAATACCGGTATCTGGTGTCCGGATCAATATACCCCGGAGTAAACAGACCGATACGGTCATAATGCCGCAAGGTTTCTGTTGTAATGTGCTTGATCTTCCCAAGCTGCGTTATACTAAGATAAGCTTTCATGTTCAATTAATTGATTCACCTTCCTGCGGAGTTCAATGAACTCATCCGTATCTTTGAGTGACAGATCACGATCATACGGCAGCAATACCGGAACCTCTGCCTTTACAGTTCCCGGTCTCTGTGTCAGCACATAAATTTTGCTGGATAAAAAGACTGCCTCCTCTATATCGTGTGTGACAAAAATAACAGTCGGCTTTTCCTCCTGCCAGATCTGGCGCATTAAAAGCTGCATGTCCGCTTTGGTCTGCGGGTCTAAGGCGGAGAACGGTTCATCCATGAGTAATACCTCCGGGCTGTTTGCCAGTGCTCTCGCGATCGCAACCCTCTGTTTCATACCACCGGAAAGCTCCCTTGGATAACTGTCACGGAATTTTTCCAGTTTGATGATCTTTAAATATTTATTCAGAATCTCTTCCTGCTGGTCCGCCGGCATTTTCCGCAGCTTTAATCCGAACTTAATGTTATCTCCGACTGTCATCCACGGAAAAAGTGTATAGGACTGGAATACCATGCCACGATCCGCCCCAGGACCTATGATGTCACGATCCTGAATGACGATCTTTCCCGATGTCGCAGTGTCAAGGCCGCCGATCATACGCAAAAGAGTGGATTTACCACAGCCGGACGGTCCTACGATCGATACAAATTCATTTTCCATGACATTGATATTCACATCTTTCATCGCCTGGACATCGCCCTTGGCAGATGGATATATTTTCTGCAGATCTCTGACATAAACGGTACTGTTTGCAAGATTTGCCTCTATATGATCTTCCGCAGGCGGAAGTATATTCTTTTTTTTCTTAAAAAATCCCATATGCTAAAACCTTACCTTTCTAACGGTTTACGCAACCGCCCACGGAAACAGTTTTTTATTTAAAAATGCAAAAATACGGTCCGTAATCAGTCCAAGCAGACCGATCAAAATAATGTTGGCAAAAATAGCGTCCGTCTTTAAGAAACGCTGCGATTTTAAGATTGTGTATCCAAGTCCTGTATTTGCAGCTACCAGTTCGGCGCTGACCAAATAGGTCCACGCCCAGCCGATCATCATACGCAGTGTTTCCATCAGTCTTGGCATCATTGCCGGAATCAGGATCTTAAAGATCGTCTTTGGAGTGTTTGAACCTAACGTATAACCGGCATTGATCAGATCATCCGGTACCGCAAGCGCATCATCCGCAACCATTAATACAAGCTGGAAAAATGTACCGATAAAAATGACCGTGATCTTCGCACTTTCTTCGATTCCCACCCATACCATGATAAGAGGTACAAATGCCGGAACCGGCATATAACGGACAAACTCACACAGTGGGCGGATAAATGCTTCTGCCTTTTTGAATGTTCCAACTAAAATACCGATCGGAACACCTAAAAGAACCGCATATACAAAACCAAGGGTGATACGGTAAATACTGATGCCAGTGTTCTGAAGCAGGCTGCCATCTTTGATGGACTCTATATAGTAGCGCACCACATTTTGTGGTTTCGGAAGAAAAATTTCCTTGATCGCACCACTTTCACTTGCAATCAGCCACGCAGCAAGTACAATGACAAATGAAAGTATTGCAAACAATAGATATTTTTTCCTGTCGATTTCCTTTCTTATCTTAATTCGAATCATTATTCTGCCCCCTTAATGTAGGTATCATCCAAAATAGAGCTTAAATCATCCGGGATCTCATCGATCATCTTAGTTGATAACAGGAACTCCGCCGATTTCTGTAACGTATAAGAAAGATAGGTATAATCATCTCCGTCTTTAAAAGTTTCTTCATTCTTTGCCTTATCAAAAATAGTAACACCGTCTAACATGGTCATATAATCATCTCTGGTAAGTTCTGCACCGTCGCAGATCGCCTGAATGAAATCATCATCTCTTGCATTTAATTTTTCAACACCATCAAACCAGGAATCGACAATTTTCTGTACCGCATCGGAACTTGAATCCAGCACTTCCTGTCTGACCGCAAGTGTATCCGGGATCAAACCAGGCTCTTCCTTTGTGCTGTACAAAAGTTTTCCACCTGCATTGATCGCTGTGGAAAGTGTCGGCTCCCAGAGCACTGCTGCATCGATACTTCCCGCAATGAATGCCGGGCCTGCATCGTTGATCGTCATATTGACAAAGTTGACATCATCGACCGTCATATTGTTTTCTTCTAATATTTTCAACAAAAACATATGCTCTAAGGTACCAACCTCAGTTGCAACTGTCTTACCCTTTAAATCTTCAATACTGTTAATTCCATCCTGTACCACGATACCATCTGCACCGTAGGAGTTATCATTGACTAAAACAACTTTAAAATCCACACCCTCATTGACCGGCGCTACCGCATCGGAAGCTGCGATACAGATACCATCCACCTGTCCGGAATAAAATGCGGTCAGCGAATCACTGTATACCGGAAAGAATTGAAGGTCAACATAGACACCATTCTGTTCAAAAATACCGGTGTCCTTCACGCCATACCATGCATACCAGCCGGACATCGGACTGACACCAAGGATGAACGGATTGCTCTCTGTTCCTTTTGCCTCTCCTGCATCTGCGGTCTTTTCCGTCGCTTTTGCACTATCACCATTTGCTGTACTGTTTCCTGATGTGCTGTTATTTCCACATCCTCCTAACATGGCAAGTGCCATCATTGCAATAAGCAGAATACTGATACTTCTCTTAATTTTTTTCATATGGTTGTCCTCCTCTTCCTCTTACTACGCTTACATGATCGCTTCGATTCCTTTTTCTCCGGTTCTTACGCGGATCGCATCATTAACCGGAAGTACAAAAATTTTTCCGTCTCCGGCATGATTCGTCTTATTAACCTCCACGACCGTGTCGATCAGTTTCTGTAAATCTTCATCCCTGACAAACATATCGATCATTCTTTTTGCGACCAGTCTGTGTTTTACCGGTGCGCCCTCATCATAATCGTAATGTACCGGACATTTTCCCCGCCCGATGATCTCACGGATCGTCATGGAATGAAATCCCGCCTGGTCTAAGGCATCTTTTGTAGGAAAATACATTTTAGGTCTTAATATGATCATTACCTCTTTCATCGCGGCACCTCCGTCCTATAACTCGTCTTTTCCACTGCTGATCGTGATTGCACGCTCCACATCGCTGACAAAAATTTTTCCATCTCCGTAGGTTCCGTTTTTATCCACTCTCGCGTTCTCAACAATTACTTTCAGTACCTTATCCACGTCCCCATCTTCCACAACAAGCATGATCAGTTCTTTGGGGATTTCATCATAATAGGTGTCACCTACTTTTAAACCTTTCTGTTTTCCACGTCCAAGCACGCTCATTTTGGTTGCTGCTGCAAAACCACCTGCAAGCAGTGCATCAAGTACATCCTCTGATTTTTCCGGTCTGACAATCGCTTTTATCATCTTCATGTTTGTTTCCTCCATTTATTCGTGTTATTTCTATCATACTAATTCATATGTTCCGATATCGGTGATCTCCTTTGCATCCGCAGACCCGCATTCTTCACAAAGAAAACCTTTAACGATCCTGCCATCGGATAATTCCACATCCCCGATACAGAGTGGTTTTTTGATCTGCCCTAAAAATGCTCCGACACTCACAACCGGCAGTTCATAGATATCAACTGCGATCGCAGCGCCTTTTTTATCGTCATACACCATCCCCGGTTTTTCCGGTACCGTATCCAGACGGTACAGCCTGTAATGTGGTGCGGTGTTTACACTTTCCCGATAGGAAGCCCCAAGCTCTGTGAGCTGGCTTTCCAGAGGAAATCCTTTTTTGTGCAGTCCGCATACCGCAAACGGGATACTCTGTGTCTTTAAAAACTGTTCCGCCGTGCCAAGGATCTCGCTCTCCTGATCGGATAATGAGAAAATGGTAATTCCAAACGGAATGCCTGTATCTGCCGTATTTTCCGGCACTGCTATGGCACACATGTCAAGCAGGTTACAGTGATTTGTATAAAGTCCCATCTGACTGTTTGTGGAAATCGGATCTTTTCTGACATCATCTCTTTTAAATGTACCGCCCGCCGTCGGCATGATGAGAACGGCGTCTTTTAAAATGTGTCTTGCCCGCATCCGGTATTCCTGTAATTGGTGCATCGCCTCGAATACTTTTCTTGCTGTGTGCTCCGGTTTATCGCCTGACCTTAAAATTGTTTCTGTTACCGGAAATACTTTTCCCGGGTGGCTCTCCACGAAATCCCCGAGATCTTTCCAGCGCTCTGCCACCCAGGGTCCGTCATAAAGAATGGATGCTGCCTTTGAAAACATCGTGTAATCGATATATTCCACGGTAATTCCCATATCCTCGATCCGCTTTTTCGCCTGTTCCCATTTTGCTTTGTAAATATCTGCATATGGTCCGTAAAATGTCACACCGTCTTTTGCAAGACAGATTTTTTTCGGAAGTTTTGGCAGTGGCTCTTTGTACTCCCTTGACCAACAGCACTCTTCATCCACGCCGCGTGCCGCAAGGTTGACTTTCTCTGCATCTTCCAGGCTGTTTGCAAACACGGTGACACAGTCAAGGCTTGCGCATGCCGGAACCACTCCTTTGGTCGACCAGGCGCCGAGAGACGGCTTGTAGCCGACCAGACAGTTTAATGCTGCCGGTACACGGCCGGAACCTGCGGTATCTGTTCCCAGTGAGAACGCTGCCATTCCAAGTGCCACAGAGACTGCGGAACCGGAACTTGATCCACCGCTGATCAGCTCTGGATCAAGTGCGTTTTTTACTTCTCCATAAGGACTTCTTGTTCCGACAAGACCTGTTGCAAACTGGTCTAAGTTGGTTTTCCCGACCGGAAATGCACCTGCCTCGATCAGTTTTTTTACAACCGCTGCATCTTCTTTTGGATCATATGCATAATCCGGACACGCTGCTGTCGTAGGAGATCCCGCCACATCAATGTTGTCCTTGACTGCAAACGGGATACCCCATAATGGAAGCGATTCCATATCTTTTGGAAGTTTTTCAATGTAACCCATCATCCGTTTCAAATCCGGCGCGACAATCCAGATATTATAATCCCTGTACTTTTCTGCCCGGCGCACGATCTCGCCGGCAAGCTCCTCCGGAGTAAGTGATCCTTCTTTATAACTGTTTCTGATCCATGTCATTGTCAGTTTTTTGGGGAAATATTTCATATTTATCACTCTCCTTTTACACGCGGATACTTGCCGCAAGCTGTCCGGAATTTACCTGTTCGCCCGGTTTTAAATATACTTTTTCAATGGTTCCGCTGTACTCTGCCGTAACCGGGAATTCCATTTTCATGCTCTCTAAGATCACAAGAGTGTCCCCCTCTCTGACCTTCTGTCCGTCCTCGACTAATACCTTCCATACACTTCCCGGAATATTGGTTCTTGCTGCCTCACAGCCGTCCGGTACGGTTTCTTCCACGATTGCCGGTGCATCCTGTGTCTCGGAATCAAACTCATCGAGTCCTTTTTCTTTCCACATCTTCCGCTCTGCCTCAAAAGATGCTTCCTGATGATCTTTAAATACCCGGATCGTATCTTCATGTTCCTTTAAGAACTGCTCATATTTTCCAAGGTTGAAGCTTGTCTCTTCTATCTTAATCTTGAACCTGCCACGAAGAAAATCTTCTCTGTCTTTTAAGATTTCCTCTGCGCTGACCGGATAGAAACGGATCTGATCAAAGAAATCCAACAGCCATGGTTTTCCATGTTTGAAATATTCTGTCTCTTTTAACGGATTCCACATCTGAATGGTACGTCCGACAAACTGATAACCGCCAGGACCCTCCATACCATATACACACAGGTATGCGCCGCCGATTCCAACTGCATTTTCCGGTGTCCATGGTCTTGCCGGGTTGTATTTGGTTGTTACCATACGGTGTCTTGGATCAACGGGTGTTGCAACCGGAGCTCCAAGATAAACATCGCCAAGTCCAAGTACCAGATAATCCGCATCAAATACGATCTTTTTTACATCCTCTATGCTGTCTAAGCCGTTGATCCGGCGGATAAATTCCGGGTTGCTCGGACACCATGGTGCGTTTGGTCTTACCGTCTGCTGATAACGCTTCGCTGCAAGCTGTGTCTGCGGATCATCCCAGGATAACGGAAGCCAGATGATTCTTGACGGAACCGTTACATCGGAAAGTTCCGGTAATGTGCGGTTGGTTTCAAGTACCGCTGCAAGCATTTCCTTAAGAGAAATCTTTTCGATATCAAAATGTACCTGTAAGGAACGGATGCCCGGTGTCAGATCAATAATCGGCAGATTTTTTTTCTTTAACTCCTGCATTAGAACGTGAACACGGAAACGGATTGCAATATCAAGTTCCATCTCTCCGTATTCCACCAGAATATTATCTTCACCATCAAGTCTTGCAACAATCTTTGTTCCCGCTGCCGTTTCCTCCGCGAGGATCGCGTAATGATAATCAAGATCTTTTTGCTCCGGCAGTACAACTTCTTGATATTCATGACGAAGATTTGCTTCCTCCGCTTCCCGGATTTCCTTTGCCTGATCTAAATCAAGAAGCCTGAAGTGAACTTTATCGCCCGGATGAAGCTGTCCTAATTTCCACATCTCGCCTTTTGCCGTTGTCACGGAACATACAAATCCGCCAAGGCTCGGACCGTCCGGTCCAAGTAAAATGGACTGGTCACCGGTCAGATCCAGGGTACCTACCGCATAGGCATTGTCGTGAATGTTTGACGGATGAAGTCCTGCCTCGCCGCCATCCTCCCGTACCCACTGAGGGATCGGGCCATTTAAACGGATACCGGTTCTCGCGCTGTTAAAGTTTACCTCATACTCAGATTCTGTTAAGGTCTTTAAGTATTCCGGTTTCAAATATTCCGGTGTCGGCTGTGGTCCCGGGATCACACCGATCGTCCACTCATTCGTCAGTTTTGGACGATATTTTTCCGGCATGGAATCGATCGAATCGATCACACATTTTTCCTGTACACGAAGCACATCTCCGGTGCGTAAGGTACGTCCGTTGTGTCCGCCAAATTTTCCATCAATAAAGGTAGAACTGCTGCCCATGATCTTTGGCATATCAAATCCGCCTGCCACTAAGAGATAGGTTCTCATTCCGACTTTACAGTCTTTAAATTTCAACACCTGCATGGCGGATGCATGTACCACCTGATACATCGGGATCTCCACTCCGTCTAAGGTTGCCTTCATATCTGCACCTGTGATACAGAAACTTACAGTTGTACGGAAACGGTAACTGCCGCCTCTTAATGTCAGCTCTAATCCCGGTGCACTCTCATCATTGCCAAGAATACTGTTTCCCATTCGGAAGTTATAAGCATCCATTGGACCGCAAGGCGGAACTCCGACAAACCAGTAACCGATCATGCCCGGATAATCCTGAACCGTTGTCTGTACTCCGCCGTCAAGTACTTCAATTGCATGCTCCTGTGGCATAAAATCTTTTAACATTCCGGTAAACAATGCACCGGTCTGATAGGTTTCCGTCTTTAAAAGTGCTGATAAATACTGCATGTTAGAGGTGATTCCATACACTCTTGAATCCCTAAGTACACGTTCCATCTTTGCGATCGCATCGGCACGGTCACTTCCATGTACGATCAGTTTTGCAAGCATCGGATCATAAAGGGATGTTACCTCCACACCTTTCTGGATCCAAGTCTCCACACGCGCTTCCGGTGAAAATGTAACCGCATCGATCTTTCCTGTGCCAGGGCGGAATCCGTTGATGCAGTCCTCAGCATAGACACGAACCTCGATCGCATGTCCCTGCGGCTTATGTACCAGTGATTTTATATTTTTTAACTCACCGGCAGCCTCTTTGACCATCCACTCCACAAGGTCGATTCCAAGTACCTCCTCTGTGATACCATGTTCTACCTGAAGTCTTGTATTTACCTCAAGGAAATAAAATCCTTCCGTCTGATCATCATATAAAAATTCAACCGTTCCGGCACTTCTGTAGGAAGCTTCCTTTGCAAGCCGTTCTGCTGCCGCATACATTTTTTCCCTGACTTCATCCGAAAGGTTTGGTGCCGGGCTTTCCTCAACGACTTTCTGGTTTCTTCTCTGTACCGAGCAGTCTCTCTCTGCCAGTGCTGTTGTCTCACCATATTCGTTGCCAAAAATCTGCACTTCCACATGGCGGGAACGCGTTACATATTTTTCAAGAAATACACCGGCATCGTTAAAGTTTGCTGCAGCAAGATGACAAACTGCATCATAAGCCTGCCGTAATTCTTCGGTGGAGTTACAGATCCTCATTCCGATTCCACCGCCGCCTGCGGTGCTCTTTAAGATAACTGGATATCCGATTTTTTCTGCCTCTGTAACTGCTTCTTCCACTCCGGACAAAAGTCCGGTTCCAGGTAACAGTGGAACATCTGCCTTCTCTGCAAGTGCTCTTGCGGAATGTTTCAAACCGAATAACTTGATCTGTTCAGAATCCGGTCCAATGAACTTAATGCCATTCTCCTCACATTCTTTCGCAAAATCTGTATTCTCACTCAAAAATCCGTATCCCGGATGGATGGCTTTTGCACCGGTATCCAGTGCAGCCTTTATGATCTTTTTTGTATCGAGGTATGTCTCTTTTGCCGTACCATCGCCAATGTATACTGCCTCGTCTGCACGTTCCACATGTAAACTATCCTGATCTGCCTTCGAATATACAGCAACACTGCCGATTCCCATTTTCTTTAAGGTACGTTCAATTCGAACTGCGATTGCTCCACGATTTGCTATCAGTACTTTATCAAACATAGGGAATCCTCCAAACTTTTTTCACATTTTTTACTCTGCGTCCCAGATCAGCATCCTGATCGGGGTCGGGTTGTATGCATTACATGGATTGTTGAGCTGCGGACAGTTGCTGACTAACACCATCGTATGTTCTAACGCCTTCATCTCCACATATTTGCCCGGTGCCGAAACACCATCATCGAATTTTGAACCGCCATCCTTTGACACCGGAACATTCATGAAAAAGTTAATGTTTGGAGCAAGGTCACGTTTCATGAAACCGTGCGTATCGTCTGCAAGCTGTAACATGAAGCTGTCTCTGCAGTTGTGCATGTAAATTTTTTCTCTTGCATATCTTACGGTATTGCTCTGCGCGGAACATGCACCGCCGATCGTATCATGGCGCCCGGTCAGATCTGCTGTGATCTCTAACAGCGGTTTTCCAGACTCGGTTCTAAGGATCGTACCCGTAGTCAGATAGATATTTTTCTGCATCACGATCGTTGGGATTGCTCCGTAATGATCCTCCGGGTTGGTCATGTCATAAAATGTGGTATCGACTGCCTGATTTCCTTCCATGTCTACAATTCTTAAGGACTGTCCCGGAAGCAGTTCATGCATCCAGCCTTTCCCGGCTTCCACGACTTCGTTATAAATTGCATTTTCTTCTTTTAAATCACTTGTTTTCTCTATAAATCCGTACATATCTTAACCTCCGTTTTCTGCAACAATTTTCTCTGCCTGATTGTTTACTGATTTGGCTCCATTCTGCCTTTTAACGTCCCAGCAGGTTGTAATATTCCCATGTATTTTCAAATGCTCTGTAATTCTCCGGACGATAGTTGACACATTCATCTGTCAGGTCAACTTCCGGTGCATCATATACTTCAATGGAAACCGGAACCGAAGGAAATTCTTTTGCAGGATCTAACGGGTTTGGCGTGTTTGATACGATAAAGATCATATCCATCTCCGTGCGGAGTGTTACGGTTGCGCCCTCTTTGCAGTGTCCCTCCTCAAAATGCATGCTGCCATCTTCCTCGATGTAAACTTTTGAGAAGAGATTCACACATGGAACTAAATCTCTTGCACTCATATTGTTGCGGACAAGTTCCATTTTGAAGTTTTCCTCTCCGCAACGGTGCCAGTCATTTCTCATTTCCTGATAAGTTGTCTTTCCGTATTTCTCATCGGTGAGAAGCCTTGTCGTATATCCTGAGATCGTATCATGCCATCCAAGGCTGTCCTCCACGATACTGGCCAACACACGTCCGTTATCGCTCATCAGCACATTTCCTTTTGTCAGGGAAGAAATAAACTGTGCTTTTAACGTATCCGGCATGTTATAGCGCTCCGAAGTATCTAACATGTTGTACATCAACATGGAAACATTTGCGTCATCGCCGAGCGCCTTGAAATGAATATATTTTCCACGTCCAATATTTCCTGACCATTTTTCTCCCGGTCTTAATGTCCTGCTCCAGATTTTCTTCATAATAATTTCCACCTTTCTTTGAATCTGCTGATCAAACGCTTATTTTGGGTACAAAAAAAGAGGAAACGCAAAGGCTGCTTTTTATGCACCTTTGCATTTCCTCTTTCTGTTTTCTTATGCACTGATTGTAGCATCGGAAAAATAATGTGACAATTGAACTTTGTATGCATTTTTTTCTGTATAATTAGAACTTTTTTAGAACTTTGTAGAATTATATGTCTCTAAAACATTGCGAAGCTGCGCTCTGGTGTCTACCCCTACTTTTTCAAAAATATGGTATACATGTTTTTTTACCGTAGAAAGACTGATTCCCATATTTTCCGCAATCTGGGCGTTTGACATGCCCCCGTCCATACAGATCAGTGCTTCTTTTTCTCGCTCCGACAGTTCAAATTCTGCCGCAAGATGCGTAAGCAGCTCATCCCGGTCATACTCCGCACTCCTGGTTTCTGTGAGAAGTCCTGACAATTTATGGGAGAGGTGCCCCTTTAATACTTCTAAGATAAACATATCTTTATCCGAAAAATCTCCCAGGAGCTCATTGCGGAAAAAATTTACGATACCAATCGGTTTTCCATATCTGCGGAGCAGGATCCCGGCACCAAACGGGATATGGTTCGGTTTCAAAAATCCCTGATAGAACTCTGTTTTCTGGCGCATGGACTCCTCCATAATATCGGTGTCACGGTAAGTGATCGTGTGCTCGGATAATTCAAATGTATATTTCAGATAATCCTTTTCGTAATAAGAGTTTAAATATTCCTCGTAGACGCCCGGCTCCATCTCAATGTAAGAAGACTTTTCCCCTTCAATGCCGCCATTTTCATCAAAAACGATGAAATATCCTTTTGTGTAAGGGATCAGCATACGCCAGGTTTTTAATACCCGTTCTGCAAACTGGTTCACATCCATAATGTCATACATTTCCAGCAAAACCTTATTAATGGTCATCCATTCTGTCTCTTTTAGTATATTTTCCATGCGCTTCATCCCTTTTCGTATTTTTCACATTCTATCACAGGAAAAAGCATACGACAACATCCGTTGATGTTTATTCCTCCACAAGCAGCTGCGCCGGTTCTACTGACTTTTCAATAATTCCTCTATCAAGATAAAACTGGGATATCTTCCCGACTGCCTGATATACGAGACCGCCCTCTTTTAATTCCGCAGATGAATCCTCCGGTGAATAAAGTTTTATTGTGGAGATCATAGAATCTGCCTCATCTGCACCCACTTCAAGATGTTTTGCCACGATCTCTACCGCCTCGTCATGTGTGCCGGCATCATTTAAGTAAGCAAGTCCTTTCCTATATGCTTCATCTATCTGCGCAAGCCATTCTGCGTCCTTATGATCCGTACCTACGGCTAATACATCCACGATGGAGCCCGGTGCATCTTTACTTGAAAAGATCATTTTTCCTACTCCCTGCTCTACCGCATTGCTAAGATATGGCTCCCATGTAACTGCCGCATCCAGATCACCACTGATAAAGGATACTCCGGCATCAGAGGAAGTCATATTGACAAGATCTACATCCGCATCCGTAAGTCCTGCTGTCTCAAGTGCCTGCATCAGCAGATAATGTGACGTCTGGTTGATAGACACGCCGACTGTCTTTCCTTTCAGATCTGCAATACTGTTAATATCATTTTTGACAAGGATTCCATCCGCTCCGGCAGACTCGTCCACGATTGCCGTTACATCTAACATATCTTCCTCATACTGGCTCTCCGCAATGATCGCTGCATCCAAAGTTGTATACGCAAGATCAACTTTTCCTGCTAACAGTGCCGAGCAGGATGCACTCGAATCATCAAAATCCACCATGGAAAAATCAAGTCCACAGTCCTTGAAAAATCCTTTATCCATCGCAACATAAAATGGCGCCAATCCCACAAACGGATTTGACGCCATCGTCACAGTTATATTTTCAGTTGTATCTGCTGATGTATCCGCATCTTTCTGCTCTGTCTTCTCTGTCCCTTTACTTCCACAGCCTGTCATAAGCCCTGTCGCCATCGTCAAAACAAGTACCATCGCAATTATTTTTTTCTTCATCATTCACACACCTCTTTCTCACTGATCACCGATCCATGCTGTAAATATTCGATTGCCGCAAGTGCTGCCTCATGCGCCGCAAGAGAGGATCCTCCCGCAGCCTCACGTACCACATGAATATGATAATCATGCTGATGCGCATCCGCACAGGTATAATGCACGCAGACATCCGTCAAAAGACCAACTGCATAGATATGTTCAACGTCAAGTCCTTTTAACAAAATCTCCAGATCCGTCCCAAAGAAACCACTGTACCGTCTTTTTACCATCTGATATTCTTCCGGCAGCGGCTTGATGCCATCAAAATAATCAGCCGCACGGGTTCCTTCCACTGCGTGAACGTCCTCATCTCCGTCAAGCTCTCTTCCGAAATCCACCATATTTTTCCGGTGTACCTCCCGAAAATAGATAATCGGTCTGCCAGCCTTTCGAAATGCTTCAATCACATGTTTTACACTCTCAACTACCGAAAGCCCCTTCATCTCTTCCGGCAGTCTCTCCACAAACTGGTTTTGCACATCAATGACCAGTAATGCACTTTTGTCTGCTATCATGACAACCACCTCTTTCCAAATCTGTTGTCATGAATTATAACGTCAGATATGCCATTTCACAATCGGCTGAACGATTAATTTATATACTACTTTCGATGTAGCAATACTATTTTTCCTCTACTCTAAAATAACTGTGTCCGCCTGCTGATGCCCAGTTTTTCAAAAATATTACTCAAATGCTTTTTTACCGTCGCCTCACTGATCAAAAGCTGTCCTGCAATTTCCTGATTGGAATATCCTTTTCTGACGAGCCGCACAATTTCCTGCTCCCGCCCCGAAAGAAGATCTGCCTCTCTGTTTTTTATGGTATTTTCCGCACCCGAAACATAATGGTTTGCATAGGCAAAAACATTTTTTTCAAAATGAGGCAGAAATGTCTGCAAAATTTCCATCTCATGCCCTGTAACATCCGGTTCTCCACACTTCCGCAGCAGATTCAAAAATACCCGTGTCTTTCCCTCTTTCATAATGATAAGCCCGCATCCCATATCTAATTTCTGGGGTTTAAAATACTCACGGTAAATCACCGATGATCTTCATTTCTCATCCGTTAAAAGATCGGTATCCCGGTATGCCATTGATTTTGTAAAATTGCACATCTGCATCAGATAGTCTTTGGCAAAATAAGTATCTAAGTATTTCTGTTTCATGACAGGATCCACATTTTCAAATACCGAATGCGCCGCGTCTAGTCTGCCGTCTTCATCTATCACTAAAAAATAACCCTGCGTATATGGGATCAATATACGGATCAGTTTTAAACATCTTTCTCCAAACGTCTCCAGGCTTCCGGCATAATAGATTTCCAGAAGTATGTCATTGAACATGCGCCATTCTTTTTCTGTCATAACGTAATATCCTCCACAGACACTCCAAGAGATGCCAGCTTTGCAATCGTCACTTTAATCTGATATTCCAGTTCCTGATTTTCCACCCCATTGTTTGCACGTTTGATGCGCTGTAAATCTGTATATTTATCAATTAAAACCGTAATCAGTTCCTTCTCTGTCATATCCTCCATCCTCACTACCGCCTTTCTCCGATATAAAAAATAATAGCCTGCGCGCTTCGCAAACATTCTATTGTTGTGAATTGTATCTGCATTCTGTAATTTTCTATATTTTAGCGGATTTTATTTTTGGTGTAAACATGAAACCTCCATTCATCTTTTGTACTTTCCCGCCATCCGTTTCCTGCTGTTGTTCACACCTATTGTGTGAACAGCAGCAATTTTCTTTCACAATCTGACGCCATGCCTGACTTTGTGCTTTTGTTCCTATTCCAGTTTTTGTCTATAAAACAATCATTGCACCTTTTATTCCTTCTCCTTCACATACACCGTCATGCGCTCCTTCGTTCCATCCTCACTGGCATAAACATAAGACCTGCCAGCTGTTTTCGCAGTGATAACCCCGTTTGCATCTACCGACACCACATTGGCGTTAGAGCAGGAATACGCCGGCTGATTGCCGGAGGATACCGTTGCATTTACCCTTGCTCGTTCCCCGGGCTGAAGCGTGATCGTCGTCTGCTCAAATGTAATCTTTGGAGATCTGACCGTCACTTCACAATTTTTGCTGACCCCATCTACGGTTACAGTAATGACTGCCGTTCCATGTTTGACCGCGGTTACTTTTCCTGTTTCATCCACAGTCGCCACACTTTTTTTGTTAGTTTTCCACACTGGCGTAGATTTTGATGTGGAAGAAACTTTTAGGTTATATTTCTCTTTTCTGTAAAGTGAAATTTTTGACGGTGTCAGACGGACAGTCGGACTTTTTACTGTCACTTTACAATTCACGGACGTACCGTCTACCTTTGCAGTAACCGTAGTTGTTCCCGGCTTCTTTGCTGTCACTTTTCCATTTTCGCTTACCGATGCAATGCTTGTCTTTGCCGACTTCCACGTCACCTTATGCCCGGTGGATGAAGCTGCCGTAAGTACTGCACTTTCCCCATTTTCCAGTGTCAGGCTGGTCTTATTTAAGGTAACTTTTGTCTTTGTGACAGTAACCTTACAGCTTGCCTCCGCATTTTTTGTTTTTGCCGTGATCGTCGCACTTCCCGCCTTTTTTGCGGTGATTTTTCCGTAGGTATTAACCGACGCAACCTTTGAATCACTGGATGTAAATGTCGGCTTTTTACTGCCGGATGAAACCACGGACAGACAATAAGTGTCCCCTGTTTTTAATGTTTTTTCATATGCGCTTAAGAAAATGAACCCATATCCTGAGGCTGCATATACTTCTACTTTCTGATACTCTGAAATAAAAAGCATGGAAACCATGCAGAGGATGGCCAGCGCCACCCGGATGACTTTTTTTCCTGATTTCATAGATATTTCCCCCAATCCTTCTCAAAACGACAAATAGTATCACGGACTTATGCCTGTCATCACACTATCTGTTCTCTGAGGATGGCGGGAACTGTACAAAAGAAAAGCCCATCCGGCGCACTGTATCTCACCGGATGGCCCTGATATTAAATTAGCATAGTTAATTACGGTTGTAAATCGAACAAATCATAAAGTTTTTATAACTCTGTCGAATTCCATACAGATCGGGTATCCTCCATCACTCATCACAAGTTTTGCATCAATCCCATAAATTTCCCGGATATTTTCCCGCGTGATCACATCTGCCGGTTTTCCCTCACAGACAACCTTGCCATTTTTCAGTCCAATAATGTGATCTGCAAAGCGGCAGGCTTCGTTTAAGTCATGCAGCACCATCACGATCGTAAGCTGTTTTTCCCGGTTCATGCGCTCTAAAAGCTGTAATACATCAAGCTGGTATGCCATATCCAGATATGTCGTCGGCTCATCAAGCAAGATCATTTCCGTTTCCTGCGCAAGTGTCATGGCGATCCATGCGCGCTGTCTCTGTCCGCCGGATAATTCTGTCACAAGGCGCCCGGAAATTTCTGTAAGACCTGTTTTTTCAAGTGCCCAGTCCACCTGCTCTATGTCGTGGCGGCTCATACCTCCGATTGCTTTGCGGTAAGGAAAACGTCCGTAGGAAACCAGTTCACGTACGGTAATTGCATCCGGACAGGTCGGCGTCTGTGGGAGGACAGCAACCTTTTTGGCGATGTGTTCTGCTTTTTCTTTGTGAATATCAACTCCATCAATCCTGACTTCTCCCCGTTTTGCAGGCAAAATCCTTGAAATCACTTTCAACAGCGTAGATTTTCCACAGCCGTTTGCACCGATAATAATTGTAATTTTCCCCTTTGGTATTTTTAAATTCATATCCTCTATGATCATGCGGTCCTCATATGCCGCCCAGAGTCCTTTTACCTCTATCGCATTTACTGATTCCATTGCACTTACTGACTCTATTGCTTCCATATCTTCGCTACTCCTTCCACATCAGGTATACAAAATACGGCACACCCACCAATGACACTGCAATTCCCGCAGGGATCTCGATTGGTGAAAATAAATTTCTTGCTGCCGTATCTGCAAAAATCAGCATGACAGCAGCGATCAACGATGCAAGAAACAGTGATACCCGGTGCCCGTTTCCGACAACTTTTTTCGCTGCATGCGGTGCAAGCAGTCCGACAAAGCCGATATTTCCGGCAAACGCAGTTGATGCGCCTGCAAGAATAACTGCACAGAGCAGCAATTTTTTCCGCTCCCGTTCAATGGATATTCCCCAACCGATCGCCGTTTCATCCGAAAAACTTAACGCATCCAACATTCTCCCTTTATAAAAAATATATGCGCCGCCAAGTAAAATCACGGGCACCAATGCTCTGACATATGCCCATCCCGCTCCCCAGATTGAGCCGGATGTCCAGATCATTACCCGGTTATAATCCCCAGGTCCTCCCTTGAACATAAAAAAAGTAATAAATGCATTTAACCCGGCATTGATTCCAATTCCGGACAAAAGCAGGCGTTTTGGTTTTAATCCCTTCCTGCTGGAAAGAATGTAAATACAAAATGCCGCCGCAAGTGCCCCTGAAATTGCCATCAGTGGAAGCAGATAAATAGAAAATGTCCCAAGTTCACTGAAATATGCGTTTGTCTGAAACTGGATAAACAACACTGCTGCCGTTGCACCACCCGCATTGATGCCGATGATTCCCGGGTCAGCAAGTTCATTCCTTGTCATTGTCTGTAGAACACCGCCCGATATCGCAAGCCCTGCCGCCACAAAAATACCAAGCAGGATGCGCGGCAGACGGATTCCAAAGATTGCGGTATTCTGCATTTTGTTTCCTTTTCCAGCCAGTGTCGCAATAACTTCCCTTACCGATATCTCATAACTTCCCCAGCAAAGTCCCAAAAGGATGACGCATAAAAACAATGCAATAACGCACAAAAAAACTGCTATTTTCCTTTTTTTCATACGCATCATCCCCGCTCCTTTCCTGCCATATACAAAAAGAATGGCACTCCAAGCATTGCTGTAAAAATTCCAATCGGTACCTCATATGGCTGATAGATCATGCGCGCTGCAATATCCGCATAAGTTAAAAGTACGGCTCCGCACAGAAAACTAAGCGGGATCACACGCCGGTAATCTGTGCCTGCAAACAGTCTTATTGTCTGTGGAATCATAAGTCCCACAAATCCTATCGTTTTTCCGACCACCACTGCTGCCGCACATAACGGAATCATCAAAAGAATTGTGATAAGGCGCACCCTCTGCGGATGAATACCAAGTCCGGTTGCCATATCATCTCCGAGACTGATCACATTAATTTTCGGTGCAAGGAGCACTGCTGCCAGAAATCCCGGTATTCCTGCCGCTAAAATAATTTTTACATCCAGCCACGCTGCCCCGCGAAATCCGCCGGATACCCAGAATCCAACCATCTGTGACTGGTTTGATAAAAGACCTGCCACCGAGGTGAGTGCTGTAAAAAAAATACTCATTGCAGTTCCCGCTAAAAGCAATTTTGTGACGCTTAAATTTCCCGGATTTTTCATAGTAAATATCAGTACAAACACACCGGAAAAAAACGCTCCAAGCAATGCTGCAAGCAGCGTATTTCCCGCGGTCGCACCAATTCCTGACGCGTAAAGAAGGGCGACAAAAAACGTCGCCCCCTGACTGATTCCAAGCAGTGACGGTTCCGCAATCGGATTTCGCGTCACCCCCTGCATCATTGCTCCGGTCATTCCAAGGATACCGCCTGTCACCAGTACACAGATCACTCTCGGAAGCCGTACATCACGGATCATCATGTCCGTAAGAGATCCGGTATTATGAAAAATGCCATTCCAGATATCCACCGGCAGAATCTCCATTGCGCCCATACAGACTGCAAGCAAAATTCCCGGTATCAGCAGACAGACACCTGCAATCGCAACACCCCAGGTCCGCTTAATTCTTTGCCGTTCCATCTAACATCTCCAAAATCTCATCTAAAAGCAGCTCACGTCCGATCGGACTGTAACCCTGATTAAAATACGGTGATGCCGGAAGTTCTACCACCTGTCCGCTCTGTACTGCCGGCAGACTGTTCCAGACTGCATTCTGGTCAAGTTCTGCTTTGTCTTCATCCGTTGCCATCAGGAAAATATAATCTGCTCCGATCGATGCCAGACCTTCATATGTTACGACCGGCAGAGAAATATCACTCTGCTCCGGCAGACCTTCCGGTTTTGCAAGTCCCATATCTTCATAAAGCACACTTCCAAATCCGGCACCTGTGAATACAAAAAACTGTCCACCGCTTGCTAAAAATGACAGATAACTGGTGTCCTCTCCATACGCAGCACGAACTGCTTCTCCTGCTTCTTTCGCCTTCTCTTCATATGCACTGATCCACTGATCTGCCGCATCCTCTCTGCCAAATACCTGTGCAAGCGTGCGGATATCTTCTTTCCAGTTCAGCGCTTCTAACTGGATCATGACTGTCGGTGCGATCTCAGAAAGCTGGTCATACATTTTTTCCTGCACCGTGGAAATGATGATCAGGTCAGGGTCTAAATTCATAACTGCCTCAATATCCATCGTATCCTGCATACTGTAACCTAAAATTTCAGCTCCCTGTAATGTATCCTCAAGATAGGTTGGGAATTTTGTATAGTCATAAGCATCACTGTTTGCGGTTCCCACAACGGAATAGCCAAGGATTGATAAGATATCACTGTTGCCGCTTAAATCTACGATTCTCTGAGGATCTGCCGGAATCTCCACCTCACCGCGGACGTCTGTCACGGTAACTGTCTCACCGTTTTGTCCTTCCCCGGTTGTCTGCGCTTCACTCTCCGGTACTGCAGATGCCTGATCCTCTATGCTCTCCTGCACTGTATTTGTGTTATTTCCTGTGTTTCCATTTGCGTTGCTGCCTGTATTTCCACATCCCGCTAACAGGGTGATGGTAAGCATGCCTGCTGTGATGATGGAAAATAAATGATTTTTTTTCATGTAAGTTCTCCTTTATGTTTTTCATTGTTCGCAAT
This sequence comes from uncultured Roseburia sp., assembly GCA_934317215.1. Taxonomy (GTDB): domain Bacteria; phylum Bacillota; class Clostridia; order Lachnospirales; family Lachnospiraceae; genus Roseburia. Next base: position 67,815 of record CAKREH010000013.1, read on the forward strand.
TATTTTGTCTGCAATGTGCAAGCTCTATTGCGTGTGTTAGTTTTAGCTAACAAAAGTAAGTTTATTTTATCATGCTTTTTTTTGTTTGCAAGCGCTGCATGGATATTGATAATTTTTGTATTATAAGTAATTATTTTGTTGCGAAGGTGGGAAAAATGGGGTATAGAGATTAAATGAGTGGGTGGCTCGGGTGGGAAAAGGGAATGGCGTGTTTTGACTGTCGAATTGTCCCGGGCTGGGGTCTGGTTTGTTCCGATGTCCGAAAATAAGTAAATCTAAGGATGCCTGTATTTAGGTTATATCGGAGTGACGTGTGCGTCTTAAATGTGTCGTCCTGACACATTAAGACTTGTGCTGCCATCCATGGCAGCACAACACTGTTGGCTGACAGGCATCCTAAGATTTTCTAATTTTCTACCAGAGTCACAAACCATGCCCCAGCCCGGGACGATTCGACAGACGATAGGCTGTGGTGTTTCCCTTTTCCCACCCTATCACTACCTTTTTTAATAAATTATCCGACAGATGTTAGTGGAATGTAATTTTTTATTTCTTTCGCCTATCTTTTTATGCAAAGGAGGTTTTTCTTAGATGCTCGTTTCAAGTACAGACGAATTTCAGGCTTTTATGTTTGAACAGCTTCATTTCTTACCGGAAGTGAAGGGACATTATACCTGTTATAGTGATAACGCACACCCGGAGAGTGGGTATTGCTGTATTTATTGCCGCGAGGGGTATTATCAGCTTGGGATTGCAGATTATACGATTCCGGAGGATTTTTCGGTTTCTTTTCGGAATCCTGCGAGACAGCTTCGGTTTGGTGTAATGCTTTCCGGGAAGACGCATTTTAAGCTTTATCAAAAGGATGCTGCTTCTTTTACACCTTCTTCTTTTATTGTGCTGGAGGAAAATATCAAAGGCCAGCAGGCATGGCGTGCCGGGGACCATTTTCACGGACTGGAACTGACGGTTTCGGCTGATTTCATAGAAAATATTCTTCATCCTGTTTTTCCTGACTGTGTCAGTCTGTCCGTGTTTGAGACAAATTATACCTATAAGATGCTCCCTGCCGGTGTGATTAATCTATTAAATCAGATGCATTTTCTGCATGAAAAGGATGCACTCACACCGTTGTATTTAGAAGGGCTGATCTTACAGTGTCTCGCTCTGCTTGCGGAAGAATTTGAGGAAAACTCATCTCCAATGGCTGCAGTGCAAACCGCAATGAACAAAGCTGATCACCAGCATATTCCACGCAGCGCAATAATGCGCACAATAAAAATCAGCGATACAAGAACGATTACGCTCTCGACCGCTGACCTTTCTGCTGTGCACCTCGCACACGATATTCTGACTGAACAATATAAAAACCCGCCCACTGTCCATGAACTGAGTGAGCAGGTTTCTTTATCCATGCAAAAATTAAATTATGCGTTTCTCCACGAATACGACACGACCATTTCCGACTATATTATCTCTCTTAAGATGGGATATGGGGCAAAACTGTTAAGTGAAACCCTCCTTGGCGTCGATGAAATTGCATTACAATGCGGTTATCATTACCCTGCTAATTTTATACGGATGTTTAAAAAATATTATGGGGTGACACCTTTGCAGTTTCGGAAATTCATCACCAGATAAAACACAACTCCCGCTGCCACAACCCCGATCGAGATGATCTGTGATGTGGAAAGCACACCGATGCTTCCGCGGTAATCGTTCCGGAAAAATTCAATGATAAATCTTCCGATTCCGTAAAGTACCATATATCCTGCTGCCACCTGTCCCTCTTTCGGTTTTCTTCCCGCATAGAGAAGTAAAAGACCGCAGATCAGGAAATCTCCGGCAGACGACATCAGCTGTGTCGGCAGAAGTTTTACTCCGTTCGGAGCAAAGTCGGAGTGGGTAAATGTGATGCTAAACCACGAATCTGTTTCCCTGCCGTAACAGCAGCCTGCAAAGAAACAGCCGAGACGCCCGAATCCCTGCGCAAATGCTACAGCAGGCATAACAAGATCAAAGTACGGCAGAAAACGTTCTTTTTTAACACGGCAGTAGATGAAACTGGTCAGTGCACCGCCAATGATTCCACCGTAAACAACGTATCCGTTTTTAAAATTCCAGAGTATGGATGGATCCTTTAAAATCTCCGGGATTTCTACAATATAGTAAAGCAGCCGGCAGCCGATCATTCCGCCGAAGATTGCGCAGAAGAAGATCCCATAGATAATATCCTCGTTTAGTCCGCGTTTCTTCCCGCGTTTTAAACACATCATAAGTGCCGCCGCAAAACCGATTGCAATCATAAGACCATACATATGAAATGTAACCGGTCCTATCTTTATATCATTAAACATATATTTTAATTTATCCTTTCTGAATCACTCAAATACATACTGATTATGTTTCATATCTGTCATTTTCCACACAAAATAATTTTTTCTGCTGCTTTATACACAATATGGCTTTAAATAATCCACTTAATACCCATAAATATCATAAATCTCATCTGTATACACGCCCTGTTCTTTATAAACGATCAGCGGTTTTTCCACGGCAAGTCTTGATTTTCCACCACGCAGCCCCTCGATCAGCACCATATTCGGTTCTTTATCTACGAATGGATACACAAGCTGCATGCGCTTCGGTTCAATCTTATACTCGACCATTTTGCTCATGATCTCTGCGAGCCGGAATGGACGGTGCACCATATAGAATCTGCCTCCCGGCGCCAGCATTTTGGCGGTTTCCCGCAAAATATCATCCAGTGTACAGAGCACTTCATGTCTGGCGATCGCCTTTGCCGCAGACGGCGAATTTTGTCCATGTGTCCCAATCATATACGGCGGATTTGTGGTGATCACATCAAACGAAGATGCTCCAAATATCGCAGATGCCTCCTTGATATCTCCGGTTACGATCTCGATCTTATCCTCAAGATGGTTATAGCACACGCTCCGGCGTGCCATATCCGCACTTTCTTCCTGGATCTCAAGCGCCTTAAAATCTTCTGCTTCTGTTTTGGCTTCCATCAGGATCGGGATAATTCCCGTACCGGTACCAAGATCGAGCACGCGCTCCCCTTTTTTTGCCTTTGCAAACCCGGAAAGCAAAACGGCATCCATCCCAAAACAGAACCTTTTCGGATCCTGAATGATAAAATAGCCGTTGCGATGCAGTTCATCAAGTCTCTCATGCTCATAAACCAGATTATTTGGCATCGTCAATTTTGGATTTTCCTCCCTTATCTTCTAATGCGGAAAGTTCCTTTAATTCCTGCGCAGTCAGCTTTACATGATCTCTTCTGCGTTTTGGCTTGAATTTCAGCTGATCCACAGAGTAATCACGGATTTCCTTTTCGTCATCCACTTCCACGAGTACTTTGACCATCTGGCGCAGTACACTGACGGAAGATACCTCTCCCTTTAAGCCATCATCCGTGGTCACATAATCCCCCACATTTGGCAGACGGCTGTTTAAATATTCATAAGTTTCTTCTTCATTTTTCAGACAGCACATCAGGCGTCCACAGACACCGGAGATCTTTGTCGGATTTAAAGACAGATTCTGCTCTTTTGCCATCTTGATGGATACCGGAACAAACTCGGAAAGATAGGAATGACAGCAGAGTTCTCTTCCACAGATTCCAATGCCTCCCATGATCTTTGTCTCATCACGGACACCGATCTGGCGCAGCTCGATTCTGGTACGGAACACTGCTGCAAGATCTTTTACCAGCTCACGGAAATCGATACGTCCGTCCGCCGTAAAATAAAAGAGCAGCTTATTATTGTCAAACGTGTACTCCGCTTCCACCAGCTTCATATCAAGCTTATGTTTTGCTATTTTTTCCAGACAGATCTTAAATGCCTCTTTTTCTTTTTCACGGTTCTTTAATGCTGTCTTTTCATCTGCCTCCGTTGCAATACGGATGACCGGTTTTAACGGCTGGATCACACTGTCATCATTGACTTCCCTTGTCGGGATCATGACTGTTCCCATCTCCACACCGCGCGCAGTTTCCACAATTACGTGCATTCCTGCGGTCAGATCCAGTTTTCCCGGTCCGAAATAATAAATTTTACCGGCATTCCGGAAACGGACTCCTACTATTTTTACCATGTTAATTCTCCTTTATAGTCAGCAGAAGCAGCTCGATCACAAGATCAAAATTTACATTTGCATTTAAACGCACCTGTGCTTTGGAAAGTGCCTTTAAAATTTCCTCAATTCCATTGTAGGAACTCCGCTCTGCCTGTCTTTTTATGTCATAGACCTCATCCTTGAAAATAAGGCCGTTTACATCCTTTGTTGCTTTATAATAAAGTACATCACGATACCAGATCATCATAAGATCAAAGTAATCGTTGATCTGAAGCTTATATTCACTGATCTGCTTTACTGCCTCTGTCATCTCATAGAGGTCAATGTCGTGCAGACGCTTGATGAGCTGAAGCGCAGATGCCTTTAATTCATTAAAATCATCCGATGCTGCAAGCTGGATTGCTTTTCCGACATTTCCCTGTGCAAATGCCACGCAGACATCTGCCTGGTAATCCGGGATCTGGTAATGTGCCATCAGGTATTTTTTGATCTTTTCATCCGGCACTGCCTTTAAATTCAGCGTTACACAGCGGGATAAGATCGTCGGAAGAAAACTCTCCGCATTGGTGGTCAAAAGCAGGATCACCGCATATGCAGGCGGCTCCTCGATCGTCTTAAGCAGCGCATTCTGCGCCTGCTGGTTCATTTTTTCGGCTTCATCCACAATATAGATCTTGTGTTTGCTGCTGTATGGCTTGATGACAATATCATTGTTGAGCTGTGTACGGATATCGTCTACCGAGATCGTATTCGGCTTTTCATGGCTGACATAGATGATATCCGGCTGGTTTTTGCCCGCCGCCTGTTTACAGGAATGACACTCCATACACGGCTCAGCTGTAAATTTATTTTCTATCCTTTCAGATTCTGTCTCACCTGCAAGTTCCTCTAATTTTTTATTTACTGCCTCACACTGCAGCGTCTGTGCAAATGCTTCTGCGATCATCATTTTTCCGGATTTGTCCGGTCCGTTTAATATATAAGCATGTGAAACTTTATCCATGGTAATCGCATTCTGCAGATGCTCTATGATCTGTTCATGTCCAACGATGTCCTTAAATGCTGGCATATAACTCCTCATTTCTGCACATATTTACTACCGTTTTCTTACCGTATTCCTACGCTATGTGCCACGTCTTTTTATCCACCCAATACTAGCACCAGAAAAAGATCAGGTGAGGATATCTAATATCAAACCTCTTATCTCTCCGATCTTACTTAAAATCGTGATGTGGTCTTTCTCATCCTTTACCAGCTCCTGCGCCAGTTCATCCAGATTCGAATCGATCAGCCTGATCAGACCGTACACTCTGTGGCGTCCTCTCCGGTCAAGAAAATTCTCCCTGGAAAACTTGTGGGACCGGAATACCACTTCATTCATAAATTCACGGATCAGACCGCGGTATTTTTTCATATCACGGATATCCATATGCTGCGCAATACGGTTGCCCTGCGCTGTAATGTCAGAAAGAAGCATGTCCACTTTTGCCTGCAGATCCGCATCTGTGATCGCACTCGCAAGTGTAAACTTAAAGGAACCATCTCCCTGTACATTCTGATTGGTATCCGGTACCTGTGTAACCTCTGTTACATGGTTTAATTTGTTAATATCCAAGGCTGACACCTTCTTCCTGTAAAAAAGTAACTATTCCTGCTCTTCGATATACGCAGCGATCGCATTCTCCGTCTCCTCTAACGACTCATTGCAAAATCTTTTTGTGATTCCTGCTTCTTTTAATTTTTCCTCGGAAAAATCTTTTTCATCCGCAAGAAACCGCCGGCATAATTCCTCATATTTCGGATTTTCCTGCCTCCGCTCTCTATCAAGCGCACGCTGTAAGCGCATACCATCCTCTACTTCTATATATATCGGAACAACGCTCTCCGTTCCGAAGTATTCCCGTATCTTAAGATAGGACTCTAACGTTCCGATCAGAAGATAACTCTGATGGTCTAAATCAACCTGATGGTCTGCCACCGTAAAGTACTTCCAGATACCGTGGATCGTATGATATGCACGCAGTTCGATAATTTTCCCCTCTGCTGCAAGTTTTTCCACTGTATCTTCATCACAGAAATAATAAGATACACCATTTTCTTCCCCGGCACGCATCGGTCTTGTCGTGTACGGAACCACAGTCTTTAACCTGAGTTTCTCGTCTTTCATCAACATCCCGTACAAGGTATCTTTACCGGATGAGCTTTTTCCCATCATGTAATATATTTTTCCCATTTGTCCTGCCTTATCAGTATAATATAGTCTTTAAAAATATACAATCTTTATCCGCTCCGCAAAAAGATCCGTGCTCCCCTGTAAATTCAATTTCAAACTGATACAGGTGCGAAGTCTTTTTATAAATTCTGCAGTGATGACCTCCCCTGGAACGATCAAAGGGATTCCCGGCGGATACAGAAAGATAAAATCTGCTGCCACCTTATCTATTGCCTCGTCAAAAGAAACCTCTGTGACCTCTTTTTCCTCCGCTTCATAAATCTGCATCTGAGCCGGATTCGGACGGTAAACTTCCTGGATGAAAGAACCTCTGTGAACCTGTTGTTCATACATGTTTTCCATCGAACCATCCGTCTCATTTCCGAATCTTACCTTTTTTTCATTCATGCCCTGCTGCTTTTTTGCAGTACCTGCCCCACACAGTTCCCTGTCAATCGCATGCAGTGCAGCCGACAATCTCTGATATCCTTCTTCCCGATCCATAATACCTGTCATCGCAAGCGCATAATCTCCGGATGCCATTTCAAGCTGAAGATGATATTTTAAAAGCAATTCCTGATACAGCCACTCACCGCTTTTGCTGCTGTCACGGACAAATATAACAATCTTAGAATCATCCCAGGCAAATGACTCTTCTTTGGATAAATCCTTTCCTGTCATCACATGCAGTTTTTTCAGATCTTCACAGCCTTTATAAAATTCATTTAATTTTCGTCTGTAACTGTCAAATAATTCCGCTCCATGTTCCTTTACGGTGCGGATACATGCATCCATTCCCGCCATAAGAATATACGAAGGAGAACTTGTTTCATAAATTCCAAGATATTTTTGTATGCGTGATTTTGAAATCAGATCTGAATTTAAATGAAGCAGTGCTGTCTGTGTAAAAGATGGAAGTGTCTTATGCAGGCTCTCGATCACGGCGTCTGCTCCGAGCCTTACCGCATTTTGCGGAAATCCCCCGCCAAATCCAAGATGTGCTCCATGTGCGGAATCCACGATCAGCGGAATCCCGTGCACATGCGCGGCTTTGGCGATCCCTGCAATATCAGAGATCACCCCCTCATACGTCGGCGATGTGATCACGACTGCCGAGATCTCCGGGTCTTTTTTCAGTGCATCTTCCACCTGCCCTGGTGTGATCTGTCCCTGAATCCCGCATCCTGTCACCACCGGATAAAGATATTCTGCAGTCAGTTCCGATAAAAACAGGGCATGATATACCGCTTTATGGCTATTCCTGGCTGCCAGGATCCTGCCCCGTTTTCTCACTGCTGCACAGATTGATGCAAGAATCCCGCAGGTGCTGCCATTGACAAGATAATAACAATGTGCAGAACCATAGAGATCAGCTGCACGCTGCTGTGCCTCTTTTAAAATTCCCTCTGCGTGGTGCAGGTTGTCAAACCCATCGATCTCCGTAATATCTATCCCGTATACTTCCGGAAAAGGCAGCGGATTTCTTTTATGTCCCGGCATATGAAACGGATAGACATCACTCTTCCCATATGCCTCTAACGCCTGATCTAAATACCTCATCTGCTGCCGCCTTTCTGCTTACACATTTATTTTAACACTTTACATACCAGCCTGACTACTTTAAAATAAGAACATCCTGGGAAAAGAATGGAGTAATAGATCTGTTATGAATTACGCACTTGTGATCCTTTGCGGTGGAAACAGTGTCCGCATGGGAACGGATAAAGCACTTTTACCTTTTGGTGACTGCTGCCTCTTAGAATATCTCGTACGCAAATTTAAACCATATTTTTCAACCATATATCTCTCCGTAAAATATATTGGAGATTATGCGCATCTGAATCTTCCAGTCACGGAGATTGCGGATGTCTACGGCAATGCCGGACCGATGTCCGGCGTTTTTTCCGGTCTGTCCATGATCAATGAGGATGCCGCTTTCTTTATGTCCGTGGATACCCCTTTTATGGAACCGGAAACCGGCATTGCACTTTTAGATGCGATCGGCGATGCAGATATCTGCATGGTACGCGGAAAAGCAGGCTATTTAGATCCTGCTACCGCCGCCTATTCCAAAAACTGTATCCCAACGATCGGGAAAAGCCTCATTCTCCGTCAGTTTACCTTTGATGCGCTTCGCGAAAAATGCAAAACAGTCTGCGTGACGGAAAAAGCACTTGCCGCCTGCACAGACACCCCGGTAGACCGGCAGTTTTTCAATTTAGATACCAGACAGGATTACTATCAGGCACTGAAAATTTATCTGCAGCTATAGCACCGGAATCTGACTGCGACCGTTTTACCCAAGGAAACGCGCCAGTTCCGGCATCCAGTCTCCAAAAAATACTTCGTCCCGGCAGACAGCCTCCCACATATCTCCGAGGAAATGATGAAAACGTTCCATCTCCTCTTCCCATTTTAAAGATTCCGTCCCGGCGATTGGACTGTGCCGGCAAAACTTTTCCCAGCGTTTCTTCATATAAGGATGATCCCGGTAGGAAAAAATCTGCTCCGCGCGCTCCATATCCGAGATCATTTCTTCCGTTTTGCACATATTTTCGAGCAGCTCACATACATGTCTTCCATTTAAAGTTTCGTTTCGCAATATAAAAAATACTTCCCTGTATATTTCCATATCCGGGATCAGTTCCATATCCCGCAGAATCACAAAAATCTGTTTTGCCAGCACCAGTTCTGCCGGAAATTCCTTCCATTCGATCTGCTCTGTCTCATCCATCAAAAATGGAATCTGCCTTTCGACCAGTCCCCAGATTTTTCCCAGATGTATAAAATGAATACCGACAGTTACTGGAACCTTCATCTCCTCAAACTGCCCCTGCAGTTCCAGACATGCCCCCGCCTGCTGCGAGGATATCGTTCCTTTCCATCTTACGGGACTTTGTTCTTTCTTTTGCAGGTACAGCTGCAACAGCTTTTCCGGGATACGCTCATCCGGTTCACAGAAAAAGTCCAGCTTCAGTATATTTTTCTTGCGGTACTGTTCTAAGCCAAACACGGTTCCATTCCGTAATAAAAACCGGTTTTTAAATTCAGAAGCGGAAAATCTGAGCATAAATTCTTCCAAAACAAATCCGGCAAGCAGATTTGAAAATGGTATCTTCCATTCTTCACTTTTTTCCTGTAAATCCGCTATTTTATATTTTATATCCTCCATTTAAAGCCATACCCCTATCATTGATTGTACTTTTTTACAAAATCAAGAATCCTCCGGTAATCAATGTGCAATTCTTCCAACTGGTTTTTCTTTACGATCCCGCCATGTGCCACGATAAACTCCCTGACTCTCTGTAAGATCAGTTCCCTCTTTTCACCGCCTGCAGCTTTTATGTTCCAGACGATTTTCTTTTAAATTTTTATTATCTGCGTCTTCTACGTCTTTTATTGCGTTTCTTTTCACGCTTAAACAATCTTTTATGTTCTTTTCGCACTTCAAAATTATGTTTTATGATATAAAAGTTATCTGCAACTTTCTTTATAATGATCCCAAGAACAATTAAGACAAGAACTACACTCCCCACGGTTATGATCGTACTCATCTTGATCTGTATTTTTGAAACATGCTCTGTTTCTTCCGTCTGTGCCTCTTCGCTTACGTCCGTCTGATTGCTGAATTTATATTCCGGTACCTGCACGTTTGTTTTTACGATATCCGCTTTTCCAACCTCGTGCCCCGCATAAGTATACTCGATCGTTCCGACTGTATCATTCGTCACATTGTCATAGACAATTTTCGACGTTGCATCGGAAAACTCCGCTGTCTTTGGAAGTACGATACCTGCATCTTTGTCAATATCCACAAACGGTTCATTTGTATTGAGTGTACCTGCGTTTTTTTGTTCTGCCGACGTATAAGTTGTCTCGTTTTCCGCAATATTAAAAAGCTGGAAATTGTCAAAACAGTAATCAAACAGATTTCTGCTGTCAAGCCATTGATTCGGTGACTGCGTATTCATGACTACGCAGATCAGCGTCATTCCATCACGTTCTGCATAAGTTACCAGCGTACTGTTTGCAGCATTGGTATACCCCGTCTTTCCACCGGTACAGCCATCATACACATACTTGTTGGTCTGGAATGGATAAAGCATCTCGTTATGGTTCTGCAGATCTGTCTGCTCGGAATGTTTATTCGTCGGCGGGATCGTATAACGCGCAGTTCCCACAATAATCCGGAATGTCTCATTCTGATATGCTGCTCTTGCGATCAGTGCCATATCATAGCAGCAGGTATAATGGTTCTCATCATGCAGGCCATGTGGATTGGCAAAATGCGTATTCTGACAGCCAATTTCTCTGGCTTTTTCATTCATCATCGCAACAAAATTTTCAATAGTGCCCCCTACATGCTCTGCAACCGCATATGCACACTCATTTGCCGACGCAAGCATAACCGCATAGAGACACTGTTCCATCGTCATCTGTTCGCCATAGTCCCTTGCAATACCGGATCCTTCCGTATTATCGATCGCGGCATCTGAAAAAGTCACAATATCATTTAAATCTGAATTTTCCAGTGCGATCAGCGTCGTCATGATCTTTGTGATACTTGCCGGATAATGTGCCTCTAAACTATCACGATCATAAAGGACTGTCCCTGTAGAAGCCTCCATCACGATCACATTCGGGGATACGACCTCAGGACCTTCCGGCCAGTATTCTGCCGCATAGACCGGGATACACATACTTCCGGTCAGCAGTATCATGCCAAGCAGTAAACATAAGAAACGGGGTATTTTATGGTTTCTATCTATTTTATATCTCATTTTTTAATAAGTAATCTCCTGATTTATAAGTACATCTTTGCTAGTATCAGTATAAACTTTGAAAAAAATACATGCAACCTTTATGCACAAATTTTCTTTTAAGGTTTTCTTAAAATAATGCTACTTTTTTTCATTGTTTTATTGTAAAATACCTCTGTGTGCTTTTTGCACACTTTTCTGTATGAAAATAATTTTTTCGATAACGATTTTCTGTACACTTTACAATGAAAGGCAGGATTATAACTTATATGCGATTAAGAAATATCCCAGGTGCTGATGAAGCCATTTTAAACAGTGAATACTGCATCAAGGAACCAGAGTCAAAAAAAGGAAACTGGCAGTCAGTTTTTTCTTCCACCCAGCCTCTCCATATTGAAATTGGAATGGGAAAAGGCCGTTTTATCATGGATATGGCTGCGGCGCACCCGGACATCAATTACCTCGGTATCGAACGCTATTCGAGTGTACTTTTACGTGCGCTTCAGAAAATGGAAGAAACTCCTATGCCAAACTTAAGATTCATCTGCATGGATGCCGCTGATGTCACAGAGGTTTTTGCCAAAGATGAAGTTTCACGCATTTATCTGAACTTTTCAGATCCGTGGCCGAAAGACCGTCATGCAAAACGCCGTCTTACCTCCCGTCAGTTTTTCGCGCGTTACGATGTCATTTTAAAACCGGATGGCAGACTGGAGTTTAAGACCGATAATCAGGATCTTTTTACCTTTTCCTTAGAAGAAATCCCGGAAGCCGGATGGCATTTAGATGCCTCCACCCGAGATCTCCATCATGATTCTGTTTTAAATGAAGGAAATATTATGACAGAGTACGAAGAAAAATTCTCCTCAAAAGGAAATCCGATCTGTAAACTCATTGCCTCCCGCTAATTGCATGTTGTATACAATTTATTGACAAAAAAACAGAGCCGTCGTAATTTTGATCTTGTTTTCAAAATTATGGCGGCTCTGTTTCTTATGGGTAATTTTATATTGGAGAGCACACAGTAAAGATTGGGCAAAAAAAAGCACCAACCCCATAGCCATCTGCTATAAAATCGGTACTTCGTAATGCGCCACCAGGGGTTCGAACCCTGGACACCCTGATTAAGAGTCAGGTGCTCTGCCAGCTGAGCTAGTGGCGCATATATTTATCTCTCGTGAACACAAATGATATTATATATTAATTTTTTTAAAATTGCAAGTGTTTTTTTAGAAAATCTTCATTTTTTTCATTGGCGGATTTTCTATTCTGTGGTATTTTATTCATGGACTGAAAAATGCACTTTTTTCAGTCTATCAAATTTAAAGGAGGCCACTCATTTATCATGCGTGTTGATGAAAGACTATTAAAATACGTTTCCTATTGGACTACTTCAGCTGAAGATTCCGATATGATTCCTTCTACGGACAGACAATTTAACCTGGCAAAAGAATTAGAAAAAGAATTACTTGATCTTGGTTTACAGAAAGTAACACTGACAGACCACTGTTACATCTACGGCCTGATCCCGGCTACCCCTGGATACGAAGACAAAAAAGCGGTCGGCTTTATTTCCCATATGGATACAGCGCCTGATTTTTCCGGTGAAAATGTCAAACCTCAGATCATTCCGGATTATAACGGTGAGGATGTTATTTTAAAAGGAACCGGTGACGTTTTAAAAACATCTGATTTTCCGGAATTGAAAACTTTAAAGGGCAGAACCCTGATCACGACAGACGGCACAACTCTGCTTGGTGCAGACGATAAGGCAGGCGTTGCTGAGATCATGACTGCTGCTGAACAGCTCATCTCCTCTGACATTCCACACGGCGATATCTGGATCGGTTTTACACCGGATGAGGAAGTCGGACGTGGTGCCGATCTGTTTGATCTTGACTACTTTAAAGCAGACTTTGCTTACACGGTAGATGGCGATTACGAGGGTGAAGTTGCCTATGAAAACTTTAATGCCGCAAGCGCAGTTTTCGCTGTCAAAGGCGTGAATGTCCACCCTGGTGAGGCGAAAGATATCATGGTCAATGCCGCTCTTGTTGCGTGTGAGATCCAGTCTCAGCTTCCTCCAACGGAAACGCCTGCCCACACCGAGGGAAGAGAAGGTTTCTATCATCTGACCGATATGTCCGGCGACGTTGCCGCAGCAACTCTTTCCTACATCATTCGTGATCACGATAAAGTGATGTTTGAAACACGTCAGAAAAAAATGCAGGAAATCGCAGATTCCATGAACCAGAAATACGGTGCCGGAACTGTTACACTGACTATCCACGATTCCTACGCAAATATGTTGGAAATCATTGAGAAAAATACTTATGTTGTGGATATCGCAAAGAAAGCTATTTCTTCTGTTGGTCTTGAGCCAATCTCTCGTCCGGTACGCGGCGGGACTGACGGTGCGCGTTTAAGCTTTATGGGACTTCCGTGCCCGAATCTTGGCACAGGCGGTTACGGTTTCCACGGTCCATTCGAACACATTAGTGTGGAAGGAATGGAAACTGCTGTAGCTGTGATCAAAGAGATCGTGCGCATTACCGCAGAGATTTGATGATCAAATGCCAAAAAGGGCGTGTGAAAAAGTGAAAATCATTTTTTCACACGCCCTTTCAAATACATTTTTAATTGCGTTTTACTTATGATGCATTCCTATAAATTTGCGATCAACGCTGCAATTTCATCCGGTGTCATGATCTTATTGGGATTGCTCATATCCGCCATGGAAGGCTCTGCTTCCTGCGCCGGCACCTCTTCGATGACTGATTCATCCGCGGAAACCGGAATTTCCTCTGTCATGGTAGTTTCTTCCGGAATCTTTACTTCCTCAATTACCGACTCCTCCGGAGATATCGGAATCTCTTCTGTCAGAGTCAGCATATCTGTTTCCGGCTCTGCTGTTTCCTCCATTGCCGGAATCTCTTCCGGCATTACTTCTTCTACAGGCTCTTCCTCCATAAGCGGCATCTCCCCGATTACAGGTTCTTCACTCAAATCACTGCAGTCAGACAAATCCGAAAGTTCTGTTTCGGATAATTCTTCTCCCAATACTGGCAGTTCCATATTAGACAGATCTTCATCCATTGCCGGCAGTCCAAGATCCGGTAATTCTTCACTTTCTGCCGGCATTCCTGGATCCGGCAACTCTTCATCTTCTGCCGGCATTCCCAGATCCGGTAATTCTTCACTTTCTGTCGGCATTCCAAGATCCGGCAACTCTTCATCTTCTGTCGGCAGTCCAAGATCCGGTAATTCTTCATCTTCTGTCGACATTCCCAGATCCGGTAATTCTTCATCTTCTGTCGGCATTCCAAGATCCGGTAATTCTTCACTTTCTGCCGGCATTCCAAGATCCGGCAACTCTTCATCTTCTGTCGGCATTCCAAGATCCGGCAACTCTTCATCTTCTGTCGGCATTCCTGAATCCGGCAACTCTTCACTTTCTGCCGGCATTCCAAGATCCGGCAACTCTTCACTTTCTGCCGGCATTCCAAGATCCGGCAACTCTTCATCTTCTGCCGGCATTCCAAGATCCGGCAACTCTTCATCTTCTGCCGGCATTCCAAGATCCGGTAATTCTTCACTTTCTGCCGGCATTCCTGAATCCGGCAACTCTTCACTTTCTGCCGGCATTCCAAGATCCGGTAATTCTTCATCCATTGCCGGGGAAACAGCTGCCATAACCGGCACTTCCGCGGCAAGATTCTCCTTTACGGAATCAACAGCCTGACTTGCCGCCTCTTTCACATAAGTATGTATCTGCTCTATGGCAGATGCAAGTTCTTTCTCCAATGCTTCATGAATCATATTTGACAAAACATCCTGCATATCACTCTGCAGTGATTCTTTGACAGCATTTAAATTATCAAGAACTAATTTCTGACTTTGCGTCAATTCCTGTAATTTTTCATCCATCAGGTTTTTCTGCATGTCTATGATCTGCTGATTGTTTTCAGAAAGTTTTTCTTCCACTTCCAGCGTCTTTTCAATTACCTGTTCATTCGAATGCATCAGTGCATCTGTATTTTCTTTATTGCGTGCAAGCGTCAGCTTTGCAATTGCCTTCTGTGCCGTAATGATCTCATCCGCCGGAATGGCAACTTTTTCTCCGATATTATCTATCTTTTCCGCTAACTTTTTCTGCATCAGATAATTGGCTTTTCCTGTACGCAGCAGTTCTTCTACCTGTTCATCCGAATGGGCTTTTTCCTCATTTTTCATCCTATGGATATATGCGACAAGCAAACCTGTCCACACCAAAATAAGCGCTGCAATAATATCCACAACCATCAGTTTTGATGTATTTTTCAAAACTAAATACAGATCAATCCACAAAAATGGTATCAATATCGATGATATAAAAATCATAATACGATTGACATCTATCTTCTTTGGTTTCTTTAATGAATCGTCTTTTGCCATAACAGAACCTCCCACTTTTTGCACTATCATGCATGGATCTATAGTCTATATTTTAACACATTAAAACAAGCCTGAAAACAGCCATTATAAAATATTTACATCCCGTCGCTTATCCGTTGTTACTGTTCACTCGTACCTCGTTCCAGTAACGGATTTTGCCGATGCTTCGCATTCCAAATCGGCAAAATCTGCTGCCACCACTGTATCATACGGCATTTTCAGTTCAGAAAATGCCTGCCTGTGAACAGCAACTATCCGTTCGCAACACTGCTACAGTCTGTTGAAACCGGCCATGATTTCCTAAGTGCCATATAAGAGATCAGAAAATTTGCAAACCAGCCAGCCGGTACAGCAAGCCAGACAAATGCAATGCCAAAACATGGTGCAAAAATCATGGCAACAGACAGGCGGATCGCAAGGTTAACTATATTTGCAATGAGAAATGGGCGCATAATCCCAAGTCCACGCAGAACTCCATCTGTTGCCATCTTAATACCCATGAAGATGAAAAAACAGCCAAGCCATCTCATATAATCCCCAGACACCTGATATGCTAAGTCAGTTCCATCTTTACCCAGGAATAATGAAGAAATCTGTGTGTACATGGTTTCAATAACTACAAAAGCAAGAATTGCGAAACACAGGTCTAATACCAGCGCAGCGTGATATCCTTTTTTGATGCGGTTGATTTTCTTTGCACCAAGATTCTGTGAGACATACGGTGAAACCGCATTGCCGATGGACACAAATATCAACGAGAAAACATTCTCCACTCTCATCGTTGCCGCATAACCTGCGAGTGCCTGTGTACCAAATGGATTTACAACTGCCTGTACGATCATCATACCAATTGACACTGTGGACTGCTGAAGAATCGACGGTACAGCAATTTTGAGCATCAAATGTAATTCCTGACCATCAAACCACTGAAATTGACTCTTATATTGACGCATCCGGCAAAAGAAAATCAGAAATGAAAATACCGCAGAAATCCCCTGTGCAATAAGGGTTGCAAGGGCTGCCCCAAACACACCAAGACCAAGTCCTGCCACCATCCAAAGATCCATAAGAATATTTAAAATAGAAGAAAATATCAAAAGACCCAATGGTATTTTTGATTCTCCAATTGAGTTAAACATCGTTGAAAGAATATTATACATAAACAGAAATGGAAATCCTGCGAAATAAATGCGGAGATACTGTACTGCTTCCTCCAGTATATCAGTTGGTGTCTGTAATAAATTCATCATTGAATGTGAAAAACAAAAACCAAAGCCACCCAGAAACAGGCTTAAGATCAGAAAGCTGACCAACGATGTTGACACAATTGTTTTCATTTTACCATAATCTCCGGCACCAAAATAGCGGCTTACGAGCACACCGGCACCGACACCGGCACCTAATGCCACACAAATAAATACATTTGTAAGTGCGGCACAGGCACCGACAGCTGCAAGTGCAGAGGAACCGACAAACTGACCAACAATGATGGAATCAGCCATATTATACACTTGCTGAAAAAAACTGCCGAGAATCATCGGCATTGCAAATATTGTCAGTGCTTTAAGGGGCTCATCTGTGATTAAATATTCATCTTTTGACATTATCATATTTCTCCCTTTTCCCAGAGACTCTGCTCTGGCAAATACCAATGAACTTTCCTGCTTTATCCCTCACTTGCTGCCCTTTTATATCTAATCGGCTCATCATATCCAAATGTTCTCTTTCCATTGACTTCCATACTCTCGGACACCTCCAGACAAGTGTCTGAAAACCTCTCCCACAGCCTGAATACCATAACCGGGGTAAATTGGCTCACACTGCCCCCTTCCCAGACACCATCCTTTTCCTGATATATAGCTGGTGTAAACTTTTCAGATTTTTTGAGTTCACTATACTCTACAATCTTCATGGAATGATAAGAGAAAGTATTCTTATCCTCCCCTTCCGGAATCTCATAGGAAGAGAGTATTATTCCATTGTCACTGTCTGTAATAAGAAATAAATGCGGTGATGCATGCCGTCTTCCATCCGTCTCATAGTAGCTTTCTTCTACAATAAATATTCCGTTAAAATCTTCAGGGATATTTTTTATTTTATCGTTACAGACGGTATTCACATGCTGTGCATATGGAAATATTTTCCCCGCTTCTTTCATTTCTGTAAATTGTTCTTTGTTGTCAAAATGTCCTGTCATTAGTTTTACAAATCTTTCTACATTCACCCTAATTTCCTGCCTTTCTGCAGATATTACTGCTCTTAGAACATAAGCTGAAGCCCCATTACAATGATCCACATATATGCGCAGGTCTTTGGTATCATTAATAATCCGACCTGCGGTTTTGTTTTACTGAACAGTGTTACCGGAAGATAACATCCAAAAGAAATAATGATGGCTGCAGCCATCCTCGTCATATGATATCCATATGTATTTCCGGAAATCAGATATAAGATCATTACACCTATACCGGTAACAGCAAAGACCGCATTTCTTATAACAGATAATTTCATATTTCCTTCATCTGTACACCAGTTATTCTGCGGAAACATACATATCACAATTCTGATAACCGCTGATATCCATATAACACCCTCAATGAATACTGGTATTTTTAATTCCGGGAATGTATATTTCCATATATACATTAAAAGAATATAAAACATCGTCATTGTGATAGACGATACCTGCAATCCAATTCCAAGCTGTCTCTTTATTTTATCATTGGTTCCACGTACAGCCCTTATAATTCTTGGCACCAGATGAAAAGCATCCCCTCCACAAAGTGTCAATGTCAGTATTCCATATAGTACATACAGGATATTTCCTTTTGAGAATAAAAAAAATAAGACTGCTGCTGCCAGATCAAAAGTCAGATACACTGCATCAAAGACTGCTTCCATCAAATCCGGGATCTGTGGTTTATAATTACTCTTTTTCACTTGCTCTCTCCTCTTAATAATTCTTCCGCATTGTTACAAATTCTGTCAAATACATTCATACACACATGCTTTTCTTCTTCTGTCAGCCCTCTTAAAACATTCTGTGCAAACTGTTTTTGTGCGTTTAATCCTGCGTCCACGATAAGTGCCGCATCATCCAGAAGGACAATTTCAATATGTTTTTTATTATCTTTACTTTGTTTTCTTTTTATAAGACCTTTGTTTTCCAATTTTTTCAGTGAAGAAGAAACATGTGATTTCGTTGATTTTCTGATCCTTACTATTTCCGCTGCAGTATTATAATGTGGATTATTATGTAAAAACATAATTATATCGTATTCCATCTGTGTTAACTCATATTGATCGCACACCTCGCCAGAAAGTAATTCATAATAGCTTGTAATCGTCTTATGCTTGTCCCAGAAATACATCTGCTCCTCCTTATTGTTCTTTTTAGAACGATTATAGAGTAATACTTCTGCTATGTCAATTATTTTTTCTTCCCAATACGCATTTGTCATCTCCCAAGGGGCGGGATAATCGATCCGGCATCACTTACACTCAACACACCGGTATGACACTGACACAATTAGAATACTTTTGTATGGTATGCCGCTACCATAGTATTACCCACGCGGCTGACCGACCAGTTTCAGGAACAGTATAATATCACCATTCAGCTATATATAAATGCATTAATTTTATCAATTTTAGAAAACTTTACGGTAACTGCAATCACTCAAAATCTCTGGTAATATTCGTAAGCCATTTATTTCTGAAATAGTGAATAAATACCACAGGCATTTTTTCGTACTCGTCCAGTGTCATGACAAAGTATACCCAGACAGGCGGCAGTTTAAAAACATATGCAGCAAGAAAGGTAAGTGGGACTGCAACAAGCCACATAAATATAGTATCTACGATCATTCCAAATCTGGCATCACCGCCACCCCTGAAGCAGCCGCATATAAGACAGGTATTAATACCTTCGCCTACAAAACGCCAGGTTGTCATAATGATAAAAATGCCAAGATAATAAATAGCCGTCTCTGTTAATTTATCCCGGTAGAAATCCAGTATCATAGGACGGATTGCCAGAATAACGACACATCCGATCAGACTGACAATAAATGTTATTCCCAGCATTCGTTTTCCGTACTCTCTTGCTATATCGATGCGGTCTTTCCCAAGTTCCTGACTGACAATGATCGTAGTAGCGTTGGCAAAACCACGACAGGCAATAGCGCCGATATTTACCACCATAACAGCAACGGCATTTGCTGCAACCATATCATCACCAATATGACCAAGAATTGCTGCAAATGCTGAATTGGCAAAGCTCCAGACAACGTCATTTATCACGGCCGGAGTGGCAATTTTTATAAAGTCCTGAAACAGAATATCTGATTTCGCAAAGAAATATTTTATTCTGAATCTGACGTCTGAACTGCGTAATGAGTAAATCAGACAAATCAACACTTCTGAGATTCTGGCAATCACAGTGCCAAGTGCAACACCGGTAACACCGAGCTTTGGAAGACCAAACAATCCAAAAATAAAGGATGCATTACAAAATACATTGACACAAAGCGAAACAATATATGTAACCGACGGCAGCATGATTTTCCCGATGCTTCGGAGAGCACTCATAAAAATCTGTGAGAATCCCATGAATATAAATGAAAATGAAATCACCCTCAGATACTCACTTCCGGCAGCGATCGTGTCAGGACTGTTTGTAAAAATCTTCATAATTGCCATTGGCATAGTAAAAGAGATAACAAAAAATATAAGAGAAATAATCAGGGAGATCCGTTCTGCGAGACCAAGAATCGTCTCAACTGTCTTTTTATCACCTTTTCCCCAGTACTGGGCACATAAAACCGAAGTACCGGTTGCCATTCCATAATATAAGCAGAAAAGAATAAATGTATACTGGTTCGCAAGCGATGACGCCGACATGGCAGTCTGGCTCACGTATCCAAGCATTACCGTGTCTGCAATGTTTACCAATGTTCCGATCAGATTTTGGAGCATAATCGGAAATGCTAATGTCGATGCATATTTTAAGAAATCTTTTTTATTTAACATACAGTAGTTCTTCCTTAGTTCTTAGAATTTATATATAACAATTGGCTGGCCATACAGACTATCCTGTCTGCAGATAATATATGCAAACAGGAGTCATTCTTATATATTCTTAAAGCATGATTACCGCAGCATCAAGCCCCTCAACTTTTCCATTAAACGGCTCATCTCTAAGCAAATTATATTTTCCCTCATACTCGCTAAAGTTCTTTGCATTACTGCTGCAATTAAAAATCAAGGCAATTGTCTCTTCGACATTTTTTCGAATCAGGACTATTGTTCCTTCCTCATCCTTTGTAATCGCCCCGATCAGTTCGCCTTCCGAAATACACGCATGTTTTTTTCGGATCCAAAGCAGCTGTTTATACCATTCATACATCTCTTTGTCCTGATATTCTTCATCCCAGTACATACCGCGCCTGCAATCCGGATCGTTTGCTCCCGGCATCGCAAACTCATCTCCATAATAAATCATAGGCATTCCCGGCAATAACAGCTGAAAAGCCGCTGCCAAATGCTGTTTTTTCTTATTTCCATTACACAGATGTAAAAATCTTGCTGTGTCATGGCTGTCAATCAGATTCCACATAAGAGGATAACATTTTTTATTTAAACGTCCCTTCAAATATCCAAGATTCTGTACAAACTGACTGACCTGTATCTTTTCATCTGCCAGCAGATCGATCAGATTCAGATAAAACGGATAGTTCATGACCGTATCCCATTCGTCTCCCTCAAGAAAATCTCCTGCATAATGCCAGATTTCTCCAATGATCAGCATATCCTTTTTTACAGCCTTGACCGCTCTTCTAAAATTCTTCCAGAAATAATGACTGATCTCGTCTCCTACATCCATCCGCCATCCGTCAATATTACATTCCTTAATCCAATAGCACGCAACATCTGTAATGAATTTGTCAACTTCAGGATTTTTCAGATTTAGCTTAGGCATTCCGCCATAGTATCCGAAGCATTTATAGTTTGGAATCTCTCCTCTTTCACTTTTAAGTGGAAATTTCTCAATATAATACCAGTCCAGATATTTCGATTTTTCTCCCTTTTCCATGATATCTTCAAATGCAAAAAATTCTCTTCCTGTATGGTTGAACACTGCATCCATGACGATTTTCATTCCACGCTTATGAGCTTCCTGTACCAGTTCCCTGAGATCTTCTGTCGTTCCAAATGATGGATCGATCTGATAATAATCAATGGTATCGTACTTATGACTTGAATTTGATTTAAAGATAGGTGTCATATACAAAACATCGATTCCCAGATTCTGAACGTGATCCAGATGTTCAATTATTCCTCTGAGATCACCATGCAGATCATCCATAGACGAAATTGGTGCTTTATACCATTGTTCCTTATCTACCTGCTGCGATGCTGCAAAACGGGCCGGAAAAATCTGATACACAATCTTATTTGCTGCCCAGTCCGGCACCTCAAACATTTCTTCTTCCCGAAGATTCTGCGGACAATCAAACATTCTGTCCCTGTTTGTGATGCATTCCTTAGAAAACTCATAATTGCCATAATATATTTTTTCACCCTGCGTGTCCGTAAATTCAAAATAATATCTGAGACATATCAGATGCATCTGAAGCTGTGCTTCATAATAATCATGAAACTGTGAAGTGGCAATCTTCTTCATCAGAATAGTCTTCCGCGTATCCTTGCACTCCATTGGTATATACTTATCTTCACAGTGAAGGATGATCTCCTTCATATCATCTTTTTTAACCTGCACACGTATCACAAACAGATCCTTATCAATTGCGTAACAGAATCTTTTGTCCATATCATGATAAATTGCTGAATATTCCATAATATTTCCCCTCTACATATTCTTTTTCCTATATTTTAGCTTACTTTTTCAAATAATTCTATGATTTTATCCAAAAGCCACGCATGCCTAACGGAGATATTTCGCCCTGCTTATTCTTGTAGCAACCAATCAGCTATATCGTGAATTTTGATTCCTTCATAGCTGTATTAGGGATGTTTGGTTCTGGCAATAATCATTTTCGGATAAGCATCTCGAATTTGAAGCAGAGGAGAGCATTCTCTCTCAAATGTTTCCTGCCCGGAAATGTTGTCGCTGACCTGAATATAAAACTTCTCGCTGTCTCTCTGAGCAACAAAGTCGATTTTCTTTTGATAGAGCTTGCCGACATAAACATCATATCCTGTTTACAAAGGTTCATTATCATCTTCATCAACGGAGCTATCTGCATCATTGTCCTCAAACTCTGGATCGTACCAATAGTCCTCATCATCGTCCACATAATCAGCATCTGGATCAGGCTTTGCCGCTTCCTGTTTCTTCTTTTTCTGGACTTTCTTGAATACGAAGAATCCTCCGCCGCAGTCAAGCACAATTAGAGTAAGAATTGCCGGGAGCATATTCGTGGATTTCGGCTTTTTCTCCTTTTCCCTGAACAAAAAAATCGCCCAGACTAATGTAAGAGAGTTATATTTGTACCGAAGGAGCCGGCGCTTTGCAGGAAGCGGTATAAGCCGAAAGAGCATAAACCGGATTTTTTGCGATGAGCTGCTAACAGAAAAAGTGAAACAGATTTTATATGGAAAAGGCGGATAGAAAATCGACCAAAAAAATACATAGATAAAAAAGTTAAAAGCGAAATCTCTGTACCGATTGTTATTTTGTGTACACAGTCTCATCTGTTATGTTATAATTCAATATAATACTTCATGCCGAAAAGAAAGCAATCTGGTGATATGTCAAGCTAATTTTTTAAATGATTTTGATATGTATTTCAGAAAAAAGGGTAACTTTA
>CAKREH010000014.1 GCA_934317215.1 uncultured Roseburia sp.
TACAGCTATGTTTATACATCCATTGCGCAACTGCGTAAAATGGGAAAACTTGAACATAAGCAGTTAGACTTCACAACTGGAATCTGGATCGTAAAGCAGGAAGAGCAGGCGTAGCTTTTTTAATTCATAGGAAATTACGTCCTATGAATTAAAAAGCCCTCCGGGCGGGATGCGCATCTCGCGGAGTAGAAGTTAGCTGTAAACAGCACCGCTCGAGCGCGAAAGAGTCGCAAGCGACTCTTTGTTCATTTAGGTTTAAAATAAGAACACTGTCAATCCTGTTTTTATTGAACTTGGGGAAAGACTTGGAGTTGAAAATTTTTATAAATATTTCAGGCAGTTTGGACTGCTCTCGAAAACAAATGTGGATCTGCCCGGCGAGGCAGCAACGATCATGCATAAAAAAGAAAATGTGGGACCGGTAGAACTTGCGACCATATCGTTTGGGCAGTCATTTCAGATCACACCGATGCAGCTTGTGACCACTGTTTCTTCTATTATAAATGGGGGACACCGTATCACACCGCATTTCGGAGTAAAGATCACCGGGGAAGGTGGAGAAGAAGTAGAAATGCTGCGGTATGAGACAAAAAATGACATCTGCACAAAGGAAACATCGGAAACGATGCGTTATCTTTTAGAGAGGGTTGTCTCCGACGGCAGTGGAAAAAATGCAAAAATAGAGGGTTTTTCCATTGGTGGGAAAACGGCTACTTCACAGACACTTCCAAGAAGTGACCATAAATATATTTCATCGTTTCTGGGGTTCGCGCCGGCAGATGATCCCAAAGTACTGGTGCTTGTTGTGATCAACGACCCGAAAGGAACCTATTATGGCGGTCAGATTGCAGCACCTGTTGCCAAAGAAATTATGGAAAACATTTTACCGTACCTTGCGAAATGATAAAAAATGACGTATACTGTTGTGTTGTTAAAAAAGTACATGAGATGTGCAAACGTGTTATGCGCAAGAATGGAGATTGTTATGACATATGAAATTGTAATACCGGTAATTATCGCATTTGCGATCAGTGCACTGTTAGGACCAGTAGTGATTCCGTTTCTTAGAAAACTGAAGGTAGGGCAGACAGAACGAAAAGAACTTGAGTCTCATTTAAAGAAAAATGGAACTCCGACGATGGGGGGATTGATGATTCTTGCAAGTATCATCATAACATCCCTGTTTTATGTAAAAGATTATCCGAAGATCATTCCAATCCTTTTTATGACAGTCGGATTTGGTATAATTGGATTTCTGGATGATTATTTAAAAGTAGTGTTACGCCGCTCTGACGGGCTGCTGGCATGGCAGAAGATGATCCTCCAGATCATTGTTACAGGTGTATTTGCTGTATATATGGTAAAATATTCCGGCGTGGCACTTACCATGCTGATCCCGTTTTCCGGAGGAAAGTACTTAGATCTTGGATGGCTGGCAATCCCGGTTCTCTTTTTTGCAGTGGTTGGTACCGTAAACGGAACAAACTTTACCGATGGGCTTGATGGACTGGCATCGAGTGTTACGATCATGGTTGCGACTTTCTTTTCCGTTGTAGCGATCGGAACCAATGCGGGGATTGCGCCGATCACCTGTGCGGTTGTGGGTGCACTGCTTGGATTTTTACTGTTTAATGTATATCCGGCAAGCGTTTTTATGGGAGATACCGGATCTTTGGCACTGGGTGGATTTGTAGTGTCGACAGCGTATATGATGCAGATGCCGCTTTTTATTCTGATCGTTGGTCTGATTTACCTGGTGGAAGTCTTGTCCGTTATCATTCAGGTTACTTATTTTAAGAAAACAGGCGGAAAACGTATTTTCCGTATGGCTCCGATCCATCACCATTTTGAACTTGGAGGATGGTCAGAGACAAGAGTTGTTGCGGTATTTTCCATTACGACAGCAATTTTATGCCTGATCGCACTGTTGGCGATGTAAAAGACGACATACGGTCTGTGACTGCAGGTTTACCCGTGGATGGAAATTTATGACTGAAAACAATAGAATGTACGCTCTGCGAACATTCTATTGTCATGAATCAGATATATGGAATGGAGTAATGCATGGATCTGACAGGAAAACAGGTATTGGTGGCAGGACTTGGAAAAAGTGGGATTGCTGCCGGAGCGTTACTAAAGAAAATGGGCTGCATTGTCCTTCTGTTTGACGGAAATGAGAAATTCGACCGTGATGCATGGGAAAAAACATATCCTGCATTTTCGGATTGCCCATTGTGGATTGGAGATCTGCCGGATGGAGCAGAACATGAGATAGAATTTGCAGTGGTAAGTCCTGGAGTACCGCCTGACACACCGGTAATGTTAAAATTACAGGCTGCGGGAGTACCGGTCATGGGAGAAACGGAACTTGCATATCGTCTCGAAAAAGGGCGTGTTGCGGCAATCACGGGTACAAATGGCAAGACAACAACGACAACATTGGCTGGAGAAATCTTAAAAAAATGTTATCCGGAAGTTTTTGTTGTTGGAAATATTGGTATCCCTTATACTTCGGTTGTGGAGAAAACCAAAGAAGCAACCATCACAGTGGCAGAAATCAGCAGCTTCCAGTTAGAGACGATGGATACATTTCATCCGTCTGTCTCTGCAATTTTAAATATTACACCGGATCATCTTGACAGACATCACACGATGGAAGCGTATATCCGCGCAAAAAAGAGTATTACAAAGTGTCAGACGATGGGAGATACCTGTGTACTCAATTATGAGGATGAAATACTCCGGGAATTTGCAGAAACACTTCACGTAAGGGTATTATTTTTCAGCAGTAAAAGACCTTTAAAGGAGGGGATTTACCTGCAGAAAAATACGATCTGGACCGCCCAAAAAGGAAAAGAGCCGGAACGTTTGATCAATATCAGTGAATTAAAGCTTCTGGGAATGCATAATTATGAAAATGTCATGGCAGCTTCCGGAATAGCACTTTGCATGGGGGTACCGCTTCATATTGTTCAGAGTGTATTAAAAGAGTTCCGGGGTGTGAAACACCGCATTGAATTTGTGAGAAATCTGCATGATGTTATGTATTACAATGATTCGAAGGCGACAAATCCGGATGCGGCAATCCACGGAATCAGGGCAATGAATCGGAAAACACTGCTGATCGGCGGCGGTTATGATAAAAACCTTGAATTTGATGAATGGATTGAAAGTTTTGATGAAAAAGTAAAATGTCTTTTGCTGATCGGACAGACAAAAGATAAGATCAAAGTCTGTGCAGGCAGACATGGTTTTGAGAATATTGTATGTTGTGATACATTAAAAGAAGCAGTAAATATCTGTCACAGGCTGGCAAAACCTGGGGAAGCGGTATTACTTTCACCGGCATGTGCAAGCTGGGGAGATTTTAAAGATTATATGCAGCGCGGAGATCTGTTCCGGCAATATGTCATGGAATTGCCGGAATAAAAAGACCGGGGTTGGTCAGACTGGTTTTATGTAAATGAGGAAAAATTATGGCAAGAAGACGGGAAAATGAAAAAAAGCAAAAATCGATCCGGTATTTTGATTACAGCCTGTTATTTCTGATTATATTTTTGCTGTGTTTCGGACTGATCATGTTATACAGTACCAGTTCCTACTATGGATCAACAAGATTTAATGATGCAGCATATTATGTAAAAAGACAGATGTATGCAAGTGCACTTGGAATAGCGGCGATGCTCTTTATCTCAAGAATCCCATATAAGTTCTGGATGAGGGTCTCGATGCTTGCATATTTTGTGGCGTTTATACTTTGTACTGCGGTTATTTTTATTGGAAAAAGTGCAAATGGACAGTCAAGATGGATTAAAATTGGTCCGATCCAGTTCCAGCCATCTGAGATCGCCAAAATTGCAGTCATCATTTTCCTTGCAACGATCATCTATAAAACGCCAAAACGCATTCGGGAATTCAAAAGTCTGGCTAAGATCATGCTTTTTATTATACCGATTTTTGCGGTAGTTGCGTATAATAACCTGAGTACGGCAATCATTATCCTTGGAATTGCTGTCTGTATGTTATTTGTTGCAAGTCCGAAATATTTACAGTTTTTTTTAACAGGGATTATTGTTGTGGCAGTCGGTGTGGTTTTTATTCTGCTTGAATCTTATCGTGCGGAGAGGATTATGATCTGGAGACACCCGGAGGATTATGAAAAAGGGTATCAGACGCTGCAGGGATTATATGCGATCGGTTCAGGAGGTCTTTTCGGAAAAGGGTTAGGAGAGAGCATGCAGAAACTGGGATTTATCCCGGAGGCACAAAATGATATGATCTTTTCAGTTATCTGTGAAGAACTTGGCCTTTTTGGTGCAGTCTGCCTGATACTTTTGTATCTACTTGTTATCTGGCGTCTGATGATCATTGCAAACAATGCATCCGATCTGTATGGCGCATTGATCGTAGTTGGTATTATGGCTCATTTGTCCATTCAGGTACTGCTTAATATTGCGGTTGTGACAAATACAATACCGAATACGGGAGTATCACTGCCGTTTATCAGTTATGGAGGAACATCCATATCGATTTTGCTGGCTGAGATGGGGCTGGCACTTTCTGTATCGAGGGGAATTAAATTAGAGGTTGCCTGATTATGAGGATCAAAGAACAGAGAAAAAGAAAAAAAAGAAGAAAAATCGGGATCAGTATATTCCTGATAGTTCTGATGTTATTTGCGCTTGCGGCACTTATTGTGGTAAAGGTATTTACGGTTCAGAATGTAGTTGTGGAAGGAAACAGTCTTTATTCTGCTGACCAGATCAAAAATATGGTGCTGGACGATGATTATTCGTGGAACAGTCTGTATGTAGATCTGAAATACCGGTTTGTGGATGTCGGGGAAGTACCGTTTGTGGATACGATGGAAATTTCACTGGATGATCCGCATACATTGCGTATTTCGGTTACAGAAAAAGGTATTCTGGGCAGTTTTTATATTGATACGCTTGGACAATATGCGTATT
Source organism: uncultured Roseburia sp. (assembly GCA_934317215.1). Lineage (GTDB taxonomy): Bacteria > Bacillota > Clostridia > Lachnospirales > Lachnospiraceae > Roseburia. The sequence goes on from CAKREH010000014.1 coordinate 4,968, forward strand.
TTGACAAAGATGGATTTGTTGTGGAAACTTCGTCGGATGTGATCGAGGGAGTTCCAAAAGTCACCGGGGTTACCTGTGACAGCGTGGTTTTATATGAAAAACTGCCGCTTGAGGATACAAATCTGCTGAGAAGCCTTTTGACACTGACACAGCTGCTGAAAAAATATGAACTTGAACCGGAAGAAATCCACTATGACAGTGCGATGCAGCCGCAGCTCACTTATGGAACGATTGTGGTAAATGTTGGCTCGGAGGATTATCTGACACAGAAAATTGCAAGACTTTCGGCGATTATGCCACAGTTGTCAGGATTGTCAGGTATACTGCATTTAGAGACGTGGACGCCGGATACGACAGATATTGTGTTTGACCGTGCAGATTTGTAAAAAAAGTGTGATCTTTTTTGAAAAATCAGTTGATTAATTGTAAGAAAAATTATATTATAGATTATATGAGTTTTTTAGCTGTAAATTTTTAAGCTAAATGAAGGAGGAACTACCTTGCTGGAGATTAAGACAACAGAAGCGGATACCAGTGCAAAGATCATAGTGATCGGAGTGGGAGGAGCTGGTAATAATGCTGTAAATAGAATGATTGATGAGAGTATCGGGGGAGTTGAGTTTATCGGAGTAAATACCGATAAACAGGCGTTGGCACTCTGCAAAGCACCGACACTGATCCAGATCGGTGAGAAGCTGACAAAAGGGCTTGGAGCAGGAGCACAGCCGGAGATCGGTCAGAAAGCCGCTGAGGAGAGCATGGAAGAATTATCTGCAGCAGTAAAGGGCGCGGATATGGTTTTCGTAACCTGTGGTATGGGCGGCGGAACCGGAACAGGTGCAGCCCCGGTCGTTGCAAAGATCGCAAAAGAGCAGGGGATTTTAACGGTCGGTGTTGTGACAAAACCGTTTAAATTCGAAGCAAAACAGCGTATGTTGAATGCACTTTCCGGTATTGACCGTTTGAAGGAGAGCGTTGACACATTGATTGTGATTCCAAATGATAAACTTCTGGAGATCGTTGACAGACGTACGACTATGCCGGATGCCTTAAAGAAGGCAGATGAAGTGTTACAGCAGGCTGTTCAGGGAATTACAGACCTTATCAATCTGCCGGCACTGATCAATCTTGACTTTGCTGATGTTTCCACTGTCATGAAGGACAAGGGTATGGCACATATCGGTATCGGTAATGCCAAGGGAGATGACAAGGCGATCGAAGCTGTTAAACTTGCAGTTGCGAGTCCTCTGTTAGAGACTACGATCAATGGAGCGTCCCATGTTATCATTAATATTTCCGGTGATATTTCCCTGATGGATGCGAACGATGCAGCAAGTTATGTTCAGGATCTTGCAGGGGACAATGCCAACATTATTTTCGGTGCGAAGTATGATGAGTCCATGACAGATGAAGCTACGATAACGGTTATCGCAACAGGACTTGAGAATGCAGCAGCGCAAAAGAGCAAGATCATGCCGGATCTCCGCTATGGAAATACGACAAACGTTACAAGACCGGTTGGAACACCTGGCATCAACAGACAGGCAGCAGGTCTTGGAGTAAGCGTACAGGCACATACGCAGACACAGACGGCTGCGTCGTCATTTTCCGGTATCCAGAGACCGCGCCAGCCAGAAAGTACTGTACAGCCAATGGATATTAAAATTCCGGATTTCCTTAAAAATTCAAGAAAATAATATTTGAGATAAACTATTATGGAACATTGCAGCAGGTCTATCTGCAAAGTATGTGACCTGTAATATCAGTATGTACATCAGAAAAGAGATTTATGCGTTTGAAAAGAAAATGCATAAATCTTTTTTTAATTCATAGGAAATTACGTCCTATGAATTAAAAAGCCCTCCGGGCGGGATGCGCATCTTGCGGAGTAGAAGTTAGCTGTAAACAGCACCGCTCGAGTGCGAAAGAGGAATACTTGTCGAAAATAAAGGATGATTTACAGCATTTGGAGTGCCTGTTTTGACAAAAAGTAAATCTGTTCTGTTATATAATGGTGGTAAAGATACAAAAGAGTCTGGAGAAAAGGGGTGAGACGAGATATATGTATTTTATGCCGATGTGTTCCTGCTTGAAAATCTGTTTATGGATTATATGGCAATAGTTGGATGCAATTGCCTGCTGAAACGGCGAATACATGCCGGGCGGCTGTTTGCGGTATCACTGATATTTTCACTGCTTCATCTGCTTCTGGTGTGCTTTATCCATAACAGGATCCTGTATTTTTTGATCGCACATTTTGTTCTGAACACGGGGATGGTATTTTTCTGCTTTGGATGGGAGGGAAAAAACAGTTATCTGGAAAACTGGGTCGTGACCTATTTTATGTGCGTGATACAGGGAGGTGTGTCTGAGTGGATCTTAGAACAGCATATATTTTCACAAAATGAAATTTTGCAGATACTGGTTGTGGCTGCGGCTGTTATTACGGCAGTGATCTGTTTTGGAGAAAGACGCATTTACGGAAATCATATATATCCTGCAGAGCTAAAAAAGGGAGAAAGACATATCACACTGCATGCATACTGGGATAGCGGAAACCAGCTGACGGATCCATACACAGGACAGGAGATCAGTATTCTATCGGGATCTGTGGCGGAAAAATTCTTTACAAAAGAAAAGGATCTGGTTCGTTTTGTACCATATCGGTCACTGGGAGAAAAAGATGGGCTGATTGCGGTGACAAATGTGGATGAAATGACTGTTTTTCAAGGAAAACGGGCAGTAAAAATCCCGCATGCAGCGATTGGAACCGCAGATAAGATGCTGTTCGACGGTAAGGAATATGAAATGCTTTTGAATGCTTCAAGCATTATGCCTGAGGGCGGTAAGACGGAAAATAAGAATTAAGGTGGAATTGGAAATGTACATAAAATTTGCGATACCAAAGATAAGAACGATGATATTTCCTGGTATTTTTCGAAAGAAAAAGGATGAGGTGCATTATATCGGTGGCGCAGAAGTACTTCCGCCGCCACTTGCCGGTGAAGATGAGGCGGTATGCATAGAGATGCTTACCAGTGATGAGAGCGGACAGCTTGCAAGGAAACGGCTGATTGAACATAACTTGCGGCTTGTGGTGTATATTGCAAAAAAATTCGATAATACCGGCGTCGGGGTGGAGGATCTGATTTCTATCGGTACGATCGGACTGATCAAAGCAATCAACACATTTAATCCCGGGAAAAATATCAAACTTGCGACCTACGCTTCGAGGTGCATTGAAAATGAAATTCTGATGTATCTGCGGCGAAACAGCAAGACGAGAATGGAAGTATCCATTGATGAACCTTTAAATGTTGACTGGGATGGAAATGAACTGCTGCTTTCGGATATCCTGGGAACCGATGAGGATGTGATCTACCATGATATTGAGACGGATGTGGAACACCGGCTGCTTAAGACTGCCATTGAAAAACTCTCCGGCAGGGAACGGATGATCATTGAACTGCGGTTTGGACTAAATTCCATCGACGGAGAGGAAAAAACCCAGAAAGAGGTCGCAGATATGCTTGGTATTTCCCAGTCCTACATATCCAGACTGGAAAAAAAGATCATGGGAAGACTGAAAAAAGAAATTGTGCGTCTTGAGTAAAGTCTCTCTGCTTTTGTCTGGTAAAACAACAAAATAGTTAAAAAATATATAAAATATGAAAAAATATTGTGCATATAGCTGAAAAATAGTATAATGAAAGAAAAGCAGACAGAATGGGGGACTTCATATGGTATTGGAATTTTTAGGCGCAGCACATGAGGTAACAGGAAGTTGTCATTATCTATCCTTTGGAGATAAGCATATACTGGTGGACTGTGGTATGGAACAGGGACCGGATCTGTACACAAATCAGGAGATTCCGGTCAATGCAGCGATGATCGATTATGTATTTGTGACGCATGCACATATTGATCATTCCGGATTATTGCCGCTTTTATACAATCATGGTTTCCGCGGCAAAATATACTGTACCTTAGCGACTAATGAACTCTGTAACATTATGCTCAAAGACAGCGCACATATCCAGATGTTCGAGGCAGAATGGCGCAACCGTAAGGCAAAACGAGCCGGGAAACCGGAAGTGGTTCCGCTTTATGATATGAACGATGCGATGAGCGTACTGAGTCATTTTGTGCCGTGTGATTATCAGAAAAAGATCAAAGTCTGTGATGGACTTGAGGTCCGATTTGTGGATGCCGGTCATCTGCTTGGATCCTCAAGCATTGAAATGTGGGTACAGGATGATGACGGCACAGAGATAAAACTGGCATTTTCCGGAGATATCGGTCCGGGCAGCCGCCCGCTCATCAAGGATCCGGAATACATCAAAGATGCCGATTATGTGATCATGGAGTCGACCTATGGTGACAGAAAACACAATACACCTCCGGATTTTGCAGCCGCCCTGGCGAAAGTGATCAAAGAAACGCTGTATGAACGCGGCGGTAATCTGGTTATTCCTGCATTTTCCGTCGGCAGAACACAGGAGATGCTTTATTTTATCCGCAGGATCAAGAGCGAACATCTGCTGCCGGAATTTGAAAACTTTGAGGTATACATAGACAGCCCGTTAGCGGTTGAGGCGACAAGCATTTTTAACAAGAGTGTGGAAGAGTGTTTTGATGAAGATGCGAGGGCACTTGTGCAGCAGGGGATTAATCCAATCGGATTTCCGGGACTTAAAATGGCGATCACAAGTGATGAGTCAAAAATGATCAACTTTAATGATAATCCCAAAGTTATCATTTCTGCATCCGGAATGTGTGAGGCGGGACGTATCCGCCACCATTTGAAACATAATCTGTGGAGAAAAGATTCCACAATTTTATTCGTAGGGTACCAGGTGCCTGGAACGCTTGGATTTTCGCTCCTAAATGGCGCAAAAGAGGTAAGGCTCTTTGGTGAGACGATAGAAGTTGCTGCAAGAATTGAGAACCTCCCGGGAATCAGCGGCCACGCAGATGTGGAACAGCTGACAAAATGGGCGGCGGCATTTGAAAATAAACCCAAAAAAGTATTTGTGGTGCACGGGGAAGACAAAGTTACAGAACAGTTTGCAGATCATTTAAAAGATGCATTGGGGTATGATGCCTACGCGCCGTTCCCGGGAGATGCGTTTGATCTTGTGACCGGTGAGCAGGTGCGCGAAGGCTCGAGAGAACGGGCAGAGAAGAAGACGGCGGAGAAGAGCCGCGCGTCGAGTAACATATTTGCAAGACTGCTTGCTGCAGGACAGAGACTTCTTACGGTTATCAATAAATGTGAGGGAATGCCAAACAAAGAACTCGGCAAATTTGCAGACCAGATCAATGCCCTGTGCAATAAATGGGATCGCTAGAGCGACAGATAATGGCGGATGGATTTTAGAGCAGATTTTTCTAAGCGGCTGACCTGAGCCTGGGAGATGTGGATCTCGTCAGCCACTTCCATCTGTGTTTTACCTTCGAAAAAGCGAAGCTTTAAAATATAATTTTCACGCTCATTTAAACGGTCAAGGGCATCATTCAGGGAAAGTTCTTCAACCCAGTTTTCTTCCCGGTTTTTTTTATCGCTGATCTGATCCATGACATAGAGTGTATCGCCGCCATCTGTGTAGACCGGATCATAAAGACTGAGGGGACTCTGGATTGCGTCAAGGGCAAAGACGATGTCCTCTTTGGAAATGCCAGACTCAGCGGCAATTTCGTCGAGCGTCGGCTCTTTGTTTTCAACCTTTGAAAGTATTTCTTTGGTGTGGATCGCCTTGTAGGCAGTGTCGCGCAGGGAGCGGCTGACGCGGATAGAGTTATTGTCCCGCAGGTAACGTCTTATTTCACCGATGATCATGGGGACTGCGTAAGTGGAAAACTTAACCCCGATCGTCGGATCGAAGTTGTCGATGGACTTGATCAGACCGATACAGCCGATCTGAAACAGATCATCTACATTTTCGTGATTGCCGGAAAAACGTTTAATGACACTTAATACCAGTCTGAGATTGCCTTTGATATAGGTCTCTCTGGCAGCGGTATCCCCCTGTTTGATCCGTGCAAACAGAACATCTTTTTCCTCATCTTTCAAAATGGGGAGTTTGGCGGTGTTGACACCGCAGATTTCTACTTTATATGAAGCCATGCTGTCTATCCTCCGGAAATTCATATTTACAATAAAGAGCATGCTTCAAACAGGTGAATTTTATTCAGAAATTGACTTTTTTTCCAATGGGTTTCGTGCTAAAATAAAAAGGTATCAAAAACCAGAACAGAGTGTGGTGCAGTGATGATGAAAGACATGATCGATAAGAGAAATGAACAGGAACGGTTCGCAAGAAGTATTATCAAATACTGGAATGTGAATTATATTCCGAAAACACAGACCGATCCTGAATTACAGAAGCAGACTGCAGGTGCAGAGAATGCACAGAATCAGGCTGCAGATGAAAATTTGCAGGAAGACTACAATAAAGCAACAAATGCATATTCGGGTAAATATGGGCAGGAGAAGGATTTAGACGAAGTGACAAAAGATCAGATTGACAAGATCCTCCATGAGAAGGCGGAACATATCCACCATTTGTTTGAAAATGGAGGGGTAGAGTAACCGTTTCTTATTGTTTTGCATATGATATCATAAGGAAAATGACAGAGGAATCAAGATGTCTGAAATCATACTTCGCAAATACCATGGAGTTGGCAATGATTATCTGATCTTTGATCCGAAGAGAAACGATGTAGTTTTAAATGAGAGATTGATAAGGCAGCTGTGTAGACGCAATATTGGTGTCGGTGCGGATGGAATTTTATACGGGCCGGTTATGGAAGATAAAAAAATTAAAGTACGAATTTTTAATCCGGATGGAAGTGAAGCTGAAAAAAGCGGAAATGGCATCCGGATTTTTTCAAAATATTTAAAAGATGCCGGGTATGTAAAAGAAAGGCAGTATTATCTGACCACGAAAGCAGGTGAAACGCTGGTAAAATTTTTGGATGATGCTGGAAGCAGCATGCGTGTGGACATGGGATATGCGGTCTTTGAGGCAGAACAGATCCCGGCACTTGGATTTGAGGGAGAAGTTGTGGGAGAATCGATATTTTTCTGCGACAATTTTTATAATGCTACCTGTGTATCCATGGGAAATCCAAATTGTGTTATTATGCTTGAGAAGGCAGATCGCGAGAAAGCACTGCATTTAGGACCATATGTGGAAAATGCAAAATATTTTCCAAACCGTATCAATATGCAGCTTTGTCAGATCGTAGATGAAAAAAATATACAGGTTGAAATTTATGAACGCGGGGCAGGGTATACATTTGCCTCCGGTACCGGAGCCTGTGCGGCAGCAGCGGCTTCTCACCGTCTGGGATTAGTCGAAGATGCAGTGACCGTACATATGCACGGTGGAGATCTTTTTATCGAATTTGATAAGGATGGAAAAATTTTCATGACAGGACCGGTTGTATATATCGGAAAAATCACTGTGGCAGAACAGTTTTTTGCCTGACAGGAAACGAAAGTGGCGAAAAGAGGGGAAATAAGTTACAATGAAAGAACGGTATCAATTACGCCAGGCAGCGGGGGCATACTGGCTTTTGGATATGGAACAGGGGGAACAATATAAAACCCCCTTCATGTTGAATGAGTGTGGTGCATATATTTATCGTGCGTATGTTTCGGGAATGTCTGAGGAGGAAATCATACAGGCATTTGTGAATGAATATGGATTATCATTCTCCTGCGCGCAAAGTGACGTAGGGCAGTTTATGATGGAGTTAAGGCAACAGGGAATTATTTGAGAATGGAGCAGGTATGAATATATTGCTGGTTGGGAATGCCGGAAATTTTATGCGGCTTATGATCAACAGACTGAATAAGGAAGGGCACAGGGTATTTGTGCTGACAGAAGAACCAAAGAAAGGATATAGCTTCAAGAAAGTATTTGAGGTGTATCATTTTTCGTATGGGGATGCCTGTGTGCGGGAAGTATTAGAGAGTATCATGCCACAGGTGATCGTTTTCCTGGGAGCATATGATCATAATTTTTCCTGGAACAGGGTCGAAAATACAGCGGCGTCCTATGCGGCGGGACTTACGAATATACTGATGAATTATACCGCTTTAAAGAAAGGCAGATTTGTCTATCTTTCATCTGAGAGTGTTTTTGATGGTGGAAGTGCACAGCTTATGACAGAGGATGATCCTGCCGTGGCATACAGCAAAAAAGGTCAGGCAATTGCCATTGGGGAAGATATCTGCAAAAATTATGCAAGGATGGGAAATGATGTTGTGATTCTCCGCCTCGATCATTTGTATGGGGAAATACGAAAGAAAGAGGACACAGATACGATCTGTGCGAATATGTGCTTTGAGGCGGTCCAGACCGGAGAGATCATCGCATCACAAAATGAACAAATAATGCTTCTGCATGAGGCGGATGCAGTGGAGTTCATCTACCGGATGATGGTGACAAAGGAGCATAAATATACGCTTTATCAGCTGTCTTCCGGAGAAAAAATTTCACGTTATGAACTGGCCGGGGCCGTCGCTGCGGGAATGGAAAATGAGGTCAGTATCATAGAAGAAGAGAATGAAAAATACCGGGAAGTTATGCTTTCCGGTAAAAGATATGAGGAAGAATTTGGAATCCGTGTGATTCATCATGCAAAAACAGATGTGGAAAAGATTGCGGCGTATTTCAGCAGACATGCGTCTGAATTTACAGATGTAGATAGAAAAAAAGGACATCTGTTTCGAAAATTTGGCAGTAGAACAAGGGAAATTATAACGAATCTGGTTCCGTTTATGGAGAACATGGTCTGCTTTATTCCGTTTTTTATGCTAAATAACCGTGCGGTTGGAAGTGAATATTTTCAGAACATCGATTTTTATCTTCTGTATGTGCTGCTGTTTGCACTTGTATATGGGCAGCAGCAGGCAACATTTTCGGCGCTGCTTGCGGTGGCAGGATACTGTTTCCGGCAGATGTATCACAGAAGTGGATTTGATGTCATGTTAGACTACAATACTTATGTCTGGATCGCACAGCTTTTGATCTTAGGTCTTGCGGTCGGGTATTTGCGGGATCAGCTTCGGGCGATGAGGGAAGAACAGCAGCATGAGGTGTCGTATCTGACCAAGCAGTTAGATGACATTTCAGATATTAACGGCAGTAACGTCAGGGTAAAAGAAATTCTTGCAAATCAGATCGTAAATCAGAATGACAGTTTTGGAAAATTATATGAGATCACATCAAGTTTAGAGCAGTATGAACCCTGCGAGGTACTTTTTTATGCGGCGGAAGTGCTGGCAAAACTGATGGGAAGCAAAGATGCAGCAATTTATACAGTGGCAAACCGCTCCTATGCGCGTCTTTTTTCTGCAACATCGGAAAAAGCACGCAGCCTTGGCAACTCGATCAATTACAGTGAGATGGATGCCATGTATACGGTTCTTGCGGAGAAGAGAGTTTACATTAATAAAAATATGGACGAAAGATATCCGCTTATGGCAAATGCCATTTATTCGGAAGATGAGATGCAGCTGATCCTGATGATCTGGGGAATTCCGTGGGAGCGTATGACGTTAGGACAGGCAAATATGCTGACCGTTATTGGTTATCTTATTCAGAATGCTGTGGTACGTGCAAATCGTTATATTGCAGCCTTAGAGCAGCAGCGTTATATAAAAGGAACAAACATATTAGAGCCGGAGGCTTTTTCATCGCTCGTAAAGGCATATTTAAATGCTCGTGATAAGGGGTTGACACAGTGTGCACTGCTTGCTGTGGATACAATGGAAAATGATCGTGAAGAAATTGGAAAGCGGCTTACAAAGCTCCTTAGGCAAAGCGATTATGTCGGTGAACTCGAAGGTGGAAAAATGTATGCACTTCTTGCAAATACCAATGCAAAAGATGCAACTATGGTAAGAGAAAGATTTAAAAAAGAGGGTGTATTCTGCCAGATTCAGGAGGAAATATTTATATGACAGACGTGGAAAAGAAATTTTGCATCGTCCTTCTGATCAACACAGCTGTTGCTATTGTCTATGTAATAGGGAGCAGCTTAGTCAGGCGGAAAGAAAAAAAGGCGGATATTCTGATGAAGGGGATCGTGATGTTTCTCTGTCCGGTAGTAGGACCGCTGTTCTTTTTTGCAGGACTGGTGTTTAACAAGGTGTTTTTCCGGCAGAATGTGGATCTTGAGGATGTCATTTTCAGCAAGGAGCGTGTAAAGACACATCTTCGTGCAGATGAGGAGAGGGAAGGAAATTTAGTCCCGATCGAGGAGGCACTTGCGATCAGCGATAAAGACAGTTTAAGAACGCTGGTAATGAATGTGGTCCGTGGGGATGTACAGAATTCTCTGGCATCCATCTCACTTGCGTTAAACAGTGAGGACACGGAAACGTCACATTATGCCGCTACAGTATTAAGGGATGCGTTGAATGATTTCAGAAAACGTGCGCAGGAACTTTACCTTCAGATGAAACAGGAGGGAGTCGATGCGGCAGAAGCGGCCAGTATCCTGATCGAGTATATGTATGGGGTTCTGATCCAGGAGGTGTTCCATGAAAAGGAGCAGCAGACCTATATCGATATGATGGAGGAGGCATGCAGCTTTCTGGATGAAAACTATCGGGAAAAGCTGCAGGTTTCCTACATTGAGGGACTTTGCATTCTGCTTCTTAAGATAAAGGATTTTAAGCGTATGAAGTACTGGTGTGATAAGAGCAGGGAACTTTATCCGGCGGAGTTATCTACCTATACCTGTTATTTAAAGCTTTATTTTACAGAGGGAAACAAAAAAGATTTCTTTGATGAATTGGAAAAATTAAAAAAATCAGATATCGTGATCGACAGGGAAACATTGGATCTGATTCGTATTTTTAGTTAAAGGAGGTGATGGCAGTGTCGATGAAAGTTCTGATTGTATTACAGTTTATCAGTATTTTTACAATTTATACGGGACTTTTTATAGCAGTTCCGGCACTGCTGTTACACCGCAGGGTAAAAGATGAAATATTTTCGGTTCGTTTTTTCTTTTATATCGTATTAGGTCATTTTTATCTGATCAATCTGGTGTTATTTCTTGAATTACTCCATATATCAGGAAGATTTACCCTGATTATAGGAACTGCACTTCCGGTTGTCATATCTTTGATTCATACGAAAAGAGTTTCGCCAAGAAAAATAGGATATATCATAGGAAACAGTACTTCCCATGTGATCCGCGAGACACTTGGGATCAAACTTCTTTTTCTGGAAATGGGACAGTGGATCTGGGGAAAGATCAGACTGTTGTTTGGCAGAATGCGCAGACAGATGATCATGCATTTTGCAGACTGGGCACTTTTTGTGTTTTTTACGGCAGCTGTTCTGGTGATGTATGGAACCAATATGATAAACACATATGGCTATTGCGCGTCCGATATACCGGTACATAACTACTGGATTAATGCGATGGGGGACAATGAGGTGTTTGTAAACGGAATTTATCCGTTTGGCTTCCATTGTGTGATTTATTATATTCATACGGTATCCGGCATAGAAACGTATGTGCTGCTCCGGCTTTTTTATGTGGTGCAGGTCTTATATATCTACTATGTGCTTCTGGCATTTTTAAAAGCGTGCTGTAAAACTTCATACTGCGCATGGGGCGGTGTGTTTGTCTATGTGCTTGCCGCATTCTTTAATAATAATACGTTTATGCGTTATTACAGTTCGCTGCCGCAGGAATTCGGCATGATATTTATCCTGCCGGGAATTTATTTTATGTTTGCTTTTTTGAAAGAGCGTAAGATGGAATCAGATCAATGCAGAAATGAAAAAAATCCTGCCGGGTTAAAAACCTGGAAGTGCAGAAGTACACGTTACCTGATGGGGTTTGCTGCGGGATTTGGACTTACACTGATCGTGCATTTTTATGACACTATGGCAGCGGGTCTGATCTGTATCGGTATTGCAGGCGGGTATCTGTTCCGTATTTTAAAAAAAGAGTATTTCTTCCGGATCCTTGCAACAGGCATTTTAAGTATTTTTCTGGCAGCACTGCCGATGGGGATTGCATTCCTGCAGGGAACACCGCTGCAGGGTTCACTTGGCTGGGGACTCAGCGTGATCGATGGAAGCAACCTGGACGAGGAGGAAGACGGAGAATCTGGTGCTGCAGTAAGTGAAAATGAGGGGGTGAATACACAGGGATTTACAGATCAGAGCGTATCAGATGGCATGGGTGCAGCCAGCGGTACAAACGGCAGTACAAATAACAGTACAAACGGCAGTACAAACAACAGTACTGCCGGGGAAATGATGTCTGGCTACAGTATTGGAGATACGGAATCAACGGAAAGCATGGAAGTAAAAACATATGTTCCGATGACACTGGCGGAGAAGATCCGTTTCCGGCTCACGGATATTGCAAAAAACGGATTGAAATATCTCTGGACAGAAGTACATAATATCGTGCTGCTTCGGGCGAGTGTTCCGTGGCGGCTGTTTATATTCGGCTGTGAGGGATTCTGCCTGATCGGGGGACTTTTGTTTGTAATCATCGGGAAACAGGACTATGGAGCACGTCTGATGTCATCAGGATTTGGTCTGCTGTTTCTGATGGTGCTGCTCGGTGCATGGCACTTTGGTTTGCCACACATCATGGATCCAAGCCGGTGCAGTATCTATGTCGCCTATATGATCCCGGTTGCGATCGGGCTTGGAACAGATGGCATGGTAACGCTGGTCTTTAGATTCTTAAAACGGGATTTTGGGATGCATGCGGTTTCACTGCTGATCTCGGCAGCAATGGCTGCGGTGCTTATCTATGGAAATCAGATCCGTACGCCGGCTGTGCTGACTGCGTTAGAATCGAATGCGGCTGTCACCTGTCTGGCAAATATAAAGAGAGATAATGAAAATTATAAATATACGATCTGTTCTGCAAATGATGAACTGCGTATGATGGAAGATTATGCACGTCATGAGGAGACAATCACATTTTTGCGGAGTATGGAGGGAGATGCAGTCAATGGAAACCTGACTCTGCCGACAGAACGTGTATATTTCTTTATCGAGAAAATTCCACTTGACTATACGGTATCGTATGAGGGAAGCGGTCAGAAGATTTCAAGGGAAGGAGCAGAAAAACCACTGCCGACAGCAGGAGATATCTCTGTGTACGAGGGGGAGAACCGATGGATCGTAATGTCCCGGATGTATTATTGGGCGCAGGCATTTATGGAACTGTATGGAAAGGAAATGCAGGTATATTACGAGACGGATGATTTCGTATGCTATGTAGTAGAGCAGAATACGTACAGTTTATACGATTTTTCAATTGATTATGGATATAACTGACAGAAAGAAAAGACTGCAGAATGAAATGGATTTGGAAAGGAAAATGTGATGGTATCCCGAAGAAACTTTGCTACAATCACGATCATGCTGGTTATTTTACTTTTTATGTTTCAGTTTACAGGTGTGATGAAGGAAAAGTTAAGTAAATATGAAACCAATGAGTACGAGGAAAGTGCACAGACAGATCTGACACAAAAGGATATGTTTTTGGCATCCGGGCAGAGCACGCAGACGGCTGACGTACTTTATATCGGAGACAGCGAAGATGTAAAGAATACTGTAAAATGGTGGTGTACATACAGCAAGCGGGAGTTTCAGACTGAAAAATCATTAACATCCATCACGTCAGAGGACGGAGCTCTGCCGGAAGTTTTAATCTTAGATGGAACCTGTATCTGCGATGGGGAGGATGTTGAAGAGGTCAGTGATATTGCGAAAAAAGGTGTAAATATTGTGTTCTCAGGTCTGCCGGATACGGCTGAGATCGGGAAGAATAACCATTTGCGGAAACTGCTTGGAATCCGTTATGTGGAGCAGAATAAAGTGACACTTGATGGAATACATCTGTTTGAAGGTTTTCTGCTTGGCGGAGAAGTGATCTATCAGGCAAAAGATGAGGAAGATGAAAAAAATCAGGATATGGAACTTGAAATTCCGTGGTATGTGACTGGTGAGGGAACGAAAAGTTATATGGTCGGAATACTGGAAGATGTTCCGTCAGACAGCGGAAGACAGCCTGCGATCATATGGAGAAACAGCCTGGAAAATTCCTGTGTGTTCTGCATCAATGGAGATTATTTAAAGGAAAATTCAGGTGTTGGGATTTTAGATGCGGTGATGGCAGAGGCATCTCCGTTTGAAATTTATCCGGTGATCAATGCACAAAATCTGGTGATTGCCAATTATCCGGGGTTTGCGGCAGAAAATGAAAATGAAATGGAAAAAATATACAGCCAGCCGCAGAAAGCACTTTTCCGGGAAATTATATGGCCGTCTTTAGTTTCAATCGAACGCAGGATTGACGCAAAACTGACCTGTATGATAACGCCGCAATTTGATTATGAAGATACAAACGAACCGCGGGCGGGAGAAGCGGCATACTATCTGAAATTGTTAAAAGAAGAGTACGGGGAAGCAGGACTTTCGTCCGGCAATGTATCTGGTACCGGGGTGTCCGAAAAGATGGAGAAAGATGATACGTTTTGGAAAGAGGAGGCACCGGAATATGATTTCAGGTCACTATATCTGGAAACGGAAGAGGAGATCAGTGATGCCTTAGAATGCGAAAAACTGAATGGAATAAGGACAATCGCATTGAAAAAAACACAGGACTTTGATGAACCGGTTGTTTCCTATGCCGGGGAAGATGTGACATTGCAGCGCGCTGCCGGAGATGGTGTAAATCATACATTTTCGGATGATTTCAGGCAGAGATGCATCCAGACAGCCTTAGGATATTCGAACACGGTGTGGGATCTGCTTTCGGCGGCATATCCGGAGGAAAAAACAGATTCATGGGAGATACTTTCCAAAGAGGCAGCGTCTAATATCTGCACCTATCAGAAACCGTTTATGGTGTTTGATGAGACAACACTCTCAAAGAGCGATCAGAGAATCCGTAGATTTTTTGCACTTTCTTATTTGGCGGAATGTAAAGATAATACGATTTTCCTGCACATTGGAGGTATGGAGGAAGAAGCATGGTTTTTACTGCATACGGGATCACGTAAAGTGGAAGAAATGCAGGGTGGAAGTTTTTCTGTAGTGGAGGATGGTGTTTATCTGATCTGTGCGAAAAACGATGATGTAACGATCCGGTTGAATGAGGAAGAAGAAAAACAATTGTTTTATTACGAGGATTGAGAATGAAAGTATGTATTGTAGCAGAGGGATGTTATCCTTATGTGGTAGGCGGTGTTTCCAGTTGGATCAACAGTATGATAAAGGCTTTCCCGGACATAGAATTTGTGATGCTTTCAATCGTGGCAAACCGTTCGTATCGTGGAAAATTTGTCTATGAACTGCCGGAAAACGTGTCTGAGGTCTATGAACTTTATTTAGAAGATTATGACTGGATAGAGCAGAAAAAAAATAAAAAACTGCATCTGCGCCAGACGGAATATGAGGCATTGCGGTCATTGCTTTTAAACAGGAATGTTGAGTGGGATACGTTGTTTACATTATTTGAAAAGAAAAATTTTTCGTTAAATTCGCTTTTGATGGGGGAAGACTTTTTAAATGCGGTACGGGAATGTTACCAGCTCAGATATCCGCAGGTCGTTTTTTCAGATTTCCTGTGGACGATGCGTTCCATCTATCTGCCTCTGTTTCTGACTTTAAAAATGGAACTGCCCGAGGCGGATCTTTATCACTGTGTTGCGACCGGATATGCGGGAGTGATCGGGAGCATGGCAAAAAAAAGATATGGATGCGGACTTATGGTCTCTGAGCATGGAATCTATACCAGGGAACGCGAGGAGGAACTGATCCGTGCAAAGTGGGTAAGCGGTATTTATAAAAATATCTGGATTGAACAGTTTAAAAAAATGTCACTGCTTGCATATCAGTATGCAGATCAGGTGACATGTCTTTATAAACATGCCATGGAACTTCAGATTGAACTTGGGTGTCCGGCAGAAAAGATAAAGATCACACCGAACGGTATTGATGATAAGAGATTTATAAAATGCCTTGAGGGGCAGAGAACGGAGGATGACAAAGTCAACATTGGAGCAGTGCTTAGAATTGCGCCAATCAAGGATGTCAAAACAATGATAAGGGCGTTTGCTTATGCCAAGAAAGAGGCACCAAAGCTTGTACTGTGGATCATGGGGCCATCCGATGAGGAAAAAGAATATGCAAAAGAATGCTTTGAACTGGTGGATCTGCTTGGTGTGGAGGATGTGATCTTTACCGGAAAAGTCGATGTGACAGAGTATCTCGGGAAGATGGATATGACCATACTCACAAGCATCAGTGAAGGCCAGCCGTTAACGATCTTAGAGAGTTTCGCGGCGAAAAAGCCGGTGATCGCAACTGACGTAGGTAACTGCAGGGGACTGATCTACGGGGAAGGGGATTCATTTGGAGAAGCCGGAATCATCACACACATCATGAATGTGGAGGAGATTGCGGCGGCGATGGTGGATCTGGCACGCCACAGAGAGAAGCGAACCGGCATGGGAGAAAATGGATACCGGAGGTTAAAGAACAGATATCTTGTTGGAGATATGAAAGAAACATACCGGCAGATCTACCGGCAGTTTGAAGCTGCAGGAGAAACGCAGGGAAAGAAAGGGGATGTGTGATCTATGGCAGGAATAGGTGTAAAGCTTCAGAAAATATACGACAGACGCACGATTCTTGCAAACCTGGCAGGATTCGGGTACAGTACCATGGTTACAATTGCACCGATGTTTGTTGTAATCGGAAATGTGCTGCTGATGAGTCATTTCCTTGGATATGAGACGGTAGGATATGCGAGAAGAGGTTTATTTTCGGGAACGGTACTTTATATTTTTATTTTTTCCCTGTTGGTTGCTGCACCGTTTAACGCTGTACTATCGAGATATATGTCCGATATTATTTATGAGGAAAAATACGAAGATATCCTGCCATGTTATGATGTCGGACTGTTTTTGAATATTTGTTTCGGTTGTCTGTTTGCAATTCCGTTCTGTATCAGGGAGTATCTGACAGGGCAGGTGGATCTGGTAATTGTTTTTACCGGATTTTGTGGTTTTATAGCACTTCTGCTGGTGTTTTATTCCATGTTGTATCTGTCAATCTGTAAGGATTACCAGAAAATATCATTATTTTTCCTCATGGGAATGGCGGCGGCATTCGGCCTTGCATGGCTGCTTGTGAAGGTGTTTCACAGGGAGATCATATACAGCATGCTCCTGTCACTGACGATTGGATTTTTCCTGACGGCAGCGATATCAGCGGCGACGATAAAGAGCTATTTTAAAAGAAACAGCCATCAGTACCGTAAGGTGCTTCATTATTTTAAAACTTACTGGCATCTTATCGCGACGAACCTGTTGTATACATTAGGCCTTTATATACATAATTTTGTTTTCTGGACAACGGATTTAAAGATGACGGTAGCAGACACGTTTGTCTATGCGCCGGCGTATGATATGGCAGCCTGTCTGGCAATGTTTACGAATCTTTCGTCGACCATCATTTTTATCAGCCGCGTGGAAATGCATTTCCATGAGAGGTATAAGGCGTATTCGGAGGCTGTTATCGGTGGAAGATGGGAAGATATCAACAACGCAAAAAACAGAATGTTCCGTCAGCTTGCCTCCGAACTTATGAATCTTGTGAGAATCCAGTTTATTGTTTCGGTCGTGCTTTATCTGCTCTGTGTGATATTTTTACCGGGACTTGGATTTTCGGGTCTTGTGATGCAGATCTATCCGTGTCTTGCAGCCGGATACTTTATTCTTTTCCTGCTGTACGCAGAACTCATTTTTCTGTATTATTTTAATGATATGACAGGAGCACTTCTGACAGCGGTCTGCTTTTGTATGGGTACTTTCCTCGGAACACTGTTTTCAAAACAGCTTTCTGATATCTGGTATGGCGCAGGACTTGTCATGGGAAGTTTCCTTGGATTTACCGTTGGATATTTCAGACTCCGCTGGGTGGAGCGTCATATGGATGTGCATATTTTCTGCCAGGGAGAATTGTTTAAAATAAAGAGGGGAAGAAAACCTTCCGCAAAAAGTTATGACAGAAAAGAGGGGATAAAGGCATGATATTGAAAATATTATTGATAGGATTTGGTGTGTTTCTGCTCATTTTGGATCTTTTTATGTATGCAAGGCAGAAACTGACCGATGGGATCGGACTTGGCTGGGCAATCGTTTCTATGGCATTCATTGTGTCTGGTATCGCTTTTTCACCGGATGTTATGACGATGTTTGGCATAAAAAGCGGAATACTGCTTGCTTTTGCAGTGTTTGCTGTTATAATCCTGTTTTTATTTAAGATCAGTATGGCAGTGTCTGTTGTGGTGGTAAAAAATCAGGAACTGGCGATGCAGGTATCGCTGCTCAATCAGGAAAATGAGAGAATATTGCAGAAACTGAAGGTGCTTGTGGATGAAAAAGAAAATATTGTTCGTGATTAATACATTAGGCGGAGCAGGTGCGGAGATGGCACTCTTAGAACTGCTTGAAAAACTGATAAAGGAAAATGAAAAGACAAAAGATGTGCAGTGTGAGATATCCCTCTATGTTCTGATGGGGCAGGGAGAATTGGTAAAAAGACTGCCGAAAGAGGTCATACTGAAAAATAAATCCTATCAGCCATTGTCTGTGCTGCAGAAAAAGGGAAGATATTTTATGTATGGGACGATCTTAAAGACCATGTTTGTCCACGGTAACATATTCCGTCTGTTTCCGTATCTTTTGTCATCGCTTGCAGGTATGATAAAGAGGGGAAAGGTTCTGCCGGATAAACTGCTCTGGCGTGTGCTTTCCGATGGGGGAGAACGTTTTGAGGAAGAGTATGACCTTGCAGTTGCCTATTTAGAGGGCGGATCGGCGTATTACGTTGCAGATCATGTCTGTGCAAAGAAAAAGGCGGCATTCATACATATTGATTACACAAAGGCAGGATATACCAGAAAGTTAGACCGTGACTGCTATCTGAAATATGATGCCATTTTTCCAATCGGGGAGGAGGTAAAGCAGCAGTTTTTAAAAGTCTATCCGGAGTGCAGTGGACGGACGAAAGTTTTTCATAATATCATCAATACAGAAAAAATAAGAATGAAGGCATCACTGGCGGGGGGATTTTCCGATGATTTTGAAGGTATCAGACTTCTTACGGTTGGAAGACTGACAGAACAGAAATCTTATCCGACAGCAATCAGGGCGATGAAAAAAATCAGGGAGAAACATAAAAATGTCCGTTGGTATGTTCTTGGGGAAGGACCGGAACGAAAGAAACTCGAACATCTGATTGTCTCTTTGGGATTGCAGAAGGATTTTATCCTGTCAGGTTCTGTGGAGAATCCGTATCCGTATTATAAGAGTGCGGATATCTATGTGCATGCGACCGGATTTGAGGGAAAAAGCATTGCGATACAGGAGGCACAGACGCTTGGACTTCCCATTATTGCATCGGAGAGTAACAGAGAGCAGATCAAGGATGGTGTGGATGGCATTTTGTGCAGATTAGAGCCGGAATCAGTCTGTGAAGCGGTCTGTGAAATGATGGAGAATGAGAAACTGAGGAATCGGTATCGGGAGGCATCCCTTCAAAAAAATGTTGTCTATGAGAAAGATATGGAGCTGTTTACCGGATTACTGTCTGATTGACAGAAAAAGGATATATGCAGCAAAAAAAGAGGGGTGAGATGGAAATGAAGAAGCAAAAAGAGTTATTAATTATCATGCCGGCATACAATGAGGAAAAGAATATCGAGGCAGTGCTCTGTGAACTGGAGAAGCCGGAAATCTCTTCCATTGCGGATGTCCTTGTTATGAACGATGCATCTTCCGATTCCACAAACTGGGTGGTAAAGGCACATGGTCATACTTTAGTCACGCATGTGTTTAATCTCGGCTATGGCAGTGCCCTGCAGCTGGGGTATAAGTATGCGATACGGAGAAAATACAAATATGTGATACAGATGGATGCGGATGGGCAGCATGATGTCTGCAATATTCCAGAGATCTATGAAAGACTCCGGCAGAAGGATGCAGATGGAAGATATCCTGACATTGTGCTTGGATCGAGGTTTATGGAAGGAAGTTCTGATTTCCCGGTTTCCATAACAAAAAAACTGGCATATGAACTGTTCCGCCGGATGATCAAAATAACGACGGGACGTCATATCTGTGATCCGACGACGGGACTCCAGGGTCTTAGCCGGAAGGCATTTTTATACTATTCCAAATACAAGCATTTTGATGATAAGTATCCGGATGCAAATATGATCATTCAGATGCTGCTGCTTGGATTTAAAGTGGAAGAGATACCGGCAGTCATGCACAACAGACAGACAGGAGTCAGTATGCATTCTGGTTTAAAACCTGTAATCTATATGTTTCGCATGGCCTTTTCTATTATCGGTGTAGTATTCCGTGTAAAAGTATTAAAAATTGATGCGGGGGCAGGGAAAGAAGATGTTTTTCTGGAAGAACAGAAATAAAAAACATTTGGCAGTGAAATTACCGGAGGAGAGCAGAAAAGAATGCGTAAATCCGGGCAGAGGCTGGTATCATATTTATACGTTTGCACTTGATAAAAGAGATGATGATGCTCTTTTATATCTGCCTTTCTGGGAGGAGGAAACCCTGGTGCTGATCCGGCTTGATATCGGGGCATTCCGGGGAAACGTTCTTTCAAAAGAGGCACTGGAATATGCTAAGGAGATTTTAAAATGTTTTCATGACAGAGGAAAGGATATCATTCTGCGAGTGTTGTATGATACGCAGGGAAAAGGGATGGAGCGGGAACCTGCATTATTTTCCATGGTTTTAACACATATGAAACAGCTTGGAGTCGTTGTGCGTGCGCATGAGAGTGATATTTTGGCAGCCCAGGGACTGTTTGTCGGCAGCTGGGGAGAAATGCACGGATCAAAGTTTACAGATCCGGAATACATCCGGGAACTCTATGCCGTATGGAGAGAGGCACTTGGAACGGAGATTAAGATTGTGCTAAGGAAGCCTTCTTTCTGCCGCATGGCAGTGGCAAAAGAGAACGGACAGACAGTTCCGGGTGTATTTGACGATGCGATTTTTGGATCAGAAGATCACATGGGAACATTTGGACAGAAGAAAAAAGGGGACAGCGCATGGACAGAAGACTGGTGCATGGTGGATGAACTGCTCTATATGCAGGAAAACTGCGGGATGATTCCGTTTGGCGGCGAGGTGCTTTCCGGTCAGATGTCCGATGCGGAGGAGACGCTGCGCGGATTGCAGGATTTTCGCGTTTCCTATCTCAACAGTATCTATGAGGAACAGATCTTAGATCGATGGAAACAGACGTCATACAGGGAATGGAGCAGTCTTTATCAGTATATCGGTGCGCATTTAGGTTATCGGTTTGTGGTAAGGAGTGCTGTGTTTTATTCTGACAGGCTTGAGACCATGATAGAAAATACCGGATTTTCCAATATCTGTGACAGGGCGGAACTTGCGCTGGTAAAGGAGGATGCTGATGGAACGCAGGAAACTTATACGGCAGATTATGATCTTCGGATGCTGGCAGGGCAGGAGACAGCAAAAGTGATATTTCCACTTTCAGGACTGCCGGGGGAGAGTGAAAGATTTTATCTGAAACTGACAAGATGCAGAGGAAAAGCGGCAATCTGTTTTGCAAATGAAGGGACAGGAGAACGGCTGTATCTCAGTTAAAAAAGGAGCATGAAAGAAGATGACAAAAGAGACAGACAGGATCAGTGTGATCGTGCCGGTGTATAATGTGAAAAATTATCTTGAGGACTGTGTGAGGAGTATTATTGACCAGACCTATCCGGATTTAGAGATACTTCTAATTGATGACGAATCAGATGATGGTTCTGCAGAAATCTGTGACAGGCTGCAGATGGCAGATAAACGGATACAAGTATTCCATGAAAAAAATAAAGGTGTGTCAGGGGCAAGAAATAAAGGACTGAAGGAGGCGACCGGTGCATATATTGCCTTTGTTGATCCAGATGATAAATTAGAGCCGGATATGTATACATATCTGACCGGGCTGATAAAAAAATATGATGCACAGGTTGCCACATGTTCCGGTTGGTATCAGGATGATGCCGGTGCCGCAAAAAAGTTTGAAAGTCCGAGGAGTGAGGTATGCTTAAATGGAAAGAAAGCACTTGGTGTTTTGCATGAGAGAAGCTATCTGCGTGCCTATGTCTGGAATAAGCTATTTCGAAGAGAGGCACTTGACGGGATCCGTTTTTCGACGGAACTGTCTTTTGGAGAGGATTACGAGATGCTCTGCCGGGTGTTAGAACAGTGCGGCAGGATCGTATGCGGAACAAAACCAGAGTATCACTATATGCAGAGAAAATCCGGTGTATGTAATCAGGGATATGACAGAAATTACCAGAAGGCAATGCTGATGTTTGAAGATTGCTGCAGCATGTATTCGCGTAAATATCCCCAATATAGAACATTGTTCGAAGACCATTATCTGTTTGATCTGATGGGAATGGCAGCTGCGATGGGGAGAAATGGCAATTATGCTGCTGAAGACTGCAAAAAAATAAAAAAATTTATCCGCAGGAAACTGCCGCAGTATCTTACAGACAGAAAAGTCCCACTTTATTTAAAGGGAAGTGCCTGTGTGATCTGTGTCAGTGTGAGGGCATTCGGCACTGTCTACCGCATGCTGCATCGCACAGAAATTGTGTAGTCTGAAAATAAATGGCATGATGAAAATTTATGATAGATATTTGAAAGAAAATGGGAGAGAGGTGAGAACACAGATGAGAACACAGATGGAAAAGAGCAGAACGGAATATTCGACCATGAATACGGCGGTTGCAATGATCTCAAGGATTGCTGCAATTCTGATGGGCTTTGTGACACGTGTGGTATTCACGCATACTCTTAGTGAGAGCTATGTCGGGATCAATGGTCTGTTCACGGATATCTTAAATGTACTGTCACTGACAGAACTTGGCGTGGAGACGGCGATCAGTTATGCGCTTTACCGTCCGATCGCACAGGGGGATATAAAAAGACAGCAGATCCTGATGCGGATGTTCCAGACATTTTACCGTATCACGGCATGCTGTGTGGCAGTGCTTGGATTGTCGATCATTCCATTTTTTGATGTTCTCATGAAAAACAGACCGGATGTTGACCATCTGATGTTAATCTACTTTTTGTATCTGGCAAATTCGGTCGTGTCTTATCTGCTGGTATATAAACGCACGCTGATCGAAGTGCATCAGTTAAATTATATCGTTCTTTTGTATCAGACGGCGTTTCTGATCTTACAGGATATCTGTCAGATCGTTATTTTACTCACGACACATAATTTTATTCTGTTCCTGATCATTTATATTATCTGTACGCTGCTCTCAAACATCTGCATTTCCATGAGAGCGGATAAAATGTATCCGTATCTGAAAGAGAAAACAAAAGAACGGCTGTCGGAGGAAGAGAGAAAAGATATTTTCCGTAATATCAAGGCAATGCTGATGCATAAGCTTGGAAATGTCGTGGTCAATAATACCGATAATCTGCTGATCTCATCCTTTGTGGGTGTCATCAGTGTTGGAATTTATTCGAATTATTTCCTTCTGATCGGTTCGGTCAGGCAGGTATTAGACCAGATCTTCCAGGGAATCACCGCGAGTGTTGGAAATCTTGGGGCAACAGAGAATGAAGGAAGGGTAAAGAACATTTTTGAGACGGCGTTTTTTATCGGAAACTGGCTTTATGGGGCGGCTGCGATCTGTCTGTATGAGCTTTTGAATCCGTTTGTGGAACTTTCATTCGGGAAGCAGTATCTGTTTGATATGCCGGTCGTTCTGATCCTATGCATCAATTTCTATATAAACGGAACGAGAAAAGCGGTACTGACGTTTCGGGATTCGCTGGGACTGTTCTGGTTTGACCGCTATAAAGCATTGGTGGAGGCTGTGTTAAATCTTGTTATTTCGATCATTCTGGTATGGGATTTTGGAGTCTTTGGCGTGTTTGCCGGAACATTTCTCTCCACGATGCTCACCTCTGTGTGGGTGGAACCATATGTGCTGTACCGGCACAGACTGCAAACGAATGCTGCTCCGTTTTTTATCCGTTATGTGATCTATGCAGCAGTGACAGGACTGATCTGGTATGGAACGGACCGGTTCTGTGCACTTGCGGGCGGCAGCGTTTTTGCCGTATTTTTAAAGCGGCTCTTCATCAGCGCAGTTGTGCCGAGTCTTGTGATGCTTCTTTGTTTTTGCCGTACAAAAGAGTTTGGAATTGTAAAGGGAAAAGCGCTTGCGATATGGAAAAAGAGGAGGAACAATGGAAGCAAAAAATAATGAAAAAGAGATGGTACTGTGCAGTCTTTTGGATCTGGCACTGCATGCAGGCAAAAATACGCTGCACGCAGAAGATCAAGCCGATTTAAAAGAAAAATGTGAAAAAATAAAGCAGAAGAAGCCGGACTGGAAAAGTATCATTTTGGCAGCGGATAAGCATCGTGTGCTGCCGCTTTTATATGATGTACTGGAAGAAATCCTGCCGAAAGATAGTGCAGACTGGAAAAGGGTGCAGGAGAGGAGTACACAGACGGTGCGGCAGTCTTATCGTCTGCTTTTTATGAGCCGGTATGTAACAGAAATTTTGAAGGATGCGGGGATTGATACCATATTATTAAAAGGAAGCGGTATCGCAGAACTGTATCCGGTGCCGGAGCTTCGTAAATCAGGAGATATTGATCTTTTATTTGAAGATGGGAAAAAGGCATGCGCAGCGGGTGCCTGTCTGGAGACACACGGATTTGTATTAGAGAGCGGGCATCAGGAAAATCATCATCTTACCTATATGAGCAGAGAGGGCATCCGGCTGGAATTGCACAGTGCACTGGTGGAGCCGTTTGACTCTGCGGAAGTGAATGATTTTCTGGAAAAATGTCAGAAAGAATTTTTTGAATACAGAGTTACTGAAAATGTTATGGGGGTGGACTTTTCGCTGACAGCTCCAGCGTATCAGGCATTTTATCTGTTGTTACATATGCTGCAGCATTTTCTGCGATCGGGATTTGGTCTAAAACTTTTGTGTGACTGGGTTGTATTCTGGGAACGGGGATGTACCAGGGAGGAAGAAATAAAATTCCTTAATCTGGTAAAAGAAAGCGGAATCTTATATTTTGCGCGTATGGTGACAGCATTGTGTGTAAAGTATTTAGGCTTATCAGAAGACAGAGTATGTTTTCTGAAAAAACAGGGGGAAACGGGATTTAAAGCGGAAGAGACATATTTGAAAGATTTCCTCACGGAAATCATGGAAGCGGAGGAGTTTGGAGAGACGCATCCGGAGCGTATGGTAGCAATGCGGGGGACCGGCTTTAAAGATTATATCAGGGAGTTTCATCATCAGATGCTCTTAGGACATCCGAGAGCAGGACGCTACAAAATACTATATCCGATACTCTGGATCCGGACGTTCTGCGGGTTTGTATATCGTAACCGGAAGCTTCGGGGAACATCGAGCATTGCCGTCTTAAAGAATGCAAAAAAACGGAGCCGGCTGGTGACGAAAATGAAACTGTTTCAAAAGAAGAAAAATGAGGCATAGAATGAGAAAAAAACTGGTGTTTTTCATTCTGTTTGTATTGATAATTACAGGAATTGCGGCGGGACTGCATGATTATTTTCACTGGCAGGTAACGTTTAATACGGAGAATTTTACGGAATCTGCACAGGAGATATGGAATCCGGACCGCGGCTTTTATCATATTTACGGTTTTCTGATATCGGATGAACCGGCGGATATGGGTGAGCAGTTAGACAGGCAGATGGAAAAGGATACAGGTCATGCGCTTGCCATGGTGCAGATCAATTTAAGGGAATACCGGGACAGGGAAATATCAGAGGAAGGACTGAAACACATAGAAGATCTGTTTTTGGCAATGTCTGCTGCAAAAGAGCACTGGATCGTGCGTTTTTTGTATGACTGGGACGGGGAAAACGAAAAATATGAACCCCAGAGTATGGATCTCGTGTTAGACCACATGCAGCAGGTTGGAGAGATATTGACCAGATACAGGGACTCTGTTTTTACCTTACAGGGACTTTTTGTCGGCAACTGGGGGGAGATCAACGGAACGAAATACGCCGATAAACAGTCCTTACAGCAGCTCGCAAAGCAGCTTGTAAAAGTGACGGGCGGGCAGATGTATCTTGCAGTGCGGACACCCGCGCACTGGCGGCAGATCATGGAAAGTGCAGATGCGGCTTTGCAGAAGGATCAGGCAGATCCACTGTATGGAAGGCTTGGACTGTTCAATGACGGAATGTTAGGAAGCGGCAATGACTGTGGCACTTACAGTGAAAAAAGTGCCGTGGAAGCAGGGATGGATCAGGCGTGGAACCGTGTGGAAGAACTTACATTTCAGGAGAAACTGTGTTCCCGTGTGCCAAATGGCGGAGAGGTCATCATAGACAATGAATATAATGATTTAGAGAATGCCATTGCAGATTTAAAAACCATACATGTGACTTATCTGAACCAGGACTATGATGAGGCAGTATTAAAAAAATGGGCAGCATCCACGGTACAGACATCGGACTGCTTTGATGGGATGGACGGGCTTTCTTACATAGAGAGGCATTTAGGTTACCGTCTGGTGTTGTCGGATATTTCAATGCAGCATGATTTCCGGGAGGATACGGCAGAGATCCAGGTGGCACTTAAGAATGTCGGATTTGCACCGGTCTATAAAGCGTGTGAACCGGTGCTCCTTGTGAAAGATGAAACCGGTCAGACGATTTATGAGGGAATCCCATCAGGGGATATCATGTCACTTGCCGGTGGAAATGAAGCAGAAAAAAAAGAAATTTTTTCTGTGAGTGTGCCGCTTAGGGGATTAAAAGATGGGCGTTACAGTGTATATTTTGCGGTGCGCGATACGGCGGACAGCAGTTTTATCACATTTGCAAATGAACAGAAAACAGAAAAGGAAGGATATAAGATCGGAACCATTTTGCTGGAATCGTAAAATGGTTCCGATTTTGTTTAGAGATAATTTCGAAAATATTTAAGAAAAGCTGTCTGTTCTCTTAAGAGTTTTTCCGTAAGATAAATTGCGAAAGGAAGGGAAGATTATGACAGAGAACAGAAATAAATATCTGAGTTTTGTGGTTCCATGTTACAACTCGGAGGGTTATATGGCAAGGTGTATCGATTCGCTGCTGCCGGGCGGGGAAGATGTGGAGATCATTATTATAGATGACGGTTCAAAGGATAGGACCGGAGAGATCGCGGATGCATATCAGGAAAAATATCCGGATCTTGTGAGAGTAATACATAAGGAAAACGGCGGTCATGGTTCTGGCGTCAATGCAGGAATTGCCTGTGCAAGTGGAACTTATTTTAAGGTGGTGGATTCCGATGACTGGCTTGACGGGAATGCTTACCGGAAACTTTTAGAAAAAATCAGATATTACTGCAAAGAGGCGGAAGAGGGAGAAGAAAAGCCGGATTTGTTTCTCTGCAATTATGTATACAATCATCTGGAAGAACAGATCACGCGCAGTATGGGATATGGAAATGTGTTCCCGGAAGGAAAAATCTGCCACTGGAGTGGGATCGGGCATTTTCTGCCGTCCCAGTATCTGGTCATGCATGCGCTGGTTTACCGCACGGAAATATTACGGCAGTCAGGAATCGTTCTGCCGGAGCATACATTTTATGTGGACAATCTGTTTGCCTACTGTCCATTGCCATATGTCAGAAATATTTTTTATATGGATATCGATCTGTATCAGTATTATCTTGGCAGGGATGACCAGTCCGTCAATGAGGAAGTATTAAAAAGCCGGATTGACCAGCAGATGAAAGTGACCAGAATGGTGATTGCGGGAGCAGATCTTACAAAAATAAAAGAGAAGGAACCAAAACTGGCATCGTATATGTGCCGCAATATCTCCATCATGATGGCAATCTCATCCATCCACCTGCTTTTGATCGGAAATGAGGAAGCACTGGAAAAACGAAAAAATCTGTGGGGAGAGATCAAAACATCCGATCCGAAACTGTATTATAAACTGAAATATGCGAGCTTAAGCGGCTGGACGGATCTGCCCGGAGCATTTGGAAGGCGGCTGACCATTGGTGGATACCGTCTGGCAAATGCAGTTTACAGATTTCAGTAAACACCGGGATCAGAAAAAACAGGAAGGAACCAAGGATTATGGCACATATATATATTGCATTAGTAGACACACCGGGAATTTTTGCATCATTGATCAGGCATTATCTGGGACAGAAATACGTTCATGTGGTGCTGTCACTGGATGAGCAGTTAGCGGAAGCGTACAGTTTTGGAAGAAGAAACCCCTATATTCCGTTAATCGCAGGATTTGAGCGTGAGTGGAGCAGACAGATTGCGGGGGCATTTCCGACAGCGGAGTACCGGATCTGTGAACTCGACTGCACCAGTGAGCAGAAAGAGGCGATCCGCGAACGTCTGCATGAGGATTACAAAAACAGATTCCATATGCACTATGCGGTTGCAGGACTGCTGCCTTTAGTCTGCCACCGGAAATTTTATCTGAAAAACCAGTATACATGTTCCTCTTATCTGGCAGAAGTGTTAGGGGAACAGGGTATTTCCATATCGGAAAAACATTTTTCACTGGTCACACCGAAGGATGTCTGCGAATACGAAAACTGCCGTGTGGTGTTTGAGGGACGTCTCTCGGATCTGATCGCGCGGGAAGAACAGGCGGTTGCCTATGAAGCGTAAAAGTTCAGGCAGAAAGTATATAGGGGAAGGAGTGTTATTCCTTGCGATTATGATATTCACGTTTACTACATTTTTGCATGGACAGAACTTTTTACAGCTGAAATCAACGATAACCGGAATGAAAACGGTATATGTCGGGGCAGCATTGTTTCTTTCGGTATTTTTTGTTGCTGCGGAGGGGCTCATGATCTGTTTTCTGCTCCGCAGTATCGGAGTCATGGCGGGGGCACGGCAGTGCATCGGGTATTCATTTGCCGGCTTCTTTTTTTCCGGGATCACACCGTCCGCATCCGGGGGACAGCCTATGCAGCTTTATTATATGAAAAAGGACGGTATTCCCCTGCCGGAGGGAACAGCAGTGCTGATGGCTGTTGCGATAGCTTATAAATTTGTGCTTGCGGTCATAGGCATTATGATCCTGTTATTCTGGGGAAAGCCAGTTTTGGGTTATTTGGGCGGATATTTTTTCTGGTATCTGGTTGGGCTGTCTTTAAATGTTCTGCTGGTGATACTTCTTTTGCTTGTCATGTTAAGACCTGTACTGATCCGTCATCTGGCTGAAAAAATAATTATCATGGCACAAAAATGCGGTGTGAAAATGTCAAAAGAAAAATGGCTGCAGAAGCTGGACGGATTTCTGGATGGATACCGTGGAACTGTTCTTTTTTTCAGAAAACACAAAGAAAAAATTTTGATTTTAGTTGTGATGACATTTTTTCAGAGAAGCAGTGCTTTTTTGCTGACTTTTATGGTGTATCGGGGATTTGGATTGTCCGGGACAGCTATGTATAAGATCCTGCTGCTTCAGGCAGCCATCTATGTTGCGGTTGATATGCTTCCGGTACCGGGGGCACAGGGAATCACAGAGGCGATGTACCAAAAAGTATTTCTGCCGGTATTTTCAAAACGGTATCTGATTCCTGCAATGTGCGTGACAAGGGGACTTGGATTTTATCTGATGCTGATCGTGGGTGCTGCATGGATTTTTGCAATTCATGCTAAAAAAGTTGGTTTTGGGAGAAAAAAGACGTGCAGGGATGCTTGACAGCACAGACAGATATGATTAAAATTATAGGAAAGATTAAAAACAAGGAGAGGGAAGTTCAGATGAAAGAGTATATGAAACCGATGTTAGTTACCAATGATGAGCTTGCAGAAGGGGTGTATCTTGCAAGTGGTTGTTATACAGCATCAGCGTATATTCATCAGCAGCCTGAAGTTGGAAGAGGGGATTACCGTATTCAGGTCAATGGCAGACATAGTGCAGATCATACAAAGGATGCACAGACACTTACAATCTCGTTCAATCAGGAGGTAACCTATAGTTCTTCGAATGGATCGCTTGCATCCGGTGCGACAGGCAGTACACTGGTTATCAATTATGGATATCATCAGAATCCGACCGACAATATCGGTCTTGGTGACCTTGTGGTACAGTCAGATCCGGGGCTTGCAGTCACGGGAGTGAGTATCACAGACTAAGGGGCAGATACAATAAAAAGTAATAAGACACATTATGTGGATTCCGGATATGCCGGAAGTTACGATACTGATAATGGAAACCGTATGCCATCCTGGGAGAGGAAAGGATATGGACCGGATGATCCGGTAGTTGACTGGAATATGTAAGATGATATAGGTTTGGATTGCAGATTAAGAAAGGGTTATCCTGTGGCATGTGTATCGAAAATCGATCGACACATCCACAGGATAACCTCTTTTTTTCGTGCGGCAGATTTGTTATAATAACTGGAAACCGGATGGAATGGGGAATATTATGTTAGACAGTTTAAAGCATTATCACAAGAGGATCAAAGAGGGTGTATTAAAAGATATGTGGCGGGAGACTGTCTGGATCTATGAGTATGCCAGAAAGTATTGGAAACAGATGATCTTTTATACATTGCTTGGCTTGTCTGGAACAGGTATTTCACTGATCTCAAGTCTGATCTCAAGGGATATGGTCGATATTATCACCGGAAAGCAGACAGGGCTGCTTGTCCGTACGTTCTGCCTGTATATCGGATTTTCCATAGGAAATATGCTGATCTCGCAGGTCACCAGTTATTTTTCCAATAAGATCAGTATCAGTGTGGACAATGATATCAAGGCGGATATTTTTGATAAAATGTTAGTGACGGATCTTGAGGCGATCCAGAAATATCACACGGGAGATCTTCTGACACGCTGGAATTCAGATGCGTCAAACATTTCAAATGGAATTTTAAGCTGGGTCCCGAATCTGATCATATATACCGTGCGGTTTGTCAGCACATTTGCGCTTGTCTTTTACAATGATCCGATGTTTGCACTTCTTGCGATGCTTGGCATGCCGGTCAGTATGCTGATGTCGAGGCGGATTTTAAAACGCATGAAGGGAAATAATGAGCGGAGTGCTGCAATGAATGCAAAGATGTCTGGATTTAATCAGGAAGCGTTCTCAAATATCCAGACGATCAAGGCGTTTGATCTGGTGCGGCTCTATGGGGAACGTCTGCGAGGACTGCAGAAAGAATATTTAGACATGAAGTTAGAGTTTCAGAAAATGGCTATGGCAACCTCGATCCTGTTATCGGTTGTCGGACTTGCAGTGTCATACAGCTGTTATGGATTTGGTATTTACCGTGTCTGGAGTGGTGCAATCTCTTACGGTACGATGACGATGTTTTTATCATTATCCGGTTCACTGACAGGAACGCTGAATCAGCTTGTGTCACTGGTGCCGACAGCGATTTCCCTGACCACATCTGCCGGAAGGCTGATGGATATTCTTGGCATGCCCAAAGAGGACTATTCGGATGCAGGCCATGTGGAAAAATTTTATGCAGAGAACCGGGAGAACGGCATCAGCCTGTGCTTTCATGAGATGTCTTATACTTATCATAATGGAACAAATGTGTTCACGCGGGCAGATTTTGAGGCACATCCGCATGAAATCGTTGCGTTAGTCGGACCTTCCGGTGAGGGAAAAACGACGCTTTTACGCATTATGCTCGCTTTGCTGCATATACAAAGCGGGGATGAAGATCTGGTGGGTGCAAAAACAGGGGAAGTACTTGCAATCACACCGGCAGCACGCCGCCTGTTCTCTTATGTGCCACAGGGAAATACGATGTTTTCCGGCACGATCGCAGAAAATATGCGGAATGTCAGACCGGATGCCACAGACGAGGAAATCAAAGAAGTGCTGGTGGCATCCTGTGCATGGGAGTTTGTGCAGAAACTGCCGGATGGGATACATAGCAGAGTCGGAGAGAGGGGTGTTGGATTTTCAGAAGGACAGGCACAGCGTCTTTCGATTGCGAGGGCACTGCTCCGCCGTGCACCGATTTTGCTTTTAGACGAGGCGACAAGTGCACTTGATGTTGCAACTGAGAGAAGGGTTTTAAAAAATATCATGCGGACAGATGAACCGCGCACCTGCATCGTGACCACACACCGCCCGACGGTATTGTCGGTGTGCAGGAGGGTGTATGGGATTCGGGAACAGAAATGTGTCGTGCTGAACGCAGAGGAAGTACAGAAAATGATGGATGAATTTTAAAAGAAAAACAACTTATAAGGACTGATCGATAGCTGTTTTCATGATGTCTGCAGCCTTTGGATCTTTTGTACAATTTAGCCGGAAAAGTTTAGTCAGTGGGGCAAGTGTTTCTGCAAATGCCAGATTTTTTAACAGCAGATCTTTTGTCCAGGTCGGGGAGATCATGCGCTGCATCAGAAAAAGTGCCTGCTCATCGGGAGCGAGAGAGTCCACCCGGTTGAAGGGAGCCTGTTTTAAAAACACGATACCGCCGAGTGGACAGGTGGCAGTGGTATATATTTTTGATGTCCCGCACCAGGGCAGACCGTATATATAAGGCTGACCGTTTTTGATGCCAAGCACATTTAAGTCTCCGTTTAGAACCGGAGTCTGATACTGATCTGTCCAGAGTGCCGCATGTGTAGATTTGCCGGTGCCGGAACTGCCGGAAAAGAGCCATGCTTTTCCCTGATATAAAATAGAAACAGAGTGCAGGATGAAAAGTTCATGCTTTTGTGCGGCAATCAGAAAGGCGAAACGGAGTGCATGAAAAATATCTTCTGCATGATCTTTGTCAGCACCATTAACGCAGTAGAGGACAGCAGCGGAGCCATCTTTTTTTACACGCATCTCATGGATGCCCCAGCGGGTGCCAAAGACAAAGCGGTAAGTGTCTGTGACATCAAAGATGGTAAGTTCGGCAGTGTGGATCAAAAGTGTGCCAGCTGCAAGGTGAGACGGTTCCCCAGTCATCATAAAAATGTGTTGATCAGCCACGGCAGCCTCACACGAGAAATCTTTAAAATAGGTGTCGAACAGACCGTCCGGACCAGACCATGAAAAACAGAGACCGCAGATCTTATAATATTTTAGAACACAATCGTCGGAAAACAGCGCAGGAAACGTATTACCGGTCCAGTCAGAATGCGAGTGGAAATTTTCTGCCGGTATATTGTCAGACAGCATGCCAAGTTGTTTTAAAGAGGCAAGATAGCAGTCCAAGTCAGAGGTAAACCGGGGAATCATATCAGCATCGGCATCGTAGTAATCCATTAGTACAGATAAGAGAGTATTTTTGTCTGCACCAAAGGAGAGCGCATCCCATAAAAGTGCACCGGAGTCATTTAAGCGCAGGGAGCGTGCGTGTTCAGTAATTTTCTGACCATATGGAAGAAGATAGGGAATGCCTGCGATTGTTGTCTTTATGAATCCATCAGCTGTTTTCATAGCGTTACGGTTCCTTTCCATTACAAATGAATTAGAAATATTATAGCATTTGGACAGGGGAAATGCTACAATATTTCAAGATGATAAGCTGTATAAAAGAGGTTTCCGATGAAATATGATATTGAACAATTATTAGAAGCGGGAGAGGTCATACAGATCTATCCTGAAGGATACAGTATGTATCCGATGTTTGTGCCGGGCAGGGATGCTGCAGTCATAAAAAAGGCGGATGTGAAAAAAATCCGGCGCGCAGATGTTGTGCTGTACCGCAGAAAAGGGAGCATCCTGGTTCTGCACCGTGTTGTAAAACGAAAAGGCGGTCAGTTTTATATGGCAGGGGATAATCAGACAGAGGTGGAAGGACCGGTGGAAGCGGACCAGATCAGAGGGATTTTGATTGCATTTATGCGGAACGGACGTCGTATCAGCGTGAAAAATCCGGTTTATGTGATTTTGTCAGGATTGTGGCTGATGTTTCTGCCGGTGAGAGGGAGGTTCTGGGCATTTACCGCATGGGTGCGCCGGAGGAGTTGATTTTTTTCGACGATTATGCTAAAATTAAAAAGTTGCAGTGACATCGAGTGTTCGAGACCTTCCACTCGTAAAACAAAACTAAAGGAGAAACAAATGAGAAACAAAAAAGTATTACTTATCGTGCAGGCTGCGCTGATCGCAGCTATCTATGTTGTGCTGACCTGTTTTATCAGTGCATTCAATCTTGCTTCCGGGGCAATTCAGGTCCGGATTTCCGAAGCCCTTACAATTTTACCGGTCTTTACTCCGGCGGCCATTCCGGGACTTTTTATCGGTTGTCTGCTCAGTAATCTGCTTACCGGCTGTATGCCGCTTGATGTTGTTTTTGGCAGTCTTGCAACGCTGATCGGGGCATGTGGGACTTATGCATTAAGAAAACACAAATGGTTAGCACCGTTACCGCCGATCGTGGCAAACACGGTCATTGTACCGTTTGTTCTGGCATATGTATATATGGCGGAGGGGACAATTCCGTTCTTTATGCTGACAGTCGGAATCGGTGAAGTGATCTCCTGCTACGTGTTAGGTATGATCTTATATAAAGTGTTAAATAATTACCGCAGTATTATTTTTAAAAACGAATAAAAGTTTATTTTAAAACCAAGGTCTGGAAATTACGGTGGCAGGACAATTGTCTTTGCCGCCGTAAACTATTGTTTGACAATTTCTCCAGCAATGTATACAATGATACGAGGATAAATAGAAGAAAAACGCGGTGTGGCACCGCATGGAAAGGAAGATACAATGAAGAAAATCTTAGATTTGATTACGGACGAAGTGACTAAGGCATTCACGGATTGTGGTTATGATGCAAAATACGGAAAGGTTACTTTATCTAACAGACCGGATCTTTGTGAATATCAGTGTAACGGGGCAATGGCAGCTGCAAAAGAGTACAAAAAAGCACCGTTTATGATCGCAGATGAGGTTGCAGCAAAACTTGCAGAGGCATCCATGTTTTCCATGGCAGAATCCGTAAAACCTGGATTTTTAAATTTAAAACTGGATGAAGCATTTTTAGCGTCCTATGTGGCAGACATGCAAAAAGAGGAAGGACGTTTTGGGTGTGATACAGTAGAAAATCCAAAGACCATCATGATCGATTACGGCGGACCAAACGTGGCAAAACCATTGCATGTCGGTCATTTACGTTCCGCAATCATCGGAGAAAGCATCAAAAGAATCGGTAAATTTGTCGGACACAAAGTAATCGGAGATGTACATCTGGGAGACTGGGGGTTACAGATGGGACTGATCATCACCGAGTTAAAACTGCGTCAGCCGGAGCTTGTCTATTTTGATGAAAACTTCGAAGGTGAATATCCGAAAGAAGCACCGTTTACGATTTCCGAATTAGAGGAAATCTATCCGACCGCTAGTAAAAAGTCAAAAGAGGATGAGGCATATAAGGAAGCTGCAATGCAGGCAACTTACGAGCTGCAGCATGGAAGAAAAGGTTATCAGGCATTGCTTTCCCATATCTTAAATGTGTCAGTGACTGACTTAAAGAAGAATTACGCAAATTTAAACGTATCATTTGAACTCTGGAAAGGAGAATCTGATGCACAGCCTTATATCCCGGCAATGGTGCAGAAGATGAAAGATGACGGATTTGCCTATATCAGTGATGGTGCATTGGTTGTCGATGTAAAAGAAGACACAGATACGAAAGAAATTCCGCCTTGTATGATCTTAAAATCAGACGGAGCATCCCTTTATAATACGACCGATCTTGCAACGATCGTATGGCGTATGAAAGATTACAATCCTGATGAGATTATTTATGTCGTAGATAAGAGACAGGAACTTTATTTCACACAGGTATTCCGCTGTGCAAGAAAAACCGGACTGGTAAAACCGGAGACGGAATTAAAATTCTTAGGATTTGGTACAATGAACGGAAAGGATGGAAAACCGTTTAAGACCAGAGAGGGCGGTGTCATGCGTTTAGAGCATCTGGTATCTGAGATCGACAATGAGATGTTAAAGAAGATTACAGAAAACCAGAAAACAAAAGAGAATCTTGGTATCAGTGAGGAAGAGGCAAAAGAAACTGCAAAGACGGTTGCACTTGCTGCTATCAAATATGGAGATCTTTCCAATCAGGCAAGCAAAGATTATATCTTTGATATTGACCGGTTTACTTCTTTTGAGGGAAATACCGGACCATATATCCTGTATACGATCGTTCGTATCAAATCCATTCTGCACAAGTACCATGACTTAGGAAAGAGTGCAGAGGGTGCGGTGATTACGCCGTCACATTCCGAGAGCGAGAAGAATCTGATGTTAGAACTTTCCAAATTTAATGCAGTGATCGAGGGCGCATTTGCGGATACGGCACCGCACAAGATCTGTTCCTATATTTATGATCTTGCCAATGCATTCAACAGTTTCTATCATGAGACAAAGATTATGTCTGAGGAAGATGAAACGGTTCAGAAATCTTATATCCGCCTGTTAGAGCTGACAAAATCCGTTCTTGAGACCAGCATTGATCTGCTCGGATTCTCAGCACCGGAGCGCATGTAGGAAAAAGGTCTTATTTTCTCCTGAACGGAAATAGGGTATACTATTTCAGGAAAAAATAAGAAGAAAAACAAGGAGGATTTTATGAAACAGTTAAGCAAAAAATTAATCGCTTTTGCACTTGCGGTTGTGATGATTCTTACAGCCGGTGCAGTAGTACCACAGGGAAGTGTTGAAGTTCAGGCGGCAAACAGTAAGGTTTATGTGAATCCATACAGTGCGAATATGATCCTGACTTACAAACCTGGAGATGGCTATCGTGGTTACTATACTACAATCAGTATTATGGGGTGTGATAAAGCATCGCAGATCAAAAATTTAAAGAGCAGCAATAAGAATTTTAAACTTAAGCCAGGCAATGGATACATACGCGTTGATTTTGGAAAGAAAGCAGCGAAAACGACCATCAGCTGTACCGTGAAAGGTGTGAAATTAAAAACAACACTGACGATCAAAAAGTACAGCAATCCATGTTCATCTTTTAAGCTTGGAAAAACGGATCTTACGTCAAAGTTTGGCAAAACAGATGTGTTTAAAACAAATAAGAATTATAAAAACCAGAAGCTGACTATTAAAATGAAAAATGGCTGGAAGATTACAAAAGTGTATGTGCAGAAAAAGAGTGGATCTTACACGACGGAAAGAGTGAACAAATCCAGTTATTCTAAGAAGATCAGTCTGACAAACAACAGTGGTTATGTTTATGTGTACTGTTACAATGAAAAAACAAAAGTGTCAGAGTGTCTTGAAATCCGGGATGCAAGCTGGTATTAAAAGCAGAAAATAGTACCGGCTGTCCGGCATCAGAAAAATCTGATGTCTGACAGACCGGTATTTTTATGCATAAAAATAAGCCTGTCTCATAGAATGAATTAAAAGAAAAGGGGGAGGCATATGGAAGATCTGAAAGTTTTGTTTCCGGTACATATCAGAGAAAAAATAAAAAATGATCAGTGGTTCGACGGACTTGAAGAGATCCGCATCCGGGTGGGACAGCCGGTTGAACTTGAGTATGCAGATGAGATACGTTATCTGCTGGATGTGGGAGGTAAAATGTGTACCTGCGGCAGGGAAGACGTGCGGAATGCAAAAGAATGCGCCCGGATAACAGGCAGGGATATTGCAGAGATGCTAAGCTATATCAGCGAATATTCCCTGTATGCGTATCAGGAGGAATTGCGGCAGGGTTATATTACGATCGAGGGCGGTCACCGGATCGGAATTGCAGGGGAGACCGCAAAAGACGGGGAAGGGATTGCCGGGATCAAATATATCAGCTTTTTAAATATCCGTGTGGCACATGAAAAAAAAGGATGCGCAGAAAAAATCCTGCCCTATCTGAAAGATGAAAAAAGTATTTATAATACACTGCTGGTGTCAAAACCGGGGGCGGGAAAAACGACCTGTCTGCGCGACTGCATCCGCAGTCTTTCAGACGGAACAGAAGACCTGGACGGTATGAAGATCTGTGTGGTAGATGAGAGAGCTGAAATTGCGGCATGTCATCTTGGAATACCGCAAAATGATATGGGGATGCGAACAGATGTTTTGACTGGATGCAGCAAATCAGAAGGTATGATGCTCATGTTACGTTCCATGTCGCCCCAGATCATAGCAGTGGATGAACTTGGAAGGAAAGAGGATTTCCGGGCAGTTGAGCAGGCTGCCTGTTCGGGAGTGCGCATCCTTGGTACCGTGCATGCGGATGCGATGGAAGAATTATGGGAAAAGCCTTATCTGAAAAAATGGATGAAGAAGGAAATTTTTAAGCGGTTTATTCTGATCTTGCGCAGCCGGTCCGGAGAACGGGAGTTTCAGGTCTTTAACGGGAAAAGAGAGCAGTTATGCTGAAACTGATAGGCGGTATTTTAGTTGCGGGTTCTGGAGTCGGGCTTGCCGTAAGCATGATAAGTGAGATCCGGCAGCATCTGCTCAGGCTGTATGAGATCCGGCAGCTTCTGTTAAATATTTCCGGGGAGGCGGCACTTGCATTGCTCCCGATGGAACATATCTTAAATAAGCCGGCGTTGACAAAAGATGCCGTACTGCAAAAGGCATGCAGGGAGATTGCAGAAAGTCTTGCCGCTAAAAAAGAGGAAAGCGGAAGTGAGATCTGGCGGGATGTATTTCAGAAAAACCAGAAAGAACTGGGACTTCATGCGGCGGAACTTGAAATTATCGCAAATGCGGGATGTGCTTTTTTTGGCAGAAATATCAAAGAGAACGAGAGGATGCTTTCCATTTATCTGGAGAGACTCGATTTTGTGATCGGACAGGAGCGGAGAGAGCAGAGAGAAAAGCAGAAAGTGGCGGGAACGGTCAGTGTAATTGGGGGGATGATGTTAGTGATACTTTTGATATAGCATGGGAAAAACAAATATATCAGACAGTCAGGAGAGGGGAATTGGATTACGGATGAGTGTTAATTTGATATTTAAAATTGCGGCGGTCGGGATTTTAGTCACGGTCATCAGTCAGGTTTTAAAACACAGCGGAAGAGAGGAACATGCATTCCTGACAAGTCTTGCAGGACTTTTGATCGTCCTCTTCTGGATCGTTCCATATATTTATGAATTGTTTGAGACCATGCAGTCGCTGTTTGCGCTATAAAAATTACCGGGATGAAACATCACGGGGCAGAGAGTTGGTATGCAAACAGATAAAAACAGGGCAAAATGAGGTGTGGAATGGACATTTTAAAGATAGCGGTTCTTGGTATCGCAGGGGTACTTCTGGCACTTTTGCTGCAGAAAGAAAAAAGAGAATACAGTATGTTTATCAGTATGGCAGTCTGCATCTGCATTTTTATCTATATTATTGGGAAGGTGGAAACGGTCGTTGACTTTGCAAAAAAAATGCAGTCGTTTGCTGCGATAGATCAGACGTATATCACACTGATCTTAAAAATGGTTGGGATCACCTATGTGGCGGAGTTTGCAATGAATATCTGCAAAGATGCCGGATATGCGGCGGTTGGAAATCAGATCGAACTGTTTGCAAAACTGTCGATTTTAGTCTTAAGTATCCCGGTTTTAACCGTATTTTTAGAGACTGTCGGGAGTTTTTTATGAAGAAAAAGTGGGTTGTGTGTGTGGCTTGTATTCTGATATTGTGCATGGCAGCGGCAGTACCGGTTTTTGCCGCGGGAAAAAATGCGCAGAATGATAAAACAGATTATCTGGACGAAATGACAGGGGAACTGGACTTCTCAAAACTGGATCATTTTATGGGACAGGATGCAGGGGATGGTGGGATCACATTCTCAGAACTGGTGGAAGAATTGCTGCATCAGGAAAATCCGGGGACGGTATATAAACAGCTTGGCCCCTGGCTGGTCAGCCAATTATGTGAGTCAGTCCGCAAAAACCGCAAAATATTAGTAGAGGCGGTACTGCTTGCCGTGTGTTTTTCTGTGCTTAAAAATTTTGCAGGTGCGTTTGCGTCATCTTATGTGTCAGATCTCTGCTTTATCCTTGTTTTCTGTGTCCTGGCAGTGCTGATGATGCAGTCATTTCTGACGTTCCGTGGCATTGTGTGCGGTGTATTGGAAAAAAGCGTGGAATTTTTCCGGATCTTTATACCGACATTTAGTATTGCGATGGTGTTTTCCGCGGGTGCAGGCAGCGCGTCAGGATTTTACCAGACGGCGTTTCTGATCATATATCTGATCGAGTGGCTGTTTCTTACCATTCTGGTGCCGATGATCCACATATATATACTGACTGTATTTATCAATTATTTTTTCGAGGAGGAAAAATTTGCAAATATGATGGAACTGATCGGCGGACTGATCCAGTGGGGCATCCGGTTTGCAGGGATCATCGTGCTGGGGTTAAATGTTGTGCAGGGGATCGTGGCACCGGCGAAGGACAGGCTGCTTTACGGGACAGCGGGGCGGACAATGGCAATGATTCCCGGGATCGGCAATGCGGTGAATGGAGTCAGTGAACTTTTGCTTGGCTCAGGAATCCTGATCAAAAACTGTGTCGGTGCGGCAGCTTTGATCGTGCTGGTCGTTTTAGTGTCGGTGCCGATGGCGCAGGCGGGGTGTATCGTCTTTTTTTATAAGATAGCAGCAGCTGTGGCAGAGCCTGTTGCGGATAAGAGGATCGCCGGATGTTTAAAGGGGATGGCGCAGGGAGGCATGCTCTACTTAAAATTGATGGGGTATTGTGTGATGCTGATTTTTCTGACAATCGCACTGACAGTCGCATCCTCTGGTTTTATATATTGAATTCGATATCTTAGTCCCATTCACAGAGGGGGGAAGGGATGAACACATTTGTGAAATATATTCAGAACTTTTTTGCACTTTTTCTGCTGCTTATGGTGGTAAGGCAGCTGATCCCAAATGGCAGATTAAAAAAATACATTTATTTTTTTACGGAACTGGTGTTTGTGATCGGTATCCTGCAGCCGTTTTTTTCTCTTTTTGGTGATGATGCTGATCTGCTGGATCAAATCCGGTATGAGACTTTTACGGAAAATTTAAGTGAGGCATCCAGGGACGTAAGCCGCATGGAATTTTTGCAGAATGATTATTACCGGAAAGAATATGAGGATGCGGCGGCACTGGATGTTCTGAGTACGGCGGATGGATATTTAGATCCATTTGGACTTGCGGGAAAGCGCGCTTCGGTGGAGCTGACGGAAAATTATGAAGTACAAAAAATCGTGCTTACGGTGGGGGGAAAAGAGGAGGATGGCACGGAGGGGATGTTTGTGGAACAGGGAAAGGCACAGGGCAGCAAAGTCGTGCTTGACGGGCTGAAACAGAAACTTGTGCAGTATTATGGGGCAGAGGAAGAACAGATACAGATTTCGTATGGTGGTGAAAGATGACAGAGAGGCTGAAAGAATTTTTACAGCAGAAAAAGTGGCGCCAGCTAAAAAAGACAGACTGGATCGCGGCTGCCCTTGTGGGGGTGCTCCTTCTTGTGGTGGCGATGCCGTCCGGTGGAACGGGCATACATCTGGCGGAAAGTGAAAAAGAGGACACCGCACAGGAGAAGACGGAACAGAAATACGAAAAAGAGGACTATGCGGAATATTTAGAGCATAAATTAGAACAGGTGCTAGGACAGATGGAAGGAGTGGGGAAAGTTTCTGTCATGGTCACGGTGGCAGATCAGGGGGAAGATATCATAGAAAAGGATAAGACAGAGCATACGTCCACCGTCACAAATACGGACAGCGGGAGTATGGAGATGACGACGGAAAAGGAAAGTGGGGAAGAGACGGTATATGAGGAGAGCGGCGGCGAAAAAGCGCCGTATGTCAGCAAAGAAATACTTCCGGAGATCGAGGGGGTGCTTGTGGTGGCAGAGGGGGGAGACAGCCCACGGATCGTTTCTGATATTTCAGATGCCGTAAAGGCATTATTTCAGGTGGAAGCACATAGAATTAAGGTAGTAAAGATGAGTTCGAAGGAGGATGGAACGTGAAAAAGATATTTCAGAAAAACCAGCTGATTATTACAGCACTCGCGTTGATGATTGCGGTGGCGGGATATTTCAGTTACATGAACAATCACATTGATGACGGTACGGCAGCAGAGACGGCGGCAAATGCAGGTACAGATGTACTGAATGCAGAATATGAGATCTCGGATGAAGATCCACTGGCTGCGGAAGATATTTTTACGGATGAGGGAACCGGGGAGGAACTTGCACTTGTGGATGGAACGGAGACCGCGGATGCAGGAACCGGCGAAGATACATACGATGCCGCAGATGCAGCTATGACGGACGGTCAGGATGTTGCGGAAAATATGACAGACGGTCAGAATGTTGCAGCAGATGTGAGCGCGGAAAACAGTACGGATACTGCAGCAAATGTGGCAGACATGACATCTGCAGATGCTGAGGAGATCGAAAATCCCGGAGAGGCGGTTCTTACAAGTACCGGCACTGCAAATCTCGACTATGCAGCAAGAATGAAATTAAACCGCGAACAGATCCGGTCTAAAAATAAAGAAGCGTTATTAGAGATTGTAAACAATACGTCCGTTGCAGATAATTTAAAGCAGGATGCAGTGAACAAGATGGTGGCAATGACGGATATTGCAGAGCGTGAAGCTGCGGCAGAAATGCTCTTAGAGGCAAAAGGATTTTCGGATGTTGTGGTCAGTATCACTGACGATAACTGTGATGTTGTACTGAATATGGGAGAGGTGACTGATGCAAAAAGAGCACAGGTGGAGGATATCGTAAAACGAAAAACCAATATTTCCGCAGACAAGATCGTGATCACACCGATCGTGGTAACAGACGCCGAGTAGGGCGTCTGTTTTTCCTTCCCCTTTTTGCCAGTTTAATTTTGACAAGGAAAAAGTTCTTTAAGGTGATTTCAATTCTTTTATCAGGTCGAAAAAAAGTTTTTTCTGAGAGGCTGTCAGTGTTACCCAATTATCAAAAAATTCTTTTTGTTCTGAAGTTAATTCCACAAGGTTATTTTCTTCTTGAAAAAATTGCGACAGCGTAATACCAAATGCCTGGCAGATTGTCTCAAGTGTGCTGATGGATGGAACTGTGTTTCGTCTGCGCATATTTGCAATCGTTGAAGTAGAAAGTCCGGATTCCGCGGAAAGGCGATAGTCACTCCAGCCACGTTCTTTGAGTAGATGGTCTATTTTCTTGATTACGTCGATAAAATCACCCCCATATGTGTTTATTTTAATGTTCGACAGAATATGAAAATAGTATTCAGACGTAATATTTATATTGCTCATATGAATACCAAGGAGTATAATGGACATAAGAAAGGAGGAGTCAGGGAAACAAATGGGTAAAATTGAGACATTAAGTGATTATATCGGAAGATGTGATGACAACATGATCGATGATGAAGAAAAGTACAATTTTATTGAGGAGGTGAGAAGTGTTTACGGAGAGGAAATCAAAGGTTTTGAAACAGGATTGTCTGCTTATTGTGTGAGTGCGGTGAATACTTCGGATTACATTGATTTCGATGAGGATATTTGTAAGGTAAAGGCTA
Organism: uncultured Roseburia sp.; assembly: GCA_934317215.1. Classification (GTDB taxonomy): domain Bacteria; phylum Bacillota; class Clostridia; order Lachnospirales; family Lachnospiraceae; genus Roseburia. The sequence goes on from CAKREH010000014.1 coordinate 48,567, forward strand.
AATTGATCAATTACAAAGATAATTTACAGATGGCGCAAAAAGAGCGTGCGGAAGCATTGAAACCGCAGCAGACATCTATTCAGATTATGAACCATATGGAAAACAACCAGATCGTTGATATCGGTATACTTACAGGTAATATGCTTACAGCAGCAGAACAGTTACTGAATGTAGGACTGACGGAAGAGGAATGCCATAAAATAAAGGAAATCCTGTCCGAACTGAAAAAAGAAACAGACAAAAAAGAAACAAAGCAGGCGAAAAAGATTCTTTATGAACTGGTAAAATTTTTGACAGATAAAGGGGCAGATGTGTTGATTGCATTGATACCTTATCTGGGAAGTATGGCAAAGAAAATAATTTCCTGAAACAGTATTTATGTTATGGGAAAATTGAAATGAACGAGGAGAAAAAGGAATGATTAAAAAAAGATTATTGGCAGGATTATTGGCGGTTACCCTGATATGGGGATGTACAGGCAGCGCAGCAACCGTCAATGCTGCAACGGATGATACCGCAGCATATCAGTTACAGGAAAGCACAGATGGTAAAGTGATAGTAAATGCGGATGGAATGGCTGTCTTAGAAGAGAACGCTGGAGATGTAACGGATATTGATGTGGCAGATGATGTGAAGATGGCAAAAGCAGATAAAAATGGTTTTGTGATAGAAAAAGGTGTGTTGAAAAAATATACTGGTTCGGGAGGAGATATTACGATACCGGATGGGGTGAAAAGCATAGAAAACTATGCATTCGGGAACAATTTTAATGTGACGAGTGTCGTAATACCAAAAAGTCTGGTGAGTATGGAGGGAAACGTATTTTCATACTGTATGAGTCTGAAAGAGATAAAAGTATCGAAAAATAATCAATATTTTTCCTCAGAAAATGGAATATTGTATGATAAAAAGAAAAAAGTACTGTTGCAGTGCCCGCGAGAAATGGAAGGAGATATTATAATCCCTGAAACAGTGGTGAAGATAGGTGATAACGCTTTTTTTAATTGCTATTATTTGACAAGTATATCGATTCCGGAAAGTGTAACCAGTATAGGAAAGTACGCATTTCATTTTTGCCTTAGATTATTAAATGCGACAATTCCTAAAAATGTAAAAAGTATAGGTGTAGGGGCATTTGCGGGGGAGGCAAGGATGTCAGATATACAAGTATCTGAAGATAATAAATATTTTACATCGGAGAATGGAATATTATATGATAAAAAAAAGAAAGTTTTGATACAGTGTCCTAGAGCAAAAAGTGGAGAAATTAAAATACCTGAAAGTGTAACAAACATAGGTGAAGAAGCGTTTGAATATTGTCAGAATGTAACGAGTATAATAATACCTGAAAGTGTAACAAACATAGGAAGAGTAGCATTTGAATCTTGTGAAAACCTAACAAGTGTAATAATTCCGCAAGGAGTTACACAAATAGAGGAATCTACTTTTTCAGGGTGCAGTAGTCTGTCTAATGTGACAATTCCAAAAGGAGTGACAAGTATAGGTCACGCTGCATTTTATAGTTGTACAAGTTTAAAAAACATTACAATTCCTGAAACTGTCACAAGCATAGATCAAGGTGCATTTGACACCAGTGTTGATCTGACTATTTTTTGTTACAAAGATTCCGCCGCAGAAAAATATGCAAAAACATATAAGTTTAAGTATCAGTACCTTACAGACGAGTCAGATTCTTCGACCGATACAGAAAACGATCAGAAACTTCCGGCAGTGGGAAAAACAGTAACCTCTGGAAAAAACAGTTATAAGGTGACAAAACAGGGAACTGCCGTAGCATTTGTAAAAACGAAAAGCAAATCGAAAACGATAACGATTCCTGCAACAGTTAAGATAGGAAATACTACTTACAAGGTAACTTCTATAGCTGCAAATGCATTGAAAGGCAATAAAAAACTGACCAAAGTAACCATTGGGAAAAATGTGACAAGCATTGGAAAAGGTGCATTTCAAAATTGTACAGCACTGACAAAGATTACAGTACCGGATAAGGTAACTTCCATTGGTGATTTAGCTTTTTCAGGATGTAAAGAGATGACGACAGTAACGCTTGGAAAGGGCGTAAAGAAAATTGGAAAAGAAACTTTCAAAGGCAATTCTAAATTATCCAGTATTACAATCAAATCAACAGCGTTAAAGAGCGTTGGAAAGGATGCATGGAAAGGTATCCAGTCAAATGCAAAGATCAAAGTTCCTGCAAAGAAACTTTCGGCTTATAAAAAACTTTTGAAAAATAAGGGACAGGGTAAAAAAGTAAAGATAACAAAATAGCAGTTTCAATGGGGCAGCTTTTTAAAGCTGTCTCATTTTTAAAATAGGATATGAAATACTATTGCATTTTTCTATGTTTTTGAATATACTAAAAACAACAGAGTTGCCCGAGGTTTTTGGACATTGGGGACCAGGCTGAGACATGTGCTCAGCTTTTTTCTTTAGAGAACTGGATTGGAAAGCAGGATTTTCACATACAGGAATGGAGACTTTTACATGAAGAGAGTATTTTTGATCGTACTTGACAGCGTTGGGATCGGGGAAATGCCGGATGCGGCAGCTTACGGCGATGCGGGAAGTAATACCATAAGAGCTGCGGCATCCAGTCCGTATTTTTCGATGCCGAACATGCAAAAACTGGGATTTTTTAATATAGACGGAATGGAGATCGGAGAAAAAGAAAAGGATCCGGTCGGATCTTTTGCGAGAATGACGGAGGTATCGAAAGGAAAAGATACGACGATCGGGCACTGGGAGATCGCGGGCATCATCTCAAACAGTCCGCTGCCGACTTACCCGGATGGATTTCCACAGGAAATTTTAGACGAGTTTACGAAGAGAACCGGAAGAGGAGTGCTCTGCAATAAACCGTATTCCGGGACAGATGTCATCCGTGATTACGGCGAAGAACACATGAAAACGGGAAAACTGATCGTATATACATCTGCAGATTCAGTATTTCAGGTGGCAGCGCACGAGGATGTCATTCCGGTTGAGACACTTTACGAATACTGTAAGATTGCAAGGGAGATACTGACCGGGGAAAACGGTGTGGGACGCGTGATCGCAAGACCATTTGTCGGTACTCCGGGCAATTTCACGAGAACGGTAAGACGCCATGATTTTTCCCTGCAGCCGCCGAAGGTGACGATGTTAGACCAGTTGTGCGGACATGGATATGATGTGCGTTCTGTGGGCAAGATCATTGATATTTTTGCAAAAAAAGGAATCAAAGAATATGTGCGCACGACCGGAAATGAGGATGGGATCAACAAGACGATCGAGTATATGAAACAGGATTTTGAGGGACTTTGTTTTACAAATCTTGTAGATTATGATATGCTCTACGGGCACCGCAATGATGTGGAAGGCTACGCAAAGGCACTGACTTATTTCGATGAGCGCCTGCCGGAGCTAATAGCTGCAATGAGAGATGAGGATATCTTAATGATCACGGCAGATCACGGCTGTGATCCAAGCACACCGTCGACCGATCATTCGAGAGAATATACACCGCTTGTGATGTATGGAAAACCGATCAGGGCGGGGGTTAATTACGGAACAAGAGGCTGCTTTTCGGATATTGCGGCAACCATTCTTGCTTATTTTGACATTAAGCCGGAGTGTGCGGGAGAGGCAATCCCGATTTTATAAGGATTTTTGGAGGATAAAATAGTTTTGGCTGATTTAAGAAAAGAGATAGAAAAAAGACGTACATTTGCAATCATTTCCCACCCGGATGCAGGTAAAACGACTCTGACAGAGAAGTTCCTGCTCTACGGAGGAGCAATCAATCTTGCCGGTTCCGTCAAGGGAAAGGCAACTGCACGCCATGCGGTATCTGACTGGATGGAGATCGAGAAGGAGAGAGGTATTTCCGTTACTTCTTCTGTGTTACAGTTTAATTATGGCGGCTACTGCATCAATATTCTGGATACACCGGGACATCAGGATTTCTCGGAGGATACTTACCGTACCCTGATGGCTGCGGACTCTGCGGTTATGGTCATTGATGGATCAAAGGGTGTCGAGGCACAGACGAGAAAATTATTTAAGGTCTGCGTGATGCGCCATATTCCGATTTTTACTTTTATCAATAAAATGGACCGCGATGCGAATGATACGTTTGATCTGTTAGACGAGATTGAAAAAGAACTTGGGATCGCAACCTGTCCGGTCAACTGGCCGATCGGTTCCGGAAAGAATTTTAAGGGTGTATATGACCGCAATACAAAAGAGGTCATGACGTTCTCCGACACGTTAAAGGGAACAAAAGAAGGAACCGAAAAGCATATTGCAGCGGATGATCCTGCACTGATCGACGAGATCGGACAGGACGCATACGATAAGCTGATGGAGGAGATCGAGCTTCTCGACGGGGCAAGTGCAGAGTTTGATATGGACCTCGTCACAAAAGGAGAACTTTCCCCGGTATTTTTCGGATCTGCCCTGACCAACTTTGGTGTGGAGACATTTTTACAGCATTTCTTAAAAATGACTTATTCCCCACTGCCGCGTAAAGCCGACATTGGAGAAATAGATCCGTTTGATGAGCATTTTTCCGCATTTGTATTTAAAATACAGGCAAATATGAATAAGGCACACCGTGACCGTATTGCGTTTATGCGTATCTGTTCCGGAAAATTTACCGCCGGTATGGAGGTTACACATGTGCAGGGAGGCAATAAAAAGATCAAACTGTCGCAGCCGCAGCAGATGATGGCACAGGAGCGCCATATCGTGGACGAGGCGTATGCGGGGGATATCATCGGTGTGTTCGACCCGGGCATTTTCTCAATCGGAGACACACTTACCACAGCAAAACCGTTCCAGTTTGAGGGAATCCCTACTTTCGCGCCGGAGCATTTCGCGAGAGTGCGCCAGGTGGATACCATGAAGCGTAAACAGTTCATGAAAGGCATGCAGCAGATCGCGCAGGAAGGTGCGATCCAGATCTTTCAGGAATACAACATGGGTATGGAGGAAGTCATTGTCGGCGTTGTCGGTGTCCTTCAGTTTGATGTTTTAAAATACCGTCTGGAAAATGAATATAATGTTGAGATCCGTATGGACAACCTGCCATACGAGCACATCCGCTGGATCGAAAACGAGGAGATCGATATGGACAGGCTTGTCGGAACTTCGGATATGAAGAAGATCCAGGATTTAAAGGGCAGACCGTTACTCTTATTTGTCAATGCATGGAGTGTTGGTATGGTGCTTGACCGGAATGAGGGACTGGTGCTCTCTGAGTTCGGGCGTGAGTAAAGGAAAAGGAAAACAGAAAATGGCAGTTATTACAATTACAAAAGATAATTTTGAAAATGAAGTACTCGGTGCAAAACTTCCTGTTATATTAGATTTCTGGGCAGAGTGGTGTGCGCCGTGTAAAATGCAGTCACCGGTGATCGAAGCACTTGCAGAAGAATTAGAAGGCAAGGTCATCTTCGGCAAAGTCAATGTCGATGAGGAGGCTGCGCTGGCATTGAAATATCAGATCATGAGCATCCCGACGCTGGTTGTCATGAAATACGGACTGTTTCAGAACCGTGCGGTCGGACTGCAGACAAGAGAAGAGATCATAGATATGATCGAACAGATCAAAGAAGATGAAATACAATAGAATGCTCGCAGAGTGAACATTCCATTACGATGAATCACTTCAGGCATAGCCGTGAGAAACTCATCAGCAGCTGAAAGCAGCTGTGAGTTTTGCACGGTTATGCCTTATTTTTCTGATAAGCAGCTTTTTCCGCCTGCATCTCCAAATACATCCGCATCACATTCCATTTTTTGTTTGTTGGCGTAAGCACTGCCTTATAATCAACAGTAACCTGATCCCTGCGGAGAGATGCTAAAAGTTTATCCATCTTTTTCTCCGTAAAATCACAGAAAACAATCAGGCTTTCCACAGGAACCTTGCCGGAAAAAGGCTGAATCAAAGGGGAAGCAGTCTTATTTGCGATCATCTCCAGTGGTTTTAAATAATCAGAGGAAGGAACCTCCTCCACACGGACCTTCAAAGCCCCCGTGATCTGTTTTAATTTTTTGAGATTGTTGTCATCGAAATGAAATACCAGTAATTTTTCCATGTGTAACTCCGTTTCAAGTTTATAGAACAGACATATTATAAGAGTTTTGCAACAGGGTGTAAATATGTTTTATAACAAGTCTTAAATTTAGGAAAGAAACCACTTGTAAAGAAACCACCACTATGATACACTTGTCGATAAGGAAATTCATTTCCGCCAGGTTGTCAGATATAAATCTACACCGCCCTTTGATGGCGGTTCACAGGCAGAAATCTGCCGGTTTATCCCGTAAACAAAAAGAAATAACATAACTGGAAAAAGGTGTGCTGCAGACTGTCATATGCCAGATGGGGAAGCATATGGAAAAATGCAGACAATTTTGTGGTTGACATTTCAGGAAAAATATAATAGTATTAGAACAGAAAAACGAACATCAGTTCGCACGGAGGGAAGAAATGGCAAAGGAAGATAAATATAAAGAGATCAATGCAGTAAAAAATGATAAATTAAAGGCGTTGGATGCTGCAATTTCACAGATTGAGAAACAGTACGGCAAAGGCTCTATCATGAAGCTTGGTGATAATTCCGCACATATGAATGTGGAGACGATTCCGACCGGATCATTAAGTCTTGATATTGCCCTTGGGTTAGGCGGACTTCCGAAAGGAAGAATCATCGAGATTTATGGACCGGAGTCCAGTGGTAAGACGACCGTTGCACTGCATGCGGTTGCTGAGGTACAGAAAAGAGGCGGTATCGCAGGATTTATCGATGCAGAGCATGCATTAGATCCTGTTTATGCAAAGAATATCGGCGTTGACATCGACAACTTATACATATCCCAGCCGGACTGCGGAGAACAGGCGCTTGAGATCACAGAGACCATGGTACGTTCCGGGGCAGTTGATATCGTGATCGTCGACTCCGTGGCAGCACTTGTTCCAAAGGCAGAGATCGATGGAGATATGGGTGATTCGCATGTCGGACTTCAGGCACGACTGATGAGCCAGGCACTTCGTAAGCTGACCTCTGTCATCAGCAAATCCAACTGTGTGGTTATCTTCATCAACCAGCTGCGTGAAAAAGTAGGTGTAATGTTTGGTAATCCGGAGACTACGACCGGTGGACGTGCGCTGAAGTTCTATTCTTCTGTCCGTATGGATGTCAGAAGGATCGAGGCATTAAAACAGGGCGGAGAGGTTGTTGGTAACCGCACCAGGGTAAAAATTGTTAAGAATAAGGTGGCACCGCCATTTCGTGAAGCAGAGTTTGATATCATGTTTGGACAGGGAATTTCCAGAGAAGGCGATATCTTAGACCTTGCGGCAGATAAGGGTGTGGTTAATAAATCGGGAGCATGGTATGCATACAATGGAGATAAGATCGGCCAGGGACGTGAGAATGCAAAACAGTATCTGAAAGAAAATCCGCTGATCTGTGAGGGGATTGAGGCAAAAGTCAGAGAAATGTTAAATGTTGACGGAACGGAAGAGCCTAAGGAAACAAAGGAAAACGAGACTGAGGCACAGAGTATAAAAGCGGCGGAAGCGATCGCAAAAAAAGCAGAAGCGGCTGAAAAGAAAGCAGAGAATACAGCCGAGGTAAAAGCGGAGGAATAAAAGATGCAGGAGTTGCTTGTCGTTGAAGTAATTCCCCGGGAAAAAGGAAAGACTTCCATTCGGTTTGACAACGGGATGGAAGTCCTTTTATATAAGGGTGAGGTAAGAAAACTATCCTTGCAGGAGGGGACTGTCATATCCCGGGAGAAATATGATGAGATCATCTATGAAATACTTGGAACGCGGGCGAAGAAACGTGCGATGTTTCTTTTGGAACGAATGGACAGGACGGAACATCAGCTGCGGGAGAAGCTGATGCAGAACGGGTATCCTGATGTGTGTGTGGATCTTGCAGTGGAGTATGTCAGGAAATATCACTATATCGATGATCTGCGCTATGCGACAACCTATATTTCATATCAGCAGAAGAAAAAAAGCCGTCAGAAATTAAAAATGGATCTTATGGCAAAAGGAATTGAAAAAAGTGTGATAGAACATGCACTTGATAAGGTGTTCGACAGTGATGAACAGTTAAAGATCCGTCAGCTTTTAGAAAAGAAACATTATGAGTCCAAAGAATGTGACCGCAAAGAACAGCAGAAAATTTACCAGTATCTGATGCGCCGTGGATTTAAGAGCAGTGATATTTTGCATGTCATGAAAATTTGGGATACATACGGGGAATAAGAACATAGGAAAACGGGGGATTTTTGGTACAATATGTTGTATTGTTGCAAAATAAAAATGCAATATTATGCACATTGAACAGTTATCTACTTGACATAAATATTAAAATAGAATAAAATTTATATGTTGTAATTATGACAGATAACAAACCATGTTTTTATGTTATATGTACAATGAAAATTTAATAAAGGAGGTGCTCCTGTGGGAAGTGTGATTATCGCTGTTGTGATCACTCTACTGGTTACCGCGGTCGTTGTATATTTCGTCACAACTGCTTACTATAAAAAAGTAACAGAGGCTAAGATCGGAAATGCAGATGAAAAAGCGCGTGAAATTATTGATGAAGCGGTAAAAACGGCAGAAACCAAGAAGCGTGAAGCAATGCTTGAAGCGAAGGAAGAATCCATCCGTGTCAAGAATGACTTAGACAAGGAGGTAAAAGAGCGGAGAGCGGAGATCGGACGCAGTGAACGGCGCATTGTTCAGAAGGAAGAAAATCTGGACAAAAAGTTAGAAGCGATCGAAAAACGCGAGGCGGGATTTGCAGCCAAGGAAGAAGAGATCAACAGACAGAAAGCGCAGGTCGCAAAGCTCAATGAAGAGCGTGTGAAAGAACTGGAAAGAATCTCCGGTTTAACCTCCGAACAGGCAAAGGATTATCTCTTAAAGACTGTTGAAGAAGACGTTAAAATTGATACTGCAAAATTGATCAAAGAAATGGAACACAAGGCAAGGGAAGAAGCTGATAAGAAGGCAAAAGAGTATGTGGTGACTGCAATTCAGAAGTGTGCTGCGGATCATGTTGCCGAAACGACGATTTCTGTTGTACAGCTTCCGAATGACGAAATGAAAGGAAGAATCATCGGACGTGAAGGACGTAATATCCGTACGTTAGAAACGTTAACCGGTGTGGATCTGATCATTGATGATACGCCGGAGGCAGTGATTTTATCCGGTTTTGATCCGATTCGTCGTGAAGTTGCCAGAATTGCTTTGGAAAAATTGATTGTGGATGGTCGTATCCATCCGGCAAGAATCGAGGAAATGGTTGAGAAGGCTCAGAAAGAAGTCGAGACAATGATTCGTGAGGAAGGTGAGGCAGCAACCTTAGAGGTTGGTGTTCACGGAATCCATCCGGAGCTTGTGCGTCTTTTAGGCCGGATGAAATTCCGGACGAGCTACGGACAAAATGCTCTCAAACATTCCATTGAAGTAGCACAGCTTTCCGGATTACTGGCTGCTGAAATCGGTGTAGATGTAAGAACTGCAAAACGTGCAGGATTGTTACATGATATTGGTAAATCTGTCGATCATGATATGGAAGGTTCCCATATTCAGATCGGTGTGGATTTATGTAGAAAATACAAAGAGTCACCAATTATTATCAATGCGGTAGAAGCGCATCATGGTGATGTAGAACCGGAATCATTAATTGCATGTATCATTCAGGCTGCAGATACAATCAGTGCAGCAAGACCAGGTGCCAGAAGAGAGACACTGGAAACATATTCAAACAGATTGAAACAGTTAGAAGATATTTCTAACGGATTTAAGGGTGTAGAAAAATCCTTCGCTATTCAGGCGGGCAGGGAGATTCGAATCATGGTTGTTCCGGAGCAGATCAGCGATGCCGATATGGTATTGCTTGCGCGTGATATTTCCAAACAGATCGAAGCTGAATTGGAATATCCGGGACAGATTAAGGTAAATGTTATTCGTGAGTCAAGGGTAACAGATTATGCGAAGTGATTCGTGACAATGGGGTCGCTCGCAGAGCGTGTGATCTATTGTATAAAAAATAAAGAGACTGCCGTACCGGTGTCATAAATGACCGGTACGGCAGTTTTTGCATATATAGAATCGGAGAAAGATGGAATTCTGAAAAAAATAGTGCCAGGATGTAAAATATATGTTAAAATACATCTGAAAATGAGTGAAAGAAAGGTGGTGTGGCAAATGCAGAGAGTAAAACAGCATAAGTGGTTTCTGTTTATCCTGATTGGATTTATCGTAATATCTTTCTTTCAGTTTTTACCGCAGACAGATACACTGCATTTATATGAAAAGACACCACAGAGTTTTGAACTGACCGCAGGCGGGCTCCTGAAGTATGGAATAGAAGGACAAAATGCAGACCAGGCAGGGGAATGTGAACTGGAAGAATATCACACAGACCGGTTGACGGGACCGGAAATAGCAGAACGTCAGGCATGCGGTCTCCCGGAAGAAACACCGGCGGCTACATTGGCGAGAACGACACAGAGTGAAGCTGCGCTGGGTGAACAGAATCAGAGCCGTTTTCAGATTTTACGGTTTTTGGTAGAAGTATATGTACTTTTAATGATCCCGGCAGTTATTCTGCATATGGCACTAAAAAGATTTAGCAGCCATATGATCATACTGTGGCAGAATATAAAATACATACATCTTGTTGATGGTAAGAAAGCAAAACATATTCCTGTAATTGAATAAAAAGATGATATTACAGGAGGCGTATTAACGTGATAGAAAATAGAATAAGTGACAGAGCAAAAATTTTACTGATCGATGAGGACACAAGCATTTCTTATCTGATCCGCAGGGCAATGGAAAAAGAAAATTACAAGATTTATATTGCAGGAAGTGGAAAACAGGGAATGGAGATGAGTACCGGTGTCTGTCCGGATCTGATTCTGATGGATAAGAAATTTTCTGATATGGAAGGGATCACCTTGATCCAGTGGTTCAGGGAGTGGACGGATTGCCCGATTATAATCCTGTCGGAACGGAGCAGCTACCTTGATAAAGTGGAGGCATTATATGCCGGAGCAGATGATTATATGGTAAAACCGTTTCATGAGAAAGAACTTGCGGCACGGATTTTTTCCGCATTGCGCAGAAGGATTTCGGCAGGTGCGCATACATATTACGAGGCAGGAAATCTTAAGGTTGATTTTACAAAAAGACAGGTTTTGCTTGGAGGGACGGAGGTTCATTTTTCGCCGGTGGAATACCGGATCATAGAAAGTCTTGCGTTAAATTCTGGTACGGTTGTAACATATCAGATGCTTTTGGAAAAAATATGGGGACCATATGCAGATCAAAACAGCAGAATCCTTCGTGTCAATATGACGAATATCCGGAAAAAAATAGAAAGTTCTGCTTTGGAACCGGAGTATATTACAACGATCCCGCGGGTAGGATACCGGATGTTGGAGAGTCAGGCTGAGAAAGGTGGCATGCAGATGCTGGAAAATCAGACGGGCAGGAACATGAAAGTAATGGAAGGTCAGAAGATCAGAAATGCTATGTGCATGATGGCATAAAAATGGGCTGCACACAGATGTGTGCAGCCTATTTTTTTCTGGATGTACGATAATCTTTTGACTGACAGTAAGAATCGTAAATTGCGTAAACAAACCCTCCGATGATAATGCCAATCCCGATGACAGAAAAAACAATCTCAATGACTGTCATAGTAAAATCTCCCTTTCGTAAATTTGATGTTATCAGTATAACAGTCAAACTTATAAAAGGGAGATTTTTGTGTATTCCTTAATCTTTTTTGGAAAGAGAAGAGGAAAGTTTTAACGCTTTATTTATCTGCCGATTTATTTTTGGCTTTTAGACGTTGTTTTGCCAAGTACATCTGTTCGTCAGCACATGATAAGAGTTGATGAAAAGGTGTGTCAGTGTCCGGTGCTATGCCATTCACTTGCCTGCGAACAGTAACAAGTCGCCTTCGTCGTGTCCAAATTGTATAAAAGCAGATGGAAAATAAAGGCAGAGGGTGGTACAATAACAACAGATACTGTAAGAAAATAACAGACTTGGAATATATGGAAGCGGAGGAATATTATATGGATCAACAGGTTAAGAGAGTAAAAAGAGAACTGGTGAAAAATGGAGCTATTCTGGATATTTATACGGATACGATGCAGCTGCCGGACGGAAAACTTGAAGAATGGGATTTTATTTCACACAGAAAAGGGGCGGCAGCGGTTGTGCCGGTACGTGAGGATGGAAAGATTCTGATGGTGCGCCAGTACCGGAATGCGATTGAACGCATGACACTTGAGATACCGGCGGGATCAAGAGACAGTGTTACAGAAGACACAAAGGTATGTGCCGCACGGGAGTTAGAGGAGGAAACGGGATACCGCAGTGATGATCTTACGCGTCTTTTGTCACTTAAAACAACGGTTGCATTTTGTGACGAGTTTATTGATGTGTATTTAGCGCGTAATTTAAAACCGGGACATCAGCATTTAGATGAGGGAGAGTTCCTTGATGTCGAGGCACATGACATCGATGAACTCTGTCAGCTGATCTACGATGGAAAATTACAGGATGCCAAAACAGTTTCCGCACTTTTGGCATATAAAAATCTTCTGAATCAGGAGAAAAACGCATAAACTGAAGAAAAGTGTATATGGGGCGTGTGTGAAAAAAGAAGGATACCTGTTTCTGCCTGTATTTTTTGTGGGTGTTTTTCTTGCAAACCTGTTGAAGTATAAGACAGGGGATTTTTGCCGGATATTAAATATATGGATTTTAGAACAGTTCGCATATAGCAGCATTTCACCGGAAAGACTGTTCTGGCAGCTGCTTTGGAAGCGGGGAAAGTCTGCATCCTTTTTCTTTTTGTTTGGGGAAGGGTGCGGATATGCGGTGGCATCGACGGTATGGTTGTGTCTTCTGACAGGAACATTTGGATTTTTTTTGGCAATGGCGATTGCGGATCTTGGAATCCGTGGTGTTGCAGTTGCATTCGTCAGTGTGTTTCCACAGGTGTTTTTGTATGTGGCCGCAGTGCTGTGGTGCCGCGTTTTTGGCAAAAACAGCAGACAGTACCGGCAACCGGTATGTAATCCGAAAATCCTCATGAAGCAGGCGGTGGAATCTGTTGTATTTTATGGGGTGGCAGTAATACTGGTAATCGGCGGCGTATTTGCAGAAGCTTATATCAATATTCCGCTCCTTAAGATGATCGTAAAAAATTTTTGAAAAGATTGCTTTTCGGTCTGCTTATCATTATAATGAAAAAATACACAGGATAAAAAGAAAGTCAGGAAAAAAACATGACACATGACATTATGGATTTTATTGAATATATTCACAATGAAAAACAGACATCAAAGAATACGGAGGTTTCCTATGAACGTGATCTCCGCAAGATGAATGAATATCTGGAAACACAGAATGTATGCGGGGTGTCTGCCGTTACGGAGACAAATCTGAATGCATATGTTATGTTTTTAGAACGTGAAGGACGGAAACCGGCGACGGTTTCAAGGAGCATTGCATCAATGAAAGCTTTTTTTCATTTTCTTGAAAGGGAGCGGAGAATCGAGTCGGATCCGGCATGGCGTTTGAAAGCACCTAAGATTGAAAAAACGATGCCGCGTATCCTGACCACGGAGGAAGTGACACTTTTGTTAGGGCAGCCGTCCGGAAATACACCGAAAGAGCTGCGGGATAAGGCGATGCTTGAATTGCTTTACGCGACAGGGATCCGTGTGTCAGAGCTGATATCGTTAAAAGTTTCGGATCTGAATCTTCAGATGGAGTATGTGATCTGTACGGATATCCATAAAGAACGGATCATTCCATTTGGGAATGTCGCAAGGGAGGCACTGACAAGATATATGCAGGATGGAAGAAATCATCTGATCAGCCAGGCGGACTGTCCGTGGCTGTTTACGAATTGTACCGGTGGTGCAATGAGCCGTCAGGGTTTCTGGAAGCTGATCAAGTTTTATGGAAATAAGGCGGGGATCGAATCGGAGATCACACCGCATACGCTGCGCCATTCGTTTGCGGCACATCTGATCAGCAATGGAGCAGATTTAAAGTCGGTGCAGGAGATGTTAGGACATTCTGATATTTCTACGACACAGATTTATTCGCAGATGGGGCAGGGAAGAATCCGGGAAGTGTATCTGAAAGCACATCCGAGAGGATAGTAGCAGAAACAATAGAAAGCATGCTCTGCGAACATGCTATTATCATGAATAATAAAAAAGGAACTCACAGAAATGGAGTTCCTTTTTCACTATGAGATTTCATGAAACTGCCGGTATAGGTAAAAAATCTTAACGGCACATATCTGCAATCGTATAAATCAGATTTTTGGAATCTTCCCAGCCAAGACAAGGATCCGTGATGGATTTGCCGTAGATGTGTTCGCCAATCTTTTGGGAACCTTCCTCAATATAACTCTCAATCATGACACCTTTTACCATTTTCTGGATTTCAGAAGACACCTGGCGGTTGTGCATGACTTCCTTTACGATACGGATCTGCTCTCTGTGTTTTTTGCCGGAGTTAGAATGGTTTACGTCCACAACGGCTGCCGGATTGACAAGATCCATTTTTTCGTACATGTCACACAGACGGATCAGATCTTCGTAGTGGTAATTCTGTGTGGAGTTGCCGTGTTTGCTGACCGCACCGCGCAGAACAACATGTGTCAGCGGGTTGCCGCTTGTCTCCACTTCATAACCACGGTATACAAAATGATGCGGGTGCTGTGCCGCATATACGGAGTTGAGCATAACAGAGAAATCGCCGCTGGTCGGGTTTTTCATACCGGATGCAACATCAAAACCACTGACCGTCAGACGGTGCTGCTGATCCTCGACAGAACGTGCACCGATGGCAACGTAGGAGAGAAGATCTTCGACATATCCCCAGTTTTCCGGATAGAGCATCTCATCTGCACAGGTTAAACCGCTCTCTTTGATCGCACGGATGTGCATTTTACGCATGGCAATCAGACCTTCGATCATGTCAGGCGCTTTTTCTGGATCCGGCTGGGAGGCGATACCCTTATAGCCCTCGCCGGTAGTACGCGGCTTATTTGTATAAACACGCGGGATGATGATCAGACGGTCGGCAACATCCTCCTGGATTTTCGTGAGGCGGCTGACATAATCACAGACAGCGTCCTCCCGGTCTGCAGAACACGGTCCGATGATAACGAGAAAACGGTCATCTTTTCCGGTGATAACGTCAGAGATCATAGCATCCCGTTCTTTTTTTAACTGTTTTAATTCTTCTGGCAGCGGAAAATCACGTTTGATCTCTGCCGGAGAAGGAAGCTGGTTTAAAAATGTAAAACTCATAATAATCCTCATTTCTGAGCAATTTATTGTGAAAAATAAGCTATCAGGCTTATTTTTTACAATAAAAACTCCATTCTAAGCGCTAAAATCAAAATTATATTAAATGATATTGCAGAAGATGTCAAATATTTGCATAACAGGAAGGGGTTGGTTATAATGAAAAAAGAAGATGATTGTGAGATGGCAGGGAGGTGTCTGGCATGAAAATAAAAGGAACAGAGGTCGGAACGGGACGTCCGCTCATTTGCGTTCCGGTGCTCGAAAAAACGAAAGAAGAAGTTATAAAAGAAGTGGAATATCTCGTGAAATCGGATGCAGACATGATCGAATGGAGGCTGGATGCATTTGAACATTATACCGACTACAATGAAGTGCGGGAAATATTGCAGCAGATAGCACCTTTATTAAAGAAAAAACTGTTTTTGTATACATTTCGTACTGCAAAACAGGGAGGAGTGGTGTCGGTTGACCGGGAAACTTTAAATGATCTGCACGATCTTGCGGCAGAGTCAGAATGTGTGGATCTGATCGATCTGGAATTTTTTGAGGAGGAACATGCGGCAAAGCGGATCCGGGAAATTCAAAAAAAGGGGAAGAAAGTTGTGGCATCACATCATGATCTGGAAGGAACACCGAAGGTGGATGTAATGCGGATGCTGCTTGACCATATGTGTGAAGGGGGTGCGGATATTGTCAAACTTGTTGTGACTCCGAAAACAACGGAAGATGTATTGCAGCTGCTTGCTGTTACCTCTGAATTTCACAGTGAAAATCAGGAAACACCGATCATTACCGTGTCCATGGGAAAACTGGGGGCAGTCAGCAGAGTGAGCGGAGAAACTTTTGGTTCCTGTGTGACATTTGCGTCGCATGGAAAGAAAAGTGCACCGGGACAGTTTCAACTGGAAGAAATGCAGCAGACGCTCGCTATGCTGCATGAGGGATGCGAATAAAAAATAAAGAAAATATAAAGAATGGATAAAGTGCAGGGAAGATACTTGACGTGGTATCTTCCCTGTGTTAATATATGCCACCGTAAATAGATAACAAAGAAAATATATAACAATGTTAAATAACGAGGTGAGAAAACAGGAATGGATGATTTATTTACAAGATTTTTTTCTGCGCTGTATCAGTTTCACAAACTGCATATGGGCGATCTGGTGCCGGATATCACGAAACTTGAGGGTATGACGATGGCGGCGATCAAACACTGCAGCGGGAAAAAGGGAAAGGAAGGGCTGACGGTTTCCGAATTGACTGCAAAGATGAAAGCGAAGGGACCTGCAGTTTCACGCACCTTAAAGACGTTGGAGGATAAAGGATACATTGAGCGCGACGTCAACAAAGCAGACAGGCGCAATACTTATGTGAAGCTGACGGTATCCGGGGAACAGAAGCAGGAAGAGTGCGAGCAGGTCATGAGCAGCTTTGCGCATGCAGTCATATCAAAAATAGACCGGGATGACATGGAACAGCTGATCGATTGCCTGAATGAGCTTTACGAGGCGTCGAGGGAAGAAATCGAAGAACGGAAAATGAGACAAAAAGGAGAATAGGACATGAGCAAAATATTTAAAAATATGCTTCCGTACTGGAAGGGGCTGATCATTGTTGTTGCACTGTTAGTTGTACAGGCGTGGTGTGATCTGTCTCTTCCGGCATACGCATCGGATATTATTGATGTCGGAATCCAGAACAAAGGTGTGGAGCATGTACTGCCGGAGGCGGTAACGGAGGATGAGTTTACACTGGCACAGCTTTTTATGACCGATGAGGAAAAGGAGAGCTGGGAAAACAGTTACAGGAAAGATGGAGATGTTTACCGTCTGACCGTTACAGACAAAAAACAATTAGAAGAACTGGATGATACGCTGCTTCTTCCACTTCTGATGAACTATCAGATGTTATCGGTGGATGAGCAGACATTTAAAGAGAGTGTGGCAAAACAGGCCGGGATGGATCAGGCGATGCTTGATAACATGAGTATCGAGCAGATCGGGGAGTCCATGGGAGTGCCGCTTACATCTTTTGAGAAAGAGGTCGAGGATGACGACGGAAATACTGTGGTTACGAATTGTGTGGATATGCGCACAATCTTTGCAGCTATGGAAGCATCAGGGGCTATGACAGAGGAACAGATCTTATCCATGCGCGATACCGTTTCTGATACGATTGATACCATGGGAAGTTCTCTGGTAAAATCGATGGGAATTGCATATGCGGTAAGCTGTGATACAGCAGCAGGTGTTGATATCGACAAAATACAGACATCTTATCTCTGGTCTGCAGGTGGCAGAATGGCTGCGATGGCACTTCTTATGGGTGTGGCAACGGTTCTGGTCGGATTCTTTGGCGCGCGCATTGGTGCCGGGATCGGACGTGACCTGCGGAGAAAAATATTTGGACAGGTGGTTCATTTTTCCAATGCGGAGATGGATCATTTTTCCACAGCATCTCTGATCACCAGAAGTACGAATGATATCCAGCAGATCCAGATGGTTTCTGCCGTGATGATCCGTATGGTTGCCTATGCGCCGATCCTTGGCATCGGAGGTGTCTTAAAGATCATCCAGACAGGAGCAGGAATGGGATGGATCATTATTCTTGCAATTCTTGTAATACTTGGTTATGTCATGGTACTGATGTCTGTTACGATGCCGCGCTTTAAGCTGATGCAGAAACTGGTTGATAAGATCAATCTGGTATCCAGAGAAATCTTAACAGGACTTTCCGTCATCCGTGCATTCGGCAGGGAAACAGAGGAAGAAAAACGTTTTGATGATGCAAATAAAGATCTGACAAAGACCATGCTGTTTACAAACCGTGTCATGACATTTATGATGCCGGGGATGATGCTGATTATGAATCTTCTGACCGTAGGTATCGTATGGGCAGGCGCGCACAAAATCGATGCCGGTTCCATGCAGGTCGGTTCCATGACCGCATTCATCACCTATGCGATGATGATCGTTATGGCATTTTTAATGCTGACAGCAATGTCGATCATGCTTCCGCGTGCAGCGGTGGCAGCAGAACGTATAGATGAGGTTATCCGCACAGAGCCTTCCATAGAAGATGCAAAAAATCCGGAAGAATTAAAAGAACACAAAGGAGTGATCCGTTTTTCCCATGTCAATTTCCGATATCCGGGAGCGGAGGCAGATGTGTTGGAGGATATTGATTTTACAGCGGAGCCGGGCAGGACAACAGCAATCATCGGAAGTACCGGATGCGGAAAATCCACGCTGGTCAATCTGATCCCGCGACTTTATGATGCCACAGGAGGAAGTGTTACCTTAGACGGTCAGGATATCCGGAATATCCGCATGGAAGATTTAAGAGAAGAGATTGGTTTTGTACCGCAGAAAGGTGTATTGTTTTCCGGTACGATTGCGTCAAACCTGCGTTTTGGAAAACGTGATGCCACAGATGAGCAGATCAAAGAGGCGGCAGCGATCGCACAGGCAGCCGATTTTATTGAGGAGAAACAGGAAAAATACGACAGCGATATTGCACAGGGCGGAAGCAACGTTTCCGGTGGGCAGAAACAGCGTCTTGCCATTGCACGTGCGATTGCAAAACAGCCGAAAATCTATGTGTTTGATGACAGTTTCTCTGCACTTGACTTAAAGACGGATGCGGCACTTCGAAAAGCACTGGCGTCGAAAGTAAAAGACAGCACAGTCATCATTGTAGCGCAGAGGATTAGTACAATTTTACACGCAGAACAGATCCTTGTGCTTGATGATGGAAAGATCGTCGGAAAAGGTACGCATGAAGAATTGCTGAAAAACTGTGAGACATACCAGCAGATCGCACGTTCACAGCTTTCGGCAAAAGAACTTGGCATTGAGGAAAGTGAGGTGTCTGTCAATGAGTAATGAAAGAGAAAAAGTTAGAATGCAGCATCGTGGCAGAGGACCGATGGGGCACGGCATGCAGCCGGGAGAAAAACCGAAGGATTTAAAGGGTTCTCTGGGAAAACTGTTATCTTACATTGGAAATTTTAAGGCGGCAATTATTGTGGTCATGATTTTTGCGGCGGCTTCCACTGTATTTAATGTCATCGGGCCTAAGATTTTAGGAAAGGCAACCACAGCGCTCTCCGAAGGTCTGATGGCAAAAATCCAGGGTACGGGAAGTATTGATTTTACCTATATCGGACAGATCCTTTTATTTGTGTTAGGGCTTTATGTGTGCAGTGCGGCATTTAACTTTATCCAGGGCTGGATCATGACCGGTGTAACGCAGAAGATCTGCTACCGCATGCGTAAAGAAATCTCCGAGAAAATCAACCGCATGCCGATGAAGTATTTTGAGAGCCGTACTTACGGAGAAGTTTTATCTAGGATCACCAATGATGTCGATACCTTAGGACAGGGATTAAACCAGAGTATCACAACGATCATCACGTCTGCAGCAACCTTAGTCGGAGTACTGATCATGATGTTAAGCATCTCCCCGTTAATGACGCTGATCGCGATTGTGATCCTGCCGATCTCCATGGCACTGATCTCATTTGTGGTCAAAAAATCCCAGAAATACTTCAAAGACCAGCAGGAATATTTAGGCCACATCAACGGACAGGTCGAAGAAGTTTATGGCGGACATTTAGTCATCAAGGCATTCAACCGTGAGAAAGACACGATTGAGGAATTTAACCGCACCAATGAGATTTTATATCAGTCCGCATGGAAATCACAGTTTTTATCCGGTATGATGCAGCCGATCATGATGTTTGTCGGAAATCTCGGTTACGCAGCAGTGGCTTTATCCGGTGGACTGCTTGCAATCCGTGGAACGATCACGATCGGTGATATCCAGGCATTTATCCAGTATGTGAAAAACTTTACACAGCCGATCCAGCAGATCGCACAGGTCATCAATCAGGTACAGTCGATGGCGGCAGCATCCGAGCGTGTGTTTGAGTTTTTAAATGAGGAAGAGGAAGATCAGACCGTAGAACATCCGGCAGATGTGAGTGCCGTAACCGGAACCGTGGATTTTGATCATGTACAGTTTGGT
Source organism: uncultured Roseburia sp. (assembly GCA_934317215.1). Taxonomy (GTDB): domain Bacteria; phylum Bacillota; class Clostridia; order Lachnospirales; family Lachnospiraceae; genus Roseburia. Next base: position 68,988 of record CAKREH010000014.1, read on the forward strand.
TATAACCCGGATCAGACGATCATCAAAGATTTCTGTGCTCATGTGAAACCGGGACAGAAGATCGCGATCGTTGGACCGACCGGTGCAGGAAAGACCACGATGGTAAAACTTCTGATGCGTTTTTATGATGTCAACAGTGGCTCCATCAAATTAGACGGTCATGATGTAAGAGATTTTAACCGCAGGGAATTAAGGGATGCGTTTGGAATGGTATTGCAGGATACCTGGCTGTTTAAGGGAACGATCATGGAAAATATCCGTTACGGACGTTTAGATGCCACAGATGAAGAGGTCATTGCAGCGGCGAAAGCGGCACATGCTGACCATTTTATTAAGACACTTCCGGGTGGTTACCAGATGGAATTAAATGAGGATGCAAGTAATGTCTCGCAGGGACAAAAGCAGCTCCTTACGATCGCAAGGGCAATTCTTGCAGACAATAAGATTTTGATCCTCGATGAGGCAACATCTTCGGTTGATACGAGAACCGAGGTGACGATCCAGAAAGCGATGGATAATCTGATGCGTGGCAGAACCAGCTTTGTCATTGCACACAGACTCTCAACGATCCGCAATGCGGATCTGATCCTTGTCATGAAAGACGGGGACATCGTGGAGCAGGGAAATCACGAAGAACTGCTTGAAAAAAATGGATTTTATGCAAATCTTTATAATTCACAGTTTGAGGATGTTGTTGCTTAAAAGAATAAGGGATGTCGTCGTTTGGCGGCATCCTTTTTATGTATAAATTTTTCTGCAAACAGGAAAAACTATGAAAAAAGCCACATTCATGCGGCAGAAAGCAGGAAAATCATATGGATAAAATAAATATCAGAAAAGCGGCAATGATCGGCTGTGGATTTGTGGGGGCATCATCGGCATTTGCGCTGATGCAGAGTGGTATTTTTTCGGAGATGGTCATGATTGATGCAGACCACGCAAAAGCGGAGGGGGAAGCGATGGATCTAAGCCATGGGCTTCCTTTTGCAAGACCGGTAAAAATATATGCCGGGGATTATGATGACATTGTAGATGCTGGGATCATCATCATCACGGCGGGGGCAAACCAGAAGCCGGACGAGACAAGACTCGATCTGATACACAAAAACGTGGAGATCTATAAGCAGATCATCCCGGAGATCGCAAAGCGCGGCTGTGAGGGGATCCTTCTTGTCGTATCCAATCCGGTCGATATTCTTACCTACACGGCACTGAAACTTTCCGGTTTCCCGGAACACCGTGTGATCGGTTCGGGAACAGTGCTTGATACCGCCCGGTTAAAATATCTGATCGGGGAACATTTAGGGGTAGACAACCGCAGTGTGCATGCATTTATCATCGGGGAACACGGGGACAGCGAGCTTGCCGCATGGTCTAACGCAAATATTTCCGGAGTAAGACTGAGTGATTTTTGTGAAATGCGTGGTCATTTTATGCATGAGGAATCCGAAAACCGTATCTATGAAAAAGTAAGAAACAGCGCTTACGAGATCATTGAGCGCAAACGTGCAACCTATTATGGGATTGCGATGGCGGTAAAGCGGATCTGTGAGTGCATCATAAGAAATGAGCAGTCAATTCTCCCGGTATCTTCCATGATGCATGGTATCTACGGAATGAAAGATATTGTGATCAGCATGCCTGCCATTGTCGGTAAGGACGGTGTGGAGGATGTGATACCGATCTCACTGGATGAGGAGGAAAAAATCCAGTTGAAAAAATCAGCGGATATTTTAAGCGGGATGAAAGAAATGATAAAAAAAGAACATGGGATTGGTTAAAAAAACAGGATAGTTGTGGTATAGTCTATTAGCAGATAGAAACACAAAAGAGGAGGACATGCCATGTCCATGCGCATATATACCATGACACATAAAAAGTTTACACCCCTGCCGGATCCACTTTATGTGCCGCTCCATGTCGGAAGGGCATGTGGGGGAGATTTCGGATATCAGGGAGATGATACAGGTGAACAGATCTCAGCGTTAAATTGCTATTACAGCGAGCTGACCGGATTTTACTGGATCTGGAAAAACTGTCATGATGCTGACTATGTCGGCACCTGCCATTACAGGCGTTATCTGATCAATGAAAAGGAACAGATTTATACGGAAACAGAATATCTGGAATTGCTAAAAAAATACGATCTGGTCACAACAAAAAAAGTTCAGTTAAACAATTCTTACTACGATGGATTTTCGGCAAACCACAATATACGGGCACTGGAGATGACAGGAAAGGTTATTGCGGAGAAATACCCGGAATATGCGGATGCATTTGAACGGCTTGTAAATGGAAGGCAGACTTATTTTGGGAATATCCTTGTCACCTCAAAATCATTATTTGATGAATATGCATCCTGGCTGTTTTCCATATTCTTTGAGGTGGCAGAGCGGATCGAATTAGAGACGGGGGAAGATGCCTACCATAAAAGAGTGTTTGGATTTATTTCTGAATTTCTCCTGCTTGTGTGGGTTACGGTGAAAAAGCTGCGTATATATGAGTGCAAGGTGGGGATGCTTGGAGAAAAGGCAGAAACAGGTGAATTAAAAAGACGTCTTGCAGAATGTTTCAGAAACCGTGATGTTGATCTGGCAAAGAAGATTTTTTTGGAGACGAGAGAAAAAAGACCGGATGTATTAATGGAGGCATCTGATATCACGGGTGAACTGCATCTGTGTATGCAGATCATAGCTACTGCGGGAGAAGAAAGAAATCATGGGGAAAACATGATTTTGGAGCGGGAAAATGATTTTGGCAGACTGATGAAAATTTTTTCAAATTTAAACCAGGTTGTAAGCCGGTACCGGGAAAACAGCGAGAGCACAGAGGACGTCCGTTTCCTGAGAGGAAAGAAAATATCACAGACTGCAGTGTGGGTGGCAGTTATGATGGGGAAGGAATCCGAGAGGGAGAAAAAAGAACTGTCAGATCGTATTTTAAAAGATCTTCATTAAATTTTAAGAAATGCCGGAATGTAGGAAAATACAGGTGTTTGGGAAAAACATCTTAGCCTGCACCGGCATTTTTGGTTGACAATTATTTTATGGTCTGTTATGATAAAGCGTGCGTGAAAAAGTAAGTTTTTTATGTTACAATCCCTTGTAGAATAGTGAGAGCAGGCAACCGTAGTCTAATGGATAGAACACCGGACTCCGACTCCGGCAATGCGGGTTCGATTCCCGCCGGGTGCATTTTAGCAGTCAGATAGCAGGCGGCATGTCATATGTTACGCCTGTTACATATTTTTGTGGAGCTTTATACAACAAATGGAAAGGGATGGAAAATACGATGGCTTCTTCAAGTGTTGATGATAAATTAAAAAAAGATACAGATAATAAAGATACAGATAACAAAACAGTAAATAGTAAAGATACGAATAAGATACTTACATTTATAAAACAAAATGTGCGTTATATTACGGCGGGAGTGTTATTCCTTGCAATGGTGCTTATTCTGGTAAAGATTGGATCACCGAAACAGTCTCAGAATGGGCAGAATGTTTCGGCGACAGAAGTGGCATCTGAAGCCTCTGATGGTGCAGGACAGGAGTTTGAATTGGATGCGCATGAGGATGTTAATACGCTGATCAACCAGTATTACACCGCATATGCAGCAGGAGATACTGATACACTTCAGACGATCGCGGCGCCGTTGTCTGAAAATGAAAAAAGTTATATTTCCGTATTCAGCCAGTATGTAGATGCGTATCAGAATATTAAATGCTATACCAAACAGGGACTTGATGCATCATCCTATCTTGTATCTGTTTATGTTGAGGTTAAATTTAAAGATGTGGATACCGCTGCACCGGGACTTGATTTTTTCTATGTGCGTACGAATGATGATGGCAGTGTATATATTGATAACCTTTACAGCCAGTACAATTTAAAGATTAAAGAAAATGCATTAGATACAAGCATTCAGAACCTGATCAGCGAGTATGAGGACAGCGTAGATGTCAATTCACTCCAGAAAGAAGTACAGGATAAATATGATACAGCCGTTGCTTCCGATGATAAGCTGAGTGAAATGATTTCCACAACAATTCCGAATGCAATCACAGAATGGGCTGGTACGATCGTAAGCCAGAATACTGAGACGGAAAGTACAGAACAGGTACCGGAAGAGACAACGGAGACAGAGCAGACACCGGCAGAGACAGAGCAGACCGGGACGCCGGAGGAGAGTACACAGCAGCCGGCAGACAATGCCCCGACGAAGAGTGAACCGGATACTGTTTATGCAGCAGATACAGTAAATGTCAGAGCCGCAGCGGACACGGAATCCGATAAACTTGGAACCTTAGAGAAAGGTACAGCACTTACAAGAACAGGTACCGACGGAGAATGGAGCGTTGTAAATTATAACGGACAGACCGGGTATATCAAGACAGAGTATCTGACAACGAAAAACTCAAATTCAGATGCAGATAATAGTGGAAATGAAGAACAGACAACCACAAACAATTCCATAGCTGAGGGAACTGTTATTACCCTGAGTGATTCTGTGAATATCCGTTCCGGAATGAGTGAATCAGACAGCAAGATTGGAACTGCATTTACGGGTGAGAAGGTAACAGTAGTTATGAGCTATGCAGAGGGCTGGACGAAGGTAACCTGGAATGGTCAGACCGGTTACATCAAAACTTCCCTGTTAAAGTAAATGTTCAATATACAGTGGATGGCACATTTTTAGTAACAGATTTGTTACCAGGGCAAAAATGGCGGAGACTTTAAAGATAAGTCTCCGCTTTTGTGCAGAAAGAGAAAGGTGAAAAATGCAGGAACCAGTCAGAATCAATAAATATCTCAGTGAGGCGGGCGTGTGCTCAAGAAGAGAGGCAGACCGCCAGATAGAAGCAGGAAATGTCATAATAGATGGCATGGCTGCTTCCATGGGAGCAAAAGTATTGCCGGGTCAGACAGTTCTTTTCTGCGGAAAGCCGGTAAAAAAAGAAGAGGAAATGATACTTCTGGCATTTCACAAACCGACAGGGATTGTATGCACCGCTGAAAAGAAGGAAAAAAATAATGTAGTGGATTATATCAACTATCCGAAACGGATTTATCCGATCGGAAGACTTGATAAAGATTCCGAAGGTTTATTGCTTATGACAAATAATGGTGATATTGTAAACCGTATCATGCGTGCCGGAAATATGCATGAAAAAGAATATATCGTTACAGTTAATAAACCCGTGACGGACAGTTTTCTGCGCGGACTTGCGGGAGGAGTTCCATTGGTGGAATTAAATGCCACGACGCGTAAATGCAAAGTATGGAGGATCGGGAAGAGACAGTTTGGCATTATACTGACACAGGGGTTGAACCGTCAGATCCGGCGTATGTGTGAATATTTTGGATACAGAGTGGAAAAACTGGTAAGAACCCGTATTATGAATATTGAACTTGGAGATTTAAAAGCCGGAACTTACCGCGAGGTGACACCACAGGAATATAAAGAACTGATGCGGCTGGTAAAAGATTCGTCAAACACGACAGTGATTCACGGACGAGATGGAGGAGACAGATGACACTGGAAGAACAGATCAAAAAGTTAAGGGATAAGATCAATTATCACAGTGACAGATATTATAATCAGGACAATCCTGAGATTTCTGATTATGAATTTGATATGCTGATGCAGCAGTTGAAAAAGCTGGAAAAAGAACACCCGGAACTGGTGACAAAAGATTCCCCGACGCAACATGTCGGCGGCATGGCAAAGCGGACAGCAGGCGTTTTAGTGCATCATAATGTGCCGATGTTAAGTCTTCAGGATGTTTTTTCAAAAGAAGAGGTCGTTGATTTCGTAGAGCAGATGAGAGAACAGCTTGATGATCCGGAGTTTGTGGTCGAATATAAGATCGACGGACTGTCCATGGCGCTGCGCTATGAAAATGGTGAACTTGCGCTTGCTCTGACACGTGGTGACGGTGTGAATTTTGGCGAGGATGTGACCACGAACGCAAAAGTGATCTCAGATGTCAAAAAGAAATTAAAGGACAAACCGGAATATTTGGAGATCCGCGGGGAAGTCTACATGAAAAATGAGGACTTTGACAGAGTCAATGAACAGCAGGAACTGCTTGGGAAAAAGATTTTTGCCAATCCGAGAAACTGCGCGGCGGGAACACTGCGTCAGCTTGACAGCCGCGTGACGAAAGAGAGAAAGCTTTCCATGTTTGTGTTTAATATCCAGCAGGTGCGTGGCATGGAGATCGCCACACACACGCAGGGGTATGAATTTTTAAAGAGACAGGGCATCCCAATCATCGAAGATTACAAAGTATGCAAAACGGCGGATGAAGTCTGGGATGCAATTACGGCGATCGGAGAAAACCGTGGAAATCTCGGCTACGATATCGATGGTGCGGTCATTAAGATCAACCGCTATTCGGACAGGGAACTGCTGGGCAATACATCAAAAGTTCCAAAATGGGCGATCGCATACAAATATCCGCCGGAAGAAAAAGAAACAAAACTGCTTGATATTGAACTTTCCGTTGGAAGGACCGGAAGAATCACACCGACTGCCGTGTTTGAGCCGGTGCGCCTGTGTGGAACGTCTGTTTCAAGGGCAACACTGCATAATCAGGATTTTATTGATGATTTAGATGTCGGAATCGGTGATACGATCGTGGTTTACAAATCCGGAGAGATCATTCCGAAAGTAAAAGAAGTCCGCAAAGAAAAAAGACCGGATGGCTGGAAACGTTTTGCAATCCCGGATGTCTGCCCGGTCTGCGGTGCAAAGACAGAGCGTGAAAAAGACACGGCGGATATCAAGTGTACTTCACCAAACTGTCCGGCACAGTTAGAGCGCCATATCATCAATTTTGTCGGCAGGGATGCCATGGATATCAAAGGATTTGGTACGGTTTATATTGAAGAACTTGTGCGATTGGGGTATATTAAGGATATTGCCGATATATTTGAACTGAAAGATCACAGGGAAGATTTGATCGAACAGGGTATTATCGGAAAAGAAAAGAATACAGACAAGCTTTTAGATACGATCGAAAAGGCAAAAGAAAATGATGCATACATGCTTCTGACCGGATTTGGTATTCCGAATGTTGGAAAAGCTGCCGCAAAGACGATCATGAAACGTTTTTCTTCGATCCTTGATTTAGAGAATGCTGACAGGGATGCCCTGATGGAGGTGGACGATGTCGGAGAAGTCAGCGCAGACTGCATTTTCCGTTTCTTCCATGATGAAAAAAATAAAGAAATGATCGCCCGCTTAAAGTCGTTGGGCGTGAATATGAAAGCTGAGGAGACCGAGACGATCGATTCGGCAGTCAGCGGAAAGACCGTGGTTATTACAGGTACACTGCCGACCCTCGGAAGAAAAGAAGCAGCGGAACTGGTGGAGAAATACGGCGGAAAAGTATCCGGATCCGTATCGAAAAAGACAGATTATGTTGTTGCAGGAGAGAGCGCGGGCAGCAAACTGACAAAGGCACAGGAACTTGGAATCACGGTGCTCACAGAAGAAGAACTGTTTGTACTGCTTGGAATCAGCGCAGAGAATGGAGAATATTATGCCAATTAAAACACAGAGTGATTTACCGGCGAAAGAGATATTGGAGAAGGAAAATATATTTGTTATGGATGAAAGTCGAGCAACACATCAGGATATCCGCGTTATTGAGATTGGAATCCTGAATTTAATGCCGTTAAAAGAAGACACAGAGCTGCAGCTCTTGCGTTCTCTGTCGAACACACCGCTGCAGATCAATGTGACATTTATCACAGTATCGTCCCATGAGTCAAAAAACACATCCATGAGCCATTTAAACAAATTCTACGAGACATTTGATGGAGTAAAGAACCGTTACTTTGACGGACTCATCATCACAGGGGCTCCGGTGGAACAGATGGAGTTTGAGGAAGTGGACTACTGGAAGGAAATGTGTGATATTTTTGAATGGACGAAAACACATGTGACATCCACAATGCATTTATGCTGGGGTGCACAGGCAGGCCTTTATTATCATTATGGACTGAAAAAACATCTGCTGGATAAAAAAGTGTTCGGTGTGTTTGAACATCATGTCATGAACCGTAAAGTGCCGTTAGTCCGCGGCTTTGACGATTATTTTATGGCACCGCACTCCAGACATACAGAAGTGAGAGCGGAAGATATCCGTAAAATACCGGATCTGACGATCCTTGCCGAGTCTGACGAGGCGGGTGTGTTCCTTGCAATCGCAGACGAAGGCAGACGCATTTTCGTCATGGGACACCCGGAGTATGACCGTGTTACACTTGACAAGGAGTACAAACGTGATAAAGAAAAAGGACTGCCGATCGATCTCCCGGTCAACTATTATCCGGATGATGATGATACGAAAAAGCCGAGGTTAGAGTGGCGGTCACATGGGAATATCCTCTACTCAAACTGGCTGAACTATTATGTATACCAGACCACACCGTATGAGTTTATTGATACGGCGGAGATTGTAGGGAAATAAGGGCTTAGAGCCGTTTTTATAGGGTTTGCGTAAAAATCAAAAATTAATAGTAAGTTGATATATCTTCATATAAATTGATATAATTTTGTATATCTGTGGAGACAAAATGGAGACAGCTCAATTTTGATGGAGACAAAATAATCAATTATATTTGGAGAAAAGAATCTTATGTAAAAAATAATAGTGCAGTGCATTATTTATATTTAGGACATCTAAATAAGTCCATATACTTGTATTTATTATGAGTATGTGGGCTTATTTTAGTGCCTTAAAACCAAAACACACTAATGGTCATAAAATGCCTGTATGAGCCACAGAGAGCGTCAGAGAGTCGTTATATGACCGAATTAAGAAATACGCATTTCATTGGCACACAAAAATAATTGGCAGGAGGAATTTTAAATGTTTGGAACAGTAACGAAGTATTTTAATGACAAAGGTTATGGATTTATTCGTGGAGAAGATGGCAACTCATACTTCATCCATAAATCAAAATTACAAGGTGAACACATTGAGAATGGCTACTATGTGTTTTTCAGACCATTTGTAACTGACAGAAGTGATTATAATGCAAAAGATGTAACAGTGATTGAAGCAACAGAAAGGAAAAGACGATGACAAGAAAAGAATTTTTAAATTTGGTGGCAAAGAATGCCGGGATGCCTAAATATAAGACAAGGATATTTTATGATGCCTTTATGGAAACTTTGATGGAAGTGTTGGAGTCGGGCGATTATGTGTCTTTATTTGGATTTGGACGATTTTATTTACAGGAGTATGATAAATATGTCACATCGAATCCCAAAAAACCGAAAGAAATGATTACAGTACCGGCACGTAAAAGATTGAAATTTGATCAGAGTATAACTGTCAAGAATTATTTGAACAATTCAGAAGAAGCAGATCAGAATGAGGATATAGAGTAATCGGCAGACATATACCGATTAAAAAAATATGATGGATATTTCCTAACAGGATGGGAAGTAAAAGAAAGCCTGTATCAGAGTCAAGAATATCTTTTGTGCAAATTCTGCACGTTTTCCAATGTAAAAATAAAATTGAACTGCTGCACATTGCGGCTTATTGAGGTGCGTCTAATTTGACGCACCTATTCTTGACCTCTGATTTATCAAAAAGGAGGACTATGTTTAGTGAGAATAAAAGAATTGAAGAAACAAAAATATGTAAAAAGTGTGGGAGAAAACTTCCATTAAGTAAATACAACAGAATATATGGGAAGAATTGGACGACAACGTGTAAAGATTGTGTTGCTGATGCACGGATGAAAAAGTGTTATGAGAATGGATTAGCATTATATAATACCGATAAGTCTATGCGAACAAAAAGAAAATTTAAGAAGATTACTCCATCAAGAGTGCTGACAAAAGCGGTATCTGGTATAGAGCGTATTGCTACAGATGAAAGATTTGTATGTCTGCTTGATTATAAGAATACATGGATTTCAAATTATGGTAGAGTTATTATAAAAATGGATGGAATATATCAGCTCCTAAGAGGATCATATTCGCAGACAGATAAAGAATTGTATTATACACTTGAGAAAAATGTATATTTTAAATCTAAAAAGATGTGGGGATATAAAAAGCAGAAGATCAAAGCAAGTGTTCTGGTTATGCAGACTTTTATTGTAAATTATGATATGCAGAATAATACAATGTGCTGGCATGAAGGCAATAATAAGAAGGATAATTATTATAAGCATTTGTATCCTGTGACAGCTTTACAGTATGGAGCAATTCAGAGTATCTATGATGAATCCGATGTTGTGACGGAACAACAGATTATGGATATCGTAAATGCTGTGGAATATAAACCTGAAAATTGGAATCCTTGGTATTTCAGAAGAACCTATGAGGGAGTCGGATATCTTGGAACAGATGATGCAGATTATAATTCTGATGAATATAATCGTTGGAAGAACATGCTCCAACGCTGTTACAATAAGAAGATTCATAAGGATAAACCGTATTACAAGAATAAATTTGTCTGTGAGGAATGGCATAATTTTGCAAATTTTAGAATCTGGTACAGAGAACATATGATACCAGGAGAGAAAGTTGATTTGGATAAAGATTTGCTCTGCAAAGAGAGTAACATGTATAGTCCAGAAACATGTGTGTTTATGACGCATTATCTTAATACTGTATTTGAGGATAGAGGCATTAAGAGAACTATTAAAGAAACAGACGATGGTTTTAGAGTATGGATGATGATTCTTAATAAGAAAAAGGATATTGGTATCTTTGAGACAAAAGAAGAAGCATACAAAGGTTTTTCAAGTTATAAGGAAGATTATATTAGTGAGCTTGCAGAAAGTTGTAAGGGAAAAGTCCAGGATTGCGTTTATCATGCAATGTTAAATTGGAAAGTTGAGATTACGGAGTAATATTATACCACAGTAATATACTAGGAATTAGATAGGGTAGATCGAGTAGAAATACTTGACATGCCCTATTTTTTTACGTTTTTTCAGAAGGGGTATGGCTATATAGTAGGTACTTAAATTCTCAGAATGTTTATGTACCCCCTCCTCCCTGATAACTGCTGCACTATGGCTTATCGTGTATGGTATCGGTATGCGTCAAAATGCTTGATTTTCCATACCTTTGAAAATCTATTTACTGTGAAATAGCGTATTTATATAGATTAAAACAGTATCGTGGGAATGTTAGGAAATAAAAGGTTTTCGTGATTAAAATGAATGGATTATTGACATGTGGAATTATTGCATGAAAACATAGAAAATACGTGGTATTTAAAAGATTTTTGTTAAAAAATGTTTATCGTATATTGTGTATGGTTCTGAAACAGATATAGTATACAAATCTTATATTCATACTGCTGCACATTATATCATAGAAGCTGGTCAGTCTCAGAAGGAATATATTGCGCTACTTCATCTAATCTACAATTAAGAATTCGACACAAATCATTTAGAGTAGTGGTATTCATGGGTTTGTTTTTGCGTAGTTTGTCGATGATAGCACTTGATATATGATGCTTATTTATCAGCGTATAAGTTGTCTCGTTGGAATGTTCAAGTGTATTCCAAAATGGACTATAATCGATCACTACATTTCCCTCCATACCTTTATATTATGTATGGTAAGATGTAGTCTTATACTTGACCATGGTCAGAAAAATGACTATAATAAAAGAAATAATACAAATGAAGGGGAGAAATAGTATGATTTGTAAAAAATGTAAAAATGAAATTCCAGATGGAAGTGTATTTTGTCCTAAATGTGGGAAAAAGATTTCAACGCAAAATAATAAAGATGATAATAATAAGATAACTAAAAGAAAAAAAGGAATTATTAGTGGGGTATGTGTTGCAGTTGGTATTATAGTCATAATAGGTGTTGCATATGTAATTTTGGTCAATTCTGATCCGGTAAAGAAATATACATATTTATTTGATAAGGGCAATAGTAAAGAGGCTATAGACATATATAATAGGAAAATAAAAGGAAATTCGGAGAGTGAAAACGAACTGTCTAATATGCAAAATGCAGAAATTGATGATATTTATAAAAAATTTAAGAATAAAAAATTATCTTATGAAGAAGCAAAAAAACAAATACAAAAATATGCTCAATATGTGCCATCAAAGCAATACGCAAATAAGGTTTTGAGCAATATAATTGATTTGAATAATTCAAGAGTGGCGTATAAAGCGGCACAAAAAGCAGAAAATGATGGTGATATTGAAACGGCAATTAGCAAATATAAAAATGTACGCGAGGAAGATGATTCTTATACTGAAGCGCAACAAAAAATAGAAGAATTAAGGAATACACTTCAAACACAATTATTAAATGAGGCTGATGAATATGTTAAGAATAAGCAATATACAGAAGCTATTTCAGATATAGATAAAGCCATTTTGGTTCTTGGTAAATCGGAAGATTTAGTAAACTTAAAAAAGCAATACATGGAAATGAAATCTGAACAGTATGCCAAAATAGTTGTAGTAGACAAGAGCGTTACTCCAAAGGATAGTTCAAAATGGATATTTAATTATTATGTTAATTTTGTGTTTGATGTTACAAATAATAGTGATAAAGCAATCAAAGGAATAGAAGGTACGCTGACAGTAAATGATTTATTTGATAAAGAAATAATTAGTTTAGGATGTGATTTTACTGGTTATACAATTCAGCCAGGAGAAACATATAGGAAAGAGGGACTTTCATATGAATGTAATGAATTTGTAAATGAGGATATGCAATTTTATAATACAGATTTTTCAGATTTAAAATTTTCATATGAGATAAGCAACATTGTATTTGATGATGGAACATCTGTGCAACCTGAATAATAACATGATTTTCCGGTCACTGTGTGAAGCAACCTACTATACCATATTATAGAAATAATACTGTAAACTGTAGTTTTTAGTACCCCGTATCGGTTCGAAGGTATGGATTTTGGTGATTGTTGTGTGAATGGATGTACTATAGGCTTTTCCAACGAAACCGATCTTCATTAGAATGTAAACCCACTGGGGTATTGCTACACGCTGACAAGCACCACGAAAACCGCCCAAATATCGCTATTTACAGGCTAAAAGTGGTACAATCTAACAAGGTTACATTACCCACAAAATAAGCCGTATTTGAGCCGTAGAACGTGGCAAAATACCGATAGAAGGACATAAGAAAAGGCTAGGAGATTGACTCTCTTAGCCTTATTTTTTTTACGCTCTGTTTAAAATCTGCATTCTTTCCATCTCATATAACCATGATATAAAATTTGTTCCTTGGGCTTTCTGTTCTACATCCACCATAATACAGTACATTCTATATGCTTTTCTCATCGTGATCTTGTCGGTTTTTCCATCTTCATAATATATAAACATTGTATAACCTCTTTTCTATGTGGTAGGGTGTAGGCTTGTTGTCTACACCCTTATTTTTACGCTTGTTTCAGTCGTTTAACCTCATCTGTTTTTACCTCTGTACTGCCGTAATAACTTCTGATATCATCCATAGATAATGTTTTCTTTCCTCTTTTTCTGAATGCTTCGCTATGCCAGTACCATTGTTTTTTCTTAGATGCATATTTGAAACCGCATTCTTTTAATTTTGTTCTATGCTGATATGTATTACCTGATATCCAAATCCATGAACCGCAAACCTCAATAACAATATCTGATAAATGAATGATCGATTGCAGTGTGTCACGCAAATGTTCATCTTCTTCGAAATCGTATTTCATATCGTTATATGATGTCTTATCTGCTTTTTCTGCGGTTCTTTCGTGTTTATTCTTTAAAGCCTTGAATAAGTCGGTGTATTCAGCATTGATTGCTTGTGTGGCTTCTGTTGATCCGTTAGGGTTGTCGGGGTGGTATTTCTTTAACAGTTCCTTATATTGTGCTCTGAGTTCTTCCAGTGTATTTACATTATTAAAATATTTCATATGTTATACCTTCTTTCTAATATGGTAGGCGGTGTGTTTCAACCGCCTTTTATTTAGTTGTTTCTTTCCAATGCTTTTATATTGATTAAAGCATCTAATATGGTAAACATTTCCTTTGTTGTAGCCGTTGCAATACGGTTGTTATCTTCTGTATAAAGATTAACTGCACCGATTACGTCATCATTAAGTTTTAACTTAATATCTGAAATGCTATTGTAATTGTTTACCTTTGCTTCTAACTGTTTTCTTGTGATTCTCATAAGTGATACCTCCGTTTGTTTGTGTTCTTGATTTATTTGTTAATAGTATTATACATTGGTACTAATATAAAAACAATATGCATTAGTACCAATATTTAAAATGTTTAATTGTGAAAATGTTATATGTTTTAAATTATACTGGTACTAATATACAAAAAAGGACATTGGTACTAATATAAAATTGTAAATTATGCGAATTGAAATATATTAGTACTAATATATAATGCAGTTACAAGGTCAAGGAAAACAAGACCAACGGCAACCGAGAAAGCCGAAAGCACTCAAAAACTTAAAGCCATATACATGTGAGGGAAGTAAGTACCAATAGCCACGAAGATGCTTTAAGGGTTGCCAGTAACAAATCAATATTTTAAATATGGAGGACAAACATATGTGTATGACGAAAGCAGAGCTTGCAGAAGCAATCAGTGATTTAAGAAGCTACAAAACATTAAAGGATGAGACAGAAACAAAGATCAAAGAGACAGAAAGAAAAATCATTGAATTTTTAAATGAGACGGCAGAATGTGCAACCACTGATAAAAAAGGAAATCCAATTAGGCAGTACATCGGAGCAGATTATAAGGCTACTTTTTCATTGCAGACTAGGGAAAATGTCAATAAGGAAGCAGTAAAAAAACTTCTTACTCCTGAACAGTTCGCATCGGTTACAACAGAAAGTTCCTTCGGAGTCCTTAGAGTAAAGTAACAAGACAGAAACGGCATAAAGGGGAACTAAATTTTGTTCCCCAAGTGCCACATATTAAAGGAGAAAAGCCATGCAGAAAACAACAATACAATTTGCCACAGTTACGAAAGACGGAGAAAGTCAAAGAGTTGGTAATAGTTTTATTTATCAGTCTAAAATCCAGTATGACGGAAGAAAAACGAAATGGTTTGATGATACAAAATTGATTAGAAGAAAGCAGAAATAAGGGGGATACGCTTATGTATACATTAGAAAATGATCGTTGCGATTCTATTAGAAAAGAAAATGGTATCTGGCACTTTTCCAGAGTCGGAGAACCAACCATTTTTAACAATTATGAAGATGCAGTAAACGCAATCTCTGAAATTGAAAAACAAGGTCATTATGTAGGCGATATAAAAATTTACAGATTATAAAACCACCAGGCAAGCGGTTCTGTATAGCAGTTAAAAAGCCGTGGCAATTCAATTTGCACTTGCCTATCGGCAGAAATGCCACAATAACAAATCAATTTTAAAGAAAGAATGAGGTAATCACTATGAAGAAAGCATTTTACACAGATCGTCCGTTGACAAAAGAAGAGAAAATTTTTGCAGAGAAACACCATGATTTAATGTATCGATATATGAGAGTACATAAATTGGATTTGGCTGAGTGGTATGACATCTTAATCATCCCATATTTGCAGGCTGTAAAAAAGTATCATGAATATGAAAGATTGCAGAGTCTTAAATTTGAACAGGTATTTTTCAGAACGCTTGACAATGCAAGAAGCAACTACTGGCGTGATATGAATAGAAAAAAGCGTTGTCCAGAAGGCGGTATTTGGAGTTATGAGGGGTTGAGATCAGCGATATATAACGAGGAAAACGGAGAAGAGGATATTTTAGATAGGCTTCAGGATATATCTACATGTTTGGCTATGGAAAATATAATATCAGACAGTATGGATGTCAAGAATATGATTAATGAATTAAAACAATATCGGCAGAAAGAAATTGTGTATTTGCTTTTAGATGGATATTGCGGAGTAGAAATTCAAAAGATACTTAGAATGAGCTTACAATCATATACAAAGGCAATCGGGGAAATAAGAAAAACATTAGAAGGACTTATCTGATTACATATTGTGGGGGATTGTTAATAAGAACAGTCCTCCAATGCAAAATATAGGAGCGTTGGAAAATTATGAGATTGGAAAAATTAACGGAGATAGAAAAACAATTTGCAGAGAAAAACCATAACTTAATTTATGGATTCCTACATAGACGAGGATATAGCATAGAGGAATACTATCAGATAGCAGTTTTTGGATTCCTTAAGGCTGTTGAAATATATCATAGAAAGCCAGAAATAGCGGAAAAATATGACTTTCCGTATGTGGCATGGCAGTACATGAGAGCAGAAATTAATGACCATGTAAAGAAGGAAAAGGCAAATAAACGGAAATCAACAGAAAATATTATCAGTCTGGATGCAGAAACAGATGATCTGGAAAATTTATATAATACTATCGGTGGAAAATCGGTAGAAACTAGCCTGATGGAAAATGCAGCCATTAATGAGGTAATGGAAAAATTATCTGAAACTCAGCAGAAAATAGCAATGTACAAGATGGATGGATTTAGTAACAAGGAAATCTGTATCTTGTTGGAAATTCCTTCGTCATCGTTCTATATGGAAATGAAGCGGATCAAAAGTATATTGGAAAATTTCAGAATATAAGCGGAGGATTTGGGTATGGCAATTGTAATTACTAATGGAGAACATTATATACATATAAATGAGCATGGAAAATATGTGAAATTCAATAATCTTTTGAATGCAACACAATTTGCATCTGTGCATGAAGCTATTAGTCGTATAAAGAAAGCACCGGCGAAAACTAAGGGATATTATGTCTATGATACATTTACAGATAAGATTGTATGGAAACAGTTCACACAGGAAGAAAGAATTGAAATGCAGGAAAGTAAGAATGTTGAGTTGGAAATTAAGCGTACCAATAACGGAAAAATCAAGAGAAAAAAGTATTCTCAGTCAGTACGAAAAGTTATTTATGATAAGTATGATGGACGTTGCCAATTATGCGGAAGGAAAATTTTACTTTCCGATATGACATTGGATCATCATATTGCCTTGTCAATGGGAGGAGTAGACGATGTAAGTAATCTTGTACCAACATGCCTTCCGTGCAATCGGTTCAAATCGAATATTGCACCAGCACTGTTTGAAGAACGTATTAGGGAAATTTTTATGTATCAGATGGAAAAGAAATTTTCTGATAAATGGATTTGGTGCTTTGTAAAAGGAATTCTAGAAATTTTGATCTGATGGAAACGGCACCAATGGAAAATTCTGTTGGTGCTGTTTGAATAATCAAATGGAAATAATAAAATTTTATGGTATACTATATGTAACCGTTATATAAGGTTTATATAGAGAAAGAGAGGAAATAATGGTGGCACTTTCAGATGCACAGAGAAAAGCAAATGATAAATATATACAGAATAATTATAAACAGGTAAAATTATCTATGCCAAATGCAGAAGCGGAGGCATTGGAGCAGTATTGTAAAACAAAGGAACTAACAAAAGCAGGATTCATTAGGCAGGCTATTAAGGAAAAGATGGAAAGAGAACCATAAAAAGAAATATGTATTTTATTCAAAAATTTTTAAGGAGGTATGACCTATGACAGCATTAAGACAGAGTGCGATAATGGAACTTGAAAAGATACCAGAAGATAAGTTATCCTTTGTGATTCAGATTATGCAGGGTGTAAATGGATTATATAACGATTCTAATAAAGAAAGGAAAGAAGCTTTTGCAAGATTAGAACAGTTACGCAAAAAGGGAACTGTTACCGATGATGATGCAGAATTAGCTTCTTATAGGGTAAGTAATATTGAAAAAAGGTTATAAATTCCTAGTTTAATATGGTATAATATATATACATAGAGGGAAATAAAAACATGGAAATAGATGTACTTATAGATAAATTGACAGACTGTCTTGTTGAACGTAAAACAGGAAAAGTTCTTGATACATATTACAAGAAAAGAGAAACGTTAATTAAACCAAAAGAGTATAAAGGGTGGAAATTTAATTGGAGTACGCCAGAAAAGAATGAATATGAAATATATGAATTATTTGTTGAAGGTGACGATACTGTACAAGGCAGAATTGCATTTAGGATTGACGGAGGAGTAGCTGATATAGATATTGTAGAGTCTGCACCGCATAATATTGGACACTTGGGAGAGTATATAGGTGTAGGAGGTCACTTATTTGCGATAGCTTGTGAAAGTAGCAAAGAAGCTGGGTGTGATGGATATGTTGCATTTACAGCTAAAACAAATTTGATTGAACACTATAAAAAGGAATTAGGCGCACAAGTGATTAGTGGTCAAAGAATGTATATAGATGATATGGCTGCACAAAAATTAATTGCAAAATATTTAGAAAGCAGGTGATGTTATGATTACAACAATGCAGAATCAATATGGAAAAGTAGTTGATCTCGAAAGATTTGTAAAAGACGGCAGATTAACAGAACCTTCAGATGGACAAAGATTTGAGTGGAGAAAAATGATTGATGAAGTAAAAAAAATGGGTAGACCGTTGACAGATGAAGAATCTAAAAATTTCAGAATTAAATAAGAAAGTGATAAGCACCAATGGATAAACTATCCAAAGGTGCTTATTTTTTACCATTTTGGGATTTGATTTGCTTGAGTGCTTCATCAAGTTCAACAGAGTGCCAGCGATCCTGTATGATCTGCCGTTGGAGTTCTGCGATTCTTTTATTGGTATAGTTTCCAAGCCAATTCATTACAGATTTTGGAATCATGAATTCTGGTAGCCTAGAAATTAATGAGAAAAGCAAATCTTCTAATTTGTCATATGCTTTATGGAGCAGAGGTTTAATCCTGCTACATTTTCGGATTTCAATATCTATGAGTATCACTCCTTTAAAATAATTTTGAAAAATTTGAGAAATGTTTGGAGATATGAAAAAGTTTTTTACTATATATAAATTGTAAGGTAATTCAAGAGAAAAGACAATAAAATATTTAGTTCCAATAATCATACAGTATAGGAACTTTCCCTTATTCATGGGGATTTGATGAAATCAACCATAACATAAGTCAAAAATAGGAACTAAAGTATATTGAAAATAGGCACTTTGAAAGAGGGGTGAGACTTTGAATAAAAAGACAGTAGCACTTACAGAGCAGCAGTATAAAGAAATTATTACAACGATAAGAGATGGATTTGTGTGCGCTGATGGTCATATTGTGAAACCAAACAATAGAATTGCAACAGCTTTATCATTGGAAGCAAATTTGGGATTGCGGATCAGTGACATATTACAATTAAGATTATCTGCAATTATCCGTGATGGAGATAGATATCGTCTGAATATTGTAGAACAGAAAACACACAAGAAAAGAGAATTTACAGTACCAACAGATATTTACATTTACATTCAGAATTATGCATTGGAAAATAATATACATCCTGACGCAAAACTGTTTGATCTGTCAGAAAGGGCAGTCAATAAGCATCTGAAGCTAGTATGTGATTATTTGAATTTGGAAGGAATTGGAAGCCATTCTTTTCGCAAATATTTTGCCACGAGTATTTATGTCAATAATCATTATGATATTAATCTTGTGCGTGTACTGCTGCAACACTCATCATCTGTTACTACGCAACGCTATATAGGATTACAGAGACAAGAAGTAGAGGAAGCATTACAGAAACATATACAGTTATTATAAGTGATCTACATTATAATAAGGAAGAAACTCATTCTGATTGGAGGTATTTATGTTATTCATTGAGGAAAAGGAATTGCAACACATGTTAGATACACAATATAAGAAGGGAATCGAGATAGGAATAAAATTGATGCAGCAGAGAATGTTGTTAGCTTGTGAAAATGGAAATCCGATTGAACTGGATGGAAGAGCCTATTTTGTGAAGTCGGATATTCAAAACCTTAGGGATATTATTGATGATCTGGAGGAGGTATAGAGGATGCATATTGATGTAAATACAAAATTTGAAGTAGGACAAAAGGTTTTCCTTATTAAAAAGGAAAGAAAAGTAATTGAAAATAAGCGGATTTGTAAAATATGCAATGGTGAAGGACATATTATATACAGTGGATATACCATGTGTTGCCCTGAATGTAATGGCGATAAGTATATTTGTACGGATTCTCAAATTATAGACAATTATTCTACTGATAAAAAGCCACATGCAATTACAAGCATTGGAATAAAAATTACTGCAAAGGGAAGTAAACTGATATACATGATTGACGGAAAACCATATGAAAGAAAAAAGGTTAGCGAAAATGAAATATTTGCAACACTGGAAGAAGCACAGGCACGATGTGATGAATTGAATGAGGGCAAAGCATGACTGACAGAGAAGTGTGATTTGGTCACTGAAAATTTTGTGTTCCAGAAAAAATGCAATGCAGAAGTAAAATATATATGCTATAATTTAGGTGTCATAGGGAGTGATTGCCCTTTGATATAAGTGATACTTCACTTTAAAATTGATTGATTTGTTGCAGATTAGGTGTCCCTGGAATGTCACGCGTCAAATTATAGTTCTCACCTACTGCAAATTTACCGCAGAATAAATTCGGCATCCCCTTCACACTGC
>CAKREH010000015.1 GCA_934317215.1 uncultured Roseburia sp.
TTCTTTGTTTTGTTGTCGTTCTCGGCGACAGCTTGTTTATTATATCTTATCAAGTCTGTTTTGTCAAGAACTTTTTTATTTTATTTTGTCGAAAGCTTTTTCTTTCGAACAGCTTGTCTATATTAACTCATTCTCAAGTCTTTGTCAAGAACTTTTTGAATTAATCATTCAAGCGAGCGGAGAAGGAGGGATTTGAACCCTCGCGCCGCTATTAACGACCTGCACCCTTTCCAGGGGTGTCCCTTCGGCCAGCTTGGGTACTTCTCCGAATTGTATTACATATTAATTTGTACTGACTTTCATCAGCAAGCGGAGAGGATGGGATTCGAACCCATGCGCCCTTTCGGACAAACGGTTTTCAAGACCGCCTCGTTATGACCACTTCGATACCTCTCCGTATTTGTTTCGCACGAATCAGTGCAAAAAAGATTCTACCATCAACTTTTGTTTCTGTCAACAATTATTTTAACTTTTTTTCATTTTTTTCATTTCAGATGTTTGAAGCGCCCTGTTTTAAGTACATTTCGGCGATCAGCATATCCTCCGGTGTGGTGATTTTTATATTCCTGTAGTTCCCCTCGATCAGCTTAACCGGCTGGTTTGTTATCCGTTCCACCACCATCGCATCATCCGTAATGGCAGAGTCCTCATCTGCAAGCATTTTTCGATATGCCTCATATACAAGTGGATAGGAAAAGCTCTGTGGTGTCTGAATCTGCCATACTTTTGAACGCTCTGGCGTCAATTTAGCATAACCGTCTTCATCTGCTATTTTGATCGTGTCTTTTACCGGCATTCCCGCCACGCATGCACGATATTCCTTCACCGCCTGCATGGATCTTTCTATGATATCAGCCGACACTAACGGTCTCGCCCCGTCATGGATCAGCACATAGTCCGCCCCCTCCGCTGCGCAGAGTCCCGCATATACAGAATGATATCGTTCCACGCCACCCGGCACGATTGCTTTTACTTTACCGATATGATATTTATCAATAATTTCCCGTTTGCAATACGCTTCCTCATCTGCACCTGTGACAAGAACGATATCTGTGACACCACTCTCCTCAAATGCTTTTAACGCATAATAAAGAACCGGCTTTCCTGCCAGTTCAAGATATTGTTTATGAATATGACTGTGCATTCTTTTGCCGGTTCCTCCAGCAAGAACGATTGCTGTAAATTTTTCCATTAGCGTTCTCCAAGTTTTAAATTTGGAACAGCATTGAGATCTAACCCATCTCTCTGTCCATGTATAAAATCATAATAAGCAGCGACACCGATCATTGCCGCATTGTCTGTACAAAAAATCGGGGACGGATGATAAAACTGCACTCCTTTTTTCTCGCACGCCTCACGCATTCCTTCACGCAGGACTCCGTTGGAAGCCACGCCTCCTGCAATCGCAAATTTATCCATCTTAAACTCATCGATTGCTTTCATCGCATTCCCGATCAGAACATCCGTCACTGCTTTCTGAAATGATGCCGCAACATCTGCCTGTACGATAGGGATTCCTTTCATCTGGCAGCCGTTCAGATAATTTAAAACTGCGGATTTTAACCCACTGAAGCTGAAATCATATGGTCCATCTGCGATTTTTGCGCGTGGGAACTCCATCGCATGCGGATTGCCCTCATGCGATACTTTTTCGATTTTAGGTCCGCCCGGATAGCCAAGTCCGATCGCTCTAGCCACTTTGTCAAAAGCCTCCCCTGCCGCATCATCCCTCGTACGTCCTAATATCTCGTATTTTCCATAGTCCAACACTTTTACAAGGTGGGTATGTCCGCCGGATACAACAAGGCATAAAAATGGCGGCTCTAAATCTTTATTCTCAATGTAATTCGCGCTGATATGTCCTTCGATATGATGCACTCCGACCAGAGGTATATTTTTCGCATAACTGATCGCCTTTGCCTCCGCTACTCCGACTAACAGTGCACCTACCAGTCCCGGTCCGTATGTAACACCGATTGCGTCAATATCATCCAGTGTCGTATCTGCGTCACTGAGTGCCTGCTCGATCACCTGATTGATTTTTTCAATATGTTTACGCGAAGCGATCTCCGGCACGACGCCGCCATATAATGTGTGAAGTGCAATCTGTGATGAAATCACATTGGATCTGACATTCCTGCCGTTTACCACAACTGCTGCCGCAGTTTCATCACATGAACTTTCTATTGCAAGAATCTTTATCTCCTTGTCACTCATCTTCCGTATCTCCTTCGGTCTGATAAAATACTAAAATTTTCCATTTTCCATCTTTGTCTTTTCTAAGCACATAAGTCTGATTTGTACGGGTATAACTTTTATTTTCGTTCACAAAATAAGATGCCGTCACATAAGCACAGTCATCCCCGTCAATTTTCTGATATTTTACCTCATCACTGCTGCACACAGAGGAGGACTCTATCTTTTTCGACTTGTCGTGATAGTCTTCTATATCGGCTTTCAGGTTTTTAAAATAATCATCTCTGGAATTGTTTTCCAACAGTTCATCATCCATCAGAAGTCTTGCCTGATCGCCAAGCTCATAAAGTTCGTCATCTGTATACTCTTCATCATAAAAGCAGGCAATAATACGATTATAAAATTTCACAACTTCTCTTGGTGTTTCCGGGTAATTCTTTTCAAGATTCCTGGTAATCACTTTCTCTGCTTCCGTAAGGTCATCGTTATTTCCTGCAGAATTTCCCTTTTTCGTCGCAGTATACCAGAAAAGTCCCACAATAATCACAACACATACAACTGCAAAAATGATTTTCTGTCCATTCCTTTTCATATGAATCCCCCTCTCAATTTTTCTCATCCTCAAACATCAGTTCCACACTCTTTCCATCTTTTCCAAGAAAAGCATAGGGGAAAATCTCCCTTACCCGCGGCATATAATCTTCTGCATGCACCAGCGACGGTGAAAAATGGGTCAGCCACATCTCTGCGACTTCCGCTTTTTTTGCCACTTCCGCTGCTTCATAAAAAGTCATATGCTTGTACTGTTTTGCTTTTGCAATTTTTTCTTTTTCCGCATACATACCCTCGCAGATCAGAAGATCCGAATTTTTTGCAGAAGCAACAAGTGATTCCGTCGGTCTGGTATCGGTACAGTAAGTTACTTTGATTCCTTTCCGGGCAGCACCAAGCACCATATCCGGGGTATAATGTGTCCCCTCTTCCGTTTCGATCTCTTCCCCTTTTTGAAGTCTGTTCCAATATTTTTGTGGTATTCCATGCTCCTTCGCGCGCTCCACAGAAAATCTTCCGGCACGCCTGATCTCCACCGTATACCCATAACAGGTAATATTGTGGTTGACGCGGAATGCATGGATATGATATCCGTTTATTTCTATATCGGCTTCCGGTTCCGTTATTTCAATATATCGTATTTCAAACGGCAGTTCCGGTGCAATCATCCGAAGTGCCCCGACTACACGTTCTAATCCCTTTGGTCCAATCATAGTCAGAGGTTCTGTCCGCTCCGCATTGCCCATGGAAAGAAGCAGTCCCGGCAGTCCGCTGATATGATCCGCATGATAATGTGTAAAACAGATCACATCAATTGGCTTAAAAGTCCATCCTTTTTCCTTGATCGCGATCTGGGTTCCCTCTCCACAGTCAATAAGTAAACTACTCCCGTTATAACGCATCAGTGACGCCGTCAGCCAGCGGTGCGGCAGCGGCATCATGCCTGCAGTTCCCAAAAGACATACGTCTAACATATAATCCTCCTTGTTTTGCGGAGCAAAATGCAATTTTGTTTTGTAAAATTTGCCCTCTGGTGAGCAATGCCCAGCATGCCGGGCATTGATTTTACTCCTTTTATACAAACTCTGTTACCTGTTTTTCCTCTGGCGGTATTGCAAACTTCTCTATCATTTTTTCATAACATGGCTCACAGATATCCATTTTGTGTATCCGCCCGTCTTTTTTATCGGAAAAATAGCCCCACTCCTTCTCCACCGTAAGGAATGAAGTGAGGTCCTTCTCAGATAAGAGACAAATCATTTTTCCACAACAGTTACAATATATTTTCTGATCTTTTCTACTCATTTTTCTGCCTTCCCATTCTGCAATACAGACAGACATTGTCCATGAGAACCTATGCTGTCCACAGATATCTATTAATATCTATATTATACAAACAAGATTCTGCCTTATGTAGTGGGAATTATTGGCCATATATCATAATATAGGCATCCTCTTTCGGAAGTTCATAGAATCCCTTCCGCACGCCGTGATTTACAAATCCGCTGCGCTCATACAGACGGATTGCACTGTCATTCGAACAGCGGACTTCAAGCACGATCTTGCCGACCGAACGGCTCTCCGCCTGCTTTTTTGCCTCCGCAAGCAGCATGCCGCCAATGCCGCGGCAGCGCATTTCCGGTGAAACTGCCACGTTTGTGATCTCACCTTCATCAATGGACAAATACATCCCGATATATCCTGAAATCTTATTATTTTCTTCCGCTACAAGAAAAATCGTGTTCGGCAGACTGAGCGAATCCACAAATCCCTGGTAACTCCATGGCTGTGAAAAGATTTTTCTTTCCAGTTCACTTACCTGTTCTGCATCTTTTACCTGCATGGCTCTGACTGTGATCATGCTAATCCGCCCTCTTTTCGTTCTCTCTCTGCCTGGGACAGGCGCAGATATTCCGGCTTATGTTCCGCAGCGGTTTCAACTTTTCCTGCTGCAAAATACTTCATGCCAAGTGCTGCAACCGCTCCTGCTCTCTGTTTATTGACATGTGCAGGGGCAAATGTATACGGCACACTGCAGCTTTCTGCTATATACTCCTGAAATACCGGCACGCCATCCCCTAAAAAAGTAACCGGCTGTTCAAACTGGTTTACAATCGAAATAATCTCATCAATTCCAACTGCGCACTGTTCCTTTAATACTTCCATCTCATTACCTTCAAAAGAATACAAACCCGTATAGGTCTGGTTTCTTCTTGCATCCATAAGCGGGCATACAAGCCCCGCATGTCCAGCCAGATTGTATGCCAGTGCATCTACGGTCGGCACGTTGATGATCGGTTTATTTAATGCGAGTCCGAGTCCTTTTGCTGTTGCCGAACCAATCCGAAGCCCGGTAAACGATCCAGGTCCTCCTGCGATTGCGATCGCATCGATCGTATTTAAATCAAGTTCTATCATCTTTGCCACTTCATCTAACATCGGCAGAAGAGTCTGCGAATGCGTTTTTTTATAATTGACGGTGTATTCGCCAAGCATGTTATCGTCACATACAATTGCCACACTTGCCACCAGTCCCGAACTGTCTAATCCCAAAATCTTCATTGTAAGCTCCATTCCCGCATGAATGAACTGATTTTTCAGTCTTCATGCTCTTTTATGGTAATTTTCCGGTAATCAAATCCTTTTTCCAGATCCTTCTCGATCGTCACATCAAACCGTTTATCCGGAAGGATCTCTTCGATCAGGTTTGCCCACTCAATCATGCACAGACCTTCCCCGTAAAAATAATCCTCATAGCCGATCTCATCCATCTCCTCAATGTCGCCGATCCTGTATACATCAAAATGATAAAACGGCATTCTTCCTTCTTCATACACCTGTACAATTGTAAAAGTCGGGCTCGACACAGGTTCTGTGATGCCAAGTCCGTCTGCGATTCCCTGTGTAAAAACAGTCTTGCCAACACCAAGGTCTCCCACAAGTGTGTACACATCTCCCGGCTTCGCCGTTTCCCCGATCTTTTTTCCAAGCGCATGTGTCTCCGCTGCGGAAAATGTCTCATAAACGGTTTCTTTCATAATTCAGTCCTCCATATTTTTATGAGGTAAAATATCTACCGTGCACGAATTTATTTTAATTTCACCCGGTACTTCGGCAGTTTTTCTTTTGCAAGCTCTGCAAGCTCACGGTATTTTTCCCCTAACTGCTGCCTTGGGATCACATAGGCATTCACACGGTTGCTGTACACCAGCACATTATTTTTCGTGGACACCATCTTATAGACCTGATCCCACATCAGCTTTGCATCTGCATCCCCCTGTGTAACGGAAATTCCTTCTTCATCCACACAGTAATGCAGACTGTTTTTCAATACCTCTGACGCCGCAATGCGCTGTTTCGAACGAAGATAAAGTGTCACCGGCATGTAAAACAGTATCAGCACTCCAAGCAAAATACCAGAAACCGTATAGGATGCTCCGCGTTCACTGTATTTTGTACCTGCCGCAGCAAAACAGACGACTGCCGCTATCACGGAAATCCACCCGGATGCACCGGTGTATGTCTGGTACAGGTTAAAACGAAACATGTCCCTTGCGGTCAATGTTATATCAAATTCCAATCTCATCGTCAATCCCCCGCCATTTTAGAATCAGTTTAGTATAACATTTTTTGAAAAAAAAGAAAAGACGCATTCTTTTTCTGCGTCTTTTCTCTCTGAAAACTCGTTACCGTCCACTCGTACCTCGTTCCAGTAACGAAACCTCTGTTATCTCCTGCTTATGACTGTCTTCCCTTTAAGATCGGAGAAATGTGTTTGTAGGTCACAAATGTGATGACTACGGAAAACATTCCTTTCATAAAGGTAAATGGCATATTAAAGCAGATTAAACACTGTAAAATACTCTTCATGGACGGAGCGATCAGCTGATATGCTCCAAGCACTGCCTCCTGCGGCATGAAATTGTAATAGACCGGATATACCAGAAAGTAGTTTGAAACAATGCTGAAAGCACCCATGATCACTGCTCCTGCAATGGAACCGATCAGTGCAGTCGTTCTGGTCTTTTTGTATTTATAAAGAAGCCCTGCCGGCAGTACAAATGACACACCGAGAATAAAGTTTGAAAGTTCTCCGACTCCACCTGTGGATGTGATGAACAGATGAAGTACATTCTTAACCAGGCAGATGATCACACCACAGAGCGGTCCCATGGCAAATGATCCGATCAGTGCCGGAAGTTCTGAGAGATCCATCTTGATAAATGACGGCATAAACGGCACGGAAAAATCCAGAAACATCAGGATATATGCCACTGCGGAAAGCATAGCTGTCACTGTCAGATATCTTACATTGACTCTTTTTACGGTTACTGTTTTGTTTGTTGCATCCATTTCACTCGTCTCCTTTTCTCTTTTCGGAAAATGCGAGGGATTGTAAGCGTGTTTTTGTCTGCCGAAATATCTCATACAATAAAATGCACATTTCATGAACATTCTGCTGTCTGAATACGACAGAACCCCGGATGTAACCATCATCCGGGGTTCTATCATGTAACAGAAACGTCTTTTCTGACGTCTTATCATTTACATGCTTATCTTCTCTCATCCAGACTATACTGTCGGTTCCGGAATCTCACCGGATCAGCTGCCTTAGCAGGTCACGGACTTTGTAAATGACTCTGATCACAATCAGAACTTTACATCACCGTCGGTCGGGAATCTGCAAATCTTACTGCATCACCCTGCCCCGAAGAATTAATATTATTTTTACGCTCTCTATTGTATGCATGTTTTTCTGATCTGTCAACCATTAATTTTCATCGTGAGTGCGATGCGCTGTTTTTTCAGATCAACATCCAATACCTTTACTTCCACGATATCGCCGACACTGACCACTTCCAGCGGATGTTTGATGAACCGGTCGCTCATCTGTGAAATGTGCACCAGTCCGTCCTGATGGACTCCGATATCCACAAATGCTCCAAAGTCGATCACATTCCGGACCGTTCCCTTTAAGATCATGCCAGGTTTTAAATCCTTCATATCAAGAACATCGCTGCGCAAAATCGGCTTTGGCATATCTTCTCTCGGATCACGCGCCGGTTTCTCGAGTTCCTTTACGATATCCTGCAGTGTGATCTCACCCACACCAAGTTCTTCTGCCAGTTTTTTATAGTTAGAAATTTTTTTGGAGATGCCGTCTAATCTGCGCTCTTTCACATCCTCCGTCGTATAACCAAGGCGTTCTAACAGATTTTTTGCCGCAGCATAACTCTCCGGATGTACACCGGTCGCATCCAGCGGATTTTTACCATCGTTGATACGCAGGAAACCTGCACACTGCTCGTATGCTTTCGGTCCTAATTTTGCAACTTTTAAAAGCTGGTTTCTCGCCTCAAATCTGCCGTTCTCCTCGCGGTATGCCACAATATTTTTTGCAACTGCCTTGCTGATACCGGAAATGTATTCAAGCAGGGATGCGGATGCCGTGTTTAAATCAACGCCGACTCTGTTTACGCAGTCCTCAACGACTCCGCCGAGTGCCTCGCTTAATTTTTTCTGGTTCATATCGTGCTGATACTGACCGACACCGATCGATTTCGGATCGATCTTTACAAGCTCTGCAAGCGGATCCTGCAGGCGGCGTGCCATGGATGCCGCACTTCGCTGTCCTACGTCAAACTGTGGAAACTCCTCCGTTGCAAGTTTACTTGCAGAATATACGGAAGCTCCTGCCTCGTTGACAATGATATACTGTACTTTGACCGGGATCTCTTTTAATAACTCTACGATCACCTGCTCGGACTCGCGGGATGCTGTACCATTTCCCAGTGAGATCAGTGTGATGTGATATTTTGAGATCAGCTTCTTTAAAACAGCTTTTGCCTCTTCCACTTTATTCTGTGGCGCAGTCGGGTAAATGACTGTCGTATCGAGCACTTTTCCAGTCGGATCCACCACGGCAAGTTTACAGCCGGTACGGAATGCAGGATCCCATCCAAGTACAACCTGTCCTGCAATTGGAGGCTGCATCAAAAGCTGCTCTAAGTTCTTTCCAAATACTTTAATTGCGCCATCCTCGGCTTTTTCAGTCAGGTCGCTGCGGATCTCACGCTCGATTGCAGGTGCGATCAGACGGTCATAGGCATCTTCTATCACTTCTTTTAATACTGGTGTCGTCTGTGGGTTGTCGCGCACGATCACCTTTTTTTCAAGGTAACGCAAAATATCTTCGACCGGTGCCTCGATCTTTACGGTCAGGAATTTTTCATTTTCTCCACGGTTCAACGCTAAAATACGGTGTCCGGCAAGTCTTGCCACCGGCTCGTCAAATTCATAGTACATCTCATAGACAGACTCTGCCTCCGGGTCTTTTGCTGCAGAGATCATGCGTCCCTTTTTGACCGTCAGATCACGGATCCGGCTGCGGTAATCCGCCTCATCGGAAATGCTCTCCGCGATAATATCTTTTGCCCCGGCGATCGCATCCTCTGCGCTCATCACTTCTTTTTCCGGATCAACAAATTTTTCTGCTTCCTCCTCTAAGGATGTGTTTAACATCTGTAACGTGATGATGCCGGCAAGCGGCTCTAATCCTTTTTCTTTTGCGATTGTCGCCCTTGTGCGGCGCTTTGGTTTGTACGGGCGGTAGAGATCCTCCACGACAACCATTGTCTCCGCCGCTAAGATCTGCGCTTTTAATTCATCTGTCAGTTTTCCCTGTTCTTCAATGCCTGCAAGAACCGTTTCCTTACGCTCCTCGAGATTTCTTAAATAAGTCAGTCTCTCATATAAATTACGAAGCACCTCATCGTTAAGTGCTCCTGTTGCCTCCTTGCGGTAACGGGCAATAAATGGTATGGTATTCCCTTCATCAATCAGCTTTACGGCTGCTTCAGCCTGATTTTTACGGATTCCGAGTTCCTCGGAAATCTTTGCAATAATATCCATAGTTACTCCTTTTTTCTCACCGGATTTTAATGTTTTCTCCGGCACAATATCTTTATTATAACGAAATGTCCACAGTGATTCAAGGTAACATTGTTTTTTTCCACATCACATGATACACTATCCACATCATATTATTTATTTTCAGAAAGGTTTATTTATGGATCATCAGTTTTACAGACCAACGCCTGACCGGCATTCAAAACATATGGAAAATCTTTCCCTTATCATGGGGATCATTGCACTTTCAACATTCTGTCTGGTTTATCCGGCATTAATCTGCGGTGCGCTCGGCATCGTGTTTGCACTGCTCTCACGCGGCGGAGAGACAAAATTTTCCGGGCGCGCAAAGCTGGGACTTACTTTAAGCAGCGTAGCGCTTGGCATTATTGTGCTGCTCTTAATTTATTCGGTGGTATTCGCTAACGTTTACTATGGTGGAATTGAAAATATGATGCGGGAAAGTTGTACATCGCTTGGGATTGATTATAATATGCTGTTTCCGCAGAACTGAGTTTTTTGTGGGAGATTCAAGGGACAAAAGGTGGTTTGAAGGTTCGTGGCTGGCAAATTGCACCAGGCGGAGGCTTGTTTTGTTCCGTTGTTCGAAAACAAGAAAATCTATGTCTGCCTGCGGAGGTGTGATTGCGGAGTGACGTGTGCGTCCTGAATGTGCCATCCGGGCACATCAGGACTTGGGCTGCCGTCCATGGCAGCCCAACACTGTGTGTGGACAGGCAGACTAAGATTTTCTAATTTTCTACCAAAGTCACAAAACTAGTCTCCACCTGGTGCAATTTGCCAATCGCTACGTTTCGAACACCTTTTGCCCCCTGAATCTTCCGATTGCCTGAAGTGAATAATGGCTTTGATTTTCCGGGTGCTGGATTTTGAGCCGCTATTTTTTTCCAACAACCGCTTTTATTATAAAAGGCTCACGCCCCAGAAGAGGCGGACGATATTTTTTACCATACAATTGATGATAAGGATTGCAAGTCCGATCCAGAGGTAACGGTCTTTATAGTGCATTACAAGCGGCAGTTTATGGTGTGAGAGACGTTCGATCGTCTGGCTTAATAAAAACCATGTGCAAAGCACTGCTGCATACGGTACAAACGGATGCTCCAAAAAGGATGTCAGAAAATGTCCCTGAAAGAGAGCACATACCGCTCTGGTTCCTCCACAGCCCGGACAGTAGTATCCGGTTACGGTGTGGAAAAGGCACGGGTAGAGATAGTTTTCGATACGAAATCCGGTTATTTTTGAGATGAGCAGATACACGCAGCAGATGGCCACACCGCTCAGACCAAGTATATATAAAACATCATCTATTTTTTTCTGTTCATTATTATTTCTTTTTTCCATCTGATAACCTGTTCCTATTCTTTACTTTTCCACCAAAGTATCGTTTTTTTATGTGTTGATGGCAAATGGTGTTTCACAACGTAGCGGCTGGCAAATCGCACAAAGCTGAGGCCGGTTTGTGACTTTGGGAGAAAATTAGAAAATCTTAGTATGCCTGTCTACACACAGTGTTGTGCTGCCACGGACGGCAGCACAAGTCCTGATGTGCCCGGATGGCACATTCAGGACGCACACGTCACTCCGATGCCCCACCCCCGCAGGCATACTTAGCTTTTCTTATTTTCGGACAGCGGAACCAAACCAGCCTCAGCTTTGTGCCATTTGCCCACCAAAACCCTAACACACACCATTTGCCATCAACACCCTCCCCCACATTTTATCAGAAATACACATCTATACAACCCCCCGCCACCTATGCTATAATTTATTCTAATTGTAGCAACTCTGCTATTCACTCTTATTGTGTGACCAGCAGCCGCTGCTATATGATCTAAAAGGAGTTATTCACTAAATGAAACGCACATCAAAAGAACTGAAACGCATTGCGCGTGATATTTTAAATGACAGATACCGTATACCGATGGCTGCATTTGCTGCCACAACACTGATTGCAACTGTGATCGAATCTCCGTTTTCCTTTTCCATGGGCGACAATCCGACAAACATGCAGCTGGTAATTTCACTAATTGCAGAATTGCTCATATCCATCATCTCTTTTGTGTTAGGATGCGGCGTGGCAAAAATCCATCTGTCCATGACACGCGGAAATGATTTTCGCGTCCGCGATATTTTTGATCCATTTAAGAAAAATACAGACCGATTTTTTATCGCGGGATTTTTATTTTTACTGATGATCTTTGTTTCCATGATTCCTGTGATCGGTGGTTTTACTTATGCCGTGATCACAGATTTTTCCCTGGTCTCTATTGTGATCACAACAGTGACCGGTATTCTTTCTCTGATCTTAAGCTGTTATTTTATGCTTACCTATCATTTTATCGGATATATCACACTTGATCATCCTGAGTTAAAATGCCGAGACATATTTAAAGAATGCAGACTTCTCATGCACGGAAACCGCTTACGTCTGCTTTATATCCTGCTCAGTTTTATTGGATATGGCTTATTGATCCTCTGTTCTTTTGGCATTGCATCCTTATGGGTCGTTCCATATCAGACAGAGACACTCGTTATTTTCTATCTGGACTGCACCGGAGAATTGAACCGGATTCCTGTCCGCAGTTATAAAAATACTTATACAACCCAATTTTGATTCCGCAACGCACTTTCCATCGAAGGTGCGTTTCTTATGGGATAAAACCGAAAAACAAAGGAGGAAAATCCTCTGCTCGCCAACGGGCAAATTTTACAAAGTAAAATTGCATTTTTCTCCGAAAAACAAAGGAGGATTCTATGAATCAAAACAATGAACCAATCCGTGATGCCTCAGTTCTTGGCATTCCAAAGATGCTGCTGCTCGGTCTGCAACACATGTTTGCCATGTTCGGCGCAACAATTCTTGTCCCGATTCTGGTAAACAGTTATTTTGGGGAGGACGTCCTGCATGTTCAGGTCACCCTGATCTGCGCCGGTATCGGCACACTGTTTTTCCACTTCTGCACCAAATTTAAAGTTCCGGCTTTTCTCGGTTCTTCTTTCGCCTTTTTAGGTGGATATGCCACGATCGCTACCATGGATTCCGGTGTATTTGCCGATATGTCGAATACAGATAAGCTGTCCTATGCCTGCGGTGGTGTTGTTGTTGCCGGACTTTTATACCTGATCTTAGCACTGATCATCAAGCTTGTCGGTGTCAAAAAGGTTATGCGTTTCCTGCCGCCGGTCGTTACCGG
This sequence comes from uncultured Roseburia sp., assembly GCA_934317215.1. GTDB lineage: Bacteria > Bacillota > Clostridia > Lachnospirales > Lachnospiraceae > Roseburia. The sequence goes on from CAKREH010000015.1 coordinate 12,876, forward strand.
TCCGATCATCATCTGTATCGGTTTAAGCCTTGCAGGTTCTGCGGTAAACAACGCTTCTAAGAACTGGCTTTTAGCACTGATCGCCCTTGCAGTCATCATCATCTTTAATATCTGGGGAAAGGGCATGTTCAAAATTATCCCTATCCTGATGGGTGTTATCATTTCCTACTGTGCCGCTCTCATCTTTAATGCACTTGGTATGACAAATGCGGACGGTTCTGCAATCCTTGATTTTTCAAATATCGCAGCAGCTTCCTGGATTGGTGTTCCTGCATTTTCCATCTGCAAATTCAATATCTCTGCCATCCTTGTCATGGCTCCGATCGCACTTGCAACCATGATGGAACACATTGGAGATATCTCCGCGATCTCTGCGACTGTAAATCAGAACTTTATCGAGGATCCGGGACTGCACCGCACATTAATCGGAGACGGACTTGCAACTGCACTCTCCGCACTCTTCGGTGGTCCTGCTAACACAACCTACGGTGAAAATACCGGTGTTCTGGAATTAAGCCGTGTTCACGATCCGAAAGTGATCCGGTTAGCAGCATGTTATGCGATTCTCTTAAGCTTCATTCCAAAAATGGCTGAAGTGATCGGTTCTATGCCATCTGCGATCATCGGTGGTGTCAGCTTTATGCTCTACGGTATGATTTCTGCAATTGGTGTGCGAAATGTAGTAGAAAATCATGTTGATTTTACAAAATCCAGAAACCTTATCATTGCCGGTGTGATTTTTGTCTGTGGTCTTGGTTTTTCGGACGGTCTTACTTTTACCGTTGCCGGAACTTCTGTCACACTTACCTCCCTTGCCATTGCAGCAATCGCAGGTATCCTTTTAAATGCGATCCTGCCGGGAAATGATTATCATTTCGGAAAAGACCCGAAGATCGATGCAAACCGCGGTCTTGATATGATTCCGAATCTGCATGAAGATACCTCTTATGCAGAAGATGAGGAATAAAAATCATTGTGTTACAAAAACGGTATCCGTCAATATTGCGGATACCGTTTTGTTTTTTACAATGTCATCTCACTAATCTCATTTCCACGGATCAGATATAATAAATTTTGATTGCTCCAAAATTTGCCGCTCCACGCAGATACAGTGTTGCAACACTGCTGCCTTCGCTGTGTCCTATTTCTTCCACCGCTCCAAAAGAACGCCTCAGTTCATTCTGCACTTTCCATTCTTTGGGAATATAAAGATTCGTCTCTCCAAAGTTGTTTTCCACTGCAACCGATGCTGCCTCTCCTGCGATCACGGCATTGTCAAAATAAACGCTCATACTTCCAAAGTTATTTTCAAGCTGTGCATCGCAAAAATGTTCGGAATTGACATAGCGGATCGCAGAGCCAAAATTATTTTCACAGTGGATATGTTCCCCACTGCACTGCTCACTGTCCGGCGCGCCCATTTTTTCATCCCAGTTTATATGTTTTTTTGTTCCCCAGCTTTTTTTACGGGCATCCGGAAATATCATCGACAGGCCGATGCTTAAAAGCAATGCCACTCCGAGCAGTGTCCAGCTACTGATTCCTAATTTTTCCAGTCCGAGCGGATTTCTGTAAATGCTGCAGATAAAAGCAACCGCAAATATCATTTCAAAAAAATCAACTTTTTTGATGCCATCAAAAAACATCCAGATGAACACGATCGTCATAAGAATGCCAAAGAAACCAACATCCGGTCCGATACCGATCGTGCTGACCACTAAGTATACTGCTGCAAGGATAAAAAACAGCCCCCATAAAATATTTTGCTTTTTCATTGATGTAACCTTCTTTCTTCTAATTTACTGATTAACGGTTTGTAATAATATCTTGAGACATACACCTTTTTGTGCGTGTTCTCAAATGCCACGACACTTGATGCCGTCAGGTTCCGGTTAATGGAAAATATATGAGAAGTATTTAAAATCGTTGATTTTGACACCCTCATAAAAAATCCCGGAAGTATTTCCTCTAATTCATAAAGCTTGTATCTGGCCTCATATATATCATTTCCGGTGTGTGCCGCCACTCCATGATCCGCTGTCTCAAAGAACAGAATATCGTTCATCGGCAGATAATACTCGGTATTTCCTTTGTAGAGGACGATCTTTCTGACAGCCCCGGCTGCCTCACTGACTGCTCTCTGAATGGCTGCGATCTGTTCTGTCATGCCACGGCAGCGGATGATGACTTCTTCCTCCGCCTGTTCATCCATTTCGATTTTAATTTTCATAACCTGTCTCCTTTTCTGTACTGACAGGTACATTATAAAAAACGAACCCCCCGGTGTAAATGGCTTTACACCAAGTGGTTCGTTTTCCTATGGTAAGTGGTAAATTTTTTACATAATGCGGTTCATCGCGGAAAGTGCTCTGACAGCGGTCTGCAGATAAGGATTTTCTGTCTCATAGAATTTTCCTTCGTCTGCTTTTTCTGCAAATGCAGGATCTAACGGAATCTTTCCAAATACCGGAAGTGTCAACTCCGCTGCGACATCCTCAATATGGCTCTCGCCGAATAATTTGATCTCTTTTCCGCAGTCCGGGCATTTCAAATAGCTGAAATTCTCGATCAGTCCAAGTACCGGAACGTGCATCATCTCTGCCATGTTATAGGCTTTTTTGACGATCATCTGTACCAGTTCCTGCGGAGAGGTAACGATCACGATACCATCAACCGGAAGTGACTGGAATACCGTAAGCGGTACATCTCCTGTTCCTGGCGGCATATCAACAAATAAATAATCAACATCGCCCCAGACCGTCTCGTTCCAGAACTGTTTTACCACACCTGCGATCACAGGTCCTCTCCAGATGACCGGATCTTCCTCATTGTCCAAAAGCAGATTGACAGACATTACTTTGATGCCGTTTTCTGCTTCAAGCGGGATCATTCCCTCCTCGGTACCGACAACCTGTCCATGTACGCCAAGCATTTTCGGAATGGATGGTCCCGTGATATCTGCGTCCATGATTCCCACTTTATAACCAGCCTGTTTCATGGCGCATGCAAGTGATGCAGTCACGAAAGATTTTCCTACACCGCCTTTTCCACTGACAACACCGATGACCTTCTTTACATTAGAAGATGGGTTCATCGGCTCTTTTGCAATCCCGTTTCCACCTTTTGCTTTGCTCGGACAGCCCTCACAGCTCTCCCTGCTGCAGCTTGATGCGCTGCTGCAACTACTATTTTCTGCCATGTCTCATACACTCCTTTTATCTTTATTCATTCTTACAGACATTTTTATTCTGCCCTGTCTTATCTGCCGGATTCCTGTTCCCGCTTTTTAAATATTTCCTGCAGTGACTCCGTATATGGTGCTCTTGCAATTCCGTATTCTGTGACGATGCCCGCGATCAGTTCATGATCTGTCACATCAAATGCCGGATTGAACACTTTGACATCTTGCGGTGCCATGCGCTCTTTGTACCACATCTCAGTCACTTCCTCCGCAGGACGCTGTTCAATGTGAATGTCAGCTCCCGTTTTGGTGTTCAGATCAATCGTTGAGGTCGGCGCACAGATATAAACCGGGACGTTATAATATTTTGCCACTGCAGCAACCACGGAGGTCCCGATCTTATTTGCCGTATCACCGTTTGCCGCCACACGGTCACAGCCGACAAATACCACATTGACCCAGCCATTTTTCATGACGGTTGCAGACATATTATCACAGATCAATGTGACATCCACTCCTGAAGACTGCAGTTCAAATGCCGTCAGCCTGGCTCCCTGTAACAGCGGCCTTGTCTCATCTGCAAATACTTTAAAATGATAGCCCTTCTCTTCCCCAAGATAGATCGGGGCTGTCGCTGTGCCATATTTGCTGGTGGCAAGCTGACCTGCATTACAGTGTGTCAGGATACCGTCTCCCGGTTTCACCAACGTCAGACCATACTCTCCGATCTTCTTGCAGACACGGATATCCTCCTGCCAGATCTCAACTGCCTCCGCCTTGAGGTATCCTTTGATCTTTGACACATCTTCACCGGCATGTGCCTCTAAGACACCCTGCATCCGGTTTAATGCCCAGCTTAAATTGACTGCCGTCGGACGCGCAGAATCCAGGTACTCTTTTTGTTTTACAAACTCTTCATGAAAAGTATCGTAATCTGATGTACTGCTCTGTTTTGCCAGAAGATAGATTCCAAATGCCGCCGCAACTCCGATTGCCGGAGCACCTCTTACCCTGAGCAGGTAAATGGCATCCCAGATCTCTTCCGCAGTCTTTAACGCAATCAGTTCGATACTTCCCGGCAGCTTTGTCTGGTCAATGATAATGATCGCATTATTTTCATCATCCAGGCGCACCGTATCATAATTCATGATATTGTCATTTTCTTTCTTTTGCTGCATATGAATGACCAACGCCTTTCCTGTTTCTTTTTACACTTGTTTCTATTATACACGCTAAAGATATGATTTTAAAGCCTGCATACGGTACTTTTTAAGATACATAAAAAAGAAGACAGCATCTGTCCTCTGACATCATCTGCCCTCTTCTTTCAATGTCCACGTTCTTCTCTCTGTTTTTATGTACTGCTTTTTCCTCCAAAAAACCTTGAAAAGATCGAAGTTTTCTGCTTTTTTACCTCTTCTTTTTTCGGAAATCTCTCTTCCTCCGAATAATCCGGCACCCAGTCGATGTAAAATAACCGGTCATCCACATCCGTCCTTCCATTAAAATGCCGGCACATATCCTTGATCACTTCCATCATGGCATCTGCCATCTTCTCCGCATCCTGCGCCATACGGTCACAAAACTCCATTCCGCGGTCCGGTCCCTCTTCTCCCCAGATGCAGTCATCACCAAGTACTCTCAATTTATTCAGACGATCTCTCTGATCCTTGACCGTGCTGAAAAAACGGCTCACTAAAACATTATGCTCTTCTTTATCCGTATAACACAAAAATTCCTCTAACAATGTACCTTCCGGGAAACCAATCTCGTAATAATCATTGTAAAAACGGCAGATCCTCTCTGCTGTTTTCCGGAACAGGATTCCGCTCTGCTGCGGCTCCTTCCAATAATGTGCTTCTGCATCCACAAGTTCTTTGTAGATCTCATCGTATGCCGCCTTGATTTTCGGATCTTTTATCTCACATTCCATCATAAAGTCAAAATTCATTCCCGTCTTCCTCCGCAAAGTTCACTCCAGATCACATTCTTTAAGCGTCTCGTCAGCGATGTTGTTCCTGCATCCTTAAGCTGCATGGTAAGAAGCATCGTAAGCCGTTCTTTCGGGCTGTTGCAAAAGTATGCCCCAAGCCAGCCATCCCAGCCGTATTCTCCTATGGAAGTAAACATCGGAGATTTTCCCGGCTCTTTCTGGATTCTCAAAAGGTTTGCATAGGTATATCCGCGGATACCCTCCCAGCACTGGTCTAACACTTCCTGCTGCCATGGCATGAGTGAGCTGTTTGTCATGTAATGTACTGTCTGCGGTTTTAAGATCTGTTTTCCCTGATAAGAACCTTCCTGCAATAACATGGCTGCAAACTTTGCATAATCGTCCAGTGTAGAGACCAGTCCTGCACCGCCAGATTCAAACGCCGGTGCCTGTTTCATCGCGTTCATGATACCAAGATGATTTTCCGTATAAAGTTCTAATCCCTGTTCCGTCCTCTGGTATACTTTCGCAAGGCGCCCCTGCTTGTTCTCTGGTACATAAAATGCAGTATCTTCCATGTCAAGCGGTTCAAAAAATTCTTCTTTCAGAAATTCGCCAAAAGTTTTTCCGCTGATGACCTCAATAACCGCCCCAAGCACATCTGCAGAGATTCCATACTGGAAACTCTCTCCCGGCTGGAACTGAAGCGGTATCAATCCAAGACGGTTTGCAACCTCCTGCGTTGTCATGGCGTCCTCCAGATATAAATGTTCTTTGATCCTGTCAAAGAGCTTTTCCGTTTCCATGGAGCAGACACTTGTGACATCCCCGCCGTACATCAGACCGGATGTCATGTTAAGCAGATCACAGATCCTCACCGGCCGGACCGTCGGCACAAGTTTTCCGCCTGATGCCACGATCGCATTGTGAAATCCCGGCAAAAATTCTTCCACGAAAGCTCCCGGATCAAGCAGACCGCGTTCCATCAAAAGCATGGCAGCCGCAGACGTGACCGGTTTTGTCATGGAATACAGCCTTGCAATCGTATCCCGTTCGTATTTTTTACCAGCTTCAATGTCTGCATAACCGCAGGCTGCAAATGCCATTTCCTGTCCGTCCCGGATCACTACAATATTTGCTCCGGCAATCTCTTCTTTTTCCACTGCTGTCTCTATCAGCCGTTCTAACTTCTGACTTAATTCCTTCATATTCCAAACCCTTTTCCCTGACATATCTCTTTTTTACGCAAGCAATTCTCTTAAATCCTTTTCCTCTGCACTTACAGACCCCTGGATCATTGCAGCACTTCCGCCACCTCTTGCACCTGTTTTTTCACGCAGCAGTGTGGCGATCTCTCTACAGTCTTTTGTTTTACTTCCTATAATAAAATTATAACCGCCCTCTTCTTTTTCCACAAAAATGCCGCAGATCCCCGCATGCGTTTCCACAAGCCCATTGATGGCGTTACGCATAACCGGAGTATCCAGATCTGTTTCAAACAAAAGTACATTTTCCTGATCCGCCGGGATCTCTTTCATCTTCTGTTCCACCAGCTTTTGCTTTGCCTGCGCCAGCTTATATTTCAGATTCTGGTTGGACTGTTTTAATTTTTCCACAAGTTCTGGCAGTAACTCCTGATTGGCGGAAAGTGTACCGGAGATAGAGGAAATTACCTGTGATTTTTTCCGTTCTTCCTCCAGTGCGCGGAACCCACTCAAGATACTGATCCTGACACCACCTTTATAATTAGAAAGACTCTGTATGTTGAGCATACCGATCTCTCCGGTCCGCTTCACATGTGGTGCACAGCATGCACACACATCCACACCAGGGATCGTCACAATGCGCACCTGTCCTTCGATTTCGATCTTGCTGCGGTAATCAAGTGTTTTCAATTCTTCTTTTGACGGATAGGTAATCTCGACCGGAAGATTTTTCACGATTACTTCGTTGACTGCCGTCTCAACTTCACGTACCTCATCCGCAGTTAAAACACCATTAAAATCCATCGTGACAATATTGTCACTCAGATGAAACCCGACATTGTCATATCCAAATCTGCTGTGCACGATACCGGAAAAAATATGTTCTCCGGAATGCTGCTGCATATTATTAAAACGGTGTGTCCAGTCGATGATCCCGTGTACGGTCTCCCCAACGGCAAGCGGTTCTTTTAAACTATGTGTGATCACATCTTTTTTGATCTGCACATCCGTCACCTCGATGCCATCTATCGTCCCTTTATCCGGGCTCTGTCCGCCCTCTTCCGGGAAGAAAAGTGTACGGTCCAAAATCACATGATAACCGCTCTCCTTCTTCTCCTGGTATGATTCACAGGATATAATCTTTGCATCAAACTCCGCTGCGTATGCATCCTGGTCATATAATTTTTCTGTCATGTTCTTCCTCTTTTCCTACTGTAATACTGGTGTAAAATCCTCGGTGTCTCCGCAGAAAAGTCCTCCTAAAGAAGCCGCGATCTTGTTCATCGCCTTCTTTGCTGTCTCAAATTCTTCCGGTTTTAAAGTGACAAGAAATACATTTTCACAGCCATGTTTTTTTGCAAATGCTGCTGTGATCTCATCCTTCGGCGGGATCTTTGCCTGCTCGATATCAAGTGATGCCCCATCATTTAAGCCAACTTCCAGCACACCTGCATCCTCCCAGATCTCTACCTCATAAGAATCTGTCCCTAACTCGCCATTCTCATCTGTCAGCACATCATAAATGCTGCGTACCGTCACATTTGCAGGCGCAAAATATAACCATTCGCCCGGTGCAGTGCTCTTTTCTTTTTTAATTTTCTCCGGTTTACTCTGCTGTTTCATCGGATTTCCCTCCGTTTCCTACTCTATGGTTTAGTATAGCATAATCTGACATTTTTTCTACTGACATTTCCATCTTTTTCTTATATAATGACATGTATACAGTATATGAAAACATACGGGAGGCACACAGTATGGAAGCATCAAATGTTTATTTCACATCTTTTAAGGCAACGGAGCATGAGAATCTGCTCCAGAAACTGCATCGTCTTATGAAAACTGCGGGGTTTGAGACGATCGATTTTACCGACAAATACGCGGCGATCAAAATCCATTTTGGAGAGTATGGAAACCTTGCATTTCTCCGTCCGAACTACGCGAGAGTCGTTGCTGACTATGTTAAAGAACTCGGCGGAAAACCTTTCCTCACCGACTGTAACACGCTGTATGTCGGCAGCCGCAAAAATGCGATCGATCACCTTGAGACAGCTTATGTCAACGGATTTTCCCCTTACCAGACCGGCTGTCATGTCATCATCGGTGACGGCTTAAAGGGCACAGATGAGACGATCGTTCCGATCAACGGAGAATATGTCAAGGAGGCAAAGATCGGACATGCCATCATGGACGCAGACGTTTTTATTTCACTGACACATTTTAAAGGCCACGAGATGGCAGGGTTTGGCGGTGCTCTCAAGAACATCGGTATGGGCTGCGGCTCAAGAGCCGGAAAAATGGAACAGCACTGTGACGGCAAACCAGGCGTTGACCAGTCCTTATGTGTCGGATGTGGTGCCTGCAGCCGGATCTGTGCGCACGGTGCACCGCAGTTTCACGACCACAAAGCGTCGATCGACCATGATAAATGTGTCGGATGTGGACGCTGCTTAGCCGTCTGCCCAAAAGACGCGATTGCCGCAGATTTCAATGATTCGATCACCATGCTCAACTACAAAATGGCAGAATACAGTCTGGCTGTCTGCAAAGACCGTCCATGTTTCCACGTTTCTCTGATCTGTGACGTTTCGCCAAACTGTGACTGTCATGCGGAGAATGATATTCCAATCATTCCGAATGTTGGTATGTTAGCATCCTTTGATCCGGTTGCACTTGATGTGGCATGTGCGGATCTTTGTAACCAGATGACTCCGGTGGAAAACAGTGTTCTGGGTGAAAATCTGAAAAAGCATGGCGATGATGAGAATCATGATCATTTCCATATGACACATCCGGATACGGAGTGGAAGAGCTGCATTGCACATGCTGTTAAGATTGGACTTGGAAATGATCAGTATAAGCTGATTACGATTTAGTTAAAAATTTTGCAGCTTCGTGTATAAAAGGTGGTCACATCCTAAAGTCTGTGACCACCTTTTTCTATTTACTGCAGATACCTATGCTTCTTTCGCATTATCCAGTGCGATCAGTTTGGAGATGATCTCCTCGCAGATCTGGGTAACGTTTTTTCCGTCTGTGGCAACGGTGATGTCTGCGACTGCTTCGTAACGGTCTTTTCGTTTATCCATGAGTCCGCTGATGAATTCAACATTCATGTTGTTATTTAAGATCGGGCGCTCGTCGCTGTCTTTGACACGCTCATAGATAGTTTCCGGTTTTGCGGTAAGTAATACGACACGTCCGTTCTTTTTCATGTGATCGGTGTTTTCTTCTCTCATAACAACACCGCCGCCGCAGGAGACGATCGTCTGTTTTCTTTTCTGCAGCTCAATTAAGGTATTGCTCTCTAAGTTACGGAAATATGCCTCACCGTATTCGTCAAAGATCTCAGAAATGGACATGCCCTGTTTTTCTACGATCATCTGATCCATCTCCACGCGGTCCATCTCAAGTTTATCTTTCAGTTCTCCGGCTATCGTACTCTTTCCGGCTCCCATGAATCCAATCAGGAAGATATTGTAGTCAAACAGACTCTTTGCCTGGATACGGCGGCTGTTTTTCATGATATATTTGAAAATATCAAGAATCTCTTCCTCAAACTCATTGTCACCGAGTTTGTTCTTTAATGCGTCTGTCTGTTTCTTCTCCTGTTCCGGCTGTAAGATTGGAATACCGGTTGCTTTCTTATAAGAAATAATTTCCTGTATATATGACATCCGAACTGCAAGCTGTTCGATGATGATATCATCACATTCTCCAATTTTCTCACGGATCGCTTCTATCTTATCCATTTTAAATCCTCCTTGTTTTGCGGAGCAAAATGCGAGCCCTCTGGCGAGCAGAGGATTTTCCTCCCTTGTTTTCCGAAGGAAAATGCAATTTTACTCTGTAAAATCTGACCTCTGGTGAGCAAAGGATTTTCCTCCCTGTTTTATAAAAAGCATTATAACAAGATGTGACACATTCCGCAAGCAAAATATTTTAACACTTTAAAGTATTTATGTTTTAAAGTGTATAATATCATTTCCGACATGTTTTCTACTCGATCACACCTTTCATATCGCCAAGATATGCACCGACCAGATCCTCTGATACATTTTTTTCAATTGACTCATATACCGGCTTGCAGAGTTCTCTGATCTGTTCATACATTTCATCATTCAATGAAATAATCTGTGTACCGCTTTCCTCGATTGTCTGGATACGGGATGCGATACGCTCATCCGACTGCTCTCTCGCATATTCTTTCGCTGTCTCCGCAGCCTCTCTGATGATTTCCTGCTGCTCGCCGGTCAGTCCTTCAAAAAACTCATCACTGACGATCAGTGAGATCAGATGCGGCAGATGGTTTGTCTCCACGACATAATCCTGCTGCTCATATAATTTATTAGAAACAATGACCTCATACGGATTTTCCTGCGCATCGATGGTTCCCTGCTGCAGTCCGATATACACCTCGGAAAATGTCATCGGTGTCGGGCTGGCACCAAGCGCTTTCCAATATGCCATGTGATAGAAATTTTCCATGGTACGGATCTTCTGTCCCTTAAAATCAGAGATTGACTGCACGTTGCGGTTTGTGGTCATCACACGGAATCCCTGGTCGGCGTATCCTAAAAGGACATATCCGGCATCCCCGTATACCTGCTGCATCATAGAAAGAAAATCCGGGTTATCCACATGTTCCCGCACTTCATCGATCGTTTCAAACACTGCCGGCATATCAAATACTGCAACATCCGGCATAAAAGTCACCTGCGGTGCCGTATTTTGGACCACAAACGGGATATCACCCTCTTTGCAGGACTCTAATAACTCTCTGTCTCCGCCAAGTACACTGTTTGGATAAACAGAAATCAGCATCGTCCCGCCGCTCAAACGCTCCACTTCCTCTGCAAATTTTTCTGCATAGATCTGTGTGACCGTATCCTCCGGGCTTGAACTTCCAAGCGGCCACGCATAACGCTGCACTTTTGCCTGATCCTGTGTATCTTTATTCCCGCAGCCACTTGCAAAAAGTACTGCCCCTGCAAGGAAACCGCATAATATCTTTTTCTTACAATTCTTCAAATTTTTGCCCTCCTTATTAAAGCAGACAGAGACTGATTGCCGGAATAAATGTGATCAGAAGCAGTGCAAGCATGAAATATCCGATCATCGGCATTGCCTTCTTTGCGATCTGCATCATCGGCACATTGGTAAGCGAACTTGCCACAAACAGGTTGACGCCGACCGGAGGTGTGACAAATCCAACCGCAAGGTTTACGATCATCATGACACCGAAATGGATCGGATTCATTCCGACATGTTCCACGATCGGCAGTAAAATCGGACTTAAAATCAGAATCGCCGGGGTCGTATCCATGACCATACCAACAATCAGAAGTACCACGTTGATGACAATAAGCAGTACGATCTCATTGGAGAAATGTGTCATGATCCATGCACTGACATCCTGCGGTACCTGCATCAGCGTGAGCACACGCGAAAACGCGGTCGATGTTGCAAGGATAAATAAGATCGGCGCATAGGTCTTCATCGCCTCCACCATGATGCCCCAGATCTGTTTTACTTTGATGGATCTGTAAATGAACAGACTGACAAACAGGGAATAAAATACGGAGATGACAGCCGCCTCCGTCGGGGATGCCACACCGGTATAAATACAGCCAAGTACGATCACCGGGCTTAAGAGCGCCCAGATACTCTCTTTTAAAATGTTAACGAATCCTTTTGCTTTGAGCTGATCCATTTTCGCCTGGATCTTCTCTCTGTCCTCACCGTGACGGCGGCAGTAATAATATGCGTAAAAGATCAGCAGTGCGCTGATCATCATGCCCGGTACGATACCTGCTAAAAACAGGTCACTGACCGATTCACCGGTTGCCATCGCATACATGATAAACGGGATACTCGGCGGGATGATAACGCCAAGACCGCCCGCCACTGCAACGATCGCCGTGGAAAAATCCTTTTCATAACCAAGTTCGATCAGAAGCGGGATCGTCATACTTCCGACCGCAGCAACGGTCGCCGGTGCAGAACCTGAAATTGCTCCATAAAACAGACAGGTAATGATCACTGCACATGGTATTCCCGCTCTTTTGTTTCCAAGGAAATAAACAAATACATCAAATAATTTTTCTGAAATTTTACCGTGCGCCATAAGGATTCCCGCAAGCACGAACATCGGTACTGCAAGCAGGGGGAAACTGTCGATTCCTCCGACCATGGAACGGATGACATACCCTGCACTTGCCGTAAATGAAGCGTCAAATGCGCCCGGCAGCACAGCCACAATTCCAAGTGAAATAGAGATCGGAATTGCGATCACAAGACATATTGCAAAAATAATAAAAACAACAACTGCTGACATCTATCTCTCCTTTCCAACTGTAACACCTGATGTATCCATATCTCCAGCATCCGCATGCTCCGGATTTTCAACGACTGCCTCCTCGATCACAGAGGCAATATCGCCCTCTTCTAACGGTTTCTTTTCTTTTCCAAGTAAAATGCGCCACTCACCAAACCAGCGCTGTACGATGCGGAACGCTGTTAAAATAAAGCAGAAAAACGGGGCTGACTGCACATAATACATTGGCAGACCACATGCCGGGCTGACCTGTCCGCTCTCTATCGTTGCTTTTAAATATAGAAAGGAGAAAGGGATCAGATAGACAAAAAATACAAACTCTACCGTGAGATTCGTAATCTTAAAAATCGTTTTTCCACGTTTCGGAAACATTTTGATGAACTGATCAACTTTGATTGAAATGCATTTTCTGGTGCAGAGACTTACACTTAAAAATGCAGACCATATAAACAAATATCTGGTGATCTCCTCCGACCACGAAAGCGATACTCCAAGAATATATCTGGAAAATACCTGACACCCCATAATTAACGTCATAGCCGCTAACATGAGAACCATCAGGATTTCTTCAAGACTTTCGTCTATGACATGAATAAACTTTTTCATGCAGCCTTTTCTCCTTTCTTTGTATAACCTCTCTATATATCTTATCGGATTTCTCTGGTTTTTTTCAAATTTGATTTCCTGTGAATTAAAAAACCGGGTGTCAAAAGACACTTCATTTGACATCCGGTTTTTGCTACTTATGAGAATTGTCTCGATATGGGACATCCTTTTCGAAAATACGCTTATTACATGCTCTCATGGATCAGAGTTAAAACAGTATTTAAATCTGCTGCGTTCATCTGTCCCGGTGCAGATGCTTTTCCAACTGCGCCAAAGGTCAGTGCAGAACCGAATACTTCACCGCACAGACGGCTGATCAAGCCGGTTCCTGCCATAGACATCGTGATGATCGGTCTGTCTGCATACTCAGATACCATCTCTTCCGTTGCTGCAAGAAGTGTTAAGACATCTTTTTTGTTCTGCGGCATTACAGCGATCTTCGGGATATCTGCATCCAAATCCTGCATTTTGCGGAGACGTCCAACGATATCATCTTTATCCGGTGTCTTGTCAAAATCATGATTAGAAGCGACAACTGCCACACCCGCTTCGTGTGCAGCTTCGATGATCTCTTTGACATAAGAATCACCTGTGAAAGCTTCCACGTCAACTAAGTCAACCAGTCCGGTTGCTGCTGCTTTTTTGTTTAACTCTACATAAACATCCGGTTTGATTGCTTTCTCGCCACCCTCTTTTGAGGTACGGAAAGTGAACAGGATCGGTGTATTGCCAAGTGCCGGACGCAGATCTTTTAACACGTCCTCTACCTGAGCGAAATCGAACACACCGTCAAACCAGTCAACACGCCATTCAACAACGTCCATCTTTACATCTGCAAAAGACTTTGCTGCTGCAAGGATCTCTTCTTTTGTTTTTCCAACGATCGGTACGCAGATTTTTGGTACGCCTTCACCGATTTTCACGCCACGAACTTCTACATATGAACTCATTATTTTTCCTCCTGTTTTTACTTTAATAGATCTTCTTCTGATTATCTGCCTGTGCCTGCTCAACCATACTTGTGTAACGAAGGTTTACAAATAATCCCAGCAATACGCCGATTGTTGTCAACACGATATTCATAACCATAACCTGGGAAGGCTGCATTTTGGATGCTGCTGTCAGGATCGTGTAGTTACACAGAGAAGATGCAATCATAACCAGTGCAGTTACTGTTCCCTTGATTTTCGGGAAAAGCATGTTGCAGACTGATGTAGCGATCTGAAGTAATCCGCCTGCGCCTGCCCAGCCGATCAAAAATGCACCTGCGATCATAAGAGGCTGGCTCTTTCCAACTAATACAACAACCAGAGCAGCCAGACAGATTACCGGATAGATCAGAATAAATCTGACGTCTTTAATTTTTCTTGTCAGTAATGCAGTTACGATCAAAGCAAGCATAGTTCCTGCAGAATAGTAAGTCTGCATGATGGAAGGATCTGTCCAGCCCACATTCTCTTTTGCAAAGTTCTGCGCACAGTTTAACCAGAGCTGGAATGTACCGGTACAGGTAAAACCGATCAGGATCATTGCAACAGACTCGATGGAAAAATGTGTATGTTTTAAGCTGGCGATCAGTCCTTCTTTTTCTCCCGCCGCCTTCTGATCCGCATCCGGGAGAGGGAAAAGCATTACTAATACTAATAATACAATATAAATGATACCACATCCAAAGAATAATGTGTTATAAGATGTAAGACCTGCTGCTGTTGTTGCTACCGTTGCGCCAAGTACGAACGGCAGGATCATCTGTGCGATTGCAATGAAAAATTTAATTCCCATCGTTGCAACGCCCGGTGCTTTATAAATGATCTCACCTACAGCCGGGTAAATTCCGGTATCAAGGAAAGAGTTGGCAATACCACCAACGATTGCGCAGATATATGCAATCTGATATCCGCCATTTGTTCCTGCATTAAATGCAAGCGCAAGTCCGATCAGGTATATTGCATAAGAACCGCTTCCGATTGCAGTGGAGATACGGCGGCCTAATTTATCAGAAAGAGGGCCGGCAAATGGAAGTGCGATCAGTCTGCCCAGTCCAAGTGCTGCAGAAATGGCTGTGATTGCCATTGCCTCTACGCCCCAGGATGCTGCAAGAGCTTCCTTGATCACTGCCTGTCCTAAAATGGAACAGCCGACACCATGGATAAAATAATTTAAATAAAGAATCAGTGCGCTCGGTAAATATTTTTTGTTCATTAATTTTCTCCTCAATTTGAGTTGTGATGCAGCGGCATTTTTTCATACCGCCGCATGTGATTTTGATTGGGGGGGATTTTATTCGTATTTGATGTTTAATACTTCTTTCATGTGCTCGATCGGCATATCTTTTCCTGTCCATAGTTTAAATGCTGCTGCACCCTGGAATAACATCATTCCAAGACCGTTCATTGTCTTACATCCAACTTCTTTTGCCATAGAACGCATCTTTGTCTCAAGCGGAGAGTAAGGAACGTCTACAACGATCAGTTCCGGACGGAAGAAAGATTTGTCAGGAACAACGGACATTCCCTCTAATGGTTTCATACCAACACCTGTTCCGTTTACGAAGATGTAGGAATCTGCCATCTCTTCTCTTAATTTCTCTTTGTCGTCTAAATCATAAAGAGTTGCTTTGCAGTTTGTTCTCTCGTTGATCTTTTTCACAGTTGCCTCTGCGTTCTCCCAGAATTTATCATGAATATTGAAGATAGAAATCTCTTTTACTCCGTCTAATGCAGCCTGGATCTCGATTGCTGTTGCAGCTCCGCCGGCACCTGCGATGGTCATTTTCTTTCCGATCACGTCGATGTCGTTGTCTTTTAAGGACTGCATAAATCCGATACCATCTGTGATATGTCCTGTTAATACACCATTCTCATTTACAATCGTATTAACAGCTCCGCAAAGCTCTGCAGCCGGTGATAATTTATCAAGGTACTGGCCAACAACTGTTTTATTTGGCATGGATACGTTAGAACCAACCATCTTTAATGCACGAAGACCTTTAATCGCATCCTCTAATGTGCTGTTGTCAACCTCGAATGCAAGGTAAGCATAGTCAAGTCCTAAATATGCAAATGCCTCATTGTGCATTGCCGGTGAACTGGAATGTCTGATTGGGTAAGCCATTAATCCGATAAGCTCTGTGTGACCTGTGATTCTCTCTGCCATAGTAGTGTTCTCCTTTTTTCTTCTTGCATGATTTTCTTATTAGTTTCATGTTTTTAACATTACCTGCCCGCTTTGTTAAAAACTTAACAACCTCTGATATAATTATTATACAACGCTTTTTTTAATACATCCAATGCTAATTTCATGCTTTTTCAGTAGCTTTAATGCATTAATTATGATATAATCTGTACAAATACAAAGATTTTATTTTGTAATCCATAGATATTATCTATCATTTATAAGGAGATCTATACATGACACTCAATCAGTTGGGGTATTTTTACCAGGCAGCCGTCCTTCAGCACTTCAACCAGGCGGCAGAAAAAATAAATATTTCCGAACCAAGTTTAAGCCGTTCCATCGCCGCTTTGGAAAATGAGCTCGGCGTCACACTCTTCGAAAAACGCGGGCGCAATGTGACACTCACAAAAGCCGGTGAGATTTTTTTAGAGCATGTCACACAGATTTTAGATGATGTGACACGCGCCTCCAATAAAATGCAGCAGATTGCAACCAACGGCGGACATATCGATATTGCTTATGTTTCCCCGCTTGCCCGTGAATTTATTCCGAATACTGTCCGCTCATTTCTTTCCTTAGAGCAGAATAAAAATATTACGTTTCACTTTTTTCAGGATATCACTTCCATGAATATAGAAGGTTTAAAGAAAGGTTCTTATGATCTGATCTTTGGTTCTTACTCTGCAAATGAACCAAATATTGAGTTTATTCCTATTATAAAGCAGGACCTTGTAGCGATTCTTCCTATCGGACATCCTCTCTGTAAAAAAGATGAGATTGAGGCCGGAGATTTTCAAAAATACCCGGTTCTTGGATATGCAAGACATTCCGGTCTCGGAAAATATACGCGTAATTTTTTTAAGGAGCATGGTGTGCTCCCGAATTTCATCTGCGAATCCCCCGATGAAAACGGAATTGCCTCGCTCGTGGCGAAAGACTTTGGGATAGCCCTTGTCGCAGATGTGGATACGATCCACAGGGATGACATCTGCATCCGTCCGCTGATCTCGCAGGAAACATTTTCACATACTGTATATATGGGATATATGCGAGGGAAATATCAGCTGCCGGCGGTGCAGCGGTTTATCCAGTTTGTGCGGAGGATGTATCATTGATGGGATGGCGGTCAGCCTGCGCGAAACTCTTTTTAAAGTTATGACTATTGTGAGGCTCGCTACGCCGTCTCCTGCGTGACGAACTGGATGAAGGATTTTGCGACCGGGGAAAGATAGCGTTTTTTCATGGTGGCGAGGTAGACATGGCGCTCGTACTCCGGGTTTGTGATGGTCAGGGTTTTGACGTCAAGCGTTTTTAAAATCGGAATATCCGGCATGACTGCGATGCCAAATCCCTGGGCAACAAGCCCTGCCATGCTGCCGTCTTCCTCTATTTCAAACGCGATCTTTGGGAATACACTGATCTGCTCATACATCTGATCGACAACCGGGCGCAGTCCGCTTCCCTTCTGGAAATAAATCTGGGGATAATCTACCGTGTCCTTTAAATCCACGCTGTCGTACATGGCAAGCGGATGATCTTTCGGCACGGCAAGCACTAACTTCTGATCCCCGATCTGCCGGAAATCAATATCCGGCTCCCCATCCTGATAGGAGGAAAACACCATATCATACTGGTCGTTTTTGAGCCCCTCTATGATATCTCCGGTCGTTCCGACAATAAAATGAAAATCAATATGATAATCCGGGTAGGCATCTAAAAATCTCCGCACCATCTTCGGCACAAACGTGCTGCCAAGGGTATAGATGTAGGCGAGATGTATCATACCTTCTTTGCTTCCATTTAACGCTTTCGTCCGCTGCACGCCCTCCTCTAATACTTTTAAAGATTCTTCCACATATGGAAAGAAAATTTTTCCATATCGTGTCAGAACTACATTTCTTCCCTTTTTTTCAAATAATCTTGTCCCAAGTTCCTGCTCTAACTGTGCGATCGCATGGCTTAAAGACGGCTGCGTGATCGATAAGATCTGCGCAGCTCTCGTATAATGTTCTTCCTTCGCTAAAGTTCTAAAATACTGTAACTGACTTAAATTCATGAATCCGTCCCCCGGTTTCTTCCGAATATGCGCATGCCCGCCGCGCACATTGTTTTCGATATTGATTCAGGTGTCAGGAGGTGGCTCACAACTTAGTGGCTGGCAATTTGCCAAACAAAAACCTGAATCCACCTTTTGACACCCAAATCCTATATTATCAAGGATAACAATCTTCCCCCTTAGAATCAATAGAGAAATTCTATCATTTTATTCCAAAAAACGAATTGGATTTTTTCCCCGTTTCAGGGTACATTAATTGCAGAAAGAGCACACAGACTTTTTCATTGTTAAAAAAGTAACTATCTAAAACATAATTATCTGCCCGCCCAAAACTGCACGTCTACCGCGCCACGTTTTCTGACATTCCAAAAGCTATGCTGCAGTTTTCATTATCCAACAATCTCAGCCACACACAATTTATACATTCAACTGCAAAGGAGATTATCATGAAAAACAAGTATCCTCATATTTTTGAACCAATGACCATCCGTCGTATGACCGTAAAAAACAGAATCGTTATGACACCAATGGGAACAAACTATGGTGAACAGAACGGTGAAATGAGTTTTCTTCATATCAATTATTATGAGCAGCGTGCAAAGGGCGGCACAGGTCTTCTGATCGTCGAGAACGCAAGCGTTGATTCCCCGCAGGGTTCTAACGGTACCACACAGCTTCGCATCGACTTAGACAACTATATCCCGCGTCTGTTCAAATTATGTGAAAACGTACACAAACACGGCGCATGTATCGCGATCCAGTTAAACCACGCAGGTGCTTCCGCAATGTCTTCCCGTATCGGAATGCAGCCGGTTTCCGCTTCTGATGTACCTTCCAAGGCAGGCGGAGAGATTCCTCGTCCATTAGAGAAAGACGAGATCATGCACATTGTTAAAAAATATGGTGAGGCTGCAAAACGTGCCCAGATCTGCGGATTTGATGCAGTTGAGATCCACGCAGGACACTCCTACTTAATCAGCCAGTTCCTCTCTCCTGTCACCAATAAGAGAACAGACGAATTTGGCGGTTCTGCAGAAAACCGTGCAAGATTTGCAAAATTAGTCATCGAGGAAGTTCGTAAACAGGTTGGACCTTTCTTCCCGATCTTCGTCCGTATCAGTGCTGATGAGATGGTAGAAGGCGGAAATACCTTAGAGGATACTTTAGAGTATTTACAGTACTTTGAGAAAGAAGTTGATGTATTTGATGTTTCCTGTGGTCTGAATGGTTCTATCCAGTACCAGATCGATGCAAACTATTTACCGGACGGCTGGCGTTCTTACATGGCAAAAGCTGTAAAAGAGAAATACGGCAAACCATGTATGACTGTCGGTAATATCCGCGACCCGAAAGTTGCTGAGGATATCTTAGCAAAAGGCGACGCTGACTTTATCGGAATGGGACGTGGACTGATCGCTGATCCGGAATGGGTTAACAAAGTTGAGTTTGGAAAAGAATGTGATATCCGCAAATGTATTTCCTGTAACATCGGATGTGCAGGACATCGTATCGGTTTAAACCAGCCGATCCGCTGTACCGTAAACCCGGCTGTCAACTCCGGCGAAGATTACATGAAACATAAGATCAACAAACCTTGCAACGTTGTAGTCATCGGTGGCGGTACTGCCGGTTTAGAGGCAGCCTGCACTGCAGCAGAAGTTGGATGCACCACCTTCTTAATTGAGAAAAAAGCTGAGCTTGGCGGTCTTGCTTCCGTGATTTCCAAGATCCCGGATAAGAAACGTTTAGCTGACTTCCCGAACTATATGATCCACCGTGCAAGCAAGCTTCACAACTTATTCATCTTCAGGAATACAAGTGCTGCACCGGAATTAGTAAAGAGCTTAAACCCGGATATCATCGTAAATGCAACCGGTTCTGTTCCTACTTTGCCACCAATCACCGGTCTGCATGACCTTGTTGACAAAGATGACAGCAATGTTGCTACCGTATTAAAGATGATCGACCGCATCAACGATTATCCAGAAAAAATGGATGGCAAGAAAGTTGCGATCATCGGTGGTGGTGCCGTAGGTCTTGATGTGATGGAATTCTTTACCGAGCGCGGTTCTGACGTAACTATGGTAGAAATGCTTCCAATGATCGGAAATGGTCTTGATCCGGTTACAAAATGTGATACCAATGCCAAGATGGCAAAATATAACGTAAAACAGATGACAAACACTGCTCTGCAGGAAGTTCAGAACGATCGTTTCATCGTTAAAAATCCACAGGGTGAAATTGATGAGATCCCGTTTGATTATGGTTTCATCTGCCTCGGAATGAGAGCAAACAACCCTGTATTAGACCAGTTAGAGGAAGCTTTCGCAGACACTAACGTAGAGATCGTAAATATCGGTGACAGCAAACGTGCAAGAAGAATCATTGAAGGTACCGAAGAAGGACGTAATATCTTAAATGTACTTGCAAAACATGATTATCTGTAAGATAAGACTGCCGAGCGAAGCAAGTGACGATCATGTGCTGATTTTTCACATGATATGATTACAGAATGGGCGTAACTTTCTTTTTCCCTATTTGTTTCACCCATAAATGCCAAATTTTCCCCTTCAAAATAATTAATATGGGTGTATACCGCTCATAATGAAGAGAATAGCCCAGGATTTCCAAAAATCCTGGGCTATTTACACATGAAAAATATTTTTTTCATCCAATATGTTTCATTTTTCTCTAATTATACCCTGAAAACGGGCAAAACCAATATGCATGATCCATTTTTCGCCCAACCAGACTTCCCATTCCTGGTTAAGGTGTTTCTTCGTACCATCCACCGATATGTACTAGCTGAAGAATAATTTTTTCACATCATCTACCGGCATATCCTGTCCCGTGTAAAGTTTGAATGCAGCAACTCCCTGCCATAACAGCATTCCTTTTCCTCCGACACAGGTACATCCTGCTTCTCTTGCCTCGCGAAGAAGTTTCGTCTCTTCCGGATTGTATACAGCATCTGCAACGACAAGTCCCGGACGAAATGCAGACAGGTCTTTTACAACACTCTGGTCATCCATCGGCTTCATTCCAACGATCGTGGCATTGGCAAAGATATCACTTGACTGGATCTCTTCTGTCATCTTTACGGTATCTGCAATGTCATATACATTGACCACACACTCCGGCACTGCCTTTTTGATCTTCTCTGCCGTCTGTAAGGTTCTCTCAAAGAATGCATCCTTGATATTGAAAATAGAGATCTCTCTCGCACCGTCTAAAGCACACTGTACCTGAATCGCCGTCGCAGCACCGCCGCCTCCGGCTACTGTGATCTTTTTTCCTTTGATCTCAATACCGTGATCTCTTAAGTTATGTACGAATCCCTCGCCGTCTGTGATGTGACCGGTCAGCTTTCCATTGTCATTGACAATTGTATTGACAGCACCGATGATCTGCGCTGCCGGTGAAAGCTCGTCCATGTATTTTGCAGCCTCAACTTTATCCGGCATGGTAACATTGCAGCCACGCATGTTAAAGGTCTTCATTGCAGCGATCGCATCTTTTACCTTGTCCTCTTTTATATCAAAAGCCACATACGCATAATCTAACCCCAGCTTCTCAAAGCTGTAATTGTACATCGCCGGCGATCCTGAATGACCGACCGGCGAACCGATCAATGCTAAAAGTCCTGTGTGGCCTGAAATACGCTTTTCCATGATTTAATCCTCCTGTTTTGTATACTTTTTGGTATATAATACCTTTTGCTGACTTATTTTAGTAACATGATAGCCTCTTTTTCGGAGAATGGCAAGTGCTTTTTTTATTTAAAGCGTTAAAGTATTCTGAAAAATACAATTTGACAGAACTTCCTTTTGTACTTAGAATAGATGATATGCTGTTTTTGTTATACAAAAGCCAGCACAGAAATGGAGATTAAAATGAACCTTATCATAAAGCCTATGACATTTGAAGATAAAGACAGTGTCCTTGAAATGATGCGAATATTTTACGCATCCCCAGCGGTTTTCACCAACGGATCCGATGATATTTTTCGCAGCGATATTGAAAACTGCATCAATGACAATCCGTATCTGGAAG
The DNA here is from genome assembly GCA_934317215.1 of uncultured Roseburia sp. Lineage (GTDB taxonomy): Bacteria > Bacillota > Clostridia > Lachnospirales > Lachnospiraceae > Roseburia. The sequence goes on from CAKREH010000015.1 coordinate 35,421, forward strand.
GCTATATTTTTGAAGTTTCCGGCGAAATCCAGGGCTATGGCATGATTGCAAAAAGTTTTTCCACAGAGTTTGGCAGACCATGCATGTGGATCGAGGACATTTATATCAAAGAATCCTGCCGTGGGGCCGGCATCGGAAGCAAATTTATCGATTATATCGGGGGAAAATATCCGGACGCCATCCTGCGGCTGGAGGTAGAGGAAGAAAATGAAAGAGCCGTCAATGTATATAAGAAAAATGGATTTTCATTCCTGCCTTATCAGGAAATGAAAAAATAGTCTCTTATTATTGTGGAATGCTCCGCGAACATCCCCAAAATATGTATAAGAGGGTGAAAACACAGGATTTCCCGTGTTTTCACCCTCTTATTTATTACTCTAACATCCCATCTTACTCTAACATCCCATCTTTTAATACATTGTGGTCACGCAGCACTTTCTCAACTACAGTCCCCTTTACAAGATGGATCAGTGGTTTCTTTAATGCGTTAAGCGGACCAGGAAGCTGGATCTCTAACGGAGATTTGCCATCCATGAGTTTGACTGTACTGTCTAAAAGCTCACGGATATCGTAAACGCTTCCCCATACCTCAGGTACACCACGGTCTACGCCAAGCAGTCCATATACAGCTTCCATTGCTGTTCTGACAGAATACTCTGTGGTAAATACGGTATCTCTCGGTGTCTCCGCAAACTGTCCTAAGAATGCAAAATTTACACAGCCATCCGGGATAACATCCGGGCGGTCACCTTTCGTTCTTGGCATAAAGAATGCTGTAATGTACGGCATCATTGTCGGTACGCAGACTGCACTGTGCTCTGCAAGCTCCTCGATCTGATCTGTCGGTACACCAAGATGGTACAGCCACTCTTCTGTGATCTCCTTACCAGTACATTCTTTCATCGGTTTCTTTATAAAATCACCTGGTACATCGGTAAACAGTCCGTATACCCATACGCAGACTTTATCTTTATCCTGCTCTTTGAACTGTCCCTGTCTGTTGATTGTCCAGCTTAACAGCCAGCTGGAATCCTTGCAGCTTACGATGCCTCCGGTTACAACTTTGCCGCTCTTTGGATCTCTCTTGCAGATATTTGTAATATATGGAATAATCTTATCATCCAGTGTAGTTACCGTTGCAGACTCCCAGTTTGTCTTGGCAACATCGGAGCAGAACTTCTCCGGACGTCCAAAGGACGGATCCTGTTTTGCAATGTTTTTCCATAAGTTCCAGCAGCCACTGTTGCGGACTTCGGCATCTCCGTTCGGTGCATGGTTCTGGTCACCGTAGATCGTACCCTCTGTGCAGCTTCCGTTTGTTACAAATACAAGATCATTCTCTGTCAGAACGATGCCGCTCTCAACACCTTTTACCTTGCACTCGATCGCGGTTGCCACTTTTTTGCCATCTTTGATATCAAAGATCACGTTGGTCACTTCCGTATTAAACTGGAAATCAACTCCTGCTGCTTCCAGATATTTCTGCATTGGCAGGATCAGTGATTCATACTGATTGTATTTGGTAAATTTCAGTGCACTGAAATCCGGGAGACCTGCGATATGATGAATGAATCTCTGGAAATAAAGTTTCATCTCCAATGCGCTGTGCCAGTTTTCAAATGCAAACATGGTTCTCCAGTACAGCCAGAAAGTAGAATCAAATACTTCATCGTCAAAAACATCCTCGATCGTCTTGTCATACAGATCCTCATCTTTGGTCATGAAAAGTTTCATGATCTCCATGCAGCCTTTCTGGCTTAAATTAAATCTGCCATCGGTATGTGCATCCTCGCCACGGTTTTCAGTTGCACGGCACAAAGAATAGTTCGGATCTTCTTTGTTCAGCCAGTAGTATTCATCGAGTACGGATACACCCGGTGTCTCGATGGAAGGAATGCTGCGGAAGAGATCCCACAGACACTCAAAATGGTTCTCCATCTCACGGCCGCCACGCATTACGTATCCTCTGGACGGATCAAAGATACCATCACATGCACCGCCTGCGATATCCATTGCCTCTAAGATATGGATATGATCGCCCGGCATCTGACCATCACGAACCAGGAAACATGCTGCTGCTAAAGATGCAAGACCGCTTCCTACGATGTAAGCGTTTTTCTCATCGACACCTTCCGGTTTTTTCGGATGTGCAAATGCCTCGTAGTTACCATTGGTATAATAAATGCCTTTACTGTTTTTCTGGTATTTTCCACACTCTGTATTGCGATATGGTGTACCGCTCTCTGCCTGCTGTTTTTCAGCAATTTTCTTTGCCTTTGCCTGTTTATGACTGTTACTTGCAGCAACTGCAGCCACACCAGCTCCTGCTGCAATCAAAGATGCTAACGCGATCGTTTTATTTTTATTTGACATAATAAGAATCTCCTCTCTAACTGCTTTTATTATCTTCGTTCTGTGGTCATCTTATTACTTTCCAAATAAAAATCCAATATACAAAACAGGCGAAATGACAATATTTTTATCATTCCGCCTGTTTTGATAAATAATCAGCCTGCATTTTTAAATCTGATACAGCGTACAAAAATTAACCGGACGATGTTCCAGGCTGTCATTCGAAACATAAGTCACCCTTCATCCAAAAAATTCTCGATCGAATTTCTGATATTTCCGTGCAGTGTCAGGCTCATTTTTTTGACAATCATGCTGTAGTTTTCCTGCATACCATCTTTGATCCAGTCTAACATGACGCCGACAAAACCATACTTGTAAAAATCTGTAATAAAACGCCTGTCTTCCTCTGAGAGGCTGCTTTCCTGTGACTGTTCCTCGACCACACCCTCGATCAGGTCATACGTCAGTTTATAGAGATAATTTTCAATCTGCTCCTTACTGACCGAACGGTACACATTCATGATAAACGGTTTATTTTCCAGCACAGCCTCAAAAATCTGCTCTAACCCTTCCTGCCAGGAATCGTAAGTACGCTTTCCCTGCAGCGCCCGCTTTCCGTCCTCCACGCATGCCCACTCCACCAGATCATAGATATCTTTAAAATGGTAATAAAATGCCATACGGCTGATTCCGCAGTCCATGGTCAGATCCTGGATCGTAATTTTGTCTAACGGTTTCTGTAAAAGTAATTTTTTTAAGGATACCTCTAATGCCCTTTTCGTTGTGTTGCTCATATGACCACTCCTTTCCTCATAATATAACATAAATGACATTTTTCTCAACTGTTTTCTCTCGTTTCATACATCTCAAAATACTCCTGTGCCTGCGACTCTTTCGCGCCCTGGCGGTGCTGTTTACAGCTAACTTCTACTCCGCGAGATGCGCATCCCGCCCGGAGGGCTTTTTAATTCATAGGACGTAATTTCCTATGAATTAAAAAAATCCACCATTTGGGGAAATGGTGGATTTAAAAAGGGGGAGAATTTATGAAAAAAAGTTTTATCACTCTTTCGTGATACTAATAATATATCCGCAATTTGTGAAATCCAATTGTACATTTTTTGAATACTCTTTGAAGAATCTGTAACAATTTGTTCACACAACTGCTGTCACGTTCTATTTTCCGAGACGGATCACGTTCCAGGATGCTTTCTTTAACACGCTCGTGACAACACCGTCATCTAATTTGCTTCTGTCATCTGCATTAACCGGATATACGTTCTGTTCGGTCAGGGTATTTGCAGCCTTTAAATCGTCATTTTCCATCACGATATGCTCTTTGATCCGGTATCCCGCAAAGCTGCGCACATCGGTGGTAAGCTCTACATCCTCTTCTAAGTTACGGTTTACTGCAAAGATCGTGACTTCGTCTTTTTCTTCGTTGTAGACAGCCACAGACTCCACATCCGTGATCTCATCATGTTTTGCAGTTGCATGTTTTGAACTTGAAATTACCGGCTGCAATGCGATGCCTCTGCCGTATTTTGATGCGTGCATGAACGGATAAAAGATCGTCTGTTTCCATGCGCCGCCTGCTGCATCTGTCATGATCGGTGCGATTACATTGACAAGCTGTGCTAAACATGCCATCTTGACACGGTCTGCATGTTTCATCAGCGTGATCAGCATCAGTCCGACCAACAGGGAATCCTCAAAGTTATAGATGTCCTCTAACATCGGAGGTGCCACCTGCCATGGATGGTTCTCGGTAATATCATCATCCGCAGCGTTTGAGTGGAACCATACATTCCATTCATCAAAACTTAAATTCATGACTTTTTTGCTGCGTTTTTTCGCTTTGACATAATCACAGGTCGCAATGACTGTGCGGATAAACGTATCCATATCATCGGACTGTGCAAGGAAATCATTGCTGTCATTGTCGCGGTTGCCATAATACTGATGCATGGAAATATAGTCCACATAATCATAGGTATGGCTCAATGTGACAGCTTCCCAGTCCGGGAACGTAGGCATATCCAGGTTGGAGCTTCCGCAGGATACCAGTTCAATGTCCGGATCGATCAGGCGCATTGCCTTTGCGGTCTCCTCCGCAAGTCTTCCGTACTCCTCCATCGTCTTGTGTCCGATCTGCCACGGTCCGTCCATCTCGTTTCCAAGGCACCACACCTTGATGTTATGCGGATCTTTCACACCGTGTTTGATACGAAGATCACTGTATTTCGTTCCTGACGGATGATTGCAGTACTCCAGCAGATTGCAGGCATCTGCAATACCGCGCGTTCCAAGGTTCACTGCCATCATGACATCAGAATTGACTTTCTTTGCCCATTTGGAAAATTCATTTAAACCGATCTCATTTTTCTCTAAACTCCTCCAGGCAAGTTCCAGACGGTGCGGGCGCTCCTCAACCGGCCCCACAGAGTCCTCCCAGAAAAAGTTTGATACAAAGTTGCCGCCCGGATAACGGATGATCGGCACATCCAGCTCCTTTACCAGCTCCATCACATCTTTGCGGAATCCATCCTCATCTGCCGACGGATGTCCCGGCTGATAAATTCCTTCGTATACCGCTCTTCCAAGATGTTCGATAAAAGAACCGTAAATCCTTTTGTCGATCGGAGCGATCTGAAATTCTTTATCCAGTACCATTTTTGCTTTTCTGCTCATGTGTATTTCCTCCTGTCATTTAAAATCTTACTCTTTTACCGCACCTGCTGTCATACCTTCAATAAAGTATTTCTGGAAGCAGATAAATAATACAAAGATCGGTATGATAGAAAATACAGAACCGACAACCAGCAGACTGTAGTTATCACCATACGGGTTGATCAGTGTATTAAGACCAATGGTCAGTGTGTATTTGTCTGCAGAACGAATAACTAATAACGGCCACAGATAATTGTTCCATGCATTCATACCATTTAAGATCGCCATCGCTGAGAATGCCGGTTTCATGATCGGCACGATCAGTTTAAAAAAGATACCGTACTCTGTCGCACCATCAATACGTCCTGCTTCGATCAGCGATTTAGGCAGTCCCAATAGATACTGACGGAAGAAGAAAATCGTGGATGCATGTGCCAAAAACGGAAGTACTACCGATACATAGCTGTCCATCATGCCCCAGCCTGAAATCTGTTTGTAAAGAGGGAGCATAATAACCTCAAACGGTACAGAGAGGATCAAAAGCACTATAATAAAGAAGAAATTCTTTCCTTTAAAATCATAGGCTGCAAATCCATATGCAACGAATGCACTGATTGCTAAGGTCAGGATCACTGTGATAACTGTCAGGATCAGGCTGTTGCCAAACCATGTCCAGTAATCATGTTTTCCGGTAAACAGTAATTTATAATTGTCCAGTGTCAGATGTGGGATATCCAGATTCAGGTTTAATCCATACTGAAGCAGGAAATTTCCCGGTTTAAAGCTTGCCAGTACCAACAGGTAGATCGGCAGGATGGTAAGGATCGCAAGGATGGAAAAAAATATGATCATACCTATGGTTGCCGCCCTGTCTTTCTTTTTCTGGCTTGTTCCGATAGATTCTGCTGCCATATTATCTCTCCTCCTTCTTAAATGTTCCGGTCAGTGCAAGCTGGATGATATTAATGATCATAACAATGATAAGGAGCACTAAACCAACTGCACATGCATATCCCATTGCACGTTTTTCAATACCCTGACGATACAGATAACCAACAATCGTAAGTCCGATATTCTGTGGAGAGTTGTTTCCTTTCCATAACATATAAGACTCAAGGAACATGGAAAGTCCTGCATAAATACTGATCGTTAATACATAGATCGTGGTCGGTTTTACGAGCGGTACGGAAATACTCTTAAACTGCTGCCACTTTGTTGCTCCGTCGATGGAAGCTGCCTCGTAAAGATCTGTGGAGATATTCTGTAACCCTGCAAGGAAATAGAGGATATTGACACCGGTCCAGCGCCAGCACGCTACCAGGAGAAGTGCAAAGTATCCGGTCCATTCACCTTTCAGCCATTTAATGGAAGAATGTCCAAAGAAATTTAAAATCTGGTTTGCAAGTGCCGTATCCATCTCACCAAACATCAGACGGAAGATCGTACCTACAACGACAACAGATGTCAGTGCCGGGATAAAATAAACAGATTTGAAAAATCCCTTCGCCTTCATCAGTTTACTGTTTAACATACTTGCAAATAACATCGGGAACGGAATTAAAAGTACCAGTGTTCCCACCATGTATTTAAAGCTGTTCCAGACTGCTTTTCTGAAATATGTATCTGAGAGTAATCTCTTATAGTTGCTCATTCCAACCCATTTATCTTTCAGGACGTCCTGAAAACTTAACAGTACACCGTTTGCGATCGGGAATACCCAAAACAAAATGACTGTCAGAACAAATGGAAGAATAAACACATAAGGTGCTGCTTTTTGCGAATACAAAAACTTCTTCACTTTATTCATGCTGTAATGCCCCCTTTTCCCTCATAACAGGAAACGGGATGCAGGACATCTGCCCCACATCCCCGCCTGTTTTAAATCTGTCTCTTATTCTCCAAATTCATTCTGAAGTGCTGACTGTGCTTCGTCTAACGCTTCTTTCACATCCATACCGGACTCGAAAACATTGTTTAAAGTCTCTGTACAGAAGATATTGTTGATTGATGGCATCTTTTCATCTGTGTAGCAGGTCAGTAATCCGATGCCGTCCTGAACATCTAATAATGCATCAAATGGCTTTGTATTGAAGTACTGTACATACTTGTTATCCGGGTTCTCTGTTACAGATTTGTCTGTCCATACTGCTGTGTTAACCGGGTCAAATCCTAATACGTTCCAAACTTCTACGTTTGCTGTGTCAGAAAGTTTGATGTATGCGAATACTTCTGCTGCAAGGTCAGCATTCGGGCTGGATGCTACAACTGCTGTACCTGTACCACCACCACCGATGGTCTTTACTGCATCGTTGTCACCAAATACAGGAGGTGCTGCGATTGCAACTTTACCGGAAAGGTCTGTCATGTAGCTTAAGTAACGGCTGGTCTGCCAGAATGGCATGATTGCTGCTGCGACATCACCGCTGTTGTATAACGGATATGCTTCCTCGTTGTCAGGCTGTCCACCGGCGATTACGTCCATAGCACCTGCATCCTGCATATCTTTCATGGTCTGTAAACATTCAACCATTGTGTCATTGTTTACTGCAAGGCTTCCATCATCATTTAAGTAATCTCCGCCTTTCTGAGCGAGCATTAAGTTTAATGTCCACTGAGCAGTTGTCTCACATGCTGCAAATGTTTTTCCGGTTGCTTCTTTGTATTTTGCACCTGCTTCTTTGAAGTCATCCCAGGTCTTGATGGTTGTGTAATCAATACCTGCTGCCTCTAATGCTTCCGTGTTGTAGAAAGCAACGGTTGTACCAACGTGTGTCGGGAATCCATAATAGTTACCATCTTTGGAGTAAAGCTGTAATCTGGACTCTACTACGTTGTCAAGATACGGCTCTACTGCATCGTTCAATGGTTTTAATCCGATATCGCCTGTCATGAATGCAGGGAATTTACCAAGCTCGATATCAACGACATCCGGAGCACCCTCTCCTGACTCTAATGCAAGTGATAATTTGTTGTGCATATCATCATATGCCATGTTGGATAAAACAAGTTTTACTTTCTTATCCGGATTTTCCTCATTCCATTTCTCAGCCATGTTGGTGTAGAAATCCTGATGGTTCTCGATGAATGTCCAGACCTCAAGTGTTGTGACATCATCACCCTCTACGTCCATCTCTCTTCTTCCTGCGCCGCTGTCTGCGCTCTCTGTACCGGATGCTGCTTCCCCCGCACCGGAACTGCTGTTTCCTGCTGTGGAATTACCGCCACATCCGGCAAGCATTCCCACTGTCATTGCTGCGCACATTAATGCTGCTAAAACCTTCTTCTTCATACATTTACCTCCCAAATATTTTTCTTTATCAGATCGAAAGTATCTCCTGTTTTCAGACGATCTTCCGTGTGATACATGTTTTTCTGTCAGATCAGCTGTCTGATCCAGACTGCCATCTCCCCTGTTTTCCGGTTGCCCCAGTAACAGTAAGGAACTGCTTTTAACGTCACATTCTTTAACTCCGGCGGCTGTTCTTTGTATAACTCTTCTGCTGTCCAGTGATCTTCCAAAATGCGTTTTCCTTTTGCTTCCACCGTCATCACACCGCCTAATAACTGTTCCTCCCATTTTTCAGTCAGCGCTTCTTTTGTATCCACATATAAGGAACTTAAGTTTTCTCCATTGTCTGTCTCTTCGAGGCAGTATACCAATGGACCGCGCATGATACATGTTTTTCCTTCATCTGCTCTCACTTTCGGATTTGCATATACAAATCCTGCTTTCATGTCACAGGATATTTTGATCTCCTCAGATGCTGCAAGATCCGTTATCATAAGATAACCTTTTTTTATGAGCGGTGTTTCTATTTTCTGTGTTCCGCGCCACACGGTAAATTCTTTTGTGTAACCTGGAATCCGAAGTGCCAGTGTTCCTTTGGAAGCTTTTTCTGATTCCAGATGAACCGTTACCGTTCCATCCTTTAAGAAACTGCTTTCCATTATTACTTCTGTTTCTGTCTCTCCAAGCAGAAGTTTTGTCTGATTGGATATGTATAAATTAATGTATAAACTATTTTCATCTGCTCCATAGATGTACTGTCCTAAAGAAGCAAGTGTTCTTGCAATATTCGGCGGACAGCACGCCACACCAAACCATTTCTGTCTGACCGGCTTTACATGCTCCATGGATGTCCTCTCAATGCAGTTATCCGGCCATACTTCCAATGGATTGACATAGAAGAAACTCTTTCCATCCATCGCGATCCCGGCAAGTACTGTATTGTAAAGCGCTTTCTCCACGATGTCCGCATATTTTGCGTCTTTTGTGATCTGCGCCATCCGGTTTCCAAACATCGCAAGCCCGATGGATGCACAGGATTCGGAATAATTTCTGTCGTTCGGAAGATCATAGTCGGTTGTGAACCGTTCTAACAATCCCGATGAACCAATGCCTCCTGTGATGTACATCCTTTTCTCTGTCATGTTATTCCAGAGGGTCTTACAGGCATCTAATAACGTCTCATCCTGATACTCATACGCCAGATCTGCCATTGCGCTGTAGAGATAAACGGCTCTTACCGCATGCCCCTCTGCTGTCTTCTGCTCTCTGACCGGCAGATGTGACTGGGAATACTCCGGTACATATCCGGCAAATTCAGGAAATATCTGCTGATATTTTTCTTTCTTTTCTTCCTGAAAGAAATAATTTTCTCCCACACCTCTTGTATCGATAAAATATTTCGCAAGGTCTAAATATCTTTTCTGTCCGGTTGCCCGGTACAATTTTACCAGAGCAAGTTCTATTTCCGGATGTCCCGGATATCCATGACACTTTTCTTCCTCCGGTCCAAAGGTTTCACAGATCAGATCTGCAAATCTTGAAACAATATCGAGGAACTTTCTTTTCCCTGTCGCATTGTAATATGCAGCTGCCGCCTCGATCATGTGTCCCGCCGTGTAAAGTTCGTGTCCTTCTTTCAGGTTCGTCCAGCGTCTGTCCGGTTCTTTGATCGTGAAGTAGGTATTTAAATATCCGTCTTCACATTGTGCCTTCCCAATCAGGTCGATCGTCTCATCGGCAAGTTTTTCCAACTTTTCATCTCTTCCGGATGAATCTAAGGTAAATGCAACTGCCTCTAACCACTTTGCAACATCGGTATCCTGGAAGACAGCTCCTTCAAAATCTCCCTCTGCCTCGCCTGCAGCGATCTTAAAGTTCTTGATACAGTGGCTTGGTGCCGCATCTTTTACATTGTCATTTAACGTGTTCCACTGGTAAGGAAGTATGACATCTTTTACTAAGCGGATGTATTTATCCCAAAACGCATCTTTGATCTGGATCTGATGCAGCGGCACATCTGTCAGTTTTTCCTTCTCCATAACTTCCTCCCTCCTTCATGCGCCTGTCATGTGCAATATTAAACGTTTAATCAAATCAAAATGCCTATTTTCAGTTTATTTTCAGTTTATTTACATTCTATTCATACTTTTTACTTTATTCTGAAATGCTTTTACTTTTTTTCGTTATTTTGATTGATTTCTGTTTCGTTCTTGTTTATATATACCACACTAACTGCTATAATTAAAGTCTGTTATTTTTCATTTATCTATATATATTCTTTTATTTTTATGTTATTTTCTCATGTTTTCTGTCTTTTTCTTAGTTTTTGCTTTTTCGCACAACTTTATTATTTTTTAAATCGTTTAACCATGTGCAAGTTGCACAAATAGTACATATTTCCAACAAATCATGAACATAAATGCTTCTTCTGTTCACAAATAAACCGCCTTCTGAATCAGTTCAAAAGCCTGATATCAGAGGCGGTTTCATCACGGTTTATTTTTATAATGTTTTGATCGACTGGCGGATCAGCTGCTTACATGGAACTTTATAGACCTGCGGTTCTGCCGTCTCGCCTGGCTTTTTCTCCACCAGACTGATCATAACCTCAGCAGCCCTGTAACCGATATCATGAAGCGGCAGTTCAGTCGTAGACAGCGGCGGCTTATAATAACTTGACAGCTCCCTGTTATCGTATCCCGCAACAGATATCTCCTGTGGTATCTTTATCCCCGACTCATCTGCCCAGTCATAACATCCGCCTGCCATAAGATCATTCATGCAGAATATTGCCGTCACCTGTTTTTTAAAAAGCACTTCTGCTCCGGTATGTCCGGATCCTCTTCCCCAGTCTCCATAGTAGATCAGCTCCGGATCATATAAAAGCCCCTCATCCCGCAATGCCTTCTGATATCCGATCAGACGTGCCTGCGCATGAAGGCTGTCTGCTTTTCCGGTGATCACTCCAATTTTTTTATGTCCCTGTGCAATCAGATAACGGATCATCTCATATGCACCATGCTCGTCATCCACAACTATGGAGGGGATGCTTTTACTCTCCGTATAACCATAAGCCATCACAGCTGGAATACTCAGATTATCCGGGATGCAGTGCATGATACGCTCATGTGCCGTCACATAAATGATCCCATCCACCTGCGTTGCGATCAGTTTCCTGATCTCCTCATCCACCAGTCCGTAATAATCAGTTCTGTGATAATAATAGTCGTTATATTTTTTATACAATCTTAGATTTATCAGAAGAATCTGATATTTTACCTTTTCACAATATTCGGTGATGCCGTCAATAATATCCGGAATACTGAATATTGTCATATCCTCTGCAATGACTCCGATACTTCTGGTATTGCGCGCCTTAAGATTTTTCGCCACATAGTTTGGCATATAATCCATGTCTTTTGCAGTTTTTAACACAAGATTTCTTGTTGCTTCACTTGCCCCCGGCTTTTCATTCAGGATATTCGAAACGGTAGCTACCGACACACCGCAGGCTTTTGCAATTTCTTTGATCGTCGCCATAACCTTACCTCCCGTACCACAAATCCCCTTTATTTAACAATATTTCCAGTGAAAAATCAATATCTTTCGATCAGGTATCGAATTTTGGCCCGGATTATGCTACACTGATATCTATGAAAATATTAATTTTATCCTGTAATACCGGCGAGGGACACAATGCCGCCGGAAAAGCGATCCGGGAAGCAGCAATCCGGTGCGGTCACACCGCCGACATGCTTGATATGTTCCTGCTCTCCGGGGAAAAAACTTCACATGCAGTAGGCGGTGCCTATGTGGAACTTGTCAAACATATGCCGCATGCCTTTGGTATGCTCTATAAGATCGGCATGGCAATTTCAGGCAATAAACACAAATCACCGGTCTACTATGCCAATGCACTGATGGCAAAAAAACTGGCTGCCTATTTAAGCCAGCATGATTATGATATCATCGTAACGCCGCATCTTTACCCGGCAGAAACAATGACATATATGAAGAAAAAAGGCATGTTACAGATTCCCGCAGCTGCTATCGGCACCGATTATACCTGTATTCCGTTCTGGGAGGAAACGGAGCTTGATGCATATTTTCTTCCCCACGAAGACTGTGTCTCAGAATATGTGAACCGCGGGATTCCCGCCAGTAAATTATACCCTTATGGCATTCCTGTCAGCGGCGCATTTTTTCCTGCCAAAGACCGCACTGCAGCGAAGATCCGTGCGCGCAGTTCTTTAAATCTGCCGCAGGATGTCCCGATCTGTCTGGTCATGAGCGGCAGTATGGGATTTGGAAAACTTGCCATATTTGCAGCAGAGCTTTCACTGCGATTAAAATCCGGCGAGCATATGGTCATCATCTGTGGCAATAACAAACGTATTTACGCCGTGCTGCAGAAACAGTTTCAAAACAATCCTCGGGTTCACATTTTGGGCTACACCAACCGGGTTGCAGACTATATGGATGCCTGTGATGTGATTTTCACCAAACCGGGCGGACTTACCTCCACCGAAGCGTTAGTAAAACGTATCCCGATCGTCCACACCGCGCCAATCCCCGGATGTGAGACTGCAAACCGCAATTTTTTTGTAAAAAGACATCTTTCTGTCTCCTCAAAATACATTGCCAAACAGATCACACTTGGAAAAAGACTGCTCTCTGACACCCAGGATACGCACGGAAAACGTTCTCTTCGCGAAGAAATGCTTCTGGCCCAGAAAGAAAACGGAAAACCAGACGCTGCCGTGCACATTATAAAAACACTGGAGAAACTATGATATATTTTCTTTTTATCCTTTTGGGATTCGTTCTTGGCAGTACATTGTTTGCTTACTGGATTCCAAGATTATTTTTCAAAACCGACATCACAAAAGTTCCCGGCGACCACAATCCCGGCGTTGCAAATGCCTACATGCAGGCCGGCTTTTTTGCCGGAACTCTCTCCCTTCTCTGTGAACTTTTCAAAGGCGCTGTCCCGGTTTTTCTTGCAGACAGGATCTTAGACCGGGATTCCATGCTGTTTGCACTTGTCATGGCATCTCCGGTATTCGGCCACGCTTTTCCGTTTTTCCAAAAAGAAAGAGGCGGCAAAGCGATTGCCGTCTCTTTCGGAGTTATGATTGGACTGTTTCCGGAAATTCATCCGTTATTCTGTCTGATCTTTTATTATATTTTATTCTCACTGGTACTCACACTGCGTCCGCATTCTTTCCGGTCCGTCATCACATACGGACTGTTTACGCTGACCGTGTTCCTTTTTGTACCGGTAAATTCCATACGGCTTGGCTGCTGTATCATTTCAGCGATCGTGATCTACCGCCACGTTATCCGCTGCCACGATGAAACTTTACAGGCACTTTTATTGGGGAAATATCCATTATTTCACAGATCCTGAATTTTACCAGCAAAGCACCTCATGACCGTCTTCTGTCACCAGTACCATGATCTCCCACTGTGCTGATGGAAGTCCGTCCTCGGTATAAACTTCCCAGTCATTTTCAGAATCTACATAAATATCCACTTTTCCCATATTGACCATCGGTTCGATCGTAAAGATCATGCCCGGAACTAAGAGCATTTCCTGCCCACGTCTGGTATTATAGCCAACCCACGGTTCCTCATGGAACTCAAGTCCGACGCCATGTCCACCGATCTCACGCACTACCGTATAACCGTTTGCAAATGCATGGTCATGCACAGCCTGACCCATATCGCCTAAAAATCCCCACGGTTTTACCTCTTTCAAACCAAGCTCCACGCACTCTTTTGTCACTTCGACAAGGCGTTTTTTCTCCGGACTTACATCCCCGATGCAGAACATTCTTGAAGAATCGGAAAAATATCCGTTTAAGATCGTGGATACATCCACATTGATGATGTCACCAGACTTTAAGATCACATCTTTTGACGGGAATCCATGACATACCTGATCATTGACGGAAGTACATACACTGTACGGATATCCCTCGTAGTTCAGCGGTGCAGGAATACCGCCCATCTCTGTTGTCATATCATAAACAATCTTATCGATCTCTGCTGTATTCATTCCTTCATGAATATGTTTCTCAATGTAATCAAGCACTGCAATATTGATCTTGCAGCTCTCCCTGATTCCTGCGATCTGGTCTGCATTCTTGATCAGATCATGTGTCGGAACGATATGTCCCTGTGAAGCGATCATGGCGATACGCTCATCAAATGCCTGATGGCATGCTTTATATTTTTTTCCGCTTCCGCACCAGCACGGATCATTTCTACCAATTTTTACTGACATAATTTCTGCACCACCTGATTGATCACACTTCCGTCTGCCTTTCCCTTTAACTCCGGCATTACGGCTTTCATGATCTGTCCTTTATTTTTACTCGCTGCCACATCGGCAAACTTCTCTGTAATATATGCTTCTACTTCCTCTGCTGACATCATCTGTGGTGCATATTCTGCAAAAATATCATATCTTGTCTGGTATTCTGCCAAAAGATCCTCTCTGCTTGCAGGGCAGGTATCAATCTGCTCTTTTACTGATTTCATTTCTTTTAAAATTACTCTGTTCACCAGTTCTTCTTTGATGTCATCTCTGCATCCCTCATCAATCGCAGCTTTCTTTGCTGCGGAAACAAGTGTGGAGATTGCATCCTTGCGTACTTTATCTCTCGCCTTCATGGCTGCTATCATATCTTTTTGTAATGTTTCAAACTGCATAACGATCCTACCTTCCTGATTCTGATAATTCTCTCTGATTATATCATGTGCAAAATCGGCACATGATCCAATTCGCCGTTCGTCAATCATGCAGGCATGTTGACTCTCTTGCGCTCATTATATCATATTTTCCATATAATTCATAAATTTTTTTCAATATCTATTACTGCATTTTTATCATCAACTTTTACAACACACGGCGCACCGTTGTAATCGTACGATACGTCGCATTTCCATAACAGATACCACTCGACGGTGTTGACGCATGGACAATTCTGCCACCACCCATGTAGATTGCCACATGTCCAGGATAACAGATAATGTCCCCCGGCTGCGCATTTTCATAGCTGACAGCCTGTCCACTCGACTGGAGTGCATAAGAGCTTCTTGGAAGGGATACACCAAAATGGCTGTATACAAGAGATACAAAACCGGAGCAGTCCGTCCCATCTGTCAGACTGTTTCCACCAAACACATATGGATTTCCAACGAAGTTTGTCGCATATGATACCACACTGCTGCCACTCACCCCTGTAGAATAAGATGGGTTTAAACCGGTATCCGTCAGTCCTGTAGAACTGTTAGAAGAACTGCTGGTATCCGCCTTGGATGTATTGCTGTCCTTACTGGTTCCAGAGGTACTGTCTGCTGTCTGCGCCGCTGAGCTGCTGTCAGAAGATGCCGTTGCTGCAGTATCTTTGTTTTTCCTGCTTTTTTTTGCTGCAGCCGCTTTTTTTGCTTTCTCCTCCGCTTCTTTTCTTGCTTTTTCCTGACGTGCCTGTTCCTGTGCGATCACCTCGTTCTGTTTACGGATTGTGGACGCGTACTGGCTTGCCAGTGTTTTTGCATTTGAAAGCTGTGAATCAAAATCTGCAATCTGTGCCTTCTTTTCATTAATAACCTGATTCAGGGAAGCCTCCTGCTGCTCATAACTTTGTTTCAGTTCCTCCATATCCGCTAATTCCTGCTCTAACTGTGACTCTAAATCTGCTACTTCCTGTACGGTCTCCTGATATGCCACCAATAGCTCTCTGTCGTAACTGTATACCTCCGAAACATACTCCACGCGGTTTAAAAGATCTGAAATATCTTCCGATTCCACAAGTGCATCTAAAAACGTATCATCACCATTTTCGTACATATACTGGATTCTTTTTTTCATATCCGCATACTGCTTCTGTTCTTTTTCCTGTGCTGCGGCGAGATCTGTCTTTGCCTGATCAATCTCGCCTTCCTTATTCTCAATATCCGTTTTCAAAAGTTCCATATCGGTCAGAAGCGACATCAGCTGTTCGTCATACGCTGCCATCTGACTTTTTACTTTGCTCTGCTCACTCTGTATATTATTGATCTGCTGGTTGATATTGTCTAAATTCTGCTGCGCCTCATTTTTCTTCTTCTGCGCATCTTTTATCACGGATGCATCTGCAGAGTAAAAACACGCAAATCCGATCACACCTGCCATCATCACTGCGATCATTCTTTTACGTTTTTTTGTATATTTTAATGCCTCATCCCACTTCATCAAGCATTTCTCCTTCTGTCATTTATAAAAGAACAGGCCATAATTTCCTATGCATAAAGAGTCGCTTGCGACTCTTTCGCGCTCGAGCGGTGCTGTTTACAGCTAACTTCTGCTCCGCGAGATGCACATCCCGCCCGGAGGGCTTTTAAATTCATAGGACGTAATTTCCTATGAATTTAAAAATAAGTACGGCAGGCTGCATTGGGCAGAAGCCGTACTTATACATTTTATCACACTTTCATCTATGTTTGTTAGGATTTCCAGAAATTCACAAATACTTAATATTTTATCCGACCTGTTTTACAATCAAAACCTTTTCGCCCGCCAGAAGCACTTCACTTTTTCTGTGATTTGTCTCCATGATATTTTGTATGGTCGTATGATTTTCCTTGGCGATCGTCCAGAGATCATCTCCTGCCTTTGCGATATAACCCACCAGACCCGGCCTGTTCCGGAGCATCTCAAGATCCGGTTCCGATTCTGTGGCATCCTCGATATTCTGCATGACTTCCTGCACAAAAGCGATCAGATCCAGCCGTACTGCTGCCCGGATCTCAACGTGTTCCTGATCAAGCATCACCGCAGAAAGCTGCTCTAAGGAAGCATCTAACTCCACTTTCGCCTGCGCTGACATTTCCGGGATCTCCACAAGCTGTGAAAACGGATAAATTTCCTGCACTGCTCCAACCGGCATATGGTCATCCGGTGTAATGTACAAAATATTGACCTCAACCGTTCCCTCCGCAAGAACACCATCCGGTTTTATTTCCTGACGTTCTAAGAGCACTTTTCCCTCACAGGAGCAGATCTGAAGGACTTTTTCTTTGTCTTCTTTTAATTCCATCTGCTCTGTCAGCCGGCACTTTGCCGCATTTTTAACCAGAAGACGCTCAAGCGGACATTCCCTGACGACCGGTTTTATCTCTTTCTGCAGGGAATAAAGATCGGTTAAAAGCCTGATCTTTTCTTCTTTCCAGATGCGGATATGTGTATCCAGCGCCAGTTCCATGACAAGAATCCTCTCCTCCCCGTCATAGTCTGGTTTTACCTCCAGTTCCATTGTCACAGGGAGCATCTGCACCTGCCAGATACAGTCATTCTCCATGACGCCACACTCTGCCTGCGCATCCAGTGGGATTGTCGTCTCATACCAGGACAGATGTTCCCCTTCCTCCTCATCGTTATACAGTATGGAAACCAGTATTTCCCCGGAAAGTCTGATATTTCCTTCTGTCAGTCTGCTTTCGACATTGCGCAGCTGCATACTCTGCCAGAGTATCTCACGGATATTCGGCTTGCTCGACGGCAGCACTGCCTCGCTCTTCTGCCTGCAGATATCGCGCCGCACTGCAAGCAGTTTTAATGCTTCTTTCTCCACAATATTCTGCTCGCAGCCGGTGTCATCTGAAAGTTCACAGGTCAGTTCTTCATCCAGTTCCTTTTCTGCCGATGCAGTCAGAACAATTACCGCACGGATATTTAACTTTCGGGAATTGATCACTCCGATCGTGAGATCTTCAATATCCCCAACAGCATGAACTGCATCATATTCACTCAGTCCATCCATATTGAGCCGTTCCTGAAATGGAATCTCACCGCGCAGGCAGCTTATTTTTCCTTCCTGTTTATCACTCCTGTAAAGTACTTTAAAAACCAGACTGCCCTTGATCCATGCAGTCCCCTCCATCGCTTTTACCTCGTCAAAGCGCAGTTCTCCACGCTCCTTTATGACTTTCACGATATCCTGTCTGTAATCCGGTATATTATAATCATCATCCAGCGTGATCTGTGTAACTGCGGATCCGTTTTTTTCACTTCTATGTAGTTTTATTTTCTGAAATTCCAAAAAAAGTCCCCCATTCCGAATCTTTACAACCATCTTATTCGGACATGGGGGTTTTTATACCTGTCTAGCACAACTTCATGCGTATATCTCTTGTAATAATATCAGAATAACTGAATGATAATAACTGAGGTGGATTTTCTTCACGCTCATCATTTACCAGGATCGTGAATACACTTGGGTAAGCATTCTGGATGACGCCTTCCTGGATGTCAACTTTATTGCGTCCTCGGTCAAGCTGAATCATTACTTTTTTCCCGCACTGCTGATGCACGGATGCCCGAACTTTTGTGATGTCTGCCTGTTGCATGTGTTCTACCTCCTTAATCCGGTATCTCGCGATCGTTTATCATCGTAATAACCGTTTCCACCGAATTTCTTTTCCGCTTTAGAATAGCACTGTGCTAAATTTTTGTCAAACATAATTAAATTATTTAAAAAAATTTTAAGAATATTCACTCAAAAATGATACTTTTGTCCTGGTTTTTTACCTGTATTACAATATAAGGACAGCTTGGACTCGCATTTGTAACTTCACCCTTTCTCGGTCCGATGAGTTCTGTATCAAACACCACTGCGTTCGTGGTCAGATAACAGTCCCTCACACAGATACTGTACCCTCCCGTCGCCTGCTCACCATATCCCCGCACGATATACAGATCATCCTCCATCTCATAGGTAAGTTTAAAATCTGCCGTTTTCTTCTCCTCGATCATTGTCTTTAATTCTTCCGGTGTCTCGGATTCCTCAACGATCGTATATGTAAGATCACTGACTTTCGTTTCATTTGTCTGCTCAATACTGCATCCGCTGATCAGTCCTGCCATCAGCAGACTGATCCCGCATATTTTTACCAGATACTTTCGAAACATGCTTTCACTACACCTGCCCCCAGTTTTCGCTTCTATCTTAATATATGCCCCCCTGTCTTCAAATATGTCTTTTTTAGTTGTTTTTCCCATAGATACCCGATATAATGTGGATATATAAAACTTGGGGGATCTCCCCGGAAAGGACGTACTATGTTACGCGCAATACTTGCATTGCTTTTTGCTATACTCTACCTGATCATCGGTATTCCTGTCCTTTTTGTTGAATGGATCATCGGAAAATTCAATCGTCAGGCTGCTGATATCAGCCAGCTCCGCATGGTGCAGTGGGCATTTCGTGTCATTCTGTTTATCTGCGGCACCAGACTTACCATCATCGGAGAGGAAAATGTTCCAAAAGACCAGCCTGTTCTCTATATTGGCAATCACAGGAGTTATTTTGATATCATCATCACCTACTCACGCTGTCCGCGCCTGACCGGTTATGTAGCAAAAGATTCCATGAAAAAGGTTCCGCTTTTATCTGTCTGGATGACCAGACTGCACTGTCTGTTTATCAATCGTTCGGACGTCAAAGAAGCGTTAAAAACGATCCTTGCAGGAATCGACAATATCAAAAACGGGATTTCGATGTGTATTTTTCCTGAGGGAACACGCAATAAGACAGAGGATCTGATGCTTCCATTCAAAGAGGGTAGTTTTAAAATGGCAGAAAAAACCGGATGTCTGATCATACCTGTCGCAATTTCCGGCTCCGCCGATATTTTAGAAGCACATTTTCCAAAGGTAAAACCGGTACATGTCATCGTAGAATACGGCAAACCAATCGACCCGAAATCTTTAGACAAAGATACACGCAAAAAACTCGGTTCACACTGTCAGAGTGTGATCGCTGAAATGCTTGAGAAAAATAATCCGCAGATTTAAGATCTGGAACAAAGAGTCGCTTGCGACTCTTTCGCGCTCGAACGGTGCTGTTTACAGCTAACTTCTACTCCGCGAGATGCGCATCCCGCCCGGAGGGCTTTTTAATTCATAGGACGTAATTTCCTATGAATTAAAAAAACCCCGGATCACCAATTCCGTGATCCGGGGTTTTTCTTTTTTATTCATTTATAAGCTGTCATAGCTTATTTTCACTACATTTTCTTACTTTGTAAGCTGTCCTACGACCTCCGGGAAGCCCATAAAGTGGGAAGCCTTTACCAGAACCGTGTCACCGCTTTTTACATAAGGCAGCAGCTCTGCCATCAGCTCATCTTTTGTTTTGAAATAATGAACCTCTGTATCCTTACTGAACTTTCTTACCGCCTGTGCCAGATTCTCTGATAATGCACCAGCCGCAAATAAAGCATCGATTCCTTTTCCTTTGAAATGTTCTCCGACCATGGCATGCAGTTCCTGCTCATTTTCGCCAAGTTCTCCCATATCTCCAAGCACTGCGATTTTTCTGCCAGGTGCCGCTGCGAGCACATCGATAGACGCCTTCATGGAAACAGGGTTTGCGTTGTAACAGTCATCGATGATCGTCATCCCGCCTTTGTGGATCAGATTACTTCTTCCTCCGATCGTTTTTACCGACTCAATCCCGCGTTTCATTTCATCCACACTAAGTCCAAGCTTTCCTGCAACGCAGACTGCGGCTAAAGCATTGTATACATTATGCTCTCCTGCAATCGGGATCTTCACTGCAAAGCTCTCTGCGCCAATATGTATCACCGCTTTTGTTCCATCTAATCCTACCGGCTCCACATCTGTTGCATATACTTCCTTTTCGGCAAGGTATTTTTCACCCTGCTCTGTCTTTGCAGGCTTCGCTTCTTTTCCGATACCATAAAATACTGCCGGTTTTCCGTTCACCATCTTTTTCTCACAGAGCTTATCATCATCTCCGTTTAACACGGCAGTTCCTTCCGGTGTCAGGTGCTCAAAACTCTCCGTTTTTGCCTTTAAAATTCCATCTCTGGTCAGCAGGTTTTCCAGATGGCACAATCCGATATTTGTGATCACACAGATATCCGGATATGCCATTTCAGCCAGACGGTGCATCTCACCGAATTCTGAAATTCCCATCTCAAGCACTGCCACCTCATGCTGCTCCCTGATTTTAAAAATCGTAAGTGGGAGACCGATCTCGTTATTGAAATTGCCCTCTGTCTTTAACACATTATACTTCTGTGAAAGAACCGATGCGATCATCTCTTTTGTGCTTGTTTTTCCAACACTTCCGGTAATTCCGACGACCTTAATATCAAGACTTCTGCGGTAGTATGCCGCAAGTTTTTTCATTGCACCAAGTGTCGATTCCACCCTGATATATGGCCCCGCCGGATCTGACAGTTCCTGTTCGGATAATACGGCAAGTGCACCTTTTTCAAACACCTGCGGGATGAACTGATGACCATCCACTTTTTCTCCCTTTACCGCAATAAAAAGATATCCTGACTCTACCTGTCTGCTGTCGATCACAGCTCCGGCGATTTCTTTCTTTTTGTCAGCCTCACTGCCATAATATACTCCGCCGCATACTTCCGTAATACGCTCCAGCGTCATATTTTTCATGATCTACCTCATTTCCCGTGATTTGTTTTGCGTTCGCTTTTACAAAAATATCTATTATTTCTCATATTTATCCAGGGAAATACGGATCAGCTTCTCACACAGTTCGTTAAAGTTCACACCGACAACCTGTGCCTCCTGTGGAAGAAGACTTGTCGGAGTCATACCCGGCAATGTGTTTGCTTCCAGACAGTAGATATTTTCATTTTCATCCAACAGAAAATCGGTGCGGGAATAGGTATCTAATCCAAGTACCTGTGCCACCTGCTCTGCATAGTGCTGCATTTTCTCTGTAACAGTTTCTGAAAGTTCTGCCGGACAGGTCTCAACAGCACTGCCTGCTTTGTATTTATTCTTATAATCATAAAATCCCTGTACCGGTGCGATCTCGATGATCGGAAGTGCTTTTCCCTCGATCACGCCGACAGAAAACTCACGTCCCTTTACATATTCTTCCACGATCAGGTTTTCTTCCCAGCGGAATGCCTCATCTAATGCAGCTTTATATTCATCCGCATTGTGTGCGATGGAAACTCCGATACTTGATCCTCCGCAGCATGGTTTTACCACACATGGGAACTGAATGCCAAGTTTTGCGATATCATCGCTGCGATCCGCCTTTTTCATGGATGCACCCTTTGGAGCCGGTATGCCTGCCGACAAAAACAGTTTTTTCGACATCTCCTTATCCATGGCAAGTGCACTGCTCAAATAACCGGTTCCGGTATAGCGGATGCCAAACAGATCAAATGCAGCCTGAATCTTTCCATTTTCCCCGTTTTCTCCATGCAGTGCCATAAAAACGATATCAGACATCTGACATAATTCGATCACATTCGGTCCAAAAAAATTGTCTGACTGATCTTTTCTGGATGCTTTTACCTTTGCAAGATCCGGTGCAGTTTCCGGTATTCCGGACACTTTGACACTGACTTCCTCACTCCGGTCAAAAATACCTGTTAAATTCTCTTTTTTGTCACTGTATCCCATAAATACATCAAGTAAAATTACCTGATGTCCATTCTCTCTCAATGCCTTTGCAACCATATCTCCGGTCTTAAAGGAAACATCTCTCTCTGTACTTAAACCACCTGCTAAAACAACAATCTTCATGGTATACTCTCCTTACTATCTCATAAAAACATTTCTGCTTTATAGTATACCTTTTTTCTTTGTGTGGCAAGGAATTTGCGCATTCCTTTGTACTTTTTATGCCTGCATGACATCCTTTCTTATTTATTTTTCTGCCTCACGGCAATGCCCCCCGGCAGGCAGGCACCATTTTTTCTTTTATTCCCCGTTTTTCCGTACCGAAAAGGATCCTGACTCACAAAATTCTGTGTCTGCTGCTGGCTTCTTTCATGATAAAACTCATTTCGACATCATTACGATCTCTTCCATCCCCAGCGCCTGCAGCAGCCACAAAAATATCTGTCTTCCAATCAAATCCTGTTTCCCGATCATACTCCCATACCGGTATATTTTTGCAGTCATATCCTCACAGCGTTCTTCTTCACCCGCTGACAATATTTCACAGAGCAATCCATACCTCTCTCTGTTTAAAGTGCACTGCCTGTCGATTTCATTCCATAATTCCGGATACCTTCTTGCGAGATTCACCAGAATCTCTGCCCCGTTATACATTTCTTCCGCTTTTTTCTGCTCTGTTATATAATTTTTCACTTTTACGCTACTGTCATGCAGGCATTCATACTACTCAAGTATCTTATGTCTGTCGACTTTTGTCAACTACATTTGATTTTGTTTTGGATGTTTTGATAATCAAAATATCTTGACATTCCCTTCATAATACTTTATATTTAGTTTTGTTTGATAGTCAAACTATTTTGTCGGAGGAAAAAAAATGAGTGTACGAATTATTGTTGATTCCGCATCTGATCTTACAAAGGAACGTGCGGATGCATTAAATCTTGATTATATGCCCTTAAAAACCATCTTTGGAGAAACGGAATATTTAGACGGTGTTACCATTTCCCATAAAGAATTTTATGAAAAACTGATTGAATGTGGAACAATCCCAACGACCAGTCAGGTATCTCCACATGATTTTGAAGCGAAATTCAAAGAAGTAAAAGAAGCCGGTGATACCGCCGTTGTGATCTGCCTGTCCTCTCTTTTATCCGGTACATACCAAAGTGCCCACATTGCGCTTGACGGCTATGAGGACTGTATCACATTAGTTGACAGTTTAAATGTATGTCTCGGCGAACAGATTCTTGTGCTTTATGCCGTAAGGCTGCGCGATGAGGGACTTTCTGCGAAAGAGATCGCCGAAAAACTTGAAGAGAAAAAGAAAGATATCTGTGTCTTAGCCGTCTTTGACACCCTCGAATATTTAAAACAAGGTGGACGCATCTCGAAGACTGCTGCATGGGCCGGAAATATTTTATCCATCAAACCGGTTATCACCATTGAAAAAGGTGAGGTTGTGATCTTAGGAAAGGCCAGAGGTTCGAAAAACGGAAATAATATCCTGATCCAGGAAGTGAAAAATAAAAACGGCATTGATTTTTCCATGCCATATATGTTAGGTTACAGCGGGCTCGATGATTCACTGCTCCAGAAGTATATTGCAGACAGCGCAGATCTCTGGACCGGGCAGACAAAAGAGCTGCCGATCAGCACGATTGGGAGTACGATTGGGACACATGCAGGGCCGGGGGCGATCTGTGTGTCGTTTTTCCATAATGCTTAAGATAGGGGACATGTGTCAAAAGGTGGATTTTCGTTTTTTGTCTGTCAAATTGTAACAAGCCGGGGTTGTTTTGTTCCGTTGTACGAAAATAACAAAAGCATTCCCGGCTTGTTGCAATTTGACAACCACTAAGCTGTGAACCACCTTTTGACGCACAACTCCACGCTACAAATGCATTATGTAAAGAACCCACCCTGCGGCAAGATATTTGCCGCAGGGTGGGGTTTTTTGTATTCACAGCACAATTCTGCAATGATCCATTTTAGTATTCCGGTTCGATCAATCCGTATGTATTGCCTTTTCTCTTGTATACAACATTGACATCTTCGGTCTCAGCATTGATAAATACGAAGAAGTCATGTCCTAATAACTCCATCTGTACACATGCATCTTCCGGATACATCGGTTTCATATCAAACTTCTTAGAACGGATGATCTTGATCTCCTCATCATCGTCGGATGCTGCATCCAGGAAATCCTGTTTGAAAACGGATGCTGCGCTCTGCTGTTTCGTAACCAGTTTCGTTCTATACTTCTTTAACTGACGCTCAATAACCTCTTCCACCAGATCAATTGATACATACATATCATTGCTGACCTGCTCAGAACGAATATAGTTTCCTTTCATCGGAATCGTAACTTCCACTTTCTGGCGTTCCTTCTCCACGCTCAGTGTTACATAGACATCTGTGTCCGGCGTGAAGTACTTTTCTAATTTGTTTAACTTGTCCTCCACTGCATCTTTGATACCATCGGTTAATTCAATATTTCTTCCTGTAATCTTGATTCTCATGATGTCCAACCCCTTTGCCGTTTATTTGATACAGATTTATATCATGGTTTTATTATAGCACTTTCCATAAATATTTCAATACAATATATTATTTTTTATATATTTTTCAGAATATTTATATTTTCCTGTAATATTCTTGTAAAAATGTGCGGTATTTGCTGGCACAATCTATCATAAACATATAACAAGGGATGCAATGTCATACCATTATGACATTGCATCCCTTATCATCTGTTCCGCCTTTTTTGCTTCCTCTTTGGTGAGCTGCGGTGTGTCTTTTAGCACATAATCCATACCAAGATTATCATATTTAACCTTGCCAAGCGCGTGATATGGCAGTACTTCTAACTTTTCCATATTAGAAAGTGTCTTTAAAAAATGTCCGAGTTCCGTTAATTCAGCCTCTTCAAATGTGATGCCAGGAACAACGACATGACGGATCCACACCGGCTTTTTCTTCTGATCTAAATATCTTGCAAAAGCCAGGATATTCTGATTGGAATGTCCGGTCAGTTTCCGATGATCCTCATCACGGATATGCTTGATATCAAGCATTACAAGGTCTGTGACGTCAAGAAGCCTGTCTATTTTTTCAAGCGTGATCCCTTTCCCGGTGTCACCAGCCGCAGATAACTGCTCTTCCTCTGGATTTTTTCTGATATCTGACGGGTTTTCTCCATCCTCTGGAAATCCCGGGAACATGATACCTGACGTGTCTAAACAGGTATGGATCCCGTGTGCCTTTGCCTTCTCAAACAGTTCCGTCAGAAAATCGATCTGAAGCATCGGCTCCCCACCAGTGGCGGTGATCCCGCCGTTCCGGTAAAAAGAGGCATTGCGCAGGAAGCGGTCGATGATCTCGTCCGCCTCCATCTGTTTT
Organism: uncultured Roseburia sp.; assembly: GCA_934317215.1. Taxonomy (GTDB): domain Bacteria; phylum Bacillota; class Clostridia; order Lachnospirales; family Lachnospiraceae; genus Roseburia. The sequence continues at coordinate 61,595 of CAKREH010000015.1, forward strand.
CCATCGGTCAGCACCCAGGTATCCGGATTGTGACAGTACTGGCAGCGCATCGGACAGCCCTCAAAGAATACGACAAAGCGTACCCCTGGACCGTCCACAGTGCCAAATGATTCCAGAGAATGAATATAGCCCATAATAATCTCCATTCCTGCGCTGTTTTTTGCGCATCTCAAGTTTGTGCGTAAGCACAAATCCTGCGTGTGAAAAATCTTATTTTTCACCCTAATATCCTTATTATTACATCAGTTCATGGAAAGTTCTCGCAATTACCTCATCCTGCTGTTCTTTGGTCAGTTTGATGAAGTTTACTGCATAACCTGATACACGGATGGTAAGCTGCGGATATTCCTCCGGATGCTTCTGTGCATCAAGCAGTGTTTCCTTATTTAATACGTTTACATTTAAGTGGTGGCCGCCTTTTTCTGCATAACCGTCAAGCAATGCCACAAGGTTCGCCTCAGAGCTTTCCTCTGTCTTTCCAAGTGCATCCGGCACAATGGTAAAGGTATTTGAAATACCATCCTGTGCATCCATAAACGGCATTTTTGCAACGGAGGCTAAGGAAGCGACCGCACCGTTTTTATCACGTCCGTGCATTGGGTTTGCACCCGGAGCAAATGCAACACCTTTCTTTCTTCCATCCGGGGTTGCTCCCGTATTTTTACCATAGGATACGTTGGATGTGATGGTAAGAATGGAAGTTGTTGCGATACCGCCGCGGTAGGTGTGGTTTCCTTTTACATATTTGATGAATGTATGGAGAACTTCTTTTGCGATCTCATCCACACGGTCATCATCGTTACCATATTTCGGGAAATCTCCTTCGACCTCAAAATCTACCGTAATGCCGTTCTCATCACGGATCGGTTTTACTTTTGCATATTTGATCGCGGACAGGGAATCTGCTACTACGGAGAATCCCGCAATACCGGTTGCAAACCAGCGTCTTACCTGTTTGTCATGCAGTGCCATCTGCAGTTTCTCATAGCAGTATTTGTCATGCATATAGTGAATGATGTTTAATGCATTGACATAGACACCTGCAAGCCATTTCATCATGTCTTTGTATTTCTCCCACACCTCGTCATAGTCAAGGTACTCGGAAGTAATCGGACGATATTTCGGTCCTACCTGCTTTCCGCTGATCTCATCCACACCACCGTTGATCGCGTAAAGCAAACATTTTGCAAGGTTTGCACGCGCTCCGAAGAACTGCATCTCTTTTCCGATTCTCATGGAAGATACGCAGCATGCGATACCGTAGTCATCGCCGTGAACCACACGCATGATATCATCGTTCTCGTACTGGATCGCAGAATGTTTGATGGAAATTTCAGCACAGAACTTTTTGAAGTTCTCCGGAAGTTTTACAGACCATAATACAGTCAGGTTTGGCTCCGGTGCTGCTCCAATGTTGTTTAAAGTATTTAAATAACGGTAAGACATTCTGGTTACCATATGTCTTCCATCCACACCGATTCCGGCGATCGACTCTGTTACCCAGGTAGGATCTCCGGCGAAAATGCTGTTGTACTCCGGTGTACGGGCAAATTTTATGCAGCGCAGTTTCATGATGAACTGGTCGATGATCTCCTGAATCTCTTTCTCCGTAAATGTTCCCTCACGAAGGTCGCGCTCTGCATAGATGTCTAAGAACGTAGAGGTACGTCCAAGACTCATTGCCGCACCGTTCTGCTCTTTGACTGCTGCAAGATATGCAAAGTAGACAGCCTGTGTTGCCTCAAGTACGTTATTTGCCGGTTTGGAAATATCGCATCCGTAGATCTTTGCTAATTCTTTTAACATTTTAAGAGCTCTGATCTGCTCGGATAACTCCTCGCGCTCGCGGATAACGTCAGAATACATGATGGTACGTGTGGATTCTAACTGTTCTTCCTTGTCTGCGATCAGGCGGTCTACGCCGTAAAGTGCCGGTCTTCTATAGTCACCGATGATACGTCCGCGTCCGTATGCATCCGGGAGTCCGGTGATGATATGTGCGGAACGGCATGCTCTCATCTCCGGTGTATACGCATCAAACACACCTGCATTGTGTGTCTTTCTGTGTGTTGTGAAATATTCTACCACTTCCGGGTCTACTTTATACCCGTTATCCTCACATGCTTTGATCGCCATACGGATTCCGCCGTAAGGCTGCAGGGAACGTTTGAATGGTTTATCGGTCTGGAAACCTACGATCTTCTCCTTGTCTTTGTCTAAGTACGCAGGTCCATGGGATGTGATCGTGGAAATGATCTTTGTATCCATATCCAGTACGCCGCCGGCTTCTCTCTCCTGTTTTGAAAGCTCCAGTACATCCTGCCAGAGCGCTGTGGTATCTTCTGTCGGTCCCTCTAAGAAAGAACTGTCACCATCGTATGGTTTATAGTTTCTCTGGATGAAGTCTCTGACGTTTACTTCATTCTCCCATGCTCCACCATTAAAATCTCTCCATTCGTTTTGCATTATTTTTCCTCCTGTTTTCTGAAAACTATGGTTTACCTGTATAAAACGGATCTTATCCCCCAATATTTTTGTATTGCTGGAAAATATTGGTAGTTTTTTCTAACTTTTGTTAGTTAGCTCTAACGCAGTGAATATACCATGTCCCAACACTGCTTGTCAATATCCGCTTCGCTTCCGGAGCTGTTCTTTTTTTCATACAAAAGGATTCCTGTAAGAAGATTATCTTTAAGAATAAAAGAAACCGACAGTCCGGGTTATCTCGCCCAGACGGTCGGCATTGTAAACGTTATACTTCATGTGGTTCTTCCACTTTTTCCGTCAGTCATATAACAATTAGATGTTATAATTTTTGATTCATTTTTTCAATAGGTAAAATGTACTAAAAAAAATCTTATATCATTGTATAAATTGCTATGCTGTTTTTCTCTTCCTTTTTTACCTGGTAGAGTGCTTCGTCTGCCCGGTGGTACAGTTCACGGAAACTTGTGCCATCCCATGGACCGAATGCGATGCCGATACTTGCCGTCGGCTCTTCCGCCATCCCGATTATTTCTTTTTGTCCTCGCAGGCGGCGCAGCACTTCATCTGCCTGATCCTGTATCCGCATACGGTCTTTTACATCCGGAAGAAATACTGCAAACTCATCCCCGCCCATGCGTCCGATACGGGCATTATTGCCGTAGACTTCCCTCAAAATATCAGACATGCCCATAATAACGCGGTCGCCGGCCCAGTGGCCATACACATCATTGATCTGCTTGAAATTATCCAGATCAATGGCAATGTAAGCATAACTTTGTCCTTCCGCAGCCGATTCTAATTCTTCCCCGATACGTTCTTCCATTGTACCACGGTTTAACAGTCTCGTCATGGAGTCTCGGGCTGCACAATCCTGTAAATATTCTCTTTCTCTTGCATAACGTCTGTTTCTTTCCACCTTTTCCGTTACATCCGTGATCGTAATATAGCTGACTGGCTTTACTCCGGTCGATATGATATCTATAGATACCATAACACGGAAAGACAGCCACTTTTTGTCCCCATCCTTCGTCTTTGCCAGAGCAGTCAGTTCAAACGGCTCACCTGTCAGAATCTCTTCATGATGCTCCCTCATGACCGTTCGTAAATCGATATCCACAAACCGGCTCCAGCCCCCCTGTACTTTTTCAACGTATTCCTCTCTCGTGTAACCGAGCATGCGGTATGCCATTGGATTCACATAATATACTTTGCGCTCTCTTCCCTCACTGCTCACAACAAGACCAAACGGCACATTTTTCATGACCTTATGAACAACCTTTTCCTCCAATACCGAGCTTTCCATTCTCCCTCTCCCGTTAAAAAATTAACTAATCGATCCCTCGAACAGTATACTACATTACTTTAAAATAAAAAAGTATTTTTATGAATATTTTCTCTTTTCCTAGACTTTCATACTTTTTTCCTATATAATTTACCTAATTATTTTTTTACTTAATGGAGAAAATTAGTATGAAAATAACATTTTTCACACAAGAATGGAGATTTTTATGAAAATTGGCATTATTTCTGATACACACGGCATTTTCCGCGAAGAATGGCACCGTCATTTAGATGGCTGCGATTATCTGATCCATGCCGGCGATTTCTGTACACAGAAAAATTATGACTGTTTCCGGAATTTCGGCATTCCGCTTTATATGGTCCGGGGCAACAATGACCGCGGTGACTGGACAGACAACCTTCCCGAATTTTTACAGTTCCGCATTGGCGGCAGAACTTTTTTCCTGGTTCATAATCAGTTTGATCTTCCATCGGATCAGACCGATGCTGATTTTTTGATTTTCGGACATACCCATCACTATACATTTTACGAGCGTTTCAATAAAGTATATATCAATCCGGGCAGCGCCAGTGACGGACGCGGTGATTCAAAAAGTCTTGCGATCCTTACACTTTCAGGCAGTAATTACAGTTTAGAACGTATCATTCTTTGATTTTCACAGTTTTCGAAAGGAGAGGATTTCCTTGTTACACATCACTTCATTAAATGAAGGGCTTGAACTTTTTAAGGCACTCGGTTCCGAAGTAAGAATTGAGATTTTAAATATTTTGCTTGAAAACGACAATATGAATATGAATGAACTCGCTTCCCGTTTAAATATTACGAACGGTGCCTTAACAAGCCATATCAAAAAACTCGAAAACAGCGGACTGATCACAACTTCGAGTGAATCCGCCGTTCACGGAAACCAGAAAATCTGTTCCATTCATTTAGACAAGATCCTGATCGATTTAGAAAAGCCTGCTGAAATTGAGAATGTTTATCATACGGAATTAAAAGTCGGTCATTATACAAATCATCAGATCTGCCCGACCTGCGGACTTGCCTCCGGGGATGCCCTGATCGGCGAGGTGGATGATCCACGGTATTTTGAGCATCCCGACCGCTATAATGCTGATATTTTATGGTTTACCAGAGGATATGTCGAATATACCATTCCAAATTTTATCCCGGCTTCCAAAAAGATCACACAGATCACAATTTCCGCAGAACTAAGCTCCGAGGCACCCGGCATCAACAACGACTGGCCTTCCGATATCAGTTTTTATTTAAATGACGTTCATATCGGCAACTGGACCTCCCCCGGAGATTTCGGGGATATAAAAGGCCTGCTGACGCCGGACTGGTGGTATGCAAACTGGAATCAGTACGGATTGTTAAAACAGCTTGTCATCAACAAAAAAGGCACCTACATTGATGGTCTTAAAATATCCGACGTCAAAATCGATGATTTCCATCTCAACTGCCGCAGCAGCATCCGCTTCCGCCTCGCTGTTGAGGATGATGCAAAACATGTCGGCGGACTTACGATCTTTGGAAAATCTTTCGGCAATTACAGCCAGGATATCAAAGTCAGTCTCGGCTATGCCCCGGTGGATGAAATGAAGTAATATTACCGCAAAAAAAATGGTAACAGTCCGTCAGAACTGCTACCATTTTTTATATGGGCATTTTGATACGGCTGCCGCGGCGCGCAGCTCCACATAGCAGCCGCACGCACCGCAGGTTCCCGCGTTTAAAAGTTCACAGGTTTTGCAGACAGTAAGCCGTCTCTCATACTCTCCCTCTGATACCTGATCTTCTTTTTTGATCGCCTCTTTATATTTCTCAATCATTTTTGCATCCGCTTCCGCCATCTCGCGCAGCAGACACTTTTTACAGATCTGTGCCATATATCATCTCCGTCTGTAATTTTCGTTACTTTTCATACTTCCGGTGTGACCAGCAGCTAATTTTCCCGCCATTGCTGACAGTTTTTTTCTTATTTTGCAAGACGCAGCTCGATCACACTGTTTGCCGGCATTGTGACATTCAGTCCGTTTTCTGTCTCCTCATAAGCAGTAAAATCTTTTTCTGTCACGGTATCCGGTGCCTCAAATGTGTTATGTGCATGCATATCGGAATCAGTCACGATCCTTGCCTCAGTCACATGATAGCCACGGTTTGCAAGCTGGATCTCCACCTTTTCCGATGCTTCCACAGACAGATTATTCATGGTGACAGTGATCACGCCGTCTTTATCCATAGATACGGACTCTGTGATCTTCGGTACTTTCCACTCATCCGGTCCGATCTCTCCTGCGCCGGTCAAAGTACTCTCTAACAGGTCTGCGCCCTGATGATGGCGGTACATATGCATGACATGGTAGGTCGGTGTCTTTATCATCTGACCGCCCTCTGTCAGAAGTACAGACTGTAAAACGTTGACCATCTGTGCTAAGTCAGCCATTTTGACACGGTCGCTGTGCTTGTTGAAAATATTTAAGGTGATACCTGCAACAAGTGCATCACGCACTGTATTCTGCTGATACAAAAATCCCGGATTCGTGCCCGGCTCACAGGTATACCAGGTTCCCCACTCGTCCACGATCATACCGACTTTTTTGTCCGGATCGTACTCATCCATGATCGCACCGTGGCGCTCGATCAATGTCTCCATGTAGAGTGCTTTGGACAGCGTCTTATACCACACATCCGCGTCAAAGTCTGTGGAACTTCCTTTGATCTCCCAGCCCTCCGGATGTACATAGTAATGGAGGGAAAGACCATCCATAAATCCGTGCCACTGCTCGGCATGATCAAATGCCGTATTTAACACACCTTTTGTCCAATAGTAGTCTGCAACATTTGCACCGCAGCAGATCTTTTTGATTGGACGGTCCGGGTGATAATTGCGCACATAGGTCTGGTATCTGCGGTACTCATTTGCATAATATTCCGGTGTCATATTTCCGCCGCATCCCCAGTTTTCATTGCCGACACCAAAATAGTCCACTTTCCATGGTGCCTCATGTCCGTTTTCTTTTCTTAAGTCTGCCATCGGGGAGACGCCCTCAAAGGTCATATACTCCACCCACTCGGACATCTCACGGACCGTTCCACTTCCAAGGTTACCGTTAACGTAAGTCTTACAGCCGATCTGACGGCACAGTTCCATATATTCATGTGTTCCGAAACTGTTATCTTCCACAACACCACCCCAGTGTGTGTTGATCATTTTTTTACGCTTTTCCTTCGGTCCGATTCCGTCCATCCAGTGATATTCGTCCGCAAAGCAGCCACCCGGCCAGCGCAGTACCGGAACTTTTAATTCCTTTAATGCGTCCACAACATCGGTGCGCATGCCGTTTACATTCGGAATCTCCGATTTTTCGCCGACATAAATTCCCTCATAAATACATCTCCCCAGATGCTCCGAAAAATGTCCATAGATTTCCGGCTCAATATGACTCTTTTTGTTTTCCTCATTGATGATCAGTTTTGCCATTGTTCCCTCTCCTTTTTATTTATTTTCATAGGAAAATACCGGTCTTCCGGCTTCATCCCATTTTACCTTCATAAGCATCGCATGACGGTTCGGATTGTACAACGGATCTCCGTTAATTACTGCCTCCGTCCGCGCGTGGTAGACCATGACATCATTTCCATCTTCATCCATGGTAAACGAGTTGTGTCCCGGCCCGTAAATGCCCAGTTTTTCACAGGTTTTTAATACCGGATAACGCTCTTTTTTCCACAAGCGCGGATCTAAAAGGTCCGCATCCTCATCGATGGATAACATTCCCACACAGTAATCCACACCCGTCTCGCTCGCCGAGTATGTTAAGAACAGTTTTCCGTCATGATGGATCACGGCAGGTCCCTCGTTGACCCAGAACCCTTTCCGCTCCCAGTCGTAATCCGGGGTGGTAAGAAGCACCTGCACTGTTTTTAACTGATTGCCGGACTCCATCTTTGCAATGTAGAGATTTGAAATCATTTTGCCGACTCCGACCTTTTCTGCCCAGACACAATAATATTCACCTTTATTTTCAAAGACGGTCGCATCCAGCGAAAATGCCTCAAAAGAAAACTCATCCTCCGCTGCGCGTTTCATCTTTCCAAGTTCCACCCACTCATCCGTCAGCGGATCGTCCCCGCTGCACTCTAACACATATGGACGGATCTTCCAGATATCTTCTGCCTCGCCTCCCGCAAAATAAATATACCATTTTCCAAACAGATAGTGGATCTCCGGTGCCCAGATATGATAACTCATCGGACCGGACTCATGTTTCTTCCAGACCATGACTTCCTCTGCCCCGGAAAGTTCCGCCAGTGATCCGGCACGTCTCAATACGATCCCGTCATACGCCGGAACCGACGCTGTAAAATAATATGAGCCGTCCGTATGACGGTAAACATATGGATCCGCCCTCTGTAAAATCCACGGTTCATTGTACTTTAAAGATTTTTCATCTGACATGCAGTATCCTCCCATCTCATAACATTCGCATGATTTTTCTTATACACAGTATACTCCTTATTTGTTTTTTTGTATAGATTATACTAAAATATTATATACTTTTCTAAAATCAAAAAAAACGCGGAATACTTCACCAGGCGAAAAAAAAGCGGAAGCACACTGCCTCCGCCGTTTTTATTTTTCACTAATATTTCTGTTTTTCAAAGTATTTCTTCGTCTCTGCCACTACCACACCACTCAATGCAACCAGTGCGATCAGGTTTGGCAATGCCATCAGCCCGTTAAAGATATCTGCGATCGTCCATACAGCAGATACCGTCATGAATGGTCCTATAAACACTGCAAGGATATACAGCCAGCAATATCCCTTTAAAACAGCCTTTTTGTCCCCAACCAGATATTCCAGACATTTTTCACTGTAATAATTCCATCCAAGGATCGTCGTAAATGCGAAGAATACAAGACATAACATTAACACAAAAGATGCCACCTGCTCCGGGAACGGCAGTCCCATCTGAAATGCCTTCGTGGTTACGGAGACACCCTCTAATCCCATATCCCAGGCTCCTGTGATCACGATGGAAAGTCCGGTCATCGTACAGATGATCACCGTGTCAATGATCGTCCCAAGCATGGATACAAGTCCCTGTGTCACCGGCTCATTTGTCTTTGCAGCAGCCGCTGCGATCGGTGCGCTGCCAAGCCCTGCCTCATTCGAAAAGATCCCGCGGGCAATTCCCATCTGCATGGCGATCAGGATCGATCCCAGGGTTCCGCCTGCAGCCGCACGAAGTCCAAATGCACTCTGTATGATCTCTGCGATCGCACCCGGAATCGCACTAAGATGGGTAAATAGTATGATCAGTACCATAACGACATAAAGCAGTGCCATAAAAGGTACCACAACCTGTGCTACTGTGGAAATACGCTTAATACCGCCAATGATAACCAGTGCCACACACAGTGTCAGAATAATACCTGCGATCACAACCGTCCAGGAATAGGTTCTGCCAAACAGTTCCACCGTCCATGTATTCTGCGGATCAAAGAAATTGTTCACGGCACTTGTGATCCCGTTGATCTGCGTAAAAGTTCCGATTCCAAGTAAACCTACTCCGACACCGAAAAATGCAAAAATTTTTGCAAGCCATTTCCATTTTTCACCCATCCCGTTTTCGATGTAATAAAACGGTCCTCCGACGATATGACCGTCCTTTGCCACAACACGGTATTTAATTGCAAGCAGACACTCGGAATATTTCGTCGCCGTTCCAAGCAGTGCTGCGATCCACATCCAGAACAGTGCACCCGGTCCTCCGGCGACAAGCGCGGTTGCCACGCCGACAATGTTACCTGTTCCGATCGTTGCAGACAATGCTGTGCAGAGTGCGCCGAAACTTGAAACTTCCCCGTGTTCTCCATTTTTTTCATTTGCCACCATATGTTTTATGGCAAGCGGCAGCTTCGTGATCTGAAGTCCACGCAGCCGGATCGTAAGAAAGATACCAACCGCTAAGATCAACACGATCAGTGGAACTCCCCAGACGAAATCATCAATCGCTTTTAACATTTGTACCCGTTCCTTTCCCAAAACTTTAGATATGTACCACATTACCATGGGAAAGATTTCTTTGCAAGTATTTTATGCTCCGTCTGCCGTTTCTCACGTCTTTGCTTTCATTTTACTCAAAATATTTAACGCCCCAGACACTCTCATCTGCTCCTGCCGCAGAAAATGTCATAACATCTGTGCCTGCTTCATCTTTCATCTGACAGAATACACCGTTATATTCTTTTTCCCCGTATGTGATCGTCATATAACAGGTGTCCTGCTCCATACTCCAGATTCCTTCTAAGTTTTCGCCGTACACTTTTCCATTCTCCATCAGTACCAGTTTTACCGGCTGCGCGATTTCTGCACTGATCGCAGTTCCCTGGTTGATCACATAATAAGTTCCAGCCACTTCCGAAATGTCATAACCGCTCTCTGCGATCGTCTCGCCGTCTGTCGCATACGGAAGCATACATGGCCATCCATCCTGATTCAGGAAATACTGATGCACACGGGGTTCATGATACTCCTGCCCGTTGTCAAAGCGCGTGTGGTATACAATATATTTCTTTCCATCTTCATCCACAAAAGCTGAATTGTGCCCGGTCGCCATATATGCCTTATTAAGACCCGGCAGATAATAATTGCCGGAAAGTTTTAAGCCATAAGCTGCATTGTCATCCCACATCCCCGGATATGCCCCATTCATATCGACATACTCTCCATCCACCGTTTTTGAGCGGAACACACGCATCTGATATCCTCCCTCTCTCGTCAGGGAACCATAGGAAACAAACAGATAATAATATCCGCTTTCCTCATCATAGAGAATGTAAGGTCCCTCGATCGATTTGTGTCCGCCGCCAAGCAGGCGTTTTCCAAAATACGGATCCACGCCGTTTTTCTCATCTTCTTTGGGATGGATGACCAATCCCGTTTTCTCATCAATCTCTAACAGGAAAATTCCACCCGACCACGAGCCATAGACCATCCACATTTTTCCGTCCGCATCATAAAAGACGGTCGGATCGATCGCATTTGGATATTTCTCATAGTTATATTTATTTCCCGCCATGATATAGTTCTTTTTTGCATAGCCGATGTCCACATAATCGAGCACATCAGTTGCCTCGATCGTATCTTTCGCGAATCCGGAATAAATGAGTGCTCCCTTCCATGTATACGGTCCCTCCGGTTTATCTGAAACAGCATAGCACAGATTCGATGCATTCCATGTCGAGGACGTACAGAAATACATATAATATAAGTCCTGTGCCCTGTTATAGACCACGTCCGGTGCCCAGACATGATAAGTCCCATCGTCAGTCGGTATCACAGAGTCTCTGCTTCCCGTATAATCAAATACATGCTCTGTTCCAAGCAGATCATCAAAGATCGGATTCGACTGCGTATATCCGTCACCGATCGATGTCCAGTTCCGCAGATTTTCAGACGATGCCGCTGACATATGTGATCCGAAAATGTAATAGGTACCGTCCGCCTCTATCACGGATGGATCATGTACACTGACGCCCGCCGTAATATCCGCCGTTTTGATTCCATCATAACTCACTGTAAAATCCTTCGGGATCTTCTCTCCCCCCGACAGTGCCACCCCTGTAAGTACTGCAGCAAACCCCAATACAATTCCTGCATAAAAAATGATTTTGCTTTGTTTTCTCATACGGCTCCTCCATTTCTGTATGATATCTAACTCTACAATAGCAAAATCATTCTTATTTTACAATTATTTATTTTACTTTTTTATAAAATATTTTACTTTTTATTTTTGTTCCCATTCCTGCTCGCGGAACAGATTATCAACGATCACACGGTACTCCGCCACATGCTGCGTCTTTTTGATCTGCTTTACATATTTTTCGGGTTCTGTAAAATATTTTGCAAAATAAAACCACAACTCTTTCATACGAAACAGCGTGTTGCGCTCCCCTGACATCACATCCAGATATCCTTTTAATATGTCATCATGAAATGCATGAAACTGATCCTTTGTGATCGGCGCATGTCCTGTGAGTTCTCCGATCAGACCCGGATTTTTTAAAACTCCTCTTCCAAGCATGATATGGGATACGCGGCTGGCAGAATCCTCCTGCACTTCCTGCTGTGCGTAATGCGCCATCCCATATTCTTTATTTTTCTCTTCCATCCGCTCTTCCCAGTTTTTATAGTCCTGTACGGAGCAGATATCCCCGTTGTAACACAGGGTGTGTCTGCTGTTTTCTACCGCATATAAAAATGCTCCCATATCCGGCATATTGTTGTAAAAATCCTTCTGTACCCTCGGGTGGATGATCAGCTCCTCCATCGGATATTTTTCATAAATGGAGAGAAGATGCTCCCACTCTCCGGCATCATTTACACCAACACGCGTTTTGACAGAGATCCGCAGCGGACATTCCGCAAAGATCTCTTCCAGAAAATGATCCAGTTCCTCCGGCACTGCAAGAAATCCTGCACCGCGGTGCTTTGCCACAACCGTTCCGGACGGACACCCAAGATTCAGGTTGACACTCTCATAGCCATAATTTCCTAACTCTTTTGCGATCGCTAAAAAATCTTCCGCCCGGTTTGTAAGGATCTGTGGAACCACATGCATCCCCTCATTATGTTCCGGCAGGATATCTTTGATCTCTTTGTAATTCATTTTTTTATTGTTGATAAACGGGGTAAAATAGGTTTCTATATTTCCAAAATGTTTCTGGTATGCATTCCGGAACACAAAACCGGTAAGACCTTCCATCGGTGCTAAATAAAATTTCATCTCTGTCATCCTACAACGCTTCCCACTGCGCATACAGTGTTACGGTTGCCCCATTTGTAACAGAAAGATTTGATACCGATGCCTCATCTGCATAAAAAGTAGCACTTCCGTCTGCTTTCGTACTCCAGCCGATAAACTTATATCCTTCTCTCTGGAACGTATTTGCAGAAAGCTTATAAGTTTTATTGTATTTACATGAACTGATCGTTTTCATGGAACCACTGGCTGCACCGTTTCCATCAAATGCAATGTTATAGGTATTGATCTTCCACTTAGCATAAAGTTTATAATTTTTGCGGGTTCCCTTTTTGATCTTTGTGATCTTGTTTTTGTAATCAGATTCCGTATACCATCCTTTAAAGGTATATCCCTCTTTTTCTGCTGCTGCAATCGTAAATGTAGGTGTATCGTAATAATAGCTGGTTGGGTTTTCAGATGAAACACTGCCGCCGTTTGGCACATATTTTATAGAGTATGTTTTCCTGCTCCACTGTGCATACAAAGTGATCGTCTTGCCGTCTTTGCCTGTGATATTCCGGATATCTTCGCCGTCTCCATAAAAATCACCCTTGCCGTTTTTCTTCGTATTCCATCCCTCAAACACATAACCTTTACGCTTAAATTTGTTTTTTGCAAGTGTATATGTTTTGTCATATTTGCAGACAGTTTCATTTTTCATGGAACCGCTGGTTGCACCATTGCCATTGTATTTGATCCTGTACTTATTGATCTGCCATTTTGCATAAAATGTAAGATTTCCTGTGCTTCCTTTTTTTACCTGTGTCACACGTTTCGTACATTTTTTGTCTTTATACCAGCCTTTAAATGTATATCCATATCTGACCGGTGTTTTTAATTTGAACGTTTTTGTTTCAACATTGTATTTCTTCTCAGTTCCGTCGGCAAGCTCTCCTCCATTTGCTTTGTAGGTGATCTTGTACGTCTCACCCGCCCACTGTGCATACAGATCAACAACTGCACCATTCTTTGCGGAAAGATTATCGATTTCCTCTTTGTTGCCGTATTTTTTCCCGCTTCCATCTGCCTTTGTGGTCCAGCGGACAAAATGATATCCTTTGCGTTTAAACTTATTTTTATTAAGTGTGTATGTCATGTCGTATTCAAGATTTTTCATCTCTTTGACACTTCCGCTGTCTGATTTGTTCCCATGAAAACGGATCGTATATTTATTTGCCTTCCATTTTGCATAGAGCGTAAGATTCCCTTTTGACCCTTTCGGTATCGTCGTAATCTTATTTTTAAAACTGCTCTCTTTGTACCAGCCCTTAAAAGTATATCCTTTTTTCGATGGATTCTTCAGTGTGATCGTATCAGTTGTGATCTTATAGGACGACGGGTTTGCACTGTTGTTTTCGCCATCATAAAGCTCATAACTGATCTTATATTCTTTTGTAACAGGATCGTCCGGGTCATCACTGCTTCCGCCACCGTATTTTGCCCAGTAAACATCCCTTGCACGTTTCGCACGTCCGTCAAAATATACGCTGGCACAGCGCTCAAAATAGCGCGCCCAGTTATAGCCTGCCATATAAGCTCCATCTGCCGTGTTTTCCACATTCTGGATTTTCGAAAATGCATATTTTTCAGAATGTTCCAGCTCATACTTAAGAAACTTAAGCTGCCCGTCAATTGAAGTATAATCGTATCCGTTACTGCTGCAGTAACTCTTTAAATCATCATATCTTGAAGCGTTCCACTGGCAGATACCATAGCTTATCTTGCCGTTGGTATCAATAATGCTTGCGGTCGGGTTAAAAGAGGATTCACTCTCAATATTGGCGAGCACACCACATGCCGCTGCAGTATTCAGATTCAGCTTATTTTTTGCAAATTTATATACTTTTTTCTGGTTTGCCTTTATCTCATCCTGTGAAATAGAAGCTCCCTTGTAGAGACTGTTCCCTGTGATCACCACATTCACATACGGAATTTTACTTTTTAAATCCGCACCAAGTGAATACTGACTGGTATCCCATTTTGGATCAAATTCATAAACAAAATAATTTGTTTTATCATAATCTCCGACACAGCTCCAGGTTACCGGGATGCTTGTCACATCTTTCCCGCCATCCAGATACACATCAATGCTCTGCGGCATCTTAGCCAGCAGACGATTCAGGCTGAGTTTGCCTGTCACACGTATCTCTTTCGGGTTGTCCGAAAAATCTGCAAATCCTGTGATCTTTTTCTTTTCTGCCGTACGCTCCTGCGTCTTTGTTTCTGCCGCATACACAGAAATATCTGTTGCAGCCGTACCGACAGCAAGCAGGAGCGCCATCGCCCCTGCTGCCAGTCTTGTCATGATTTTCTTTGCATAACTTTTCATGTCTGTCCTCATTCCTGCGGATTACTGATATCTTCCAGTACCTTTAGTAAACCTTATACCGGATGCTGATATTTACCTTGCCATTTACGCCGTTTACTGTACCCTGATCTGTATATCTCCACATTGCAACATTTCCTTTGCCCTGGTAACCACTTCCAAGACTCTCTGCACGGTAATTGATGATCCACAGATCTGTTCCTATAAGCTTGCTTGTATCCACATATCTGCCTGGATACTGTTCTAACAGTTTCTGACTCAGACCAAGTGCAAATTTGTACTGTTTGCCGCCGTCAATGATCTCCGTCTTAAACGCATTGATAAAATCAATTCTCTGTGCAGCCGTTACGTTGTTGTATAACAGTGAAATATCATCAAGCACATATACAACCGGATAATCAAGTTTCTGTGCATTCAGAATATTTAATACCTTATCACCCTCAGCCTTTGCCTGGACTGCATTCTGTGCTACTGAACAGCAGTATACGCCAACCTTAAGTCCTGCCGCCTTCGCATTCTGGTAATTTGTCTGGAACTTCGCATCCTCAGTTGTTCCTTTGGAAATGCGGAGCATTACACATTCGTATCCAGCTGCCTTGATCGCACCAAAATCTACTGTACCATTATCACTTGAAATATCAATGATCTTGTTTTCCGTATCAAGTTTGTCTTTTACTGTTACCGTGATTTCTTTTGTGATTCCGTTTGCGGATGCCTTTATAGTTGTTGTTCCGGCTTTTAACCCGTAAATAGTTCCATCTGAAGACACAACAGCGATCGTGGAATCGGATGAAGTCCAGTATACCACACCACTCGGTTTAGCAGTTGCAGTTACTTTTACGTTCGTGTTTGTCTTTAGCAGAACACT
Source organism: uncultured Roseburia sp. (assembly GCA_934317215.1). GTDB lineage: Bacteria > Bacillota > Clostridia > Lachnospirales > Lachnospiraceae > Roseburia. The sequence goes on from CAKREH010000015.1 coordinate 77,396, forward strand.
TGTTGTACTCAGTTCAAGTGACGATGCAACCACACTGACACAATCCGTTGTCTCACTGATATAGGATCCCCGAACCGCATAAATCTTGTAGTAATAAGTTTTTCCTGTCGCTGCACTGTAATCAACAAAAGAATTTGTCGTACAAAGTTCCGTTGCGATCTTATAAGTTCCGTTTTCGGAATTGCTTCTTAATACGGTATAAGTTTCTGCACCATCCACCGCATCCCAGGTCACCTTGATCTGATTTTCAGCAATTGATGCTGCATATAATCCGGACGGCTTTGTGAGTACCGGTGTTGCCTGTTTTGCTATTGAATAATCACTGAATATTTTTTTGCCGTTTTTATTTATATATGCTCTTACCTTATAATAGTAAGTCTTTCCTGTCTCTAACTCACTGTTTTTATAGGAAAGTGTATTTGCAGAATCACAGGTCTTTACTGACTTATATTTTCCATCTGCCTCTGTCGCACGATAGATGCGGTAGCCATCGCATCCTTCTATTTTTTTCCAACTTATGGTAACCGTATTATAATTTGCTGCAACAACCTGGATGGAAGGTTTCCCCGGGATCACCTGCATGGATGCCGGAGCGGAATAATCACTGTAGATTGTCTTTCCACCGGATTTAGAGAAGGTACGGACTTTATAATAATAGGTGTTACCGGTTACAAGTCCCTTATCTACATACGAGGTTGTTGTTCCCTTATTGATTGTTTTAATCTTTCTGTATTTTCCTTTTTCCGTAGTGCTGCGATAAATGACATATCCTTTTACATAGCTGTTTTTGGATGTCTTTACTTTTTTCCATGTAATTTTCAGGCTTTCATTTCCTGCAGATTTGATTTTTACAGCTGCAGTACCTGGTCCGGCTGTATATCCCTTTGCCCCTGAATAACCGGAACGGATCACATTGCCATCTGCAAGATTTTTATAAGTAACTACTTTGTAATAATATTTTTTTCCAACCTTAACATTTTGGTCCGTATAAGATGCAGTCATTGAACCGCTCTTTTTCACTGTAGTTCCAAGCTGCTTATACTTTCCATTTTTAGAATCTGAACGGTAAATAATATATCCGTCCTCATCCCCCGCTGAAGTAATATTCCAGGATAATACGGCACTGTTATATTTACCTGCTTTGATCGTATCGATCGATACTTTAAGAAGCTTCGGCGTTACAGTAAGTTCATTTGAAGTTCCACCGTATGCTCTCTTTCCGTTTTTATCTTTTGCAAAAGTAACAACTTTAAAGGTATATTTCTGACCTGCAGTCAGTCCTGTTACTGTATAAGAAGTACTCTTTGCACTGCAGCGTTTTATCAGTGAATCTGTACCATTTACAATCTGGTATACCGCATATCCGCCACCTGTGGACGGCATGTCAACTTTGTTCCAGGTCAGTTTGACCGCTGTTGCACCTGCGGCTTCTGATTTTAACGTTACTGCTTCCGGTGCCGCCTTGATCGACTGCACATCAGAATATTCTCCTTCTGCATTCTTACCGCCAACCGTGCGGAATGCACAGACTTTATAATAATATTTTGTGCCTGCGGATAATTTTTTATCTGTGAAGGTAAGTGTTGTTTTGTTATTGATCGTCTTAACTGCCTTATATCCGCTGTCCTTTTTGACAGAACGATAAACCTTGTATCCATGTGCGCCGCTGATCTGGTTCCATGTGATTGTCACACTGTTATAAGATACATTTTTAAGTGTGATCTGTGGTGCCGCCAAAACAGGGGTTACCGTTACTTCATTCGAATCGTCCCCATATACCTTACTTCCATTGACGGTTTTATATGCTCTTACTTTGTATGTATAAGCAGTACCTGCTGTTACTTTTGTATCACTGCAGCCGGTCTTGTCACCCGTTACAGTTGCAATCTTTTTATAAGAAGATGATGACGTTTTTCTTGAAACCTCATAGCCTGTCACATCATCCACAGCACTCCAGGTCAGTTTTACTTCCTTATAACCGGCTGATTCTGCGATCAGACTTGTCGCTGACGGAAGCCGTTTTCCGGAAAGTACATCAGATGCATCACCGTAAACTTTTTTGCCATTTACCACACAATATGGCTGTACCTTATAATAATAGGTTTTTCCTGCTTCCACGCTGGCATCTGCATAACTTAAGGCTTCGTTGTTTACATCTCCAGTCAATGTATCCACTTTTGATTTATCGGTGGAACGGTATACCTCATATCCGGACGCGCCATCCACTTTTTTCCATGTCAGTGTCAGACTGCTGTAACCTTCTGCACTGACAGATGTAAGAACTGCCTTTCCAAGCTGTGGTGTTGCCTTGACAGCTGCAAACTTATCTGTATTAGCATAGTCCTGTTTTCCATTATTAGTATAACTGGTATAAGCATATACATGATAAATATAGCTGGTTCCTGTCTGTACCCCGGTATCTTTGTAAGATACCGTATCCGCACCATCCACATGTGCGATCATCTGCTCTGTATCTGTACCTTCCTCTTTTCTGGTAATGGTATAGCCATCTGCATCCGATACTTTTTCCCAGCTTAAACTTACGGAATTGTATGTTGCCTCCGGTGTGCAGCTTGCCGGTGCTGTTCCCGGTTTTACAACCACATAATACATATCCTTGTCGTTCGGATTGTCTTTTACCTGCAATGTGAGAACAGCAATACCTGCATTGAGTGCCTTTGCCTCTCCTGCAAGCTTTCCGTTTACAGTCGATGTCTTAATTGAAACAACCGTGTTATCATCAACCAGCCACTCAACATCCGGAACAGAATCTCCCGTTGCTGCGAATGAATATTCCGGAAGCTTAACCGTCTCACCGACACTGACCACTGCATATTTTTGTTTTGCAACTAATACCAGATCAGATGCATTCGCTTCTTTTGTTTCTGGTGTCTCGGTCGTCTCTGTAACCTCAGTTTCCTCTGTAACTTCAGTCGTTTCTGTGGTCTCAGTTACTTCGCTGCTTTCTGTATTCTCCGTAGTCTCAGTCGCTTCGCTGCTTTCTGTATTCTCTGTAGTCTCTGTTGCTTCAGTACCTTCTGTTGCTTCAGTACCTTCTGTCGTTTCCGTGGTCTCAGATGCTTCACTGCTTTCTGTATTCTCTGTAGTCTCTGTTACTTCGGTACTTTCTGTTGTTTCCGCAGCCTCAGTTACTTCGGTACTTTCTGTATTCTCCGCAGTCTCAGCTGCTTCGCTGTTTTTGGTGTTCTCTAAAGCCTCAGTTACCTCGCTGCTTTTGGTATTCTCTAAAGCCTCAGTTACCTCGCTGCTTTTGGTATTCTCCACAGCCTCAGTTACTTCTGTTTTTCCGGTTTTCTCCGTGCCTTCTGTCTGATCTGACTGCTCATCCGTCAAAACTCTGGTCCCAGTCTCTGATTTAACTGTCTGTTCTACCGCCTGTCCATCTGCTGTTTCTGCCGCAAATGTCATGGTATCGGAACAGATGATCATAGCACCCGCTAATGTGATGCACAAACCACGTTTTAACCATTCCAGTCTCTTTTTTATCATAACAATTTTGCCTCCCATCCTCTTTTTTCCTCTTTAGGGCAGTTTTTGCATAAAATGCCTATCATTGGTATTGTAGCACAATTTTCCTTTTGAATATAGTTTATAAGGGATTTTAAACAAATATTAAGATTTTTTGAAAGCTCTTTACGCGTAATACTGTGCCTGTGTCCGGTAAAGTTTTGCATAAATTCCATTTCCCGCCAACAGTGTATCGTGTGTTCCTGTCTCTGCAATGCTTCCGGCATCTAACACTACGATGCGGTCGCAGAATTTACAGCTGCTCATGCGGTGGGAAATATAGATTGCAGTTTTATTTTTTACCATCTCATTAAAGTTCTCGTAGATCTGCGCCTCGGCGATCGGATCTAAGGCGGCGGTCGGCTCGTCTAAGATCACAAACGGTGCATCTTTATAAAGTGCGCGGGCAATAGCAAGCCGCTGTGCCTCTCCGCCGGAGACGTCGACACCTGCACCATTATTATTGTAAAGCTGTGTCTTCAAGCTGTCTTTCATTGCTCTTACACGTCCGGACAGTTCAACCTGATCTAACACTTCCCATGCCCTCTCTTCATCCACTTTGCTGCTTGCAGCGATATTTTCGCCGACCGGCAGGGAAAACATTGCAAAGTCCTGAAATACAACGGAAAATGCCCTCGTATATTCCTCATAATTATATTTCCAGATATCGATACCGTTTAACGTGATCGTGCCCTCCGTCGGCTCATAGAGACGGCAGAGCAATTTGATCAATGTCGTTTTTCCTGCACCGTTTTGTCCGACTAATGCCATTTTTTCGCCAATGTTAAATTTTAAGCTGACATGGCTTAACACCTGTGTCCCACAGTCCGGGTAAGCAAAACTTACATCATGAAATTCAAATTCATATTGTCCGTCATCCCGCTTTTCGATCGGCAGTGTACCATCGTAATCCATTGCCGGACTTTGTATAAATTCGTCAAAAACACTTAAATATTCCGCACAAAATTGAAAGGAAATGACCTGTGAACCAAATTCCGTGATACAGTTCACGGTCTGTGAGATGACACCTGCATATAAGATAACATTTCCGATATCGATCATCCCGTTTAATGCTTTCATGCCTGCCAGCAGATATGCAGCGCCTGCTGCAAACTGGTTGATGCCCTCAATCGTTCCCCTGTATTTTCCATTTACTTTTCCCATCTGTAAATAAATACTATAGCCCTCCACCATCTGTCTGAATTTCCCCAAAAAGAGTTCTGACAGATCATAAAGTCTGATATCTTTGCTATTTTTTTCATCTGTCATGACCCCGCCCAGATAACCGCCCAGTGCATTATTGTGGTCATTTGCATGTATAAATTCATACTGTTTCGCACTGAGTATTTTTCCGAGATATAAATTCACAACTACAATCATTGCATATAAAACAATCAAAAGCAGTGTTGATCCATAGGAGACAAAAAATGTTTTCTTCTGTCCGGTGTCGATTTTCAGCAGCAGAAGCAGAAAAAATATGACCGAATAACACATGGAAAAAAAATGTACAAAAATCTGGTAACAGGTATCCACCTGGTCTTTGATATCCCCACTTCCGCCGGCCGTAAGTTTTGCGCGCCTTAATGAGTCAAGTGTTTCCTGTTTTTCAAATTTTTCATACTGCAGTTCAAATGCCTTGTCTGCCATCTGCTGTCTTATGATCTGCTGGCAGCTCTCTCCGAGCACTTCGATCCGTTTCTGGCAGAACCGGTTCACCAGTTCACAGATAAACTGCGACAGTAAAAGTGCTGCCACGCTTTTCACACATGCCTCATAATCCCCTTCGATCGCATTGTTTAAAATCTGTGCCGAAAAATAAAATACCAGAAACGGAATGGATGCCTTCATAAATCCACCGGCTGCCATGACAACAGCCACATCTTTTTTCCCTTTGCTGATCATCTTTATAAAACTTTTAAATTCCTGCCATATCTTCTTCATGTGACTGTGCCCCTTCCTCTTTGTAATATCTGCTCTGTACCAGGAACATTTCGGCATATCCGCCATTTTCCTGCATCAGTTCCTCATGGGTGCCCTCCTCTGTGATCTTTCCATTTTCCAGGAATAAAATATGGTCACAGAACCGCGTCGATGCCAGACGGTGTGAGATAAACAGTGCCGTTTTTCCAGTCAGCATTTCATTGTATTTCTCATACATCTCATTTTCTGCGATTGCATCTAATGCTGCGGTCGGCTCATCCAAAAGCAACAGTGCACATCCTTTATAGAGTGCACGCGCAAGCATCAGTTTCTGTGTCTCCCCGCCGGAAAGATGGATGCCATCCTCACTTACCTCTTTTCCGATAAATGTGTTCTCTTTCTGCGGAAGTTTTTGTATTTTCTCCCACAGACCGGCATCCTTTAATGCCTCCCTGCATTTTTCCGCATCATAGTCCTCTCCCATGCTGCATGTTACATTGTCCGCAATGGAAAACGAATAGGTAAATGCATCCTGAAAGACTGCTGCAAGTGACCGGTACCACGCATCAAGATCCATAGTGGCAAGATCCGTTCCGTTAATGTAAATGTGTCCCTCATCCGGCATATAAAAACCGCAGAGCAGTTTGACAATCGTTGATTTTCCGGCGCCGTTGATGCCGACTAGCGCCATCTTTCCGCCTTTTTTGATACGGAAGCTCACATCATCCAATATCTTATGGTCTGTGCCCGGATAGGAAAAGCTGACATGTGAAAATTCGACCTCCACTGCCTCCTTTTCATCCTTTAACCGGACTCCTTCGCCATGGTGATATACATTCTCCAGCTCTGTAAATTCCTGCATCTGGCCGACCGGTTTTAAGCAGGATGAAATCTGGCTGATCATCATCGTAAGTTCCGAAAAACAAGTGGAAAATCCACTGACGATCCCGATATAAAGCACAAAATGTGCGACGGACATCCCCTGCATCAACTGCCCGATCAGATAGCCGTAACAGACCACATCCCTGCCAAGCTGCAGCAGCAGTCCAAAGAGATCATCCGCAAAATAACATGCCTTTTCTCTTGCCAGCAGTGCCTGGTATTTTTTGTTCGCAGCACGGTAATGTCCGCTCAGCCATTCTTTCATCTGGTAAATCCTTACATCTTTTCCGTTTTCCACGGCATATGCCTGACGGTCCAGATAGTCCTGTGTCACCGTAAGTTTTGCTTTTGCATCACGGTGTTTTAATTCATAATTATTTGCCAGTTTATAGCTTAAGATCTGGACCAGTGAAATGATAACCAAAAGTACGACCAGCCATGCCGATACACCGGAGATCAGGGATGCGTACAGGATCAATGCCCCGGCTTCCTTTAAGAGTTCGACGTCGTAATGAAGCACACCCTCGATGCCCCGGTAGTTTCCGCTGACTGCCTCTCCCGCTTTCTTTAAAAGATGCTGGACCTTTTCGTCCTCGCACTGCATATAGTCGAGTGACATATATTTCTGATAGGTGCATTCGATCATTGTGCCGCAGCGGAATTTTACATACTGGAACTGGTTTCTCCGTTTCAGATATCCGGTTATGATGCACCAGATGCTGTATCCGACAAAAAATGTTACCAGTTTTGCGACTACTCCGGGCAGCGTTGCCTGGGTGATCATACCTTTTTGGTACTGCTCTAAAAACGCTACGATCATGGATGGGATCAGTATGGTACCGAAGCCTTTGCCGATCTGGGTGATGATCTCGGCGAGGGCAAAAAAGATGGTGGATCTGTCGTAGTGCCATAGCTCGCGGAGGATGTAGCACTGGTTGGATGCGGCGGTGTATGTTTTCGGTTGGTTCATGTTGTGTGGCTCCTCTCGTTTTGGGGTGGTGGTGTGGTGGCGGTCAGCCTGCGCGAAACTTACGGAAGGTTATGTGTATTGTGGAGCAGCACCCTGTTTAACGAAGGCACGCTTGCGCTGCGTGTCGCTCGTAGCGGATACTAAGCGCATAAAATACATGCGCTAAGTACCGACGGCTCCCCAGCACCTTCTTATAAACAGGGTGCTGTTCCACAAATGCTTTACTTTTACGATGAGTTTCGCTGGAGGACGGATCGCCTCCGCTCCCATTTCTTTGTACTTTTGTGATTTTGGTACGTCTGTACGTCATATCACTTCTGTGCCTATACTCTATCATCATTTTTTATTTAAACAGAAAAAAGTGCACGGAAGGTCATCTTCCGTGCACCAACGGTATCATCCATATACAAAAGGCTGGAATGAAAAGGTGTGGTCGGAAGGCTGTGCTGGCAGACCGGCGGGAACCGCTGGCTCCCACCGGACTGCCCTCACAGCCTTCCGACCACACCTTTTCTCCCCCCAGCTTTTTCTGAAAACTTTTACAGTGGCAGCATAATCTCCGTCACAAACACCCCCGGCTCATTCTGCCGGTTAATGTACCCGCCATATTTCTCAACCACAAGATTGATCCGCTTTAATCCATGCCCGTGATTTCCCCGCTTTTGACTGATATACTCCGAATCCATCTTGCGCACCGTCTCATTCGTTGCATTTGACACCGAGATATAAAGCTGTTTTTTGAGCATGCCGATATAAAGGCGGATAAACGGTTTCTCTGTAGTCAGTTTCTCACAGGATTCCACCGCATTATCAAGGAGGTTTCCGATCAGGGCACACAGATCGATATCGCTGACGGCAAGTGTTTCCGGGCATTTTGCCTGATAATCGATAGCGATTCCGTTTTTCTGTGCTAAGGATATTTTTGAATTTAAAATGGCATCTAAATTGACATTTCCAGTCTCGATCAGCTGGTTGACGTGATCTAAATCCTGCTCCAGCAATCCTAGATATTCCTCTAACCTGTCATACTGCCCCATCTTCACATACGCTTTCATCGCCTGTAAATGATTGTGGTAATCGTGACGCCAGCCGCGCATGGTAAGATAGATATTCTGTACCTCCTGTACCTGTTTTTCGAGCAGGGCATTCTGGTACTCCATATTCTTCTCTTCTAAATATTTTGTGATCAGCGGTATTCTCATTTTTCACACATATCCCCATGTTCCATATAATACCGGATAAACGCTTCATTTACACTCTTATATGCATTCCTGCTCACCGGCACACTACTGCCGTCCGAAAGGATGCACTCTGTGCGCTGCACGCGCTCCACCGCCGCAAGGCTGACAATAAAGCTCCTGTGCGTGCTGACAAATTTTTCTGCCTGTTCCGGCTGATTTTCCATCAATTCCCCTGCTATTTCAGAAAGGTTCTTTTTGTATTCATAATCACCCGCGCTCGTGTGCAGATGGATATAATGCCCTTTCGCCTCCACACTGTAAATGGTATCGACCGGAATTTTTACAGTCTCCCCATCCACGTTTTCGATCAGATAGCGTCTTTCTTTGCCAGACGCATAAGAGATTTCATCCAGCAGAGAAAACAGCTTTGTCTCCTCCAACGGTTTTAAAAGATAGCGCAATGCACCAACCTCATACCCTTCAAACACATACTCACTGCGGTTCGTCAAAAAAACGATGGGAAGTTTTTTATCTTTTTTCCGGATCTCCTTTGCGAGCGCCATGCCATCCATACCGTCCATATCAATATCCAAAAGGAGCAGATCGAACGGGAAACTGTCCGGATGCTCAAATAACAGCTCCTTCGCACTGCCATAGCCCCAATATGTAACAGTGCTGTTCCCTTCGTCTGCCCACTTTCTGATCAGTTGCTCCATATATTCTAACTGTATCTTTTCATCTTCACAATATGCAATATTCATTCTATTCCTGATCCCTGCATTTTTGTTATTGTTCACACAACAACTTATTTCTATCTGACTTTTCAGCCTCCCACTGTTATTTTCTGTCTGATCTATTCTGCATAAGTCTCTAAATCCTGCGCCAGCAGATAAGTAGCGTCAATAATCTCTTTGGTCTGTTTCATTGCCTCTACCGCATGTTCTGCTGTCTGAAGTCCTTCTGTGGAAGAAGCAGCTATTTCTTCACCGGTTGCAGAGAGATTCGATATACTCTGGGAAATTGTGTCTGTACTGTTTAAAATGGACTGCATACTTCCCTCGATCTCTCCGATTGCACTTGCCAGCGACTGCATTTCATCATTGATGGTCTCAAATTTATTCTTTGTTGTCTCAATCAGTTCGTTCTGTTCACGGATTGAATCCGCAGAATGTTCCATACTATCCATCGCATGCTGTGCATCTTCATTCAGGTCCTGAATAATATCCGTAATCCGGTTCGTTGCATCTTTCGTCTGCTCCGATAACTGACGGATTTCTTCCGCAACGACTGCAAACCCTTTTCCTGCCTCACCTGCTCTTGCTGCCTCAATAGAAGCATTCAATGCAAGAAGATTGGTCTGGCTGGAGATACTTAAGATAGTCGCAACAATTCCTTTTACTTCCTCCACACGGTTGCTGACCTGTTTGGTGGACTCTGCCGCCTGGTTACTTGCCTGCTCCACATTGTCAGCCTGATTTTTTAATCCTGTTACCAGTCTCGCACCCTCTGCCACATTCTCCATTGTATGATTTGCCTTATCAATCATCGCTTCGGTTTCTTTTTCTGCACTGTCCGTATTCTTATGGATTTCCTCACACATCAATGCCTGCTGCTGGATTGCCTCCGCAGTACTTCCCGTGCTCTGGGCAATATTGGAAATAGATTCATTGTTATTATTGATCACTTCCTCTAATGTCTCTAATTTTTCTTTTGCGGAATCAAAATGTTTCACCAGATTTTCCGCTGTAGCCAGCATCTTTTCAGATGCTGCAGCCTGCACTTCCAGATTCTCTTCATTAAATTTTGAAAGGAGGATAGATGTTTCATATACCGCATAAACTACTGTTGCAAGAATGATAATACTAAAAAAAAGTTCTATCCCATCGGCTCTTTTTGTAATAACCTGCACTATGATATGAATGATATTTCCTACTGCAGTTACACCAATACCATAATATACAAACTTTACATCTAAATACAAAACACATGCAACAAAGAGCGGGATTCCATATGCGTAAACAAAATTAGTCTGATTCAGGAAAAGAAACACACAATATACAGCACTTCCTGTTCCGAGCAGGATTTCCCCACCCTTTTTTGAATCCCAAAACTTTTTTGCATAAGTATTCACAACAATAATTCCCGCAACTGCAGCTGCAGCCTGAAGCAGTATCGTAATCTTAAACTCCGCCAGACATGCCATAACAGACAGAATCGTCATCACTGCCAGCAGGATCATTACCACATTATATACTCTTTTATTTGCTCTTACATATTGTTCTCCTGTCATCTAAATCCCTCTTTCTTTCGCTTTTGAATGTACTTACATAAGTATAGTACACCTCTCAATAAACACACAATACTTTTTCCACATTTTTTTCATACTTTTCGACATAATGTGCCATAAAATGTGCTGTGATAAGATAAAGATATTTAAAGTCTTTCACATCATTTTATTTTATCTCTCTTCCCATATATTCCTCGATAAAATCAAAGTATCCATTTGACCCTGAATGTTTTTCCCATGTATCAATAGATTCCTTGATCTTCAGCAGGCACATTATCGGAATTTTAGAGTATTTAAAGGATGTATTTTGCCGTCAGTCAGTTTGTTTTTGATATATTTTATACGGTGCCTTTATTTCAGCAGTTTTTCATAGGTGAAGTTCCCGGCAGCACCCCTCATAAGCAGCACATCAAGCACTACCAAGACGGCATCCAATCCTAAAAGAAGCCACAGAAAAACCTCCATACCGGAAAGCTGAATATCCGCAGGCATCAGGTCAACGCCTTCTGCATGATGCAGAATACCTTCTCCGGGGCGTATAGGCTGATCCATCAGAATTTTGCCCATTGCATCCGACAGTGTAAATGGCAGCTTGTCCGGTTGCGGATTTCCCAAGCTGATTGTCAGGCTTCCTTGCGGGTCCCCGTCGATCAGAAGCACTTTCTTTCCGGCCTGTGCCAGACCTATTCCCAAGTTCGCACAGGTTGTTGTTTTGCCAACGTTTCTCCGCTCCCGCTCCGGTCGGTGCTGAACATGTGCCACTGGCACATAGCACCCTTTCTGGTTGGCGATGGCGATGATTTGTGTGTTCATGACTTCACCTCATTTCTGATTGTTGCTGTTGTTTCTGGACGAGATAGTAATCTCGTTATCGCGGTATTCGCCAAATAGATATGCAAGCATATCTGCCTGGCTCATTACTCGCGTAAATAGAAAAAGCCGCCACTTCAAAATCATAAAGTGACGGTCCTTTCTAATGCCGGAATCTCTGAAAAAACAAAGAGTCGCTTGCGACTCTTTCGCGCTCGAGCGGTGCTGTTTACAGCTAACTTCTACTCCGCGAGATGCGCATCCCGCCCGGAGGGCTTTTTCATTCATAGGACGTAATTTCCTATGAATCAAAAAAACACCCAGTTATTTGTTACTGAGTGCCTGCATTAGAATCGTATTTAATTGTTCAGATTTGGTCAGATTATGCCAAACC
>CAKREH010000016.1 GCA_934317215.1 uncultured Roseburia sp.
ATGGTGGGTATAGCGCAGTTGGTTAGCGCGCCAGATTGTGGCTCTGGAGGCCCAGGGTTCGAATCCCTGTATCCACCTTTGTTGCGACTAGTGCAACAGGTTTGAAATATGACAACATCTTAGGATGTTGATCTTATATTTCTTGTTGGGCTATCGCCAAGCGGTAAGGCACTGGATTTTGATTCCAGCATTCGCAGGTTCGAATCCTGCTAGCCCAGCTTAAATTAAAAATATGGGATATTAGCTCAGTTGGTAGAGCACTTGACTTTTAATCAAGTTGTCCGGGGTTCGAATCCCCGATGTCTCATTATTTAAGAACGCGGAAGTGTTGATTTTTCAGCACTTCCGTTCTTTTTTATGCTTTTTTGATTGGGTTGGGTGTGGGTTGGAGAGTATCTTTTTTTTTCATGTCCACATTGTGTCCGCAGGATCATGTATCTTATTGATGGCAAGTTAGTGTAATGATAATGTATGCCAAGGGAGGCAAAAATGAGCCAGTTTTCATCAGATAAACCACAAATATTTATTCCGCCTGCGTTTGAAGATTTTCGCGGATATCTGTCTGTTCCGTATGACAGGGATGTTCCATTTCAGATTCGTCAGATCAACCAGGGATACAGCAGAGAGGCATTTACGCTGCGGGGACTGCATTTTCAGATGGGGGAGCATGCACAGGCAAAAATGGTTTTCTGTCTGCATGGCTCGATTTTTAATGTTGCCGTGGATTTAAGACCGGGAGAATGTTTTGGGTATTCATACAGTGAAATTTTATCTTTTGAAAACCGGAAAATGATGTATATTCCAAAGGGGTTTGCACACGGGTATCTGACATTGGAGGATGATACGCTGATGCAGTGGTGTGTGGATCAGGATTTTTGCGGGGAGGCAGCACAGGCCGTGCGGTATGATGACCCGGATCTCGTCTGGAAAGGCGACGCATGGCCAAAGGGAGAATATATCATTTCAGAAAAAGATAAAAATGCCATGTGGCTGAGAGAACTGCTTTTAGACAGATAAGTATATTTAGAAAAAAGTAGATTTTTGCTGTATAGGAATTGATATTTAGACAGATAAAAGAAAAATGCCCCGGGCAGATGTCCGGGGCACAGATTTCTGGCAGTCAGTCTGCCAAAAAAAGTACTTAAGCTATTATTAACAACCGAGGTTAAAATATTTGCAGATAGCGTTAAATAACTCGGAACAGCTATTGAAATTAAAACACATAGTTTCGTCCTCCTTATTTTTATTTTGATTGCGATGATTCTGCAATCTTTTGTGTGTATCGGCCGATTACATAAAAGATTGTAACAATTATGTAACATTTTCGCAATAGGAGCATTATGGCAGGAATGGAAGGGATTGGGATGTGAGTTAGTTAGAAAAAATAAAAGTATCAACCAAATGTCTGTGATAAAAGGCTTGTGGTATGACCAGATTTTTGCTAATATGTTCAAAGATAAATGAAAGGTGGTATTTTGGTATGCATATGGCAGATGCGCTTGTAGCACCGGCAGTTGCAACAACAATGTATCTTTGTTCAGCAGCGGCTGGCGGATATTCAGTAAGACAGGTAAGGTCATTAAATGAACCCAAGAAGGTTCCGGTTATGGGGGTTATGGGAGCGTTTGTTTTTGCAACCCAGATGATCAATTTTACGATTCCGGGAACAGGGTCTTCCGGACATCTGTGTGGTGGAATGCTTCTCTCTGCATTGCTTGGACCTTATGCGGGATTTCTTACAATGATCGGTGTTCTTTTGATACAGTGTCTGCTGTTTGCAGACGGAGGGCTTTTAGCACTTGGCTGCAACATATGGAATATGGCATTTTATGGGTGCTTTATCGGGGCTCTGCTGATCTGGAAACCGATGATGCGCCGTGGGGCATCCAAAAAGAAGATCATTGCAGCATCGGTACTTGGCTGTGTCCTGACGCTGCAGCTTGGAGCATTTTCCGTTATATTAGAGACGTTAGCTTCCGGTATCACGGAGCTTCCATTTCAGACATTTGTTGCAGCGATGCAGCCGATCCATCTGGCAATCGGTCTGGTAGAAGGACTGATTACGGCAGCAGTGCTTTGTTTTGTGTATGAGGCAAGACCGGAGCTGCTCTGGGGAACGGATGAAAGTATACAGAAACAAAAGGCACGTTTTTCTTTAAAAAAGACAGTGGCGGTCCTTGCAGTTTTAACTGTTTTGATCGGTGGAGGTCTTTCACTGTTTGCTTCAGCGAATCCGGACGGTCTGGAATGGTCTATGGAGAAAGTTGCCGGAACCACAGAGTTAAATGCCAAAGGAGCAGCATATAAGAAGGCTGCAGATATCCAGGAGCGGACAGCACTGCTTCCGGATTACGCATTTAAAAACAGTGAGAGCATAGCTGGGACATCGTTTTCCGGTGTGGCAGGGGCAGCGGTAGTTGTGGCTGTCTGTGTTGGCGGCTGTTATTTGTTTAAATTTTTTGGAAAGAATCAGAAGCATGAGTAAAATTCAAAAGGCAGTTTCTGAGATTAAAAGTATCGAGGAACTGGCAAATGAAGACAGGTGGGTGAACCAGGTTCACCCACTTGTAAAGTTATGTGTGACAATTTTGTATATAGGGACGGTCGTTTCCTTTTCGAAGTATAACCTGAGCGGACTGCTTGTGTTGGCAGTTTATCCGGTTATTCTTTTTATTATGAATGATATTTCGGTAAAGGATGCGTTGTGGAGAATGCGGGTCGTGCTGCCGCTTGTCTGTGTGGCAGGAATATTTAACCCTTTTTTTGACAGGCAGGCTGTCATGACAGTGGGACAGATTGAAATTACCGGCGGAGTGATTTCCATGCTGACGTTGATGTTAAAAGGTGTTTTTACGGTTTCAGCATCGTATCTTCTGATCGCTACGACGACGATTGAAAAAATCTGCTGTGCACTTGAGATATGTCATCTTCCAAAGTTTCTTGTGATGCAGGTGTGGCTGATCTACCGGTATATTTCCGTTTTGCTGGCAGAAACGCAGAGGGTCGTACAGGCGTATGAACTTCGTGCACCGGGACAGGAGGGCATTCATTTTAAAGTGTGGGGATCGCTGATGGGGCAGATGCTGCTTCGGAGTATGGACCGGGCGGAAATGATTTATGAGAGTATGTGTCTGCGAGGTTTTGATGGGATATTCAGATCAAAAAAAGAGATACGGTTTTGTGCCGAGGATGCAGTGTATCTTGTTTTATGGATCGTGATATTTGCTGTATTGCGGTATGTTGCGGTTGGACAGATGATAGGAACGATATTTTAGCTGACAAAGAAAGATGACGGTTTTCTGACAGATAAAAAGAGAGGACATAAGTATATGGGACAGATTAATATAGAAGTAACACATCTGAAATTTTCTTATGAAAAACAAAATCCCATTCTGAAAGATATTTCATTTTCAGCGGATGGGCAGGCATCGCTCGGTGTGGTTGGCGCAAATGGGGCAGGAAAGTCAACACTTTTAAAATTACTTGTCGGTCTGTATTTCCCGGACTCCGGAAGTATCCGCATCGGGGATGTGCCGTTGCAGAAAGAAACGTTAACACAGATCAGAAAAATGGCTGGCTATGTCTTTCAGGATTCCGAGAGTCAGCTGTTTATGCCGAATGTATATGAGGATGTGGCATTTGCCCCGCAGAATTACGGCCTTCCGGAAGAAGAGGTCGCGTACAGAACGAAAATGGCGCTTGCTGCAGTCCATATTGAGCATCTTGCAAAAAAACCGATCCACAAATTATCGGGTGGGGAAAAGAAACTGGCGTCGATTGCGACAATCCTTTCCATGCAACCGGATATTATCCTGATGGATGAGCCGTCGGCGGCACTTGATCCGCAAAACCGCAGAAATCTGATCCGGGTATTAAATGAATTTTCTTATCTGAAACTCATAGCTTCGCATGATCTGGATTTTGTGTGGGATACCTGTGACAGAACAATTTTGTTGTCTGAGGGCAGGATTGTGTGCGATGGAGATACCAGGGAGATTTTAAGTGATCGCAAGCTGCTGGAGGCACATGGTCTGGAACTGCCGTTATCTTTGTATCGAGAGTAAATTGTTTTTTTATTTTGAGCAGCAGAGGTGTGGGGCAAAACGCAGGTGAAAAAATACTTGCAATTTTATGAGTGCTAAGATATAATGGCAAAGTGGTTCGCGGGTGTGGCGGAATTGGCAGACGCGCTAGATTTAGGTTCTAGTGTCCCCGACGTGCAGGTTCAAGTCCTGTCACCCGCATTGATTTAAAATAGCCGGAAAGTCGAGATTTTATTGTAAAATCAAGGCTTTCCGGCTATTGTTTTAATCTAAAATACTCGAATATGTATGATTATGAGTTGCATGGATTGGTGATCTGTATAGTAATACACAGCAGAATTATACGGGATATGAACACAGTAAAAAGTGAAACAGATTTTATATGAAAAAGGCGGATAGAAAATCACCAGAAAAAATATATAGGATTCGGGTGTCAAAAGGTGGTTTTCAATTTTGGGTCTGTCAAATTGCACAAAACCAAACTTGTTTTGTTCCGTTGTCCGAAAATAAGAAAAACTAAGTATGCCTGAATCAGTTTTTCACAGAGTGACGTAAACGGCATTCAACGAGCCTTCCATGGCTCGTGAAGCCTTGTTCTGCCGTCCGTGGCAGAACATTACTGTAAATAGACAGGCATACTAAGATTTTCTAATTTTCTCCCAAAGTCACAAAAACAGTCTCGGCTTTGTGCAATTTGACAATCGCTAAGTTATGAACCACCTTTTGACACCCGAATCTATATAGGGAAAAAGCAGGGGGAATTTTGCACGTATTGAACAGGAATGAAAGAGAGCCGCAGCTGGAATGCTGATAACTGGATTATTTATAAAAATGCATAGATAAAAAAGTTAAAAGCGAAATCCCTGGTAAAAAAGTAAAACAATTGAAGGAATTTGTAAAATATGGTACAATAACAACAAGGAATTTTCAAAAATCTATATAGAAAAATCTATATATCATGTTTGTAAACTCCGGAATAAAAGTATAGAAGCGGGAGAAAAGATTTATGAACAATGTGAAAGTACAGACGAAGCTGGTTATCGTAATGTTGGCGACGATAGTCGCGCTGGTGTTGTGTGCCATTATTTCATCGGAAAGCATGAAACAGCTGCAGAGTAAAGCACTGGAAACGATGGAAGCAGATGAGCGCGCATCTTACGACGAACAGATCAAACAGCAGGTGGACAATGTGATTTCACTTTGTCAGACAATTTACGATCAGTATCAGGCTGGTGTGTATACGGAAGAGGAAGCAAAGAAATTGGCAGCAGATGAGATCAGACAGCTTCGTTATGGAGATGCCGGATATTTCTGGGTGGATCAGTATGACGGAACCAATGTGGTGCTTTTAGGAAATGACACGGAAGGCACCAATCGTATGGAGACGAAAGATGCCAATGGATACCAGATGGTAAAAGAGATCATCCGTGTCGGTCAGGAGGCAGACGGAGGATACACGGATTATGTATTCCCGAAAGAAGGAGAGACAGAAGCTTCTCCGAAACGTTCCTACAGTAAGGCATTTGAACCGTTTGGATGGGTGATCGGAACCGGAAATTATACGGATTATATTGATGATCAGGTAGCATCAATTGAAAAAGATTTTTCTTCTTATGTTACAGGCAGGATGACACTGTTTATTATCTCAACGTTGATTGAGGGAACAATAGTAGTTTTATTGCTGATCATGATCATTATCAGCATCGTCAGACCACTGAAAAAATGTATCAGTTCCATCGGTGTCATGGAACAGGGCGATTTTTCACAGGCAATGGGAACGGCACTGTTAAAGCGCCGCGATGATTTTGGAAAACTAGCAGCATCTTTAGAGTCCATGAGAAATGAGATGGGCGGACTGATCGGTGAGGTTAAGAGTCAGGCGACAGAGATTACCGGAATGGTACAGGAAATTGATGCAAATATTCAGGCATTAGACGAAGAAATCGAGAATGTTTCCGCAACGACGGAAGAACTTGCAGCGGGCATGGAAGAGACAGCGGCTTCCTCCGAAGAGATCAATGCGATGTCCCATGAGATCGAAAGTGCAGCAAAGAGTATTGCAACACGTTCACAGGACGGTGCAATGGAGGCAGATGATATCCGTGACCGCGCCGTAGGAATTAAAAAGACAACAACAGAAAATGATAAGCGTACCAAGTCGATCCATGCCGAGATCAATGAGGGACTGACAAAGGCACTTGAGGATATCAAGATAGTCGATCAGATCGGTGTTCTGGCAGAGTCCATTATGGAGATTACCGGACAGACCAACCTGTTAGCACTCAATGCTTCAATTGAGGCAGCGCGTGCAGGAGAGGCAGGAAAGGGATTTGCAGTTGTTGCGGATGAGATCAGGGTACTTGCCGAGCAGTCAAAGGCAGCAGTTGTACATATCCAGGATGTGACAAAGAATGTTGTGGAATCGGTAACAAATCTTGCAGATGGAGCAAAGAAGTTGTTAGAGTTTGTTGGAACCGACGTGGTAGACAGTTTTGCGGGATTCTCCAATATGGCGGATTCTTACAGCAATGATGCGGGTAAGATTGATGGATTGGTAACTGATTTTTCTGCATCCTCAGAGCAGCTGTTAGCATCGATCAACGGTGTTATGGATGCCATCGGCGAAGTAAGCAAGGCAGCTACGGAGGGAGCAACCGGTACGAACGATATTGCAGAGAAGACAGGTGTTGTAGTAGAGAAGACAGCCGAGATCAAAGAGAAAGCGGAAGCAGCTCATCATGCAGCAGATAAGTTACAGCAGAACGTAGAGCATTTTATTGTATAAGGAATAAAAGTAAATAAGAAGAAATTAACAGGCACAAATAATAAAACAGCGGGTAACAACAAGAACAGAAGTTGTTATCCGCTGTTTTATTTATGACATATGAGATTTACTCACCCTGGTAATTGTTTCGTACGTACTGTTCGACCTCTGTATTATCCTCTGGCATACGGCAGCCGACGATAAAGACGTTCTCATTGTCTGTGCTTCGGATGATATGACCTTCTAACTGGCGGGCATTTTCCACCGGAAGATCAGGAATCGATAAGGTGATATCAGAACCGATCGCACTGGAAAAGAAATTATCACGGACACTGAATGCAAAGCCGCCGGCACTGATGTTGATCATCTGACCGTTATATTGTTTACCGGTCTGTTTTACCGTGATCGTACACTTGTTAGAGATCGGCATACGAGGATATTTACGCCGGTTAACAACCTTCGGGTTGGTTGTAACTGTAATCTTATACATATCGGATGACTGACCACGCATCGTGGTGATCTCAGCATTTTCCCAGATATACAATGCGTTTGTCACGGAAATCTGCAGTTCGTAGATAAAATCCCTGTTTCTGGTATCAATTGAACTGCCGGAAGGAACATGCAGACGCGCTGCGATTCCACTATCTAAGGATTCTGCCACTTCGCCGTGAACGGTGAAAGAAGAACTGCCGTTCTTTGCAATCAGGACGACTTTCATGCCGGGTCTGGCATCGCCGATTCCCATGAAACCTCCGGTACCAAGCTCACCCATCAATTTTCCGACAATGTTTTCAATCTTGTTTACATTGACGGCGGATTCCTCGTATTTGCTCAACATTGTGCGTGAAACATCGTCTGACTGGTTGATGCATTTTGTCATGACATCCATGGTATCACAGACCTGTTTCATGTTGTCAACCATATCGTGATTAGAAGATTCCACATCTTTCATGGCGCCATCGATTACTTTAATGTTTTCACCGAGTGTTGTTGAGTCCTGCGTAATACTGGAAACACTTTCTTTTACGAGCGTCAGTTTCTCACGTGTTGTCTGGATCAGTTCAAGCGTCTGCGTGATGGACTGTGTCATCTTTCCGGAAGTTGCATCTAAATGGGTCAAAGCGTCACGGATGCGGCCGGAGGAATTTTTTGTCTCCACACTGAGCCCCTGGATCTGGTCAGCTACAACGGCAAAGCCTTTTCCGGCAGCACCGGCTCTGGCAGCTTCGATGGAGGCGTTTAAGGCGAGGAGATTTGTCTGGAAAGTAATTCCTTCGATTGTTCCGGTCTCTTCCTTTACCATATCAAAATCCTGTTTGAAGTTCTCTAAAACCTGTTCGACCTGTGTGGACAGATCTGCCATTGTGTTGGTGGTTGTCACAACATCGGCAAGCTCTTCGGCACTTAAGTTTGCGTGCTCGATGGATTCCTGAATCAGATTTACCATCTTTTCGATCAGAGCTGCCACATTTTGCACCTGCATGTTGATATCGGAGGTTTTATCCATGGAGGACATCGTTTTTGTATAAAGAATATCGTTATTCTGGGTAAGCTCTTCCATACTTTTTACAACGGAATCAGCTCCCTGTTTGTTTTCGTCGGCAAGTTCGCGGACAACGGTGACACCGTCAACAATGGAACTGCTGGCACCTTTTACCTGTCCGACTGTAGTTACCACGCGGTCTAAATTGTCCCGGATGGAGTTGACGAGTGCGCCGTCAGATTCGTTTAAATGGTCGATGGAAACAACGTAACAGATATAGCAGAGCAGTATCGTGGAAATCTGAAGATTGTAATCGTTCGCTGAGATATTCGGGTTGATTCCATATATATTATGTAAAACAAGATGGACAATCACGATGATCTCATTGGCAATACCACACCGGATCATGTATTTGCGATCCTTAAAAAGAATCAGCATACTTGTCAGAGGCAGGATATAGCCAAAAGCGATCGCGGAATCCGTGGTAAGGATGACGTAGGTGTAAAACGAACCGTAACCGACGGCAACGATTTCCTTATATATAGAAGAAGCTTTTCCATTGATCTTTAGTACGAGAATACCAATGAAAAAGGGAACCCATGCCATGAGAAGAAAGGTTGTGTAATATTTTGCTGAGTGAAGCCCCTGGGATGTCTCAGAGCCATAGGACAAAGTCATGATGGCGATTAAGATCAGCCAGACCGTGCGTGCTTTTGCATTTGACTTTGCTTTGAAATACGATTCGTTATACTCCATAAAATCTCTCCATTCCTGCCCGTTTTTCAGGGCATCATAAGTTTGTGCGTAAGCACAAATCTTGCGTGTGAAAAATCTTATTTTTCACACTATTTTCCTCCTGTGTAAGTTAGGACTAAAGTAACACCTTTAATCAGATTTTAAGTTTATATCGGGGTACTGTCAATCCTTTAAAGCAATAAAGACTGAAAATGATCTTTTTCCTTTTCCCAGTTCTCATTAAGCCAGTCCACGACCTGGAGCTTTCCGTCCTCTGTAAAAGGAAAGGTGGCAGAGCTTTTTAAGGAATCATCTGTGACTGCAAAGTTATAGGGACCCGGCCAGTAAGTGGCACGGAAAATGTCATGATCGGACTCTTCCTCATGGTCCTTCTGGATCAGGTAGCGCATGCCTTTGTAGCTGCCGGTAAATTTTTCTTTTTTATAGAAATTAAGGTTTAATATGTCCTCCGGTGTGATCATGGTGATGTCTCCTTTATAAATAAAAATGAATGGGATTACAAAGTATCTCTATTATAACAGCTGCAGACAGAGATGGAAAGCAGCATAACGGTGAAATGCATATAATATAGAAGAAACAGGAAAAGGTGAAATCTTTAACGGAATATAAATATTCCCAATAATTAAAATAATGAAAGAAAATTCATACATTTAGGAAGGTTTTTGAATGATAATGCAAAAGAATGGAAATTACTGGAAAAAGCGTTATATTTATACATGCCTGAAAATGAGAAAAAGTATTGACAAAAAACGGCTCGCATGTATAATAAAAAAAGTGTTGTTCGTCGGGAACACACAGTTGTATATTTTTAAAGTGCAATGGGCAAAGAGGTCTGTTGGCACTTTTTTTTGCTTATACAAAAATATTTTAGCGCGATAACGTGCTACAACAATAATGTTATAAAGACGCCATGGCGTTTTTATATATAGAACAATTTTCTATAAGGAGGAACTATTATGAAAAAGAAACTGATTTCTCTTTTTCTGATCGGTGCCATGACTACCGGAATGGTAGCAGGATGCGGTTCAGGAAACAGCAATGCTGATGCGGGAAACAACGCTTCTTCTGACAACGCTGCTGTAGAGGGTACAGAGGCAGCTGCAGACGGCACAGAGAGTACTTTTAACGGTACTTACAGCAACAAACAGGTAATCTTAGGCGAGAGCTCTGAAACAAGTGGAGATATCACTCCATTCTGGGCAAACGGTGCTTCT
The DNA here is from genome assembly GCA_934317215.1 of uncultured Roseburia sp. Taxonomy (GTDB): domain Bacteria; phylum Bacillota; class Clostridia; order Lachnospirales; family Lachnospiraceae; genus Roseburia. The sequence continues at coordinate 10,261 of CAKREH010000016.1, forward strand.
GATTACGACGCATTCAAATTAGTTACAGGTATGGCTCCGATCGACAGAGACCAGACCGGTAAATGGATCGAGAACCCGACTGTTCTTGACAATCTGGAAGTAACAGATAACGAGGACGGAAGCAGAACTTACACAGTTAAGATCAAAGACGGCTTAAAGTTCAGCGATGGTTCTGATATCAATGCAGATGATTACTTATTAACATACATGTTAAGATGTAATGAGATGGTTACGGATCTCGAAGCAAGTAACTTAACAGACAGTACTGTTCAGTATGTAAAAGGATATGATGCATATTTAAATGGTGAGAGCGATACATTCGAAGGACTTCATCTGATCGATGACAAGACTTTCTCTGTAACGATCGATGCACAGTATATGCCATACTATTATGGACAGGCTTTGATCTCCAACCAGCCGGAGTCTATGGACTTATGGATGCCGGAAGATGTTACTTTAGAGGATACAGAGGATGGTGTGAAATTCTCTGATAACTTTACTTCTGAGTATATCGGTGACAAAGTACAGGCTGCAAGATATAACTATAATATCTGCTCCGGTCCTTATATGTTCACATCTTATGATGAGAATGCATATGCTTACACTCTGACAAAGAACCCGAACTTCCCTGGTAACTTTGAGGGACAGACAGCAAATATCGAAACTGTTATCGTAAAATATACACCACAGGATACTATGATGGATCAGTTAAAGACTGGTGCTGTTGATATCTTATACCAGGTAGCAGACGGTGATCAGATCGAGCAGGGTCTTGACATGGTAGAAGAGGGTAACTTCAATTACTTAAGCTATGGCCGCGCAGGTTACGGAATGATCTCTTTCAAATGTAACCAGGGACCGACCCAGTTTAAAGAAGTACGTCATGCGATGGCTTACTTACTTGACCGTGTAACATTCGCACAGACATTCACAGGCGGACATGGTACGGTTGTAAGCGGACCTTATGGTACACAGCAGTGGATGGCTGAGGAATACGCAGAAGAATTAGACGGATTAAACTCTTACACATACAGCCTTGACTCTGCAGTCAAAGAATTAGAGGATGGCGGCTGGGTATACAACGAAGATGGTTCTGATTACTCAGGTTCCGGAATCCGTTACAAGAAATTAGATGATGGTACTTACATGCCGTTAGTCATCGAGTGGTTCTCTTCTGAGAATAACTCTGTATCTGACCTGCTTGTAACTTCCTTACAGCAGAACCCGGATGTGGAAGCTGCCGGTATGAAGATCAACCAGACTGTTGGTACTTTCACAGACTTACTGACCTATTACTATGACAGCTCAACAGAGAACCCATATCAGATGTTCAACTTAGCAAGTGGTTTCGGTAACCCTTACGATGTTGCATATCAGTATGAGCCAGGTTCTTCTAACAACACCAACGCATTAGAGGGCGAAGAAGGACAGAAACTGTATGATCTTGCACTTGCCATGAATCATACAGAAGAGGGTGATGATGAGACTTATGCAAAAGCATGGTTCGATTTCATCGCTGACTGGAATGATGAGCTTCCTGAGATTCCGCTGTACTCCAATGATTATCATGACTTCTTCACATCAAAATTACATGATTTTGAAGAAGATGGATACAACTGGGATGCAACAAACGCAATTCTGTATGCAAACATGGAGTAATTAAATTCATGTGAAATTTTACCGGTATGTGGCGTGGGGCATTCGTCCCGCGCCCATACGGTATATATTCCGGCAAATTCTTTGATCGTTTCTTTTGGAATGGGATCAAAGGGGCATGTCAGGATTTTGTTCCTAAGGAAACGAAGAAGAAAAATCAAATGAAGGTTGGTTAAATTATGTTAAAGTACGTTGGGAAAAGAATTTTATATATGATAGGGGTATTCTTTGTAGTATCCATTATCCTTTTTGTACTGTTTAATAACGTACCTGGTGACCGTGCTCTTAATCAGGTGCAGAACTTAAGAGGTAAAGTCTCCGATGAGACATTCCAGCTCCGCTATCAGGAAGCAAGAGAAAAGTTAGGATTAGACGATCCGATTCCGGTCCGCTATGTAAAATGGATGGGAAACTTGTTAAAAGGTGATCTTGGATATTCTTCCTTCTACAAAAAAGATGTGAAAGACTGTCTCTCTACACCACTGTTAAACACGATACAGATCAATATCGTATCCACGATACTCGCGTTAGCGATCACGATACCGCTCGGTATTCACTGTGCGGTCAGGAAATTTTCTAAATTTGACAATACGGTACAGGTACTGACGATTGTCGGCTACAGTATGCCTCAATATATAGTTGCACTGGTATTTATTTTTGTTTTTGCCGTAAAACTCGGCTGGTTCCCGATCAGTGGCATGAATACGCCGAACTTCCAGGGAACAGGAGTGGCATTCGTGCTTGACCGTCTCCACTATCTGGCACTTCCGGTCATCGTTATGACGGTTGCAGCGTTAGGAAGTATGACACGTTATGTCCGTGCGGCAATGATCGACGCACTTCGTATGGATTATATCCGTACTGCAAGAGCAAAAGGTTTGAAGGAAAAGGTTGTTATTTATTCCCACGCATGGAGAAATGCACTTCTTCCGGTCATCACACTGATCATCAGCTGGTTCATGAGTATTTTCATGGGTTCGATCGTTATCGAGCAGATTTTCCAGTTGAATGGTATCGGTAAAATGTATTATGTCGGACTGATGAATCAGGATTATGATATGGCATTGGCAGTCAACATGCTCTACTGTATCATCACACTGCTCAGCAACCTGATCACAGACTTAAGCTACGGTCTGGTAGATCCGCGTGTACGCATTGATAAGTAGGAGGAACGAAAAACATGAAGATGCTCAAACACCTTTTTGGAAAAAGGGATAAAGAACTCGATGTATTACAGGAAGAAGCGCTTCAGAGTCCGCTCCGTACGGTTGTGAGGAATTTTACCTCCAACAGACTTGCGTTTGGCGGCCTGATCGTATTTTTGGTTATTTTCCTGATCGTACTGATCGGACCAATCTTTAATCCGATCGACTTAAGTGAAAAAGAAGAGACACAGATCAATGTCGCTCCGGGACTGAACATGATGAAAGTGCCGGACGGTTTAAAAGGAAATGTAAAAGAGATTTCCACAGGTGCAACATTCAGCGTGGGCGTTGACAATGACGGAAAAGTCTATGTCTGGGGTTACACCAAGATCAGTAACAAGATCGACATTGCAAAGAAGATGCCAAAGCAGAAAGAAATGGGAAAAGTGGTATCTGTATCTGCAGGATTTGACCACGTTATGGCACTCAATGAAGATGGAGAGCTTTTCATCTGGGGCAGTGACCGTATGGGACAGTGTCAGGTTCCGATGGAAGTAAAACATGAAAAGATCAAACAGATCGCAGCCGGTTATCAGATTTCCTATGTGTTAACGGAAGGCGGCGAAGTGATCGCATGGGGAAATGAAAATTTAAATGATGTGCGTCTGACCAGAAGAAATGGTAACAGCCATATCGCAAAGATTTCTGTTGCAAACACAACTTTAATGGCACTCACAGATGATGGTGAGATTAGACATTTAGGAAGTCAGAAATCTGATATTTCCAATATCCCGGAGGATCTTGGAAAAGCAAAAGATATCGTGACAACATCCGATGCCTGTGTTGCACTGATGGAGGATGGTTCTCTCCGTATCTGGGGAAAAGCTAACAAGAGTGAAAAAGAGATTCCGGAGATGGATGGAGAAATCGTTTCCATGTTTGCCGGAAGATACCATATCACAGCATTGACCGATAAAGGAACGGTTTATTCCTGGGGAAGTAACGCAAAACACCAGACAGATGTTCCAAAGAAAGCAAAAGATGTTACTGCCATCTACGGCGGTACTTATCAGAACTATGCAGTGACAAAATCCGGTGATATTGTGACCTGGGGATTAAAAGGTTATCTGTTCGGAAGCGATGAGCTTGGACGTGACGTATTCACGCGTATCTTAAACGGTGGACGTATGACCATGACGATCGGTGCGATCTCCGTTATCATTTCCACGATCATCGGTATCATCGTTGGTGGTGTGTCCGGTTTCTTTGGAGGCTGGGTAGATATCGTGTTACAGCGTATCACAGAGATCGTTGCATGTCTTCCGTTCCTGCCGATGGCGATGATCTTAACATCTATTATCGGAAACAGCATGACAGAGAGCGCAAGGATTGCCCTGATCATGGTGATCCTCGGTATATTAAGCTGGCCGAGCCTTGCAAGACTTGTCCGTGCACAGGTGCTTGCCGAGCGTGAGCAGGAGTTTGTAACTGCCGCAAATGCGATGGGTGTAAAACGTTCTGTGATCGTATTTAAGCATATTATTCCGAATGTTATTTCGGTTATCATCGTATCCGCAACGCTTGATTTTGCATATTGTATGCTGACAGAGTCGACATTGTCCTTCTTAGGTTTCGGTGTAAAACTGCCGCGTCCTACCTGGGGAAATATGTTAAACGGCTGCGTAAGTTCCGTTGTTATCCAGAACTACTGGTGGAGATGGGTATTCCCGGCTATCATGTTAGGTATCTGTGTAATCTGTATCAATATGGTCGGCGACGGTCTGCGTGATGCTATCGACCCGAAATCAAATGAGCGTTAAAGGAGGAAACAAAATGGCTTTATTAGAGATTCATGACCTGCATACCTTCTTTAAAACGAAAAAGGGTATTGTCAAGGCAGTAAACGGTGTTTCTTACTCGGTGGAACCGGGAAAAACACTTGGTGTTGTAGGTGAGAGCGGAAGCGGTAAAAGTGTTTCCGCCATGAGTATTTTAAAATTATTAGACGGCAACGGCTATATCGACAGCGGCAAGATCATTTTTGACGGTAAAAATCTTGCAGATGTATCTGTAAAAGATATGTGTAAGATCCGTGGAAATGAGATCTCTGTTATTTTCCAGGAGCCGATGACCAGTTTAAACCCGATTTTTACTGTAGAGCGTCAGCTTTCCGAGCCGTTTATCATTCATCAGGGAATGAATAAAAAAGAGGCAGCCGAGAAAGTGGTTGAGATGTTAAAGGATGTACGAATCCCGAATCCGGAAGCGGTTGCCAAACAGTATCCGCATCAGCTTTCCGGTGGTATGCGCCAGCGTGTCATGATCGCCATGGCACTTGCCTGCCGACCGAAACTGTTGATCGCCGATGAGCCGACGACTGCACTTGATGTAACGATCCAGGCGCAGATCTTAAAATTAATGAATGATTTAAAGAAAGAGAAAGGAACATCCATTCTCTTTATCACACATGATCTTGGTGTTATCAACGAGATGGCAGACGATGTCGCTGTTATGTACTGTGGTCAGGTTGTGGAAAAAGCTCCGGTGCGCAGCATTTTTGGGGATAACTCCTACCTGCATCCGTATACGGAAGGACTGCTTTACTCTATCCCACGTCTTGATACACCGACCGGAATCCGTTTAGAGGCAATTCCGGGTGCCGTACCGCATCCGCTTGATCTTCCGAAGGGATGTAAATTTGCACCGCGCTGCAAATATGCAACGGACAAGTGCCGTGAGATGGAACCGGAACTGAATGAGGTAGAACCGGGACATATGGTACGCTGCTTTTATCCGAAGAAAGGGGAAAGAAACTAATGAGTGACGAGAACAAGGTATTACTGCGCGTTTCGAATTTAAAACAGTATTTCCCGATCGGAAAAAAGAAGATGGGAAAACCACAGTCATTTGTAAAGGCAAATGATGGAATCAGTTTAAATATTTACGAAGGCGAGACATTTGGTTTGGTAGGTGAGAGTGGATGTGGAAAATCCACATTCGGACGTACGCTGTTACAGCTTTACCGTCAGACCGGCGGACGCACCGTATATTACGGACGTACGGTTGAAGATTTTGATTTAAAATATGTCGAGGAGATCTTTAAGAATCTTCCGGATAAAAAGAAAAAATGCGAGGAACTTTTAGATAAAGTAAAAAAATTAGAGGCTGACTATGCAAAAATGCCGGAGGGCACTGAGGAAGAAAAGATCGCTAAGAAGGCAGCTGAGCAGCATCTTTTTGAGATGGAGAGCGAGGCAGACAATGATCTTTTGGATATCACAGCTCTGATCGGTGGACTTTATACGTTAGATGAGAATGCACTTGCAGAGGCAGGCCGTCATTATCTCGCAGAGTATCTTGCCATGAAAGAGATCCGCAAGATCAATGCACAGGCAGAAGATTTTGAGAAGAACGGAAAATCTGCAAAAGCAGAGGAAGTAAAGAAAAAGATTCCGGAACTTCAGAAGAAAGTACAGGCTGAACTTGCAGAGATCGATAAGATCCGTGATAACTGCAAAAAGGATGAAGAATTTGAAAAATATGAGGTACAGAAGGACGACGGTATCAATCTTGCAAACTTAACCGATGCAGAGATGCGTTATTTACGCCGTGATCTTCAGCTTATTTTCCAGGATCCATATTCATCCTTAAACCCGCGTATGACCGTAGGTCAGATCATCGGCGAGGGACTGATGGCGCACAATATCTTCAAAAAAGGTGATCCGAAGATGCAGGATTATATCATGGAGATCATGGAGAAGTGTGGACTTGCGTCCTATTTTATTCATCGTTATCCGCATCAGTTCTCCGGTGGACAGAGACAGCGAATCGGTATTGCACGTTCTCTTGCAGTACATCCGAAGTTTGTTGTCTGTGATGAGGCGGTATCTGCACTGGATGTTTCCATTCAGTCACAGATCATCAACCTGCTGTTAGACTTAAAAGAGCAGAATAATTTAACCTATCTGTTCATTTCCCATGACCTTTCTGTTATCAAATACATCAGTGACAGAATCGGTGTAATGTATCTTGGAAATATGATGGAACTTTCGGATACGGAGCATCTGTTTGCACATCCGTACCACCCATATACAGAGGCACTGCTTTCTGCTATTCCTACAACGGATGTGGACGGCAGGAAGGAGACGATCATTCTTGAGGGAGATATCCCAAGCCCGATCAACCCGCCGAAGGGATGTAAGTTCCATACGAGATGCCGTTACTGTACAGAGATCTGTAAGAATGTTACACCACAGTTCGAAGAAGTAGAACCGGGACATTTCGTGGCATGTCATCATAAATTAGGTGTGACGGAAGAAAAATAGTTGTTGTCTGCACTATGGATGTGAACAGCAGAAAAAATAAAAATAGATACAAATTGACAGATGATAAGAGCTGGCTTAAACTGGAAACGTAGTGTTTTTAGTGAGAGTGAGCTCTTATTTTATAAGTAAGAAATGGAGAGTTTTATGTTATTTCAGAGAAAAATAGATGGAGCAATGAAAAAACTGCATGAGGGCAGTGATACTGCGGAGGAAGAACGCAGAAAAGAAGCAGGGGAGCCGTATGAGGAGATGGAACGTCCGGAACTGGAAAAGGGGGATATGCCTGCAATGATCATCGCAGCATTTATCACGTTCATACCGGTTGCCATTTTAGTGCTTGGAATGATTCTTGTGGCAGGATATTTCCTGTTACACTGACCGGCAGGAGACCACCGGCGCAGACAAAGATTACTGTGTTAAAACCGGGCGGGAGTTTGAAGGGGGAGAGAAAATTGCTATTTGGGGATAATGAGCAGAAAAAGAAACAAAAGGAACAGCGCAGCAGGGAAAAGGACTGGAAGGGGAAACTGACTGGTGCCGGGATGGAAAAGGGAGCTGCCGGTAAACTGGCAAAAATAATAACTGAGGCACAGATGTCAGGAGAAAGTCTTCAGGAAGACTATAAAACATCAAGGGAGCATTTAGAACGTGCACAGCGTAAGATAGAACTTTTATTGGATGAAATGACGGAGGAACCGGAACGTGATGTAAAAAAAAGCCTGGATTCTTTGATCGTGGATTTAGATCATGTTTATCATATATGTTCGATCCGGGAGAACGATCCGGATTACGGTTCAACGGTAAAGTGTTTAAAGACGGCATCATCGGAGCTTGGAATGCCGGATGCAAAGATCAGCACACTTATGCTGCGCAGCGAGCTGGAAAACATACAGGCAGTGTTAAAGGATGCTGCGGCATGGGAAGCACCGGATTTTTTTGCACTTGCATTTTATTTGATTCGTGAAGATAAAGATACACTTGCTGATATGGAAAATGGACAGCGCAATCAGTTCCTTTCGGATTATCTGAAAGAAAACTTTACGGACCGTTATGCAGACAGCATCGAAGCAGCAGGGTTAAAAGAGGATATGGATGCTTTTATTCGTATGATTCATGCTATACATAACTAAAAGTTATGAAACATGTCACTTTGTATAATTATGATTAAAATCCATCAAGAATTTAGGTGAATCTGAATATTGTGCAAAGTGTATATTTTTGCTATTATTGCAACAACAAGTTTCAGAGCTTTCGCAAATGTATGAAATATCATGACAATATAAGATGCGGAAGATGAATGGAGGAAAAAGTGTGAAAAATTACATTTTTCACACACAAGATTTGTGCTTGAACACAAATTTGTGATGCCCTGAAAAATGGGCAGGAATGGAGGCTATTATGAAAAAAGCGGTAAGTATGTTTTTAACAGCAGCACTGGCAGTAAGTTGTCTGGCAGGCTGTGGCAGTTCAGCAGGAAACACATCAACAGGCAATGCATCTGCAGGAGCAGACAGCAGCGCATCAGACGACAGTGCAGCAGACGGTTCTGTATTTAAGATCGGAAGCATCGGACCGACAACCGGTGATGCAGCAATTTACGGAAACGCAGTTATGAACGCAGCACAGATGGCAGTGGATGAGATCAATGCAGCTGGCGGTGCAAACGGATATCAGCTTGCATTCAAAGCAGAGGATGATCAGAACGATGCAGAGAAATCCGTCAATGCATATAACTCATTAAAAGACTGGGGTATGCAGATCTTAATGGGAACTGTTACAACAACACCTTGTGTAGCAGTTGCAGACAAGACAGCAGAAGATGGTATGTTTGAGATTACACCATCCGCATCATCCACAGATGTTATCACAAACGATAATGTATTCCAGGCATGTTTTACAGACCCGAACCAGGGTACAGCTTCTGCACAGTACATTGCAGACAACAATTTAGGAACAAAACTTGCAGTCATCTATGACAGTTCGAGCGTATATTCTTCCGGTATCGAAGCTACTTTCGTGGAAGAGGCACAGAACAAGGGACTCGAGGTTGTAGCTGAGGAAGCGTTTACAGCAGATTCCAAGACAGATTTTTCCACACAGCTTCAGAAAGCACAGTCTGCAGGCGCTGACTTAGTATTCTTACCGATTTACTATACAGAGGCATCTATCATTTTAACCCAGGCAAACGGTATGGGTTATGAGCCGGCTTTCTTCGGTGTTGATGGTATGGACGGAATCCTTGGCGTTGAGAACTTTGATACATCTTTAGCGGAAGGTGTTATGTTATTAACTCCATTCGCTGCAGATGCAGATGATGAGAAAACAAAAGCATTTGTTTCCACATACAAAGAGAAATATGGTGATGTCCCAAACCAGTTCGCAGCAGATGCTTACGATGCAATCTATGTTATCAAAGCAGCCATCGAGCAGGCAGGTGCAACACCGGATATGAGTGTTTCTGATCTGGGCACTGCATTAACCGGAGCAATGACATCTATCTCTGTAGATGGATTGACAGGTGAGGGAATGACATGGCAGGCAACCGGAGAGGTCAGCAAGGCTCCTAAGGCAGTAGTGATCAAAGATGGTGCTTACGCAGCAATGTAAATGAAATAAAAAATAAATAGTTATTTTATAAGGAAAGAAAGGGGTTGTTTGCAGACAAAGCTGTCGCAGTCAGCCCCTTTTATACTTATGACAGAATATTTTGAAACGTCACATTGTGGCGTTTTTTGAAACAAAAAGATTGTATACAAGTATTTCAAATGGTATAATAAAAAAATCAATGTATTAACGTTATAAAGTAAGAATGGAGGATTGTTATGAATTTCTTATCTTACCTGATCAATGGTATCAGTCTTGGAAGCGTCTATGCGATCATTGCACTGGGATATACCATGGTATACGGTATCGCAAAGATGTTAAACTTTGCACATGGAGATGTTATCATGATCGGCTGTTATGTGGTATTTCTTGCCATGAACGGTCAGGGATGGCCGCCGCTTGTGGCAGTTGTTCTGTCTGTTATTGTTTGTACGGTTCTTGGTATCGTCATCGAAAAAATTGCTTACAAACCACTCAGACGTGCTACCCCGCTTGCCGTATTGATCACAGCGATCGGTGTCAGCTACTTTTTACAGAATGCCGCACTGTTATTATTCGGTGCAGACACAAAGTCCTTTACAAACGTTGTAACACTGCCGTCCTTAAAACTTGCAGGTGGAAGTCTTACAATCTCAGGAACCACGATCGTGACGGTTCTTGCCTGTGTCATCATCATGGCTGGTCTGATGATTTTTATCAAAAAAACAAAAGCCGGACAGGCTATGCTTGCTGTTTCTGAGGATAAAGATGCAGCACAGCTGATGGGTGTGAATGTCAATGCAACAATTTCACTGACCTTTGCAATTGGCTCCGGGCTTGCGGCAATCGCAGGTGTGCTGTTCTGCTCCGCATATCCTACACTGACTCCTTATACAGGTTCCATGCCTGGTATCAAAGCATTTACCGCAGCGGTATTCGGAGGAATCGGTTCTATTCCGGGAGCACTGATTGGTGGTATCCTGCTTGGTATCATTGAGATCTTAGGACGTGCTTATATTTCGTCCCAGTTGTCAGATGCAATCGTGTTTGCAGTACTGATCATTGTACTGCTTGTAAAACCGACCGGTATTCTTGGAAAACAGATCCACGAAAAAGTATAAGGTCAGATTGGAGTAATGATATGTCAAAATTAAATGTAAAATCAATGAAAAAAAATACATTAGACCATCTGATTACCTTTGCGATGGTAATTGTGGCCTATCTCATCGTCCAGATACTGATTGCAGCAGGAGTGTTGTCCTCCCTGATGCAGGGACTTTTAGTGCCGATGTGCACTTATTCCATTGTTGCGATCGGATTAAATCTGTGCGTGGGTTATTTAGGGGAACTCAGTATCGGACATGCGGGATTTATGTGTGTCGGTGCTTTTTCAAGTGCATTTGCAACAAAACTTTTACAGAATGTGATCCCAAACCAGATCATTTTATTCATCACCGTTTTGATCATCGGAACAGCGGCAGCAGCGTTTTTCGGATTTCTGATCGGTATTCCGGTACTGCGCTTAAGAGGTGACTATCTTGCTATTGTAACACTGGCGTTTGGTGAGATCATCAAAAACGTGATCAACGTGCTTTACATTGCAAAAGATACGGACGGTTTTCATTTTGCAATTTCAAACGGAAATGCAATCAAACTTTCCGATGAGGGAGAATGGCTGATCAATGGTGCAAAAGGAATTGCAAAGATTCCGCACTTATCCAGCTTTACCGCCGGTGTGATTATGATTCTGATCTGTCTTTTCATTGTATATCATCTGGTAAATTCCAGAAGCGGACGTGCCATCATGGCAATCCGTGATAACCGTATTGCAGCTGAATCGGTTGGTATTAACATTACAAAATTTAAATTGATGGCATTTACGATCTCTGCAGCGATTGCGGGAGCAGGTGGTGTTTTATATGCGCACAATCTGTCTACTGTTACAGCGACACCTGCAAACTTTGGTTACAACATGTCGATCATGATCCTTGTATTTGTTGTATTAGGCGGCATGGGAAGCTTCCGCGGTTCGATCATTGCGGCTGTGATCCTGACATTGCTGCCGGAGGTACTGCGTGGACTCTCCGATTATCGTATGCTGATCTATTCCATCGTACTGATCGCAATGATGCTCTTTAACTGGGCACCGAAATGTATTGAGTTCAGACAGCGTGTAGCTGCAAAACTGAAAAAGAACACAAAGAAAGGAGTACAGTAACATGAGTTTATTGGAAGTAAAAAATCTTGGTATCTCCTTTGGCGGTCTGCGTGCAGTAGACGGATTTCATATTTCGATTGAAAAAGGACAGTTATACGGACTGATCGGGCCAAACGGTGCCGGAAAAACGACCGTATTTAATATGCTCACCGGTGTATATACACCGAATGACGGATCGATCACGTTAGATGGAGTGGATATTACAGGGAAAAAGACGATCGATATCAACAAAGCAGGGATTGCCCGTACATTCCAGAATATCCGTCTGTTTAAAGAACAGTCCGTACTTGATAATGTAAAAATCGGTCTGCACAATCAGATCACTTATTCCACACTGACCGGAATTTTGCGTCTGCCGAAGTACCATAAGGCAGAAAAAGAGATGAATGAGAAGGCAATGGAACTTTTAAAAGTCTTTGACCTTGAGAAGGAAGCAGATTTTCTTGCATCCAACCTTCCTTATGGTAAACAGAGAAAACTTGAGATCGCGAGAGCACTTGCGACAAATCCAAAGCTTCTGCTCTTAGATGAGCCGGCTGCCGGTATGAACCCGAACGAGACAAAAGAGCTGATGGAGACAATTCATTTTGTTAGAGATGAGTTTGACATGACAGTGCTTCTGATCGAGCATGATATGAAACTGGTATCCGGTATCTGTGAGAAACTTACCGTGTTAAACTTTGGGCAGGTTTTAGCAGAGGGTAAAACGACAGAAGTCCTGAATGATCCACAGGTTATCAAGGCATACTTAGGAGAATAGGAAAGGAGGTTTTAAGTTATGGCAATGCTTGAAGTAAAGAATCTGGAAGTATACTATGGTGTGATCCAGGCAATCAAGGGAATCTCCTTTGAGGTCAATGAGGGAGAAGTCATTGCGCTGATCGGTGCAAACGGCGCCGGAAAGACGACAACGCTGCAGACGATCACCGGTATGTTGAGTCCTGCGGCGGGCGAGATTATTTTTGAGGGATGTGATATCTCAAAGATCCCGGGACACAAGATCGTTTCCATGGGAATGGCGCATGTGCCGGAGGGACGTCGTGTATTTGCAGAGTTGTCCGTATATGAAAACTTAAAACTGGGTGCATATACCAGAAAAGATAAACAGGAGATTGCAGAGTCATTAGCAAAAGTATATGAGAGTTTCCCACGACTGGAAGAGCGTAAAAACCAGCTTGCAGGAACCTTAAGCGGTGGTGAGCAGCAGATGCTTGCCATGGGACGTGCGCTGATGTCAAAACCGAAGATCATTCTGATGGATGAGCCGTCTATGGGGCTTTCTCCGATTCTTGTGGAAGAGATTTTCCACATTATCCGTGAAATCTCTGCGGGTGGAACAACCGTACTTTTAGTAGAGCAGAATGCGAAGAAAGCGTTATCCATCGCTGACCGTGCATATGTACTGGAGACCGGCAATATCGTTCTTTTCGGTGATGCAAAGGAAATGATGAATAACGAATCGATCAAGAAAGCATATCTTGGAGAATAGGGGGATGCAGCAATGAAAAAAACAGTGATTACAATCGCAAGAAGCTATGGCAGCGGCGGACGTACGCTGGGTAAGCTGCTCGCAGAAGAACTTGGAATTAATTGCTACGACAGAGAGATTTTAAGAATGGCATCCGATGACAGCGGCATCAATGAGGCGCTTTTCGGACAGACCGATGAAAAATTGAAGAAATCACCTTTGTTTCGTATTGCACGCAAAAATCCGTACAAGGGCGGTGTAATCCCGCCGGAGAGCGCAGATTTCGTATCGGATGACAACCTGTTTAATTATCAGGCAAAAGTGATCCGTGAACTGGCGGAGGAAGAGTCCTGTATCATTATCGGAAGATGTGCGGATTATGTGTTAAAGGATGATCCGAATGTGCTCCGTTTGTTTTTCTTTGCACCGAAGGAAGATTGTATCGTCCGTGTAATGGAGCATGACGGAATCACCAGGCGGGATGCGGAGAATAAGATCGAAAAGATCGATAAGCACCGTGCGGATTATTATAAATATTATACCGGGAAGGACTGGTATGATGCGAGAAACTATGATTTCTGTCTGGATACGACTTCCATGGGATATGAAAAGCTGGTGGAGGTTGTGAAGAACTTTATTGAGGTGTACCAGAGTTAAGGTGCGGAAATGAAAAAGCAGGGCGTGGGTGGCTCTGCTTTTTTGGTGGGAGTGGGGGGCTGGGTCTGCCGGCTGGTGCGGTGTGGGTGGCGGGGACTTTCGGCTGGGGTTCCGTTGTGCGGGAATAAGAAATTCTAAGTGCCCCTGCGGGAGGCTGTGGAAGGCGGACGCGAGCACCCCGGACGAGCCATCCGTGGCTCGACCGGGGTTTGTGCTGCCATCCGTGGCAGCACATCGCTGTGTGTTGGCAGGGGCACTAAGATTTTCTAATTCCCTTCCAAAGTCACCCCAGCCGAAAGCCCCCGCCACCCGCCCCTCCCAGCCGTCAAACCCAGCATCTCACGCCGGGGTGTGGGCGTTGCCGTGCCGGCCGCCCACGGGGATATAGGGCGAGTCGTGCCGACCGCCTGCATGAGAGGAAGTATAGAGTGGGGTGGTGTGTCGACCGCCTGCGTACCTGCATGAAAAAGAATACTATACAGCTTTCCTTTGGGTTGCTATAATAAAAAGAAAGGTTTGCCAACGCGAAACTCTCAAGAACGTAGCGTAGCTGTGCGGCGGGCACCTGTTTATAAGAAGGTGCTGGGGAGCCGTCGGTACTTAGCGACCGTATTTTGGTCGCTTAGTATCCGCTACGAGCGACACGCAGCGGGAGCGTGCCTTCGTTAAACAGGTGCCCGCCACACAACGATCACCACAACCTGAAAAAGAGTTTCGCCCAAGGCTTTATTATCCTATTATAACAACCCAAAAGAAAGGGGCACACACAAATGAGCGAGTTAACCAAAGAAATGCCAAAGAAACTGGGATTCGGCTGCATGCGTCTCCCGGTAACCGACGGCAGCACAGAAAATATCAACGACGCAGCGTTCTGCGAGATGATCGATTCCTACATCGAACAGGGATTTAAGTATTTTGACACCGCATATCCATATCACAATGGCAGATCCGAGGAAGCAGTCGGACGCTGTCTGGTACAACGGTATGCGAGGGATCGTTTTTTCCTTGCGAGTAAGATGCCGGTATGGCTGGTCAAAGAGTATGCTGACTATGGAAAGTATTTTGAGGAACAGTTAAAAAAATGCCAGGTAGAGTATTTTGATTTTTATCTTTTACATGCCATGAATAAAGACCGGGTCAAAGAGGCAGAGAACTTAGGCGGATTTCAGTTTGTACAGAGCATGAAAGCGGAGGGAAAGATCCGGCATATCGGATTTTCTTTCCACGATAAGGCAGATGTGTTGGATGAGATTCTGACAAATCATCCGGAGATGGAGTTTGTGCAGCTTCAGATCAATTATTATGACTGGGAGTCTGAGAACGTGCAGTCACGCAAATGTTATGAGGTGGCAGAAAAGCATGGAGTACCTGTGATCGTGATGGAGCCTGTCAAGGGCGGTACGTTAGCAAATATGGTCGGAGAGCCGGCGAGGATCTTAAGTGCGCTGGATGAAAATGCTTCCTATGCATCTTATGCGGTCCGGTATGCTGCATCACTGCCAAATGTAATTTTGGTGTTAAGCGGAATGTCGGATTTAAAGCAGTTACAGGACAATACGGCTTATATGAAAGATTTTCAGCCGCTCACGGATAAAGAGCAGCAGGCAATTGGAAAGGTGGTGGAAGAACTCGAAAAACTTCCAACGATTCCTTGTACCAACTGCCGTTACTGTGTGGAGGGATGTCCGAAAAAGATCCGTATCCCGGATATTTTTGGAGTCTACAACATGGGCGTACAGTTTGGAGTGACGGATGTGGCGCGGGGGTCTTACCGCTGTCAGATCGACGGAAGCGGTAAAGCCGGAGACTGCATCAAATGCGGAAAATGCGAGGCACAGTGCCCGCAGCATCTTGAAATCCGAAAACTGTTAGAACAGGCAGCAGACATTTATGAAAAAGAAATGCACTTATAATTTCTTCAAAATCTTTTCCATGTCCCGCTGATGCCCGATGATCATCAGATGTTCTTCTCTACGGAACACATACTCTGCATTCGGCATCAGTTCCATGCCGTTTTCAGCTTTGATGCCGATGATATTTGCATTATATTTGACGCGGACATTGACTTCCCTGATCGAATGACCGATCCATTCCGGCAGAGGGGCAATTTCGTAAATGGAAAAATTATTTCCGAGTTCCACATAGTCAAAGACCTGATTTGCAGAAAAACGGACCGCAACTTTTTCTGCAATATCACGGTCTGGATAAATCACTTCATCCGCACCGTTGCGCAGCAGGAATTTTGCGTGGATATCACGGTTCGCTTTGCTGACAACATATTTTGCTCCAAGATCTTTTAACAGGCTTGTGATCTCAAGACTGCTCTGAAAATTTTCACCAATACAGACAAAACAGTAATCAAAGTTTCCGACACCAAGACTTTTTAATACTTTTTCGTTGGTGCAGTCGCCAATTTTGGCGCTGACCACAAGGGGAAGAAGGTCTTCTAAGCTTGCTTCGTCTTTGTCAACGATCATAATCTCATTGTCAAGTCTGGCAAGATCCTGACATAAATGGGTGCCGAAACGTCCGAGTCCGATAATTAAAATTGATTTCATAAATAAATTCCTTTCTCAGCCGATGTTGATGCGTTCTACCGGCTGCATGATATGTGTCAGTTTTTTGTGATCGGTAAAGGAAAGTGCAAAGGAAAGGCTTCCCAAACGACCGATATACATCAGAAAAATAATGATAAGCCGCGAGATAAAATTAAGCTGTCCGGTCAGGCCGGTTGTCATTCCGGCAGTACAGACTGCGGATATGACTTCAAAAAGAGTATCTCCGAGCGGAAAACCCTGCATGCCGCAGATCGCGAGGGTTGCGGCAAGTCCGGCAAACAGGTAGGTACACAGCAGAGCTGTAGCTTTTGTGATCGTGTCGTCCTCAATCCTGCGGCCGAAAATATTTGTTCCGGTCGTTCTTAAGAGCGTGGAGCGCAGATGCAGGAGCAGAACGAAAATGGTTGCCATTTTGACGCCGCCCGCCGTGGAACCGGAACCGCCTCCGATGAACATCAGGATAATGGTAAGCAGTTTTCCCCCTTCCGTGAAAGCACCAATGTCAAGTGTATTAAAACCGGCTGTTCTTGGTGTGATCACACTGAAAAAAGAACTGCAGATGATGCCTGTCGTGCTCATATCGGCGTAAAGATTATTTCGTTCCAGCAAATAAAACAGTAAAGCTCCGCCAAATACCAGAACTGCCGAAAAACTCAAGACCATTTTTGTCTGCAGGGCATATTTTTTAAAGTGCCATTTGTGGTCAATGATATCACTCCAGACGATAAATCCGATGCCGCCGATCAGAATTAATGCAGACAGCGTAAAGCTGACGATTGGATCGTCATAATAAGCAGTAAAAGAGGAATATGGTTTGTATTTCCCCATGATGTCGAAACCCGCATTGCAAAACGCAGATATGGAATGAAAGATGCTGTAATAAAGTCCGTTAAAAAAACCCATTTCAGGATAAAAGCGGGTAAATAACAGCAGCGCACCGATTCCTTCAAATAGTACGGTTCCCTTTAATACACGTTTGATCAGCCGTACTACGCCGCCGATATCTAATACATTGAAACTTTCCCTGATCCAGCCGCGCTCTTTGAGACCGATTTTCCTGCGCAGCACCAGGGAAACAGCAGTGCCGATGGTAATAAAGCCAAGACCGCCGATCTGGATTAAAAGTAATAATACAAGCTGTCCAAAGAAGGACCAGTGTGTATAAGTATCGACCAGAATAAGACCGGTGACGCAGGTGGCACTTGTTGCCGTAAAAAGTGCTGTGATAAAAGGGGTAAATTCGCCGGTGCGGGAAGAACAGGGAAGCATCAAAAGACATGTTCCGCCTAAGATAAGCAGAAGAAAACCAAGTGCGATCAACTGCATGCCAGAGAGCCGCTTTATTTTTTTTGGTAACATATATCCTCCAAAGAGTAAAATTTTGTTGAGAAACGTATATTAAAATATTATAATACGAATAGTGAACTTTGTATATATAACATTTTTACGAAGTTAAAGAGGAGAGGAGCATGAAGAGTTATGGATGATTTGTTTGGTCTGATTGTGATAATTATTGGCATTGCAGCAGGGATTTACAGTGATAAAAAGAAAAAAGAAGGAAAACAAAAGAAAGCGGCTGTGCCGAATCAGCCCGGCGGAGGAAGAAAAAATGTACCACAGACACAGGCTTCTTATGGTGGTCATGCAGGAAGACCGGATATTATTGCGGATGCGGCAAATGCGATGCAGAGAGAATTATCTGCAAGACAGCAGGAATTAAAACTGAGGCTGCAGCAGAAGTATGGCACGGCTGCATCGAATACGGCAAAGCCCACGCAGGCAGCGCGTCCTGTTTCAAATCCCGGAAAAGGTGCTATTTTAAACCGTGCAGATTCGAACGTCAATGAAAATCAGACGGACGAACTGCGGGAACAGTTTTATGAAAAAACAGGGGAGCCGCCCAAAAAGGTACATGGGGAGTGTGAGGACGAATGTTCCCTGATGGATCAGGTCAATGATCTGATGATCATGGGATATCAGGCAAATCTGAGTTTTGAGCGCGATTTTGTGGCAGAGGGAGTTGAAATGTTAAACCGTTTTGAACTGCCGGACGAAATTGCGGGATTGACAGAAGTACATACGGCATAAGGTTAAAGAAAGGACAGCGTATAGTATGGCAGAAAGAATACCGGCAAGTGGCGAGATTTACCGCCATTTTAAAAATAAATTATATCAGATCGTAACGATTGCGACACATTCTGAAACAGGAGAAAAACTGGTCATTTACCAGGCGTTATATGGAGATTTTGGCGTGTACGCAAGACCGCTCTCCATGTTTACCAGTGAAGTGGATTACAAAAAATATCCGGAGGTGACGCAGAAATACCGGTTTGAACTTGTGGAGCGGGAGAAGAAAGAGGATGTGCAGGCAGCACAGACTGGCAGTGAGAGAACTGCAGGTATGGCACAAAAACATAGTGTGGAACATAGTACAGGGCGGACGATTCTACAGAATCAGAATGGAAGAAATGCAGATACCAGCGTACGGGAGAATGAGCGCGTGTCAGGAGATATCAGTGTACAGAGCAACAAAGCTGTGTCAGGAGATGTCGGAGCGCAGGAAAATAAAAGTGCTTCATCTGATACAGAAGAGCAGGTAGAACCGAAACTTATGGAGTTTTTAGATGCGGATTCCTTTGAGGAAAAGTATAATATCCTGACATCCATGCGCGATATCATTACAGATAAAATGATCAACAATATGGCAGTTGTTTTAGACGTTGTGATCCCGGAAGGAGATCTCGATGACCGTTATGAGCAGCTCAAACAGTGTATCCGCACCAGACAGCGTTTTGAGAGCACACGTCTCAGATAATCTGTGTGGAAAATAAGACTGCGAGTTTGTTTTTCACACGGCTATTTGTTGAGAATTAGTGTACAAAAATGGAGATTACATGGTTTCAGAAGAATTAAAATCAAAATTACAACAGATCACGCAGCAGGAGATTTACAAGGTGATCGTCAGTAAACCCTCTGACAAAGCTGCAAAATACCGCAAGATCGAGATTGAAAAAAAATCGTCCGGTTACCAGGCAGCCGCCTATACGCAGAAACAGGTTTTTCATGAAAAAATAGAACCGGATGGACTTTTAGATTATCTGTCAGGGTGTGTCGGCAGTGAATTTTTACAGTTAAATGCCTGGGATGGAACCAGTGAATATATGCTTTTGATCTCAAAAAAAGGAAAAGTGACTTACCGCTGCAAAAAGCAGGCAGAGGGTGCTGCAAAAGCACAGGAATCCCATAACCGCAAAAAGAAATATCTGTTAGAAGAGGGAACCGTGATTCCGCCGCTGGTTGATATGGGAGTTTTTACGGCAGAGGGAAAAGTAGTCCGTACCATGTACGATAAGTTTCGTCAGATCAACCGTTTTCTTGAAATTATTGAAGACGGGGTGCGTGATTATCCGTATGACCACTTAAATATCATTGATTTCGGCTGTGGAAAGTCTTATCTGACATTTATTCTGTATTATTATTTTGCAGAGATCAAAAAAATGAACGTGCAGATCGTAGGACTTGATCTGAAAGAGGACGTGATCAAAAACTGCAATCTTGCGGCGGAGAAATATGGCTATCACAATCTGCATTTTGAACTGGGGGACATCAACGGCTATCAGACACCGTTTCCGGTAGACATGGTAGTGACACTGCATGCCTGTGATACGGCGACGGATTATGCGCTTTATAATGCGGTTCAGTGGGATGCAAAGATGATTTTTTCCGTACCGTGCTGTCAGCATGAGTTAAACGGACAGATAGAGACGGATCAGTTTTCATTACTGACGCGTTATGGCATTATAAAAGAGCGTTTTTCCGCACTTGCGACAGATGCGATACGTGCGAATCTGCTGGAGGTGTGCGGATACAAAACACAGCTTTTAGAGTTTGTCGATTTTGCGCATACGCCAAAGAATATTCTGATCCGTGCAGTACAGAAGAAGATCGTACCGCGTGCGGTAAAACAAAACTACCTCACGGAGGTGGAACATATGATGGAGGAGTTTCATTTTACACCGACACTGTATGGACTGCTGAAAGACAGCGGGAAAATTTAAAATCAAAATGGGTGTGGCTGTTTTGCCACACCCATTTTAGGTTACGGAAGTTTACTTAACTGGCTGTTGTGGTATTTGCCGGAAAATGTGACATCCTCTCCGAACCATTCCGGCGGAGTGAAATTATTTGCATCTTCCTCTGTTTCAAATTCCACTTCGGCAAGCTGCAGTGGTGCAAGATCTCCCTCGAACACATCTAATTCGATCGTATATTTTGGGGCAAGCGGGATCAGATAGCGGCGTTTTTTAATCATCCTTCCATCGATTTTTTCTTTCAGGTGAAGAAATGCTTCTTCATTTAAGGGGAGATTGTATTCCTCACGCACCATCATGCCTTTTCCCTTATAAGTCAGAATGTAATCGTCATTGGAACGGCGGATGCGCACGACCGGGTTGGTGTTTAAGTAGCCCTGTTCGATGATTTTGCAGGGATACTGTTCTAAGTGGTCAGGTAAGGTTTTTATCAGATATTTGCGTTCGATTTCCATGGTAGATAAACTCCTTTTGGTAAAAAAATTTTTAAATGGTGCGTGAAAACAGCACTACTGAATCTATTATAGCAGTTGCAGGGGCATGAAAAAAGAATTTTTCGGAAGACATGTAAGTCATTGACCACAAAAAATCAGTTTGCTATACTTTACCTGTACAAAATGGAAAACGAAAAGCTTTAGAAAGGCAGGCAATATTTATGAGTAAAATTGGAATTTTCATGGCAGACGGCTGTGAGGAAATTGAAGGACTTACCGTAGTTGATATTGTGCGTCGTGCAAAAATGGAGATCGTTATGATCTCAATTACCGGAAAAAAAGAAGTGACAAGCTCTCACGGGGTTACTTTTTTGGCAGATGCGCTTGCAGAGGAAACCGGATATGAGGATTTAGACGGGATCGTGCTTCCGGGCGGTATGCCGGGAACCACGCATTTACTGGAAAATGAGACTGTCAATGCCGTGATCCGCAAATTTGCAGGGGAGGGAAAATTAGTTGCTGCGATCTGCGCAGCTCCGAGTGTGTTAGGTGCAGCAGGATTGTTAGAGGGAAAACATGCAACCTGTCATCCGGGCTTTGAGGAAAAATTAACCGGTGCGACGACCAGCGAGGATGAGGTTGTAGTGGACGGAAATATCATCACAAGCCGCGGCATGGGAACAGCGATTCCGTTTGCATTTGAGATCGTGCGTTACTTTACCGGTGACGAGACGGTAGAGCATGTCCGTCAGGGACTTGTGTACCGTGCGAATGAAAAATAGCAGTGCGCCACTCATATCATAGTCATCAAAAAACGGCTTCACATCAAGCAATGGATGTGGAGCCGTTTTTGGTCTTGCAGCAAGTTGTTTTTTACTTGTGGCAAGTTGTTTTTTACTTGCGGGAAGTTGTTTTTTACTTCCCTGACATCTGCTCTTCCTGTTTCATGATCATTTTTTTGACCATCTCGCCGCCGATGCTTCCTGCCTGTGCAGAAGTAAGATCACCGTTGTAACCCTCTTTTAACGGTACACCGATCTCGCTTGCTACTTCCTGTTTGAAACGGTTCATAGCCTCTTTTGCCTGTGGTACAGCCATTTTGCTGGTGTTAGAACCAGAATTGTTAGATCCACTCATGGATTTCACCTCCGTAAATTAATCTGTTGTTTGTTATTAGGATTTACAAGTAAGAATTACTGTATGTCCTAATCCTATTATTTACACGGGGAGAAAAAATATGCTGGTAAATTCTTACAATTGAAAATTGCAAAAAATTCAGCTTCATTGACAGCAAACCCCGTGTGATCTATAATAAAAAAGTTGTTATACGTTAGGGAGAAAGAACGGAGGAATTTATGGATACAGGGAAAACGGATATTTTTGACAGACTGATGCATCTGCCGGTTTTCAATATTTTTGAGCCGTTTTATAAAAAACATAAGGAAATGCTTTTATATCTGTTCTTCGGTGGACTGACATTTGTGATCAGCGTTATCACATATGCCTTTTTTAATGTTTCACTTGGAATGAACGAGCTTGTCGCAAACATCTTTTCATGGATTTTAGCGGTTTTATTTGCTTTTTTTACAAACCGTATCTGGGTATTTGACGGGAAGACAAATGGAGCGAAAGAATTTTTTATACAGATGATGAATTTTTTCGGTGGAAGAGTTGCAACGTTAGTTGTTGAGGAAGTGATTCTTTTCGTGTTTATCACAAAACTGGGATTTGGAAGCATGGTGGTAAAAATTGCAGCCCAGATCATTGTGATCGTATTGAATTATGTGATCAGTAAATTATGGGTTTTCCGGAAATAAAAAGTTGTATCGGGCAGGGTGTTGACAGAGCCTGAGGGCATAATTGAACAGAATTAAAGGGAGAACGTCAATGAGGGCAGTCTTATATATTGTAATTCCCTGTTATAATGAAGAAGAAGTTTTACCGGTAACTTCCGGGCTTTTTTTAGAAGAATTGCAGTTACTGATCGAAAAAGAAAAAATAAGTCCTGACAGCAGGATACTTTTTGTCAATGACGGAAGTAAGGATCGTACCTGGGAGATCATAGAAAAACTTGCCGTGGATGATATGCATTTTACCGGAATAAGCCAGAGCCGCAACAGAGGACATCAGAATGCAGTCCTTGCGGGTCTGATGGAGGCAAAAGATGTCTCTGATATCACAATCTCGATCGACTGTGACGGGCAGGATGATATCGCAACGATGGAGGCGATGGTAGACGCTTATTATGATGGGGCAGAAGTGGTTTATGGTGTCAGGAGCAGCCGTGATACGGATTCCTTTTTTAAAAGGTATACGGCGCAGGCATTTTATAAAATTTTAATGTGGATGGGCGTGGAAACTGTTTACAATCATGCAGATTACCGGCTGATCTCAGCGAGGGTGTTAAAAGAATTTGCCGGTTTTAAAGAGGTAAATCTGTTTTTAAGGGGAATGATCCCTCTGGTTGGTTTTAAGAGCACGAGTGTTTTTTATGAGAGGCATGAGAGAATGGCAGGCAGATCACATTATCCGCTTGCAAAAATGGTCAATCTGGCAATTGATGGAATCACGAGTCTGAGTGTAAAACCGCTCCGCCTTATTTCAGGTCTCGGTATCGGGGTATCTGTCCTGAGTTTTATCGGGGTTTTGTGGGCGGTTATTACACAGATCTGCGGCAGAACAGTGACCGGATGGGCAAGTACGATCTGTGTGATCTGTTTTATGGGAGGCGTACAGCTTATCTGCCTTGGCGTGCTTGGCGAATATATTGGAAAAATTTATATGGAAGTTAAGGCGAGACCACGCTATATTATCAGCGAGCGGACCTGGACAAAACAAAGTGAAGATGAGAAAAAAGGAGAATAGAGAAACATATGAAGATTTCGCTGATCGTTCCGTGCTATAACGAGCAGGAAGCATTACCGATTTTTTATCGGGAGACAAAAAAAGTGATGCAGTCCATGGAATGTGATTATGAGATGATTTTTGTCAATGACGGATCAAAGGATGGTACACTGGATCTTTTGAAAGAGTTTGCAAAAGAAGATGCACATGTGACTTATATCGGATTTTCCAGAAATTTTGGCAAGGAAGCTGCCATGTATGCCGGATTTTGCAATGTAACCGGGGATTATGCAGCAGTGATGGATGCGGATATGCAGGATCCGCCGGCATTATTGCCGCAGATGCTTGATATACTGGAGCATCAGGGATATGACAGCGTGGCGACGCGCCGTGTGACAAGAAAGGGAGAACCGGTGATAAGAAGCTGGTTTGCAAGAATGTTTTACCGCCTGATCAATAAGATCTCGGATGCAGATATCGTGGATGGTGCGAGAGATTTCAGGCTGATGAAACGCAGCATGGTCGATGCGATCGTTGAGATGGGGGAGTACAACCGTTTTTCGAAGGGAATTTTCGGATGGATCGGATTTAAGACATACTGGCTTCCATATGAGAATGTCAATCGTGTTGCAGGGGAGACAAAATGGAATTTCTGGAAATTGTTTAAATATGCGATCGATGGAGTGATCAATTTCTCGCAGGCGCCGCTTTCCGTGGCATCCTGGTTTGGAATGTTCATGACATTTGTTTCTTTTGTGGCGGTAGTATTTATCGTTATCCGCAAACTGATCTTTGGGGATCCGGTGGATGGCTGGGCATCAACGGTATGTATTATTACACTGATCGGAGGCATACAGTTATTCTGTATGGGAATTATGGGACAATATATTGCAAAGACATATCTGGAAGTCAAAAAAAGACCGCACTATATCGTTTCGGATACGAACCGTGAGGATATGGAAAAGGTGAAATAATAGAAAAACTGAAATAATAGAAAAACTGAAATAATAGAAATAAGGCAGGAGGTTTGGTATGAAGAAAAAAGTATTGGCATTGTTTATGGCAGTCTTTGTTACTGCGGGGACGGTGTTTGCACCGGCTGAGACAGGTCTTATTTATGCGGCACAGGCGACAGAAGAACAGACGGAGACATCTTCTGCTTCCGATATGCCGACAGGTCTTATGCCGGTAGAAGCAGTTGGAGAGATTGTTCTGGATGAGGAAACTGCACAGGAGGAAGAAGTAGAAAATGTCATAAAATCGGCTGCTGTTTACAGCAGTGACTGGGAGAAATATGGAAGCTATTATTTCTACAATCAGTTAGACAAAAAAGAAAAAGCATACTGGGATGCGTTAAATAAGGTCTGTTTAAAATATATCACGACACAGGCGGATGCAGTGAATTATCAGGGAACAAATTATTATTATATTGACGGTGTGTTCAGCAGCAATCTGTCACTTGCGCAGATAGAGGAAGTATATCGGATATTCCGTTA
This sequence comes from uncultured Roseburia sp., assembly GCA_934317215.1. Taxonomy (GTDB): domain Bacteria; phylum Bacillota; class Clostridia; order Lachnospirales; family Lachnospiraceae; genus Roseburia. Next base: position 35,736 of record CAKREH010000016.1, read on the forward strand.
TTCGAATCCACAGTATTATTTCTTAAAAAGCGCATATATACGTACAACATATAACGGAGAACATGGTATCGCAGCCTGTGTTTATCCGGCATTTGTAAAAGGATCATCGCGTGCAAAAGCGACAAAAAAAGTACAGAGTAAAGTTTCATCCTGGCAGAAAAAGATTGATGTCTGCTCCACGGATGCCGCAAAAGTGAAAAAAATCCATGACCTGATCATTGATAAGGTGGAATATAATCAGGCTTTAGTTAACTCTGGTTTTGCAAATGAGGATAATGAATATTCCCAGTCTGCATACAGTGCATTCTGCACGGATCTGACGGTATGTGCAGGGTATTCGCAGGCATTTGAAATGATGTGTAATGGTTCGGGAATTGATGCAGTGGCAGTCACAAGCGCCGCCCATGAGTGGAACAAAGTGCGCATCAACGATTCCTGGTACAATGTGGACTGTACCTGGGATGATTTAGATGGCAGAATTTATTATGATTACTTTGAGAGAAGTGATGAATATTTTGATACGGTAAGCAGCCTGTCCTATGCTTACCACATGGAAGAAGATATCTGGGATGGATATCTGCCGGCATGTACATTAGATTCCGGAGCAACATCCACGTCAGCCGGAAAAGTCAGAACTTCCACAAAAACAACAGCCAAGCCGGTTATTTCAGCTTCGGCAAGCGGTTCCTCCTACAAAGTAAAGATTACGTGTTCCACATCCGGGGCAGCTATATACTACACCACAGACGGAAGTACGCCAAACCAGGCTTATTCGAAGGGAACCCGCTATACAGGTGCATTTACGGTTGCATCCGGCAAGACGGTAAAGGCAGTTGCTGTCTGCAATAAATATGAGGACAGCAGTGTGGCATCGAAGAAAATGGAAAAAGAGGCAGCCTCGTATAAGATCACATTTAATGCGAACGGCGGCAGGGGAAGCATGAGTAAGCAGAGCATGGCAAAGGGTGTTTCCACCGCGATCTCAAAAAATAAGTTTTCGAAAAAATATTATACATTCACTGGCTGGAACACAAAGGCAGACGGAAAGGGAAAATCTTATAAAAACAAAGAAAAAATAAAGCTGAAAAAAAATATTACCCTGTATGCACAGTGGAAACCTGCTAAATATAAGATCACATATAAATTAAATGGCGGAAAAAATGCAAAGAATCCAGCCAGCTATACCTGTACAACATCGACGATCAAACTGAAAAATCCGACGAGAAAAGGGTATGTGTTTAAGGGATGGTATTTAGATAAAAAGTTTAAAAAGAAAGTTACCGTGATCAACAAGGGCAGCAGCGGAAATAAAACATTGTACGCAAAGTGGAAAAAGAAATAATTTATGGATTACAGTTTTTTTACCTTAAGGTTTTCTTAAGACGTGAAAATAAGATGGAAAAAAAGTCCGGAAAAGTGGTATAATAATACACATAGTGCAAAAGAGCACGGAATAATTGTGATGAGAGGTATTTAGTTTTGAAGAAAAGAGTAATGTTAATGCTGACAGCGCTTGCAATGACGGCATCCATGGCAGCATGCGGTGACAAAAAAGCAGAGGAAGAGACTGTCGCTGAAACAACGGAAGTTGCAGAGGCAGTGGTAGAAACCGAAGTAACAGAGACAGAGAGCGAGGAAGTACTTCCAGAGGGAATGTACCGCAGTGAACTGACAAATGAACTGATCGACGAGAGCATGAAAAATCAGAGACCGATCGCAGTCATGGTGGATAACGAGTCTATCGCACTGCCACATTATGGTTTATCTCAGGCAGATGTTGTCTATGAGATGATGAACAGTACGTTAAACGGCAGAATTACCAGATTTATGGTGCTGGTCAAAGACTGGGAGAATATCAAACAGTTAGGAAGTATCAGAAGCGTGCGTCCTACGAATGTCCTGATCGCATCGGAGTGGAATGCAGTTATCTGTCACGATGGCGGACCATTCTATGTGGATCAGTATATGGCGGATCCGAGTGTGGATAATTTCAGTGGTACATTTTCGCGTGTGGATAACGGTAAGTCAAGAGAGTATACAGAGTATATTCTGCCGGGTGATCTGGACAAGAACTTTGAAAACAGCGGGGTGTCTAAAGAATATACTTCAACTTATGAGGGAGCACATTACCGGTTTGCAAGTGAAAAGAATCCGGTTGATCTTTCATCAGCATCTGATTCAATTGATGCTAAAACAGTGAACATGCCATATCCGCATAATAAATCTATGTTAGAGTATAACGAAGATGATCAGTTATATTATTATTCTGAGTATGGCAAGCCACATGTAGATCCGGGCAATGACAACAAACAGCTTAGTTTTAAAAATGTTCTGATCCAGAGCTGCCTTTATACGCAGTATGATGAGCACGGTTATATGATTTTTAACTGTATTGGTCAGGATATTGGATATTATCTGACAAATGGAAAGGCAATCCCGATTACCTGGACGAAAGAATCAATGACTTCTCCAACCCGTTACTATGATGCAGATGGCAACGAGATCAAAATCAATACCGGTAAAACATATGTTGGACTGGTACCGACAGATAACTGGGAAGACCTCGTAATTGAATAAGAGCGGTATTAAAAAGATTCGTATCTGATTTGACGGTACGGATCTTTTTTTAGTCTTTTAAAATCATGTGTTTTGCGGTAAAATGAACATATATGTGGTCAGAGACAGATCAGCTGTGACTAACGGAAATGAATGACAGGCAAATCGGAGAATGTGCAGTGGATAAAAATAAATTTGAGACAGACAGAGAATATACAGTATGGGACATCCTGCGGGAAAATCTGAAAGTATGGTGGCTGATGATTCTGGGGGCACTGGCAGGCGCGCTGCTTTTAGGCGGCTATAAATATGATTCGAATCGTTCGTATATTTCTGAAAAAAATTATGAGAATGATTACCGTGTCATGGCATCTTTGATGGTGGAAGAATACAGTGCGGAGAGTGCCGCGGAGCGTGTCGGGACGGTGATCACGGTGGCTGGCAGTCACAGTACCTATGAGAAAATGAAGGAGTTAAGCGGATATGATATGGAATATCTGGCATATCAGGATATGTTTGACTTAGAGCAGGGATCTTCTTCGGATGTGATCACAGTGCATGTAAAATATCCGAGAACCTACGGAACATTTTCACTGGAAAATGAAAAGGATGCCATGAAATTTGCAGACTGTCTGTTAGAGGCAATAAAAGAAACGGTGCAGGAGAGTATTGGTAAAAACGGAGTTCATGTGTTAGATGAGCCGTATGTGGCGGATGTTAAGAAAAGGTATCTTGCCTATGCGCCGACGATACGGGAATTTAAGCGCGAAATCGCTAAGGCAGCTGTAGCAGGAGCATTTTTTGGCATCATAATCGAAGTGGCAGTTTATGCGGGCGTGCAGGTGTATGGAAAAAAGGAACGGAATATAGAGGGATAGCAAATGAATACGGTACGAACATTTTTTAAAAATGCTGACGTTAAAAAAATCGGAGTTGTCTCTTTTTATGCGTATTTTGCGATCAATATACTGATGAAAGCATTTTCCTATGATCACGGGGACAATATCTATAAATGGTTCTTCTATACAGCAATCTTATTCTGGGGCATCAAAATGATATTTACCACTTACACCATGCGGGAAGTATTCTGGATCGCTGTTATGATGGGAATTGGAATTATGCTTTCGGTGATCACAAGACAGAATATGTGGCTGTTGTCGATCATGACGGTTGTGGCGATGAAAAACTGCCGTTTCTCTGTGATCGCGCAGATTGCAGTATGGATCCGCTGTGTGGCGGCGGTGATCCTGGTAAGCGGATCTTTGATCGGGATTTTTAATATCGGCGAACAGACAAAACTGGATTCCGGGTATGTGGAACAGCATGTATACGGATTTGCCATGGGAGAGCCGAATACGGCATTTTTGACGGTATTTTCAGCGTTACTTCTGGTGCTGTATTATAATTATGAAAAATTAAATATTTTCTGGTTTGGCATGACATCATTGATCGTACTCGTCTTTTACAAGATGACATTTTGCAGGACGGGAGTGCTTGTGTTCTTTTTCTGCTGGGTATTGATCTTATTTGAAAAGATTGTAAAAAGTAAAAAAATAAAATTCCTTCTGGTGTGTTCTGTACCGGTCGGAGCTGCATTTTCCCTGCTTACGACACTTTTTTATAATGGAAATCATGCATTGCTTTATAAGATCAACCATCTGGTGTCTGGAAGAGTGTATATCATGAACACTTATTATAAGGATCAGGGGTTATCCCTGTTTCCGCGTACCCAGGAGATTTTTTATACGAGCTATCACGGACTGATCGATAACAGTTACATGCATGTGACTTTTTATGCGGGAATTCTTGTGGCGGTACTTTTCTTTGGGATCATTTTAAAGACCATGTTAAGACTGTACCGGATGGAGTGTTACAAAGAACTTGTGATGATAGGAACTTTAGCACTGTATGGTGTGTTAGAGCAGTTTGTGCTAAATGGATTTATGAATATATTTTTACTTTGGTGTGGAATATTACTATATCCGGGCATAGAAGAGGAAAGACATGAGGAAAGACATGAAAAATAAACTATATGTATTAAATCAGAGGCAGGATGAGACCTATGATGCAGCAGGAAAAGCCATGCGTGATGTATTTTCCGTGCTTGCAGATAAAAAGGCAAAAATTATCTGGAGTATGCCAAAACATTGCAGTAAATATTTAAAACTGCTGGATCTGCCATATCTGGTTCTGTTTCTGCTGTTTCGCGTAAAAAAAAGCGACAGCGTATTTTATTCGATCCCGGAAAATCATTTCAAGATCCGCCTGTTAAAGAGTCTGCAGCGAGTGAAAAAGTACCGGATCATCTGTTTTATCAATGATCTGAATGCGTTTCGCTATGACGGAGAGACAGACGGCGATCCCGGTGAGGTGAGAGCACTTGCTGCGGCGGATAAAATACTTGCACCGAATGCAAATACCATTTCCATGTTAAAGAAAAATGGTATTTCCTCGGACATGATACCGGTCGGAATCTGGGATTATCGTATGAATGGGACACAGATCGCTAAAATCCGTGAAATATCGCATGCACATCAAAAAGAAAATGAAGTGAAAATTGCATTTGCAGGCAATCTTAACAAATCAGAATTTTTATTTGTCATGGAGCTTCCTTCAGATGTCCGGATGGAATTATGGGGAAAACTGGATCAGGGGCGGGAAAAAACACTCGCAGAAGGCTGTCATTATCATGGAATCCTGTCCTCCGACGAGATACCGTTTGCAGTAGGTGCGATGGATTATGGATTAGTCTGGGATGGCAGCGGAAAAGATGAGATCGAAGGCGGTCTGGGTGAATATCTTCGATACAACAATTCCCATAAATGTGCGCTTTATCTTGCCTCCGGTCTCCCGGTCATCGTATGGAGCCAGTCCGGTATGGCACATTTTGTAAAAGAACATGCCTGCGGTATCACCATCGACCGTCTCAGTGATTTGGATCAGGCGCTCCATGCTGCGGATTATGCAAAACTCAAAGAGGCTGCCCTTGCAGTTGCACCGAAACTGTGGGAAGGATATTACTTAAGCAAAGCGATAGATTCCGCCTGTGAATAGTTGTAAAACAATTAAATCATATAAAATAGTTGTGAAAAAGGTACAGTTTTAAAAGAAGGTGCTGTGGGCATCGCGCAGGGAAGAGAGTGCCTTTCACATACAAAGGAGAAAAGTTAGTTATGAAAAAGAAATATTACCTTGAAGCCATCCGTATCCTTGCAATCCTGATGGTCATGTACAATCATTCTGCAGCATTTATGTCATTTTCAGATCAAAGTGGCGTGGAATATGCAATATCCTTCCTGTTTTCCATGGTATGCAAAGGCGCAGTACCACTGTTTTTTATGGTATCCGGTGCACTTTTGCTTGGAAAAAATGAGAGTGGGAAAGAATTGTTTCGAAAAAGGATTCTCCGCATGATTTTAGTGATCGTGCTGTTTTCATTCCTGTATTATCTGAAACTGGTATTAAAGGGCGAGCGTCCGTTTACACCGTTTTCTTTCCTTTTATCCCTGCCGTCAGATCTTGTATATCTGCCGTACTGGTTTTTGTACAGTTACCTCGGAGTGCTTACTATTTTACCAATTTTACGTCCTCTGGCGCAGAATATGACAAAAAATACGTTCTGGTATCTGATCATTTTACAGATACTGCTTGACAGTTTAAAACCGACCGCCTGGATATTGTGGGGATACGGACTCTGCGGTTATTATAACTTTAGCGGACTGTTTCAGTACGTTATCTTTTATCCGCTGATCGGATATGGATTAGACCAGTATTTCAGTGAGAAAAAATTTGTGACACCGCAGAACATTGCAAGAAACCTGATTGTGATCGTTGCAGCAGTCCTCACGCAGAAGATGGTATACAAAGATTACCTCTCTGTCGGAAACTACCAGGAAGTATATCTTGGCACCTGGCTGTCTGTTCCGGTCATTGTAATCTTCTTAAATGCCAAACTTCTGTTTCAGGAAGAGCGCTTGTCTGAACGCACGAAAAAAATTCTTTCCTGCGTCGGAAGCTGTGTGTTTGGTTGTTACCTCTTAGGCGGATTTATCGGAACAGGAGGAAAACTGGATATCATTTCTAATACCTTAACTCCGGTGACCGGGATGCTGCCGGCATATATCATTGAGATCATAATTGCATTCTGCATTGAGGTTGTCGTGACCATGGTGTTGAAGAAGCTGCCGGTATTTCGGAAATTGTTGTAGGGAAATAGAAATAATTGGATGTTTGGAACAAAAGGTGTGCCGGGGTTCCGCAAATCCGGCAACACCAAAATCTCAGACACACCTTTTTTCGTCCTTCAGTCACCGACTGCAATTATGCAAAAAAGCTGATACAAAAACCATCACCCAATAAAATATCCGAGCAATCTTCCAACCACACCTCTCACCATCTTCACAATCCGCATCACCACACCATCGACCACACTCACGATCCAGGGTTCCAGCCGTCCAACAGTCGCTTTCCGCACTTCGTTCAACAGACACGCAATCACCATGATCGCAAGCACATAACCGACCGCAAGGAATACTAAAAACCATGATCCGGCATACGGCTTAAAATTAACCCATTTCAGCAGAAACGTCTGTACCGTCCCGTCTAACACATAAACAGCGAGCACATTCCCCGCAGCCCGGTTGATAAAACGGCTGTGAAAATTGATCTCACGAAACAGCAGCAGCACCATCACAGAACCGAAGATAATGAAAATCGAACAATCCCTGCAGAATGTCGTGTAAAGTTTCCCGCGGAGAAATGTGAGAGAACTGTCTGCAAGAAAAATAAAGGTGACGCTAAGGAGCAGTCCAAGCAGCAGGCGATGAACATTGTGGCTGCGGTTATGATAAAGTGCAAGGAAGCGTCCGAGCAGATAGATCATAACCATGTGGACAAGCCCTTTCCCTCCGTCCTGCATGATCTCGAAAAATCCGAAAGTCGGGATCACGGAGAACAGGAGCAGCAGTACCGCGAGCAGCTTTTCAAAGTTTTCCTTTGACAGCTTTTCCGGGATCTGGTTTAAAAACGGCGTTAAAAAGCAGAGGAAAAAGTAGCAACTGATAAACCAGTAATATCTTGAAATTACCGGAATACAGGATTTGATCAGTGCTTTTACACCAAAATTTCCCACGGCAGCCGTACCGAATATCGTAAAAAAGATGATCATAAGGTCAAGCCGGATCAGTTTTTTGAAATCGAAACGGATACCGAAATAACCGGAGATCAGAATAAAGCAGGTGACTCCCATATTGAAGACGGAATTCACCAGTACATGGATCTCTGTGTTAAAAATCGATATGGAAGTGTCGATCCCGCCGAAAGTGTGCATCATCAGAATCCCGAAAATGCACAGTAAACGTAATAATTCAAAATTAGAAGAGCGTTCTTTTGACATAACAAGCCTCATTTCCCAAAAGATCAGGCATTTTTACTGCGTTTGATCTTTAGTTTCTGCTGCCATTTTGTGTTGCCATGTTTGATATCTGCGAGTCTGCCGCGGCATTTTAACATGTAGGTCACAAACTTTGCGTGTGCAGAATAGGACTGGTTTTCGTAGATGCCTTCCATAAAGATTTTTGTGATGTCAACAAAGTGAAGGTTTAAAAACCAGGTTTTTTCATGACCGTCGATCGTATAGCAGTAAGGTCTGCCGTCTTCCCAGTGCAGGTTCTTTACGCTTAGGTGTTTGATATATTCGTACTGGTGCTCTAAGTAGCCGGAGGATTCGCCGACGGAATTATCGAATACACTGTGGTCTGCATCATCTTTTAACAGATTTAAGTATTCGCCCTCCGGAAGGGAAGTAACCCAGAGGTGGAGTAATGCCATTTCGCCGACACCGCCGTACATGCCAAATTTGCGGTGAACATCCCATTTTTTCATCAGGATGTCTTTGTGGTTTTCGTACATATCGATGCAGAAATCTGTAAACTCGCGGAGACCTTGTGTGGTAAAATAAGAAAAACCGGCGCAGGTTTTCCATTTTAAGCCATTACCTTTTTCAAGCATGGCAAAATCCTGTAAAAGCGGAGTTTCAGCAGCTGCCTTGCAGTGGCGGAACGGTTCGTATTCGCTGACATTTAAGTAAAGTAAAACGTCGCTGTCGATGATGACACATTCCTCAAAGGAGTTGCGCTCTAAGTACTCTAATATAAGGAAGAAACGCTTGAAAATTCCTTCCGCCCATGCAGTCGGGTAGGTGGAAAGATTCTCGAATGCAGCGTGGAATCTTTTCCATTTATCCGTGATAAAATCGTTGGCATTGTGCCAGTCGTCACACCATGCTTTATTATATTCATCACCCAGTAAAACGACCTTTTCGTTATATTTTTTTGCCTGTGCAATACAGTATCTTAAATATTCCTGATTCTTTTTTCCGGCGGCCTGTGCCTTCTCTCCGGTTTCATGATGAACCATAACAGGAATGATTTTGCTCATAATAAGTTTTCCCCCTTAGTTATTCTTTCTTCCAGTAAGTTCCGCCTTCCACGTCGCCGCTTCCAGTCGGTACTTCGTCCGCCATTGGATAGTGCCAGTAATCGTTATACATGGCAGCGATATCCGGTTCTTCTTCGTCCCAGCGTCTGCCCTTTAAGCCGAACAGGATCTGCAGGCAGCCGCCGAGATGGATTGCCTGTTTCCCTGTTTTTTTGATGTGGGCGGCAAGCGGATAGCCGTAGGCGCCACAGCCGATCAAAGCAATGTCAAAGTCGATTTTTTCACATTCGCTGCACATATAATCGAGCGCATCAAACCATGTGGAAAAGCGCGGATCCGTAGCACTGCCGGCGGTCTGTACCGCTTTTAAGGTCTTTAATGTAAACTCCGGTAAAATGTCCGTGCCCGGAAAAAGTTTATCAAAGTGCTGATACTGATTCTGGATTGATTCCTCGAATGGATGAATGATGAGCACTTTTTTTCCGGCGAGGGCAGCAGACCACGGGTTATTGCTGCGCCATGGTTCTAAAGAGATCAGACGGCAGGTCGCAGACAGATCCCTGCAGTATTTGCGGATGTAGTAGTCCTCGCAGGCATTCTGCCAGAGACCTAAGATGTCGGTCTGTCTGCAGGCATCCTTCATCACGTCGTTAAAACGCGGGAGAAGTGTGGTGTCATTTGGGAAAAAACCGGCGCAGGTAAAAAGCTGTTCACAGGCTTTTTCTTTTTTTGATTCCATGTGAAATTCATCCACACGCATATTGAAAAGTTCAACGGCACCAAAACGTCCCATCATAAACGGTCTGCCGGAACGGATCAGGTCTGCGGTATATTGGTTCAATGCATCCGTGTCATAAAACGGCTTGCCGACATAATGCCGATAAAGAAAATCTGAGTCACCTGCTGTCTGCCGCAGTTTGTTGCGCAGACAGTATTTTAACTGATAATAAGAGGCTCCAAGGATCGTACCCATCTTAAGAACACTCCTTTCTGATTGCAGTACATAGATATAAACATCATAAACAATGCTTTCTGCGGTGTCAAGGGAAATGGAATGGTGAGGGGAATCTACTGTTTGACACTTCCTATATATTTTTGATACAATAAATCTTACATGAAGTTGGGAAAATAATAAAACAAAGAGAGAAGGAGAAGTTATGAATACGATCAAATGGAAAACGCCGGATCAGTATCTGACCGAGTGGTACCGGAAGCTTTCAGGAGCGGTAAAGACTGCTTTTTATGCTGCGTTTATCTTGGGACTTGCAGCTCATTTGTATCAGTTCACGAATAAATTATATAATTATGATGAACTTGCAAATACACCTGGAGGTATCGGATTAAGTACAGAACAGGGAAGATGGCTGTTAAACTGGATGGGACGGTTTATGCGTTCTGTCTTTGGAGGTTCGTATTCGCTTCCATTTTTCAATGGAATATTTGCATTGCTGTTCCTTTCGATTTCGGCGGGAATGGTTGTTTCTGTTTTTAAGGTGAAAAGCCGCCTGACAGCAGGACTGATCGGCGGACTGATGACCGTGTTTCCAGCAGTTGTGTCCATGTACTTTTTTATGTTCCTGGCACTTTACTATGCAATCGGCATTTTCTTCAGTGTATATGCGGCATATCTGGTGGTGAAGTACCCGAAAAGCATTGTGGGAAATATTGCTGCGGTAATCATGATCATGTGCTCTCTTGGTGTTTATCAGGCATATTTTCCGGACACCGTATGCATCCTTCTTATGGTGGTGATCTTAAAAGCGGCATTCGGTAATATGAAAGATAAAAAAGAATGGAAGGAGTTTTTCCTTACCATTGTGCGGTTTTTAGCTGTCATGGCGGCCGGTATTGTCGTTTATTTTCTTGCAAACAAAGCAGTGCTTGCTGTCACACATATACAGCTTACCAGTTACCAGGGCGGAGATACGATGGGAAAGATCACTTTCGCACAGCTCATGGATGCGGTACGGCACTGCTATACATCCTTTTTCGACCTTGGATTCTCCGATGTCATGGGGATCAATTACAACAGCACTGTAATGCGTCTCGTAAAATTGGTATGGGTTTTATTTGCAGCCGGTATCGGTGCTTATCTGATATTAAAGAAAAAGGAATATATAAATAAGGTAATCGTTTTGTGCGGCATGCTGGTATTTCCGCTGGCAATGTTTTTGATCTATGTGATGGCGCCAAATTCTTACTGTTATACACTGATGGCTTATCCGGTTGTATTTTTCTTTATATTTTTCCTTTTGTGGATGGATGCATGTTTTATGAATTTGAGACTGAATGTGCAGGTTAAAAGCATCGCAGGCTGGATATCTGCGTTACTTACGACAGCGATTGTCATCATATTTATCTGGTATGCAAATGGCAACTATATGGCGCTTGAGTATACGAAATACCATGATTTTGCCTATGTCCAGACAATGATCACACAAATCAAAAGTGTGGAAGATTATTCCCAGGATAAGCCGGTGATCGTGGTCGGAACACAGATTTCAGACGGCACGAACGGAATGGGAAGCCTGATCGGTGATACGTTTATAGTCGGTGGAAAGGCTGATTCAAATTTAGGATATAATTCACTTTTGTACCTGATGTCCGATTATCTTGGATATTCTCCTTATTATGGTACTTATGAGGAGATTCAGAACTGGATGAAGAGAGAGGTTGTCAAAGAGATGCCGTCTTATCCGGCAGAAGGCTCGATTCAGGTAATCGATGATACGATCATTGTAAAACTGTCTGATTATGAAATAAATTAGGGAACGATTGGATGAAAAAATATTTATATCTCATGAGAGTACATCATTATATCAAAAACATACTGATTTTTATGCCGCTGATCTTCAGTGGAAATCTGATGGACCGGCGGAAATTTACGGCGACACTGCTTGGAATGATCGCATTTTCACTGGTCACATCAGCAGTTTATATCATCAATGATCTCAGGGATGCTGAAAAAGACCGGATGCATCCGACGAAGAAAAACCGTCCGATCGCATCCGGTGCGGTTACACCGTTTCATGCAGTGGTGCTGATGGTGATCATTCTGATCGTGGCGATGGTACTGCTTGCAGTGTCAGATGCGACAGCCGGCAGTTATGCGCTGGTGCTGTTATATCTGTTTATCAATGTCGCATACAGTATGGGACTTAAGGATGTGCCGCTTTTAGATGTGACGATCCTTGCATCCGGGTTTCTGCTGCGCGTACTGTTTGGCGCAGTGCTGACGGGAACAGAAGTTTCAGAGTGGCTGTATCTTACCGTGCTTTCCGGTGCGTTTTATTTCAGTCTTGGAAAGAGACGCAATGAGCTTCAGAAGAAAAAAGACGGGGATACCCGCAAGGTACTCAAGTATTATACGAGAGATTTTCTCGATAAAAATATGTACATGTGTCTGGCATTGCTCAATACATTTTATGCGTTATGGTGTAAGGATATTACAAATGCGGGCATGAAATATGCGATGTGGACAGTACCGATCGTGATTTTGATCTGTATGAAGTACAGCCTGACGGTTGAGGGCAATTCGGAGGGAGATCCTGTCGAGGTACTTTTACATGATAAGGTGCTGATGGCACTGTGTATTGTTTATGGCATTGTGATGGTCGCCATGCTTTATACTGGAGTATAGAAAAAGTGTACAAACGTTAGATGCCCTGAAAAGCGGCAGGAATGGAGAGTTTTATGAAGCGAACATATAAATTTTTCTGGATCATTCTGATCGTGCTGATTCCGCTTATCCCGCTGTCGGGGTGGAATTACAGCATTGATGTCAGTGATGTCGGATTTAACCTGAATCAGTACCGGTTTTGTTTTACAGATATGGAAAGCACCTATCTGCCTCTGTTTTTTACCAATATTCTGGGTGGTGTTCTGTTAAAAGTGTTTCGTGCACTGCATATACCGGCATATATCGGTATGGAATCTGCATGGGCGGCAGTGTGTCTGTATCTGTGCTTTTTATCTTACCGGCTCTATAAGAGATACCGCAATGATGCGTTGATCCTGCCGGCACTTGCGCTTGCCATGGTGCTTGCAAAATGTAACTTTCATTTCTTTATCTATAATACGGCAGTGGCGTTTATGGCACTGACGGGATTGTATTTTCTGATCCGGGCGGTCAATGATAAAAAGTCCGGACTGCTTTTTTTTGCATCGGCATTTTTCATGCTGGCGACTTTCTGCAAAGTATCTTCCCTGTTGCAATTTGCTGTGTTTGCGGTTCTTTTTTATGATTTGTACCGGAAAAAAGATGTGGCATATTTCGTACGTCAGGTATTATGGTGTGTTGCCGGCGTTTTATGCAGTCTTGCGGCAGGACTTCTTCTCATGTATAAAACATGCGGGATCGGCACTTATTTTCAGATGGTTGCGGATATGTTCCTCTATGCGGGCAATTCCAGTGACGGGCATACGATCGGCAACATGGTTGTGATCAATTTTAAGGGTACAGTGCGTGGACTTATACTGCTCGCTGTTATGTATGTCATTTATCTGGCGGCAAAAAAGGTAAAAAGCCTTGCACCGGTCATCGGCTATGGTATCATTGCGGTTTCCGTGCTTTTGCTGGCAGGTGCACTTTTCGGAGCAGACCGCATTGCGGGATTGTCCATTGTATACCGTGTATTTGGAGATTATCTGAATGCAGTGGCAGTGATCAAGGCGATGGTTTATGTGTGTGTGATCCTGATTTTAAAAGATAAAGAGGAATCTGACGAGTTTAAAGTGCTTGCGCTTGCATCATTTGCGCTTGCACTGTTAATGCCGATCGGTTCTAATGTCGGGATCACGCATCTTTGCAATGAAGCATTTTTGATACTGCCGTACATTGTGATCAATGTTGGAAAACGGATGGAACAGCCAAAAGAACAGGGTGAGACTGCAGCGGAAAAAGTAAAACTGCCGGATATCAGAGATACAGGGAGACTTCTTGCTGCTGTCTGTCTGGCGTGGTGTGTGATTTTAACTGTATCACAGAGCCTTTATATGACAAAGGCATATTTAAATGATAAAGAACAGAAGCAGCAGTTTACGCTCGATGCACTGCGCGGCATAAAATATGATACGGATGTTGTACAGCCAATGGAAGAAGTGGTAAACTTTATAAAGTCGCGTGGCAGTGACAGTGATAAGATAGTTACCTGCGGTGCAATCCCCATCTTACATTATCTGACGGGAAGGGCACCTTATATTACCGGATGTGGCGGCTGGATCGAGACGGATTATATCACGGCGGAAGAGATAGGAAGCCAGCTTGAAGCATCTGCAGCGTCAGGCAGTGATACAATGCCGCTTGTGGTTTTTAATAAAGATGCATTAGACGAGCGGTCGGAAAAAACGGATGTGGTATTATCATTTGTAGAGAAATATGATTACCGGCAGGTATTTGTAAATGAGAAATACGAAGTGTATGCAAAAGCAGAGTAAAATAACACACCTGCATGAAGGACGAAAACGCCGGATATTGCAGAAAAATTGTGAGGTAGCAGAGGAATGATAGCAGTAAAAATTGGAGATGGAATGGGAAACCAGCTTTTTAATTATGCCTGCGGTTATGCACAGGCAAGGCGGGAAAACGATGCCTTACTTCTTGATATCTCAGAATGTGACAATTCTACATTGCGGGATTTTGAGTTAGATAAATTCAATCTCAGATATGATAAAAAAGAATCATTTCCAAACCGGAATTTAGGACAGAAGATTTACAAGAACTTAAGACGTGCGTTAAAATATCATGTGATCAAAGAGCGTGAGGTATATCATAACCGGGATCACAGGTATGATGTGAATGATATCGATCCGGGGGTATACAGGAAAAAACGGATCCGTGATAAATATCTGTACGGCTATTGGCAGCATCTTGCCTATTTTGAGGATTATTTAGATGAGATCACTGCGATGATGACACCGGCGTACGCGCAGAGTGAGGCGGTAAAGAATCTTTTAAAAGAGCTGAAAGAGACACCGACCTGTGCCGTGCATGTCAGGGGCGGGGATATCACAGGACCTGCCGGGATCTATTTTAAACATGCCATAGAACGGATGGAACAGAAAAAACCTGGTGTCCGCTATATTGTATTTACCAACGATATGGAGCGCGCGAAAGAAGCGCTTGCTCCTATGTTGAAAGAAAAAGGAACACAAAAGAATACTGACGCGGGACAGGGGGACATCAAGCGGCAGGCGGAAAAAAGGCTGGAATTTGTCACGGAGATGGGAGATTTTTCCGATGTGGACGAATTTTTCCTGATGGCAGCATGCCAGAACCAGATACTGTCAAACAGCACATTTTCGACGTGGGCAGCTTATCTGAACCAGAATCCGGATAAGACGGTCATTATGCCGGATGATCCGTTAAGTGAGCGGATGCGTCAGAAAAACTGGATAATTTTAAAGTAAGAAAGGCAAAAGAATGAAAAATTTGGTAAAAAGTGTATTAAAAGTTTTTGACGGAAAACAGAAGCGCAAACTTGTCGGAATGATGTTTCTGATATTGATCAATTCCGGTGTCAGCCTGCTTGGTGTTTCTGTGTTGTCCCCGTTTATCACAGCGGTGATGAATCCGGAGGAGTTACTGAAAAATGACATTATACGTTTTGTTTATGATGGATTTCACATGCAGAATACCGATCAGCTGATCACGCTGCTCTCGGTGCTGATCATTATCGTGTATATTGCAAAAAATGCGTTTATCATTTTTATCAATAATATGCTGTACTGTTTCTCTTATTATGGAAAGCGTGAGATGCAGGACCGCATGATGAAATATTATATCAGCAGAGATTACACATTTTTCTTAAACCACAACAGTGCGGAGCTGATGCGTGATATCAATACGGATCCGGAAATGTTTTATGCAGCGGTGTTAAATATGCTCCAGCTTGCGTCAGAACTCTGTGTGAGCCTGATCTTAGTAGGATATCTTTTAGTGAAAGATGCACTGCTTACATTAGGCGTTGCGTTTGCGATGGTCGTTATGGTATTTATCTTTATGAAAAAACTGCGCCGCACGTTAGCGCGTTTCGGTGATGACAGAAGAAAATACAATGCAAATATCTTACAGTGTATGCAGCAGGCATTCGGCGGTATCAAAGAGATCAAGATCGCAAACCGTGAAGCATATTTTGAAGGGGAATTTGTAAAGCAGAATGGTCTTTACACCTATGTCATCAAACAGAACTCTTTCTTAAGTTCGATTCCAAAGCCGATCATGGAGGCACTCTGTATTACAGGACTTATGGCGGCGATCATTGTCCGTATCAACGCGACATCCACAAGCCCGGAGCAGTTTGTCGGAACACTTGCAGTATTTGCGGCGGCAGCATTTGCCCTGCTTCCTTCTGCAAATAAGATGTCTGAATATTTAGGATCGATCATCCATAACGGTGTTGTGATCCACAAGATCGGCGAAGAGTACGCTGCGATCCGCGATATGGAGATCCAGACAGAAAAAGAAGAAAATTACAGGAAAGTAACATTAGACAAAGAAATCAAAGTGGAAGATATGACATTCCATTACCCGGATACCGAGGATGCGGTATTGTCCCATGTTAATGTGACGATCCCGAAAAACAAATCAGTGGCGTTCATCGGACCGTCCGGTGCCGGAAAGACCACGATGGTCGATCTGATCCTTGGCGTGTTAAAGCCACAGGCTGGAAAGATCACCGTAGATGGTATGGATATCAGAGAATCCTACCGTGGATGGCATGATAAGATCGGTTATATTCCGCAGACCATCTATATGTTGGACGATACGATCCGCAACAATATTGCATTTGGTAAGACGGAAGGCATCGATGATGCAGATATCTGGGCGGCATTAAAACAGGCGCAGTTAGACGAGTTTGTAAAATCACTTGATGAGGGATTGGATACCATGATCGGAGAGGCGGGTGTCCGTTTATCCGGCGGACAGCGTCAGCGTATCGGTATTGCGCGTGCACTTTACCGCAGGCCGGAAGTGTTAGTGCTTGACGAGGCAACTTCTGCACTGGATACGGAGACAGAGGCTGCTGTCATGGAGGCGATCGACAGCCTGCAGGGTAAGATGACAATGCTGATCATTGCGCACCGTCTGTCTACGATCAAAAACTGTGATATGGTATATCAGGTAGAAGGCGGCAGTGTGACAAGGAAAGAAAAGGAAAGTGTATGAGTGAACCAATGATAATCATAGAGCCGTGTGCAGGGCTTGGAAACAGACTGCTTGGTCTGGGTTCCGCCTGTGCGGTGGCAGAAAAATTAAACCGGAAACTGGTTGTGATATGGAAACGTGAGGTTGGATGTAATATCCGCTTTTCGGAACTGTTTGACCTGCCGTTTGAGGTGGTGGAGATCAGTGAGAACGGCTTGAAAAAAGAGCCGGTGGCACAGATCCTCGGAGACCGTGCGAAAAAGAAATGGCGTGGGATGGCAGATCGTTTTTTAGAGTGCGATGATGTGGAGCAGATCAAAGAGCAGGAAGGGTATGAGGGACTGTTCCGCCTGATCGAACAGACACCGGTCATCTATCTGAAGGCGTTCGGACCGATCTGCGAAGTGAATGCAGAGAGTTATTCTTTTGTGAAGCCGAGCAAAAATATTGAGGAAAATGGTGCCTGTCTGTTCCGGGAACTGAACGGACACTGTGTGGGCGTTCATGTGAGAAGAACTGACCATACAGAAGCGATCGCAAACAGCCCGCTGGCATTGTTCGCCGAGCGCATGAAAAAAGAACTGGAAGCGGATGCGGACACCAGCTTTTTTGTGGCAACCGATGACAGAGAAGTGCGCAGGGAATTAAGAGAATTACTGCCGGATGCAAAGCTGATCTTCCCACAGTCGGATGTGATCGACCGCGATTCTAAAGAGGGAATCGAGGAGGCATTTGTGGAAATGCTTGCGTTGTCAAAGTGCAGAAAGATTTTAGGAAGCTATAACAGTACATTCAGCTTGCTTCCGTCGTATATAGGAAATATACCGCTTGAGACGGTACGCCGGTAAGGGGATTAGTGTGAAAAATAAGATTTTTCACACGCAAGATTTGTGCTTACGCACAAACTTGAGATGCAAATGAAAACGTTGTTTTCATTGAAAGACAGCGCAAGAATGGGGATTAATATGGAACTGAAAACATGTAATATTTTAGGCCTTGATATCCTTGTGACGGATATGAAAAAGACCGTAGATCTGATCGAACAGAATATAGAGCAGTTACGAGGAAAATATATCTGTGTTGGAAATGTGCACACGACCGTGATGGCACATGACGATCTGCAGTATCACACGGTACAGGCGAGTGCCGCGTTTGTGCTGCCGGATGGCGGACCGCTTTCCGGTTACAGCAGAAAACACGGATTTCCTGAGGCGGAGCGTGTGACCGGACCGGATCTGATGCTTGCATTATTTGCACGCGATAACGGACTGAAACATTATTTTTACGGAAGCAGCGAGGAAACGCTTGCCCTGTTAAAGGAAAAACTGGCAGAAAAATATCCGCATTTGAAGATCGCAGGGATGGTATCACCGCCATTTCGTGAATTGAACGAAGAGGAAGATAAAGAGATGGTGGATCAGATCAATGCATCCGGAGCAGATATCATCTGGGTGGGGCTTGGAGCACCAAAGCAGGAAAAATGGATGTATGCACACAAAGACCGCGTAAATGGTGTGATGATCGGTGTCGGGGCAGGGTTTGACTACCATGCCGGCAACATCAAACGTGCGCCGGGCTGGATGCAGAAATTAAGTTTAGAATGGCTGTACCGTCTGCTGCAGGACCCGAAGAGACTGTTTAAACGCTATCTGGTAACGAATACACGTTATCTGTGGCTGATCCATCGGAAATAATTATTTTGATTCATAAATATTTATATCAGAAATGAGGTTTAGTATGTGTGGAATTTACGGTGTAGTCAATAAAAAGGTAGACCGGGAACTGGCGATGAAATGCTTAAACACGATGATCCACCGTGGACCGGACGGTTATGGATTGTGGCAGGAGGACGGTGTGACATTAGGACACCGCAGACTATCAATCTTAGATCTTTCCAATGCAGGAAGCCAGCCGATGTCCTATGCCAATGAGCGTTACTGGATGACATTTAACGGTGAGATCTATAACTTTATCGAGATCCGGGACGAACTTAAGAAAAAAGGATATACGTTCCGCAGTGCCAGCGATTCCGAAGTCATCATGGCTGCATTCTGTGAGTGGGGAGAATCCTGTGTGGATCGTTTTAACGGTATGTGGACATTTGCAATCTGGGATAAGCAGACAAAACAGCTTTTCATTTCCAGAGACCGTTTTGGAGTAAAACCGCTATTTTATGCCGGACTGCCAGATGGCGGTTTTGCATTTGCATCCGAGATGAAAGTGATTCTGCCGCTTTTGCCAAAGGTGGAGGCAAACAAGCCGATGTTTGACCGCTACTTTGCAGACAACCATTATGAGTCACAGCCGGAGTGTCTGATCCGTGGCATCAAACGACTCCCGGCAGGTCACAATGCGTGGGTAAAAGATGGAAAGATCACATTGAAACGCTATTGGAATACCTTAGATCATCTGATCAGCGTACCGGATTCCTACGAGGAGCAGACAGAGCGGTTCCGTGAGCTGTTTTTGGACGCCTGCAAAATCCGGATGAGAAGTGATGTGACACTTGGCACAGGTCTTTCCGGTGGACTTGATTCTTCCGCTGTCATCTGTGCGATGTCCTACATTTCAAAGAACATGACAGATGAGCGCGCCAACAATGACTGGCAGCATGCCTATGTGGCATGTTTTCCGGGAACCGCGCAGGATGAGACGAAATACGCAAAACAAGTGACGGATTTCCTGGGGATCAGTCATACCTTTATGAACATTGATTCTGCAGTGTCGGAACGTGAGTTTTTGCGCCAGCTTTACTGTTTTGAGGAACTCTGGGGCAATCCACAGGTGCCGATGATGGAACTTTACAAAAAAGAGAGAGAACTTGGAACGACGGTCTCCCTCGACGGACATGCGGCGGACGAACTGTTTGCGGGATATGGATTTGACGTGTTAAAAGCATACCCGGACGCAAAGACCAAAGAAGAGATCGATATGATCACGACTGCATACTTAAACCAGGATGCGGAAGACGGAGTAAGCAGGCAGTCTGCGGCATTTAAAAAGCAGAGAAACAAACTCTACCGTGAGTATATGTTAAAATACCATGCAAAAAAACTGCTCGGCAGAGAGACAGTAAAGAGTGCGTATTCCGGACACCCGAACTGGAACCGTCTGGATAACCTCAATAAGACATTGTTTGTTTCCACGCATGAGACAATCCTGCCGACATTGCTGCGCAACTATGACAGGGACAGCATGGCAGCAGGGGTAGAGATCCGCATGCCGTTTTTGGATTACCGGATTGTGGAATTTGCATTTTCCATTGGATGGCGTTCAAAACTGCACGGCGGTTTTTCAAAATCGATCGTCCGTGATGCCGGGGCTTCCTTTATGCCAAAAGAGATCGCATACCGCCGCACTAAATTAGGATTTAATGCACCGATCTTAGACTGGATGAGAGGACCGTACCGTCAGTTCTTTGAGGATACAGTGGCATCCGCAGACTTTGCAAACTGCAGTCTGATCGATGATCCGGCAAAAGTGCGCAGTGACCTTTCTGATTTTCTTGCAGGCAAAAATGCGACCTTCCATCAGGCGGCAGACATCTGGAACCGGATCCAGCCGTATCTGTGGGAGCGCGCACTGATCAAACAGGATTGGTTACAAGAGTAACAGTGTGAAAAAATCAGTGCAGGAATGGAGATTCATATGCGAAGATATCAATATCTGGATGTGGCGAGAGGACTCGGACTTTTACTTGTCATCATCTCACACAGCTGCGGACTGAGCCGCTTTCTGATCAACTATTATATCCCGCTGTTTTTTGTGGTGTCGGGATATATTTATAAAGAGGGAAGAACTTATAGAGAAAATATCACACACAAGGCAAAACGCCTTCTGATCCCGTATTTTGGATACAGCGCAGTGCTTTTGGCAGTCTATGCGCTGATGGGAAGATCGCTTGCGGAGACGAAAGCATCCGCATTTGGAATCCTGTATTCAAGATACTGTCTGTACGATACAACAGTTGTCACGGATAACGCTTACCTGTTTACCGTGGCAAACGGTGCCATGTGGTATCTGACAGCATTTTTTGCGGCGGGCCTGGTTTATCATCTGGTCATTGACCGCTGTCTTTCTGACCGGAAATTTTTAATCGGTACACTGATCGTTTTAACTGCCATCACAATGACACTTGCAGACATTCCGGTGCTTTTGCCGTGGAGCATCGACCTTGCCTGCGTGGGAACAATATTCATGATCGCAGGAACCCTGCTTGGCAGAGCACAGTTTTTTGAAAAAAAATGGAACATTCCATTGATCGTTTTCGTGTTTGCCATCTACATTCTGACAAGCTGTCTTGACCCGGGCATCAATATGTCGATCCGTGAATATGGTATTTACGGAGCTTTTAGTGTGCCGCTCTTTATCATTGTCGGTCTGACCGGATCACTGCTCTGCATCTGGTTTGGAAAATTGATTGAAAATACGGCACCGGGCAGATTTATCGCTTACGTTGGAAAAAATACCATATTTTTGCTTGCTTTCCATATTTTCGCACTGGAAGTCATCGAGCGCATTGCATCGAAGTTTATTACGATTCCGGCACCGGGAGGGTCGGTCGTACCTTTCGTTTTGTATCACGCACTGCGGATTGCAGCCGCAGTTTCAGGCTGTCTTGCGGTTTCGGCATTGTTGGAAAAAGCAAAGAAAAAGATATCTGGTCTAAAGTAAAAGAGGAGTAATATCCATACCATTCCATCTGGTCAGATGCAGATGCGCATCTGCTATGGAGAGTATCATGCAAGTGCGGATGGTGGCGTGACACAGCTTTTTTATGTGACGGAAGATGAGATCCGTTACTGGAACACGTCCTTAAAAAACTGTAAAAATCAAAAACATATCAGTCAAAACTGATGAGCAGCAAAAGGAAATGATAAAAAAAACGGCATGTGGAGAGCAAAAACCGCAGCGAAAAGAGACCGGGAGCTACCAGCGTTTCCGGTATTCAGATGCGGTACAGCCCTCCATTTTTTTGAATACTTTATTGAAATAACTCGCATCATCAATCCCACACAGGCGCGCAATCTCCTCAATTGAAGAATTGCTGTACCGAAGCAGTTCCTTGGCATTGTTGATCTTTTTTGCAAGAACATACTGGATGACCGTTGTCCCGAATTCTTTTTTAAATTCCCGTGAAAGATAATATTTACTGATAAAAAAATGTTCTGCAAGCTGGTCTAAGGAGATGTTTTCTGTATAATGCTCGTCCAGATAGTGCAGAATTGTTTTGAGTTTATCTGAGAGCAGCTCATTTTTTTCATTGGACTCGGTACAGATGAGTGTCAAAATATGAATGATCTGCTCGGCAGTCAAAAGATCGGTGTCATCGGTCGGTTCTTCGTTATAGCGGATGATATTTTCGATTGCAGTGATCAGTTCGGTGAAATGGGAAGAGCGGAAATGCCAGTTATGGTGCTCTCTGAAACAGGTATAATATGCCTTAGCCTGTGGCCCGTTGAAGTGGATCCAGAGCAGTTCCCATGGGTCTTCATCCGTACTGATGTGGGTGTATTCCCCGGAACAGTCGAGGAAGAAACAGTCCCCTGTGTGCGCAGCAGCAGAAATCATCCCGCCTTCGGACAATGGTTCGCGGTAGGTGACTTCGCCGCTGCCGGAGAGCACGACAAAAAACAGGTAGGAGTTAAGCTCGCTCCGCCTGCTTAAATGTGATTTCAGACTTTTTAAATAACCGGCCTCCTGGATGTGGAAGAAATTATTGCGGGTAAATGCGGAGGGGGTATTGATGACGCTTCGCGTATTTGTAACTTCAGAGGTCTTATATTTTTCAAAAAATAATTTTTTCATAGCAATATAATACTATTTTAGACCAATATATTCAATTGCAAAAACAAAAAAATTAGATTAATCTATACAACGGCTTAAAAATTTGATATTAGCAAAATAATTATAGAATCAATCAAAGGAGAGATGAAATGAGTAAAAAAGCATTGATCACAGGTGTAACAGGACAGGATGGAAGCTACCTTGCAGAGCTTCTTTTAGAAAAAGGATATGAAGTACACGGTATGGTGCGCCGTTCTTCCGTAGAAAAGAGAGAACGTATTGACCATTTAGAGGGAAATCCGAACTTTACCGTTCACTACGGAGACCTGTCTGATTCCTTAAGTCTGGTGCGCCTGATCGGAAGCATTAAACCGGATGAGATCTACAATCTTGCTGCACAGAGCCATGTTGGTGTCAGCTTTGATGTGCCGGAGTATACAGCAGATGTTGTCGCAACCGGAGTACTCCGCGTGCTTGAGGCAGTCCGCATCTGTGGATTAGAGAAAACCTGCCGTATCTATCAGGCTTCCACTTCCGAGTTATACGGAAAAGTAGAGGAAGTTCCACAGCGTGAGACAACACCGTTCCACCCGTACAGCCCGTATGCAGTTGCAAAACAGTACGGTTTCTGGATCGTAAAAGAGTACCGCGAAGCATATAATATGTTCTGCTGCAACGGTATCTTATTCAACCATGAGTCAGAGCGCCGCGGCGAGACTTTTGTAACCAGAAAAATTTCCCTTGCAGCAGCAAGAATCGCACAGGGCAAACAGGATGTGCTCTACCTTGGCAATTTATCCTCCCTGCGTGACTGGGGTTATGCAAAAGATTATGTGGAGTGTATGTGGCTGATCTTACAGAACGACAAGCCGGAGGATTTCGTGATCGCAACCGGTGAGCAGCACTCTGTCCGCGAGTTCTGTGAGCACGCATTCCGCGAGGCTGGTATTGAGCTTGAATTCAAGGGCGAGGGCATGGATGAGGTCGGCATCGACAAGGCAACCGGAAAGACCGTTATCAAAGTTTCACCGGAGTTCTATCGTCCGACTGACGTTGTAAATCTCTGGGGAGATCCGACAAAGGCAAAGACAGAGCTTGGCTGGAATCCGACAAAGACTACTTTTGAAGAGCTTGTAAAGATCATGGTAGCACATGATATGGAACTCGTAAAAAACGAGAAATAAAAAATGAAAATAAAGTGCGCAGGCACAGACTTGTGATGTGAGTCAGACAACAGGTTGATCGAAAAGCAACACAGGAATGGAGAATAAAATCATGGAAAAAGATGCAAAAATATACGTAGCCGGACATAGAGGAATGGTAGGTTCCGCAATCGTCCGCCAGCTTGAAAAAGAAGGATACACAAACATTATCACAAGAACACACAAAGAACTGGATCTCTGCCGCCAGGATGCTGTTGAGGCATTTTTCGCGGAGGAAAAACCGGATTATGTGTTCCTTGCAGCCGCAAAAGTAGGCGGTATCATGGCAAACAGCGAGGCACTCGCTGATTTCATGTACGATAACATGGTTCTTGAGATGAA
Source organism: uncultured Roseburia sp. (assembly GCA_934317215.1). Classification (GTDB taxonomy): domain Bacteria; phylum Bacillota; class Clostridia; order Lachnospirales; family Lachnospiraceae; genus Roseburia. The sequence continues at coordinate 60,207 of CAKREH010000016.1, forward strand.
CGTGATCCATGAGGCATGGAAAAATGGCTGTAAAAAGCTGATGTTTTTAGGTTCTTCCTGTATCTATCCTCGTATGGCTCCACAGCCGATGAAAGAGAGCTGTCTTTTGACCAGTGAGTTAGAGAAGACCAATGAAGCATATGCACTTGCAAAGATCAGCGGTTTAAAATACTGTGAATTTTTAAACCGTCAGTACGGAACCGATTATATCTCCGTTATGCCGACAAATCTTTATGGACCAAACGATAACTATCATCCAGAGCACAGCCATGTGCTTCCGGCACTGATCCGCCGTTTCCACGAGGCAAAAGAGGCAGGATTAAAAGAAGTAACATGCTGGGGAACCGGTACACCTCTTCGTGAGTTTTTATATGTAGATGATCTTGCAGATGCCTGCGTATATCTGATGAATCATTACAGCGGAAATGAGACAGTAAACCTTGGAACCGGTAAAGAGCTGACCATCAAAGAGCTGACAGAGCTGGTTGCAAAGGTAGTCGGATATGAGGGCGAGATCAAGTGGGATTCCACAAAACCGGACGGAACACCGAGAAAACTTCTCGATGTAAGCAAATTAGAGGGACTCGGCTGGAAATATAAGACAGAGTTAGAGGAAGGAATCCGTCTGACTTACGACGATTTCCTGCACAATCCGATGCGTGCAGAGCGCTAAGAGCGCAGAATGGAGAAACAACATGTATATTGTTTTATTATCAGGCGGATCCGGGAAACGTCTCTGGCCGCTGTCAAATGATCTGTGTTCCAAGCAGTATATTAAGTTAATGAACCCGGATGAAGCGGAGCATTCGGAGAGCGTTGAAAAATGTTCCATGTTACAGCGTGTGTTCGGACAGCTGAAAGCGGCATCCCTTTCCGAAAATACGATCGTGTGTGCCAGTGATTCCCAGGTGGAACTCATCGAGAGCCAGCTGGATGGCCAGGCAGAAGTTGCTGTTGAGCCGATGCGCCGCAATACGTTTCCAGCGGTCATGTTATCCTGTGCGTATCTTTTGTCAAACAAAGGTGCAAAGCCGGACGATGTAGTTGCATTCCTTCCGGTAGATCCGTACACTACGGTGGAATTTTTCAATAAGATCAAATCTTTGGGTGAGTACATTGAAAAGCAGGAAGGTGTGATCGGACTGCTCGGCGGAGTGCCGACTTATCCATCCACCAAATATGGATATATCGTTCCTGAAAACAGTGGTTCGGAGCCATTTGCGGTCAGAGGATTCCGCGAGAAGCCGAATGAGGCGACTGCACAGGAACTTGTGGATATGGGTGCTCTCTGGAACTGTGGCGTGTTCTGCTTCAAATTAAATATGGCTGCACAGTGGTTGGATAAATATGGCGTTACAACAAACTATGACGAGATGGTTGCCGATTACGAAAAGCTGCCGAAACAGAGCTTTGACTATGAGGTGTTAGAGCACTGGAAAAACATTGTTGCTGTCCAGTATGACGGGATATGGAAAGATCTCGGAACCTGGAATACTCTGACGGAGGAGATGAAGGAACAGAGTATCGGCGATGTGACCTGGGATAAGACCTGTGAAAACAGCCACGCGATCAATGTACTTGGAGTGCCTATGGTAGTCATGGGTGCAAAAGATATGGTCATCGTTGCTTCGCACGATGGGATATTAGTAGCGGACAAGCACCAGAGTTCCTATATCAAAGACTGTCTTGAAAATATTCCGGATGAGTCAAGATTTGAGGAACGGCGCTGGGGAACGATCAAAACGATCGACAACAATGATGAGGATGGCACACACAGTGTGACAAAGCGCATCAAGATTCTTGCAGGCAAAACAATGCCATATCATACACATGCCCGGCACACGGAGACGATCACTGTTATTTCCGGTATGGGAAAACTGATCCTTGAAGGAACGGAAGTAGATCTGCTTGCAGGTTCTACGGTAAGTATTGCATCCGGCAAGAAACATTCCATCAAAGCACTTGGATCGGATCTGCGTCTGATCGAGGTGAGTCTCGGTGTTACCTGTGATGATGAGCAGGTTCTGGGATAAAAGCAGCTGCTGTTCAGACGCAGGCTTGACACTTTGCGGTCAAGCTATACGCTGTCATCGTTGCTGTTCACACTGGAAGTGTGAACAGTAATTAAAAGTATGAATTTTGTCTGAATAAAGAAAGATAAATGTAGCATTCTGACCGAAAATGTTTTATAATAAAACATGTATATGCATTTTTCTTTGGAAAACAGGGGATTGAAAAAGAGAATCTCTGCTGTTGGGAAAAACATAAAAAAATAAAAAAAATATTGAAAACAACATAAAAAGATGATATGTTGTTTACGGACGTAGTAAACACTGCGCGAGTGGAAAGGAGATTGGTTCATGGATACGAACGATATTTCAGCATGCGAAAGACTTGTCATGAAAGTTATCTGGGATTCTACAGAGGATCTGGCATTACAGGATATCATGAACAGAGTAAATCAGGAGAACGGAAAAAGCTGGAAGCCACAGACGGTTTCTACTTTTCTGGCAAGACTGGTCAGAAAATCATTTTTAACAGTTTACCGCAAGGGAAGATATTCATTCTATCAGCCTGCAGTAAGCAAAGAAGATTTCTGGAAAGCAACCGTACAGGAGAATGCAAGATTCTTTGATAAAGGCGATATGGCTGCGTTTGCATGTCATCTTTGTGAGGATGCACTCACCAAGGAAGAGGTTCAGGTACTCAAGAAAAAATTAGATGAACTTAATTAGTCAGATATTTTTGATTATACTGATCGCCTGTTTTGCAGGTACGGTCAGCCTGGGGTTCTGGAAATTGTTTCAGCCGTTATTACTGAAAAGGGATCCCAGGCTGATATATGCGACTTTGCGGTTTGTATGTATGATGTACATAGTACCGTTTGGTTATCTGATCGTCAGACTGACCTGGCACGGATATCTGCGTGCAGAAAGCATATGGAAACCTAATTTTGAGATGGCAGGAGATATGGATCTTGTGTTCGGAATAGCCGGTATCATCTGGCTGATCTTCCTGGTCAAAAACGTCGCAGAAAGTGTGGTTGAATTTATCCGCTGGAAAAAATTCTGCAGAAACAGAATACCTGTTGAGGATGAACAGGTTTATGCAGAGTTTCGGAAAGTGAAAAACATGCTCCATATTCATCGGAAGATAGGACTTTATTACAGCAGTTCCATTCAGAGCCCGATGGTGACAGGAGTATTACAATACAATATCTTATTACCGAAGGATCACTACAGCAGAGAAGAACTGACGGTGATCTTTTGTCATGAACTGGTACATTGTAAGCATAATGACCCTTTCTTTAAAATTTGCAGCATTTATATCGGTGCGATACAGCATATGACCTCCGGGGCAAAACATATTTTGCCGTGGGTTAATGAGTGGAGTGAATGTGCCTGTGACGTGTCGGCAGTCTGCGCATTGCGTGATGTGATAACGCCCAGACGTTATTTTGAAGTGATCGTAGATCTGATGGAACGCAGACCGGAAGATTCGAAGCCGGATTATATTTTTTCTACCCTATATGAGAGCCAGCAGAGTTTGGGAAGGAGAATAGAGTATATGAAAAAATATGTGAAAGCCAAAAGAGGGGCAAAAATATCAGCATTTGTACTGTCGTTTTTATTTGTGGTAACTTCAATGACCACAACCTATGCAGCAAGTTACGGAGCAGCGGGTGTGCATGACGAATTGTATCAGGAGTCAGAGCCTATGCAGGGCGAATTATCAAGTGAGATGAAATTGGAAGAAGTGTATGTTTCTGCATCCGAGGATAATGATTATTCACGTATCAAATATGCAAAGCCGGATTTCAACCCGGTTGCACCATCTTTGAATGCCAACGAGACGGTATCATTTAACTGGACAGTAGAACCGGGAACACGCTTCTGTTCCGGTAAATTTAAAGTGTCAAGTGGACAGAAAATTGTAATTTCTGCATCAACGTCACCGAGTACACAGACCTGTTGGATCGGTATCATGGATCCGCACAACAATGTGCGCTATGTAGAGGGAAAGGTGCATTAGCACATGCATTTACGGTTTCAGAGACGGGAAAATATCGTGCATTTGTACAAAATCGTGGAACAAAAAATGTAACAGCAGCTGGTGGTTACTATTTTGAGTAAGTAATTCATTTAGCAACTAAAAAGAAAGAGGCGGAAACCTCTTATCTTTTTAACTCAACACACTACAACTGAAATTGACGTTTAACAACAACTTATATTGAAAAAGTATAATCGGGCGAAATCCGGGAGATTTCATCAGGCTATCTCAAAGTAACAGAATTAGGAGCGGTAGAAAAATCAAATGCCGTTCCTTTTTTCTGCAAAAAACTTTTTAAGGTACTTGCAGGAAAATCCGGATTATCCGTGATGGAGGAAGGCGCATCGATAAAAGCACAGGAAGCGCCTGCAGTCTCATAAAACTCATCGGAAAATGACCAGTTTCCGTGATGGCCGGTCTGGATATAATCGCAGGAGATATCGTTCCGATAAGTGTCAAGCAGATAATCGTTCATATCATATTTGATATCAGAACAGAATAACATACTGTTTTGTTCCCCGCTGATCTTAAACAGCAAAGAGGCGTTGTTCTGATAGTCTTTTTCATCACCGACATTAGAAAGAACAGATTCATCCCAGGCATTTAAGACAGAGAGTGTCAGATGACCTGCAAGTGTGATCACGTCGCCACGTTTTAAATGAGTGAGATGAGCAGCATCTTTCGTCAGCGCGTGGAATGTTTCCATGACCGTGATATCATCGTAAGGTTCGCCGGCAGCTTCGATGAAATCATAATCAAAACCGTTGTCATAAATATTTTTTATGGTAATATCTCCAGGATCGGCATAAATGACATTGAATGCACCGGCATGATCCTGGTGTGGATGAGAAATGATCCATGCGTCTACGGTGTTGTTATGTTCTTTGATCACTTTCCGCACGGCATCGGCATTGCCAGCCCAGCCGCCGTCGATAATGATGAAAGTGTCATCATTTGTGACCGTATAAAAAGTGCCCTGGACACCGGTTGCATCCGCATACTGTGTGACGAGATATTCCGTGGCAGGATCCGGTATGTGCCCGGTAGAGTCCATTCGGCTCTTCTGATAAGAAAACCATGCTGCACCGCTAAGCAGCAGGGTAAATAAAATTAAAAGAATGGTGGACAGTAAATTTTTCTTCTTCATAAAAATCCTCGTTTCCTGGGTTGTTTTCCATTTTTTATTTCCAATACTCCTCAATGCTTCTATATACATTAGCAAAAAAGAGGTGTGTTGTAAATTGCAGAGATGGTTAAAATCTCAAACTTGCATGATATTACAGAAAATGGTACTATAAGACAATATGAAGTATTTTTGACTTTTGAATGGAAAGGCAGGAGGAATACGATGAAAATTGCAATCGCTGGAACAGGATATGTTGGTTTGTCCAATGCGATTTTATTAGCGCAGCATCATGAGGTGACTGCAGTTGATATAATAAAAGAGAAGGTGGAGATGATCAATCAGCGCAGATCACCACTGGTGGACCGTGAGATCGAAGACTATCTTGCAAATGCAAAACTTGATCTGACCGCAACGACAGACGGTGTACATGCATATGAAAATGCAGATTACGTTATCATCTCGACACCGACAAATTATGATGAAAAGAAAAATTATTTTGACACGTCATCCGTTGAGGAAGTATTAGAGTTAGTTTTAAAGGTAAATCCGCATGCAGTGATCGTGATCAAATCCACGATCCCGGTCGGCTATACACAGTCTGTGTGTGAAAAATATCACACGGACCGTATCCTTTTCTCACCGGAGTTTTTACGGGAAGGACAGGCATTAAAAGACAATCTTTATCCGTCGAGGATCATTGTCGGCTCGAAAGAGGGAAGCGATGAAATGAAAAAAGCGGCGGGGACATTTGCACATCTGCTGCAGGAGGGGGCGGTCAAGGAGGATATCCCGACGCTTCTGACCAATCTTACGGAGGCGGAGGCAGTCAAACTTTTTGCAAACACGTACCTCGCACTCCGTGTGTCATTTTTCAACGAACTTGATACGTTTGCTGCCATGAAAGGGCTTGATGCAAAACAGATCATTGAGGGAATCGGACTTGACCCGAGGATCGGAATGCAGTATAACAACCCTTCCTTTGGATATGGCGGCTACTGTCTGCCGAAAGATACCAGGCAGCTTTTAGCAAACTATGACAATGTGCCGAACAATATTGTCGGTGCGATCGTTGATGCGAACCGCACGAGAAAAGATTTTATTGCGGAGCAGATCCTTGAGAAAAATCCGGCGACGGTTGGTATTTACCGTCTTGCGATGAAGGCACATTCTGATAATTACAGACAGAGCTCCATTTTAGGTGTGATGGAGCGTATCCGCGCAAAGGGTGTGCATATTGTCATTTTTGATCCGTCATTAAAGACAGACACGTTTGAAAATTCCAAAGTGATCCGTGATTTTGATGAATTTTGCAGTATGAGTGATGTGATCGTGGCAAACCGTATGGATACCATGTTGTCAGATGTGAAAGAAAAGGTGTATACAAGAGACATTTATTTCAGAGACTGACCGGAATAACCATATATGGATCCACATGGATTTTTGAAAGGAGAGAGACAGCAGTTCCTATGATGAAAGTATTTATTTGCCCGGAATGCGGATGGATGCGGGTCGTATCAAGACGCAAAGACGTGGAGTGCTTTAAATGTGGAAACGAGCAGATGACGCTGGCAAAGGTGGATTTTGACGCATTCACCTCAATGTCAGAGGAGGAACGAAAGGATTACGCAAACGGATGGCTTTATATCCATCAGAAATCGAAAAATTAAGCGGGCTGAATGGAGGATGGATGACGGAAGTAACGATTATTATTCCGAATTACAACGGAAAGAATCTTTTGGAAAACTGCATAAAAACACTCGAGCGGCAGACCTGTCAGAAGTTTAAGCTGCTTGTGATCGATAACGGATCTACAGATGGAAGTGTTACAGTTATCTCAGAGAGCCTGGACATGGAAATGGTCGCGCTGCCGGAAAACACCGGATTCTGTGGTGCGGTTAACCTCGGTTTTGAAATGACGAAAACCCCGTATGTGATCCTGTTAAATAATGATACTGAGGCAGATCCGCATTTTGTGGAGGAACTGTTAAATGGGATAAAGCAGTCGGAACGTATTTTTTCCTGCGGGGCGCAGATGCTCAATTTCAGACAGCGGGATCTGATCGATAATGCGGGAGATATTTATACATTGCCGGGATGGGCAATCGCGCGTGGAAAGGGCAGGCCTGCCACTGACTATGGAAAAAGGACAGATGTGTTTTCCTGCTGTGGAGGCGCAGTCATTTACCGGATGTCAGTGATAAGACAGATTGGTGTGATGGATGAGAAGCATTTTGCGTATCTGGAGGATCTTGATCTTGGATACCGTGCGAAGATTGCGGGATATCGCAATTGTTATATCCCTGAGGCAAAGGTGTATCATGTCGGGAGTGCGACGACAGGTTCGCGCTACAATGAAAAAAAAGTATTTCTTGCCGCGCGCAACTCCATGTTTGTGATCTATAAAAATATGCCGGTACTGCAGCTTTTGGTCAATCTGCCTTTTTTAACTGCCGGTGTTTTAATAAAGAGTCTGTTTTTCTGTAAAAAAGGATTTGGACGCCGTTATCTGGCTGGGATCGCAGAGGGAATCAGGCAGTGCAGAAATTGCAGAAAAGTTCCTTTTAAGGTGGAAAATCTTTGCAATTATGTAAAAATTGAGTGGGAACTCATTACAAATATATTTCGTGTGTTATCACACAAATAACAGGGAAAAACATTTGAAAATCAAAGAAAAATAAAGAAATAATTAAGAAATTGTGACAAGAGTTTTAAGAAAAAGAAGTTGTGCTTTATGGGAAATTATTGTATTATTAATTTTATGGTAGCTTGAAAATGAAAAAAGGATGACATTATGATAAAAGATAATCAACAGCATTTTAACAGACTGCATGTTATCATAGATGCGTTTGTCATTGCGGTGTCCTATATCATAGCATGGTGGCTGAAGTTTTCGAGCGGTATTCTGGATGCACCGGGCGGTGCCCTTTCATTTGGATTTTACATGAGGGCACTGATACTGATTATCCCGTTGTATCTGATCCTGTATTATGCGTTTAACCTGTATACACCAAAGAGGGTACAGGGACGGCGGTTAGAGTTTTCCAATATCGTGATGGCAAATATTGTGGGTTTTCTGCTGATCTTTACAGTGTTGTATAACCTGCAGTCTTATGTGGATCAGTTCCGAAACTTTTCCCGTGAGATGTTCTTTTATTTCTTTGCGATCAACACGGTATTAGAGGAGACGTTCCGTCTGCTGATACGTCAGTTCCTGCGCACGATACGCAAAAACGGCTATAATCTGAAGCATGTACTTCTTGTTGGGTATTCACGTGCTGCGGAACAGTATATAGACCGGATACAGCAGAATCCGCAGTGGGGATACAAGGTCAGGGGAATTTTAGATGATAATATAGCGAGAGGGACGACTTATAAAGGGGTAAAGGTCATAGGAAGTATTGGCAATCTGCTTTATATTCTGCCGGAGAATAAGTTAGATGAGATTGCGATCACACTTGGACTTGAAGAATATTATAAGCTGGAGAAGATTGTTGCGGAATGCGAAAAATCCGGAGTTCATACGAAGTTTATCCCGGATTATGGAAATATTATTCCAACGAAACCGTATACGGAGGATCTTTTGGGACTTCCTGTTATCAATATCCGTTATGTACCGTTGTCGAATACGTTTAATGCACTTGTCAAACGGTGTATGGATATCGTTGGCTCGCTGATCTGTATCGTAATCTTTTCACCCGTTATGCTGCTTACCGCAATTGCAGTCAAGGTAACTTCAAAAGGACCGCTGATCTTTAAACAGGAGCGGGTAGGACTGCACAATGAGCCATTCCGCATGTATAAGTTCCGCACCATGTATGTGCAGACCAAGGAAGAAGAACGCAAAGGATGGACACACAAGGACGATCCACGCATTACGAAAATCGGCAGATTCCTGCGCAAGACGAGCCTTGATGAATTTCCGCAGTTATTTAATGTGTTAAAAGGTGATATGAGTCTTGTGGGACCAAGACCGGAGCGCCCACAGTATGTGGAAAAGTTCCGGGAAGAGATACCGCGTTATATGATTAAACATCAGGTACGTCCCGGCATGACCGGATGGGCACAGGTCAATGGATATCGTGGAGATACATCCATCCGCAAGAGGATAGAGCATGATCTTTACTATATTGAAAACTGGACGATAGGGCTGGACATTAAAATCCTGTTTCTTACCGTCTTCAAAGGTTTTATAAATAAAAATGCATATTAGGAGAAAACATTTATGAGTAAAACAGTACAGGAAAGAAACAGGGCACATAACAAGACCTCTAAGAGAAAGAAAAAGCAGAAAAACAGAATTATCATTGTTATAGTGGAAATTTTCGTTTTACTGATTCTTGCAGCCGTGTTATTTGTAACAGTTAAGCTTTCTAAGATCCAGAAAGATACCAGCTTCAACAAAGAAGATATTGAGGTAAATGAGGGTCTGTCTTCAGAGACACAGGAGATCATGGCAGGTTATACGACAATCGCACTGTTTGGTCTTGATAACCGTTCTAACGGTAATCTGTCCAAAGGTAACAGTGATGTTATCATGATTGCAAGCATCAACAATGACACACATGAAGTAAAATTGTCATCTGTATATCGTGACAGTTATCTTGATATCGGAGGCGGTACTTTCAAAAAATGTAATTCTGCTTACGCAAAAGGCGGTCCGGAGCAGGCAATCACCATGTTAAATAAAAATCTGGATCTTGATATTACAGATTATGTAACCGTTGATTTTAACGCAGTTGTTGAGTGTGTGGATCTGCTTGGCGGTGTTACGATACCGGAAGTATCCAATGAAGAAGCAATACTGATGCATGGTTACATGGATGAGATCAACAAACTGACAAAGCACAGTTCAAAGTATTTATCCGGTGGCGGTACAAACGTGGAAATGGATGGTGTACAGGCATGTGCCTATGCGCGTATCCGTTATACCGCAGGTGATGATTACAGACGTACAGAACGTCAGCGTACGGTTCTTTCTGCGATGGTGCAGAAGGCACAGACAGCCAGTCTGACTACGCTTAACAGTCTGATCGATGCGGTATTTGGAGACATCAAGACAAGTTTTTCGAATACAGATCTGATCGCTCTTGCAGCAAAAGTATTTAATTACAGCCTTGGCGAGACGATAGGATTCCCGTTTGAGAAGAATACAACAACACTTGGCAATAAGGGAAGCGTTGTAGTTCCATGTGATCTTGAATCCAACGTAAAACAGCTTCATGTATTTTTATATGATGATAATGATTATGAGCCGACAGATACTGTTAAAAATAACAGCGCCCAGATCATCAATGATACCGGATTCCATCAGGGAGAAGGATATTAATGAAAGCAGATCTGATCATACCGACTTACAGACCGGATGACACATTTTGTCTGCTCCTGCAAAAACTGCAGGAGCAGACCTTTGTCGTTCATAGGGTTATTATTTTAAATACGGAAGAAAAATTGTGGAAGGAAGCGGCAGAAAAATATCCGATCGAACAAAGACTACGTGAACTGCCATGTGGATATGAACTGTATCATGTCAGCCGTGAGAATTTTGACCATGGCGGAACGAGAATGTATGGGGCAGACCATTCGGATGCAGATATTGTTATCTTTATGACACAGGATGCAGTTCCGGCAGATGCCGGTCTGATCGAACATCTTTCAGGTGGTTTATCGGAACCGGATACGGCAGTCTGTTATGCAAGACAGCTTCCAAATGAAAACTGCCGTATTGTGGAACGCTATACAAGATCTTTTAATTATCCGGATAAAAGCAGGAAAAAAGGAAAAGCTGATATAGAGGAACTGGGAATCAAGACATTTTTCTGTTCTGATGTATGTGCAGCTTACAGAATGGAACTGTTTCGTAAACTTGGCGGATTTGAGTCTCCGGTTATTTTTAATGAAGATATGTTTTTTGCTGCAAAGGCAGTTTTTGCCGGGTATTATGTAAAATATGAGGCAGACGCAAAAGTCATTCACTCCCACAATTATACAGTAAGACAGCAGTTTCACCGCAATTTTGATCTGGCTGTCTCACAGGCCATGCATCCGGAGATCTTTGAGCAGATCAGTTCGGAAGCGGAGGGAATGAAGCTGGTGAAGAGTACAATGAAATACCTGTGTTCGATAGGAAAGCCGTATCTTATCTTTGAACTTGGAATCCAGTGTGTCGGAAAATATGCAGGTTACTGGCTCGGCAAACGCTATAAAAAGCTGAGCAGGAAACAGATTTTAAAATGCACTATGAGTCCGGAATACTGGAAACGTTTATGGAGACAGGAAGTATCAGACGGGAATAGGTAAATTATGAGAGAGACTTCTAAAAAAGTTTTATTTTGGGCATTGATGTTTTTCGGGGCATTTCTCCTGTTAACACAGGTAGGGTATTCCGATGGCGACGATGCCTTTTTTTATCAGCATACACATGAAATGGGATTTTTTGAGTATTTGAGCTGGCGTTATCAGACGTGGGTCGGCAGGATGTCCGGGGAAGCAATGGTATACATTACATTTTCACTGGGAATCTGGTTCTGGCGTGTTGTAAATTCCCTGATGCTGATACTCCTTCCCTGCGGTGTACTGAAACTGGCAGAAAAGGCAGCAGGGATCCATACAGAAAAATTTTTATCGGGTGCAGCGATTGGAGTGGTGAGTGGTTATTTTCTGATGGCGGTTATGACCGTTGGATATGCGGCGGTCTGGATCAACGGTTCAATTTTTTACACATGGTCATTTACCTGTGGAATCTGGGCACTGGTTCCGGTTGCGGATATTGTGTTTGATACGGGAGAATATAATTCAGGACATTTTCTTTATTCCATTCCATGCGCGGTTCTTGCGAGTATGTCGATCGAGCAGATGGCAGCGGTACTGCTGACATTTGAGGTGCTCGCAGTACTTGTGGTGATACTGAGAAAATATGAAAAGCAAAAAAAACTTCTTCTTATCATACAGACGGCAGTGACGGCAGTGGCGTTTGTGATCCTTTTTTTGGCACCGGGAAATGATATCCGTGTTGTATCGGAAGTGCAGAACTGGATGCCGCAGTACGAGGAACTTTCTTTCGGACAGCATCTTTTTATTACGGTACAATGGCTGGTTTCATCTTTTGCAAATGAGAACCGGCTGCTGCTGGCGGGAATCTGGCTGGCGGGAATCCTGCATATTGTATGTAAAAATGAAAGAAAAATGTCAGATACGATATGCATGGTTTTGGCAGGCATGTTTTTCGTTACCGCGCTGCTTCCGTTTTTGGGGATCAAAGTGTTTTCAGACTGCGGACTTCATATTGCGGACATTACGGTGCGGCTGGATCAGGTACCGCGGATCGAAGAGATGCAGGCGGCAAACTGGTTTGCAATGTGCTGGTGGATTTTTGCACTCCTGTTTATCTGTATCCTGATATGGAATGTTTCGAAACATAACGCAGTCCTTGTGCTGGCATGGCTTGGTGGAATTGCAAGTGAAGCGATCATGCATTTTTCGCCGACCATTTATGCGTCCGGTGCACGCGTTTATTATCTGACGGACTGGATGTGTATGTTTATCATGTTAGTCCTCGCGTTTCAAATTCCAAAAAAGAAATGGCGCGATCTGTATTATTCTGTCATGGCAGGTCTTGGAGTATGGAATCTGCTGTATCAGGTCATAAATTACATCTGGGAATAGAAAACATATTTTTTTGATTATTTTGTCACAATTAAAACACAATTTCTCTGTACACTCATAATCAGAAAAGGAAAAGAAATTCCGAATACGAAAGGAGAAATCGTTATGGATGGTAACAATTATAACAACAATAATCATCAGAATGGGTCTTCGGATTCCTTCTATTCATACAATAATGGCAGTCAGCAGACAGAACATGTAAATGAAGGAAATACGAACCATTACAACAGTTCTTATCAGAACAGTAATTCTTATTCACAGAATACCGGATATCAGCAGAATGGTACTTATCAGAACAGCACATATCAGAGTACCGGATATCAGCAGAATGGTGCTTACCAGAATGGCGGATATCAGAATCCAAATGGAGCATTTTATCAGAACGCACAGCCGGCCGGTAAAAAACAAAAGAAAAAGAGAGAAAGAAAACCGGGTGGATTTGGAACGAAACTTGCAAAATGTGCAGCCATCGCTTTAGTCTTTGGATTAGTATCAGGCACTGCATTTGAGGGTGTACATCTTGTATCTTCCAGGGCATTTGGCAGTGATGAGAGCGTGGCATCATCAAACAGCGGCAGTCAGAATGCATTGACAAAAGCGGACAGCAAGGTGGAGGCAACTTCCACATCATCGAATTACGTTGCAACGGATGTATCTGATATCGTATCATCCGTCATGCCGTCCATCGTGGCGATCACAAATGTGAGCGAGACCGAATACCAGAGTTTCTGGGGCGGTCAGCCACAGACATATGAGAGCACAAGCTGTGGATCCGGTATCATCGTAAGCCAGGATGATGAGTACCTTTACATTGCAACCAATAACCATGTGGTAAACGGTGCAAACAGTCTGACAGTTACATTTGACGATGAGTCAACCGTCAGCGCAGAGGTAAAGGGTACAGATCCATCCACGGACCTTGCAGTCATCCGTGTTGCTTTAAGCAGCATCGAGAGCGATACCATGAACAATATCAAAGTTGCAACACTCGGTGATTCCGACAACTTAAAAGTTGGTAATTCCTGTATCGCGATCGGTAATGCACTTGGTTATGGACAGTCCGTAACCGTTGGTTATATCAGTGCATTGAACCGTCAGGTATCCGTCAGTGAATCAGAGAGCGATACAAGCTACACAGCAGAGCTGATCCAGACAGATGCAGCAATCAACCCTGGTAACAGTGGTGGTGCATTACTCAGTGCAAACGGCGAGGTCATTGGTATTAACTCTGTAAAATATTCTGATACTTCCGTAGAGGGTATTGGATATGCAATCCCGATCAACACTGCAGCGCCAATCATCAATGATCTGATCACGAAAGAGAAAGTGGATGAGTCCGACAGTGCATATCTGGGCATTGCAGGTGTTGATGTGACAGATGATGTTGCAAAGACTTACAACATGCCGTCCGGTGTCTATGTTGCACAGGTGACCGGAGGTTCCGCAGCAGAGCAGGCTGGTATCCAGAAAGGTGATATCATTACAGAGTTCGATGGAAAACAGATCGGTTCCATGGAAGAACTCTCCACAACAATGCAGTATTATAAAGCGGGTACAACGGTTGATGTGAAGATTCAGCGTTCTACGAATGGTGAATATCAGGAGCAGACGATTTCTGTAACACTTGGCAAGAAAAATTAATGGAATGATTGTATAGGGAGTGGGCGAAATGCCCACTCCTTTTTTGGTGAACGCCGTTTGTGCATCCCTCTGCTATCGACTTTTGCAAGGATGTGTGCTATGATATTTCAGGGTCTGCTGTGTAATAATGTTTATCGCGGACGGTTATTTCATATAATAAAAATAGGTCTGGGGCGTATCGCGTCCGGAATGGAGGATTTACGTTGTCAAAGTTTGAGGATTTCAGAAATCAATATGATTCTTTTTTATATAAAGATTATTCCGTAGAGTATATCGAAAATGCGTACCGCATTGTGTATCATTTTGAGATACCGGGGCTGTGTGAATTTCAGTCAAAGTGGGAGTTTCCGGCAAAGGAGCGCGTCGATGAGACGATCTTAAATGCACTTGCATTTCATCTTGGAATGGCAGAGACGATCAGCTACTGGAAATGTGCCTGCCCAAAACAGTTAAAGATTTTGTGTGGAACACTTTCGGCAGAACAGAAAAAATGGTGGAAAAAGTTATATTACAATGGACTTGGCGAGTTCATGTACCGCAACGGAATCGTGGTTTCAAAAGAGGATCTTGTTACGATCGAATGCGAGGACAAAGCGAGCGTACCACTGCATGACACACAGTCCTATGATGGATGCCTGGTGTCTGTCGGCGGTGGAAAAGATTCGGTTGTTTCCTTAGAAGTATTGAAAGGTGAAAAGATCACTACTTACAGCATCAACGGCAATGCGACCACAAAAAATGTCATTGCAGTCTGTGACCACAAACAGGGAGACTACGCTGCAAAGCGTATTCTCGACAAAAAGATTTTAGAGCTCAATGCAGAGGGATATTTAAACGGACATATCCCGTTCTCTGCAGTCGTTGCATTTTCATCCTTTATTTCAGCATTTTTGAGTGGCAGCCGTTACATCGTGCTTTCGAATGAGACAAGTGCAAATGAGACGACGGTAAAAGATTCTTTTGTCAATCATCAGTATTCTAAGAGTTTTGAGTTTGAGCAGGATTTTGTATCCTACATCAGGAAAGTGACAGATTCCGATATCCATTATTTCAGTCTACTTCGTCCACTTACCGAGATGCAGATCGCATGGCTGTTTTCAAAATGCAGGAGTTATCATGAGGTATTCCGGAGCTGTAATGCGGGAAGCAAGCAGGGAATCTGGTGCTGCAACTGTCCGAAATGCCTGTTTGTCTATATCATCCTGACCCCGTTTTTGTCACAGGAAGAACTGGTGCACATTTTCGGGGAAAACCTGTTAGAAAAAGATTCGCTTGATCTTGATTTCAGGGAACTGACCGGAATTGAGGAGAACAAACCGTTTGAGTGCGTGGGAACCAGACGCGAAGTCCTTGTTGCATTAAAGACATTTATTGCACGCGGTGGAAAGAGTCTTTTAACCGAGCGCTATAAAGAAACGATCGAAGCTGCTCCGGGAGAGTTAGATGAGATGCTTTCCGAGTGGGTATCCGAAAACCAGGTGCCGGAGCATTTCTTAGAGATTTTAAAGGATTTTATGAAACGTGCATAAACAACAGGAATGGAGATCAGTGTGAAAAATAAGATTTTTCACACACAAGATTTGTGCTAATGCACAAACTTGAGATGCCCTGAGGAACGGGCAGGAATGGAGATCAGTGTGAAAAATAAGATTTTTCACACACAAGATTTGTGCTAATGCACAAACTTGAGATGCCCTGGGGAACGGGCAGAAATGGAGAAAAAATGGACATCATCAGTGAGTTGAATGGAAAGCGGATTTTGATCTGGGGCTATGGCAGAGAGGGAAAGGCAACAGAGCACTTTCTGCAGAGATGCGCAAAACCGGCGTCCGTGGATATATTTGAAGGAAAAAGAGAAGCAATCGACGAGGATGCGTACGATTTTATCATAAAAAGCCCGGGCATTGTGATGAATGAGGAAAATCCCAAATACACCTCAGAGACAGAACTGTTTTTACAGCAGTTTCGCGACCAGGTCATAGGAATCACCGGAACAAAAGGAAAAAGTACGACTTCTGCGATGCTCTATACCGTTTTGAAGGCATGCAGCGGCAGACCGGTGCTGCTGCTTGGAAATATCGGACAGCCCTGTCTTGATTATTTTGAGGAAGTGACAGAAGATACGATCATTGTTTATGAGATGTCATGTCACCAGCTTGCACATACGAATGTGTCACCGCATATTGCAATCTTTCTGAACCTCTATGAGGAACATCTTGACTATTATGGCACGGTGGAAAAATATTTTGAGGCAAAGAGCCATATTGCGGCGTATCAGAAGAGTGGAGACTATTTCTTTGTGGGAGAAAATGTGCCACAGATCAATACAAAGGCGCAGAAGACAGTGCTTCATCAGCCGGAGGGCATGCATTATGAGCTGAAACTTGCAGGAGAGCACAACCAGTATGATGCACAGTTTGTGGAGTGTGTGGCAGAACTGCTTGGATGCGGAAAAGAGGCTGTGTTAAAGAGCATGGCAGACTTTGAAGGACTGCCGCACCGCCTGCAGTATGTCGGAACCTTTCGTGGGGTCAGATATTTTGACGATTCGATCTCAACGATTCCGGAGGCTGCAGTAAATGCAGCCATGAGTATTCCAGATGCAAAGACGATCCTGATCGGGGGCATGGACAGAGGAATCAATTATGATCTTCTGATCGCATTTATCCGGGAACACAAAGAATTTCAATTTATCTGTGCATACGCATCCGGCAAGCGTATTTTCGGGGAAGTCGGCGACTGTGAGAACTGTGTCTATGTGGAAGATTTAGAGCAGGCAGTCGAGGCTGCAGTGCAGATGACAGAGCCGGGGGGGGCATGTATCCTCTCACCGGCTGCCGCATCTTACGGCTATTTTAAGAACTTTGAGGAGCGTGGAGAAACATTTCAGAAGTATGTCCATGCTTTTGCACAGTAAAGTGACAGATTTTCAGGGAAAAACATACAGAACAGAGAAAATAATTTTACGTCTTGCAAAAGCGGAAAAATTCCTGTATGGTAATAGATGAATGAATTTTTGAAAAATAAATCTGTCATATTTGCAGGAATTATTATAAAAAAATGTTTTTTTAAACATCAAAATGCAAGATTGCAGAATGAAAAATGCAAAAAGAGCAAATGTACGCAGCAGAAAGACAGGTTGAAACATGGATTTATTCGAATATATGAGAGAACAGAAAAAAGAGACGGAATCACCGCTTGCATCGCGTCTGCGGCCGACAACTTTAGATGAGATGGTCGGACAGCAGCATATCATCGGGAAGGACAAGTTATTATACCGTGCGATCAAGGCGGATAAGCTCAGTTCCATCATTCTCTACGGACCTCCGGGAACCGGAAAGACGACACTTGCAAAGGTCATTGCCAACTCCACGAGTGCAGAGTTTTTGCAGATGAATGCGACTTCCGCCGGCAAAAAAGACATGGAAGATGTCATTGCAAAGGCGAAGAATAACATGGGGATGTTTGGAAAAAAGACGATCCTGTTTATCGACGAGATCCACCGTTTTAACAAGGGACAGCAGGATTACCTTCTGCCGTTTGTGGAAGATGGAACCATCATCTTAATCGGTGCGACGACCGAGAATCCTTATTTTGAAGTCAATGGTGCTCTTCTTTCCCGTTCGATCATTTTTGAGCTGAAAAGCCTGGAAAAAGAGGATATCAAAACGCTGATTTTACGGGCGGTAAATGATACGCAAAAAGGTATGGGTGCATATCATGCCGTGATTGATGAGGATGCCTTAGATTTCCTTGCAGATATCTCAAATGGCGATGCGCGTGCCGCACTGACTGCGGTGGAGCTTGGAATTTTAACGACTGAGCGCAGCGGGGACGGGCTGATACATATCACGATTTCCGTTGCTTCCGAATGTATCCAGAAGCGTGTGGTAAAGTATGATAAGTCCGGCGATAACCATTACGATACTGTATCTGCATTTATCAAAAGTATGCGCGGATCCGATCCGGATGCGGCAGTCTATTATTTAGCGCGGATGCTGTATGCGGGGGAGGATATCAGGTTTATTGCAAGGAGGATCATGATCTGTGCATCAGAGGATGTGAGCAATGCAGACCCGATGGCACTCGTGGTTGCAACGTCAGCGGCACAGGCAGTAGAGCGTATCGGAATGCCGGAAGCACAGATCATCTTAGCGCAGGCGGTCACTTATGTGGCGAGCGCGCCAAAGAGCAATTCCGCCGTTACGGCGATCAGTGAGGCGATGGAGACCGTCAAAAATACGATGACAGCTCCGGTTCCGCCACATTTACAGGATGCCCACTACAAATCATCATCAAAACTTGGTCATGGCATAGGCTATAAATATGCACATGATTATCCGGATCACTATGTAGAGCAGCAGTATCTGCCGGATGGACTGACCGGCCGGAAATTCTACAGACCGTCAGAGAACGGTTATGAAAAGCAGATCAGAGAATATTTCCACAAGATCAAAGGGGAATATTCCCATGAATGATAAATAATGTATAGCGAACCAAGAGGAGGAAGCAAACAATGCAATCTTACCAGGAAATGACAAAGGAAGAACTGTTAGCCGAAAAAAAATCACTCGAGGCAGAGTACAAGAAATTCCAGCAGCGTGGATTAAAACTTGACATGTCCAGAGGAAAGCCATCCCAGGAACAGCTTGATCTGTCAATGGGGATGATGGATGTTTTAGCATCCTATGTGGATCTGACCTGTGAAGACGGAACAGACTGCCGTAACTACGGTGTGCTTGACGGTATCCATGAGGCGAAAGTGCTCATCGGCGATATGATCGAGTGCAACCCGGATAATATCATTATCTATGGCAATTCCAGTTTAAATATCATGTACGATACGATTGCACGTTCCATGACACACGGTGTTATGGGAAGTACTCCATGGTGCAAATTAGATAAAGTAAAATTCTTATGCCCGGTTCCGGGATATGACAGACATTTTGCCATCACAGAATATTTTGGCATTGAAATGATCAATGTGCCAATGCTGCCAACCGGCCCGGATATGGATATGGTAGAAGATTTAGTCAGCAAAGATGAGGCAATCAAAGGTATCTGGTGTGTTCCGAAATATTCCAACCCACAGGGTATCACCTACTCAGATGAGACCGTGCGCCGTTTTGCAAGATTAAAACCGGCTGCAAAAGATTTCCGTATTTACTGGGATAATGCTTACTGCGTACATCATTTATATGATATCGACCAGGATCATCTGATCGAGATCCTTGCAGAGTGTAAACGTGCAGGAAACCCGGATATGGTATACAAATTCTGCTCCACCAGCAAGATCACATTCCCTGGTTCCGGTGTTGCTGCGATCGCAACTTCCGCAAACAACTTAGAGGATATCAAAAAACAGTTAAAGGTTCAGACGATCGGTCATGATAAGGTAAACCAGCTCCGTCATGTACGTTTCTTTAAGAATATCCACGGCATCACAGAGCATATGCGCAAACATGCGGCATCCTTGCGTCCGAAGTTCGAGATGATAACAGATATGTTTGACAAAGAACTTGGCGGTTTAGGCGTGGGAACCTGGTACAAACCAAAGGGAGGCTACTTCATCACTTATGAGACCTTAGAGGGCTGTGCAAAGAATGTCGTTGCAAAGGCAAAAAAAGCGGGCGTTGTGATGACTCCTGCAGGTGCACCGTTCCCGTATGGAAAGGATCCGAAAGATTCTGTGATCCGTATCGCACCGTCTTATCCAAGTTTAGAGGATCTGACGACAGCAGCAGAGATTTTTGTTGTGTGTGTGAAATTAGCAAGTATTGAGAAGATTTTAGAAGAAAAATAATTGATTAGATGATACACGCTGCGGTAAACTTATTATCCAAAATACAGGAATTACCGCAGCGAAAAAGTATGTAAATGAAAAAACTGCAGAAATCCAAAACAGGATTCCTGCAGTTTTTTCATTCATGACAATAGAATGTCCGCAGAGTGTACATTCTATTGTTTGATAGAACTTACATGTTAATTTTCTGTCTCAGTTCCGGCAGCTTCGGTCGTAGAACCGTTTTTCCATTTGTCAAATTTCTCTAACACAGCATCGTAGGTACGCTGGGAGATATCAGGAAGGTCCTTGCCCCAGGATTTTGTTGCATCTTCAAAGCCTTTTTTGAAAGCGTCGATCAGAAGATCTGCTTTTTCCGGATCGTTGCCGGAAAGGGCTTTTGCAAAATCAAGGATACGGTCGGAGGTCTGCTCTACACCCCAGTAGCCGTCCTCAGCGATATCTGCCTGAGCCTGTTTCTGTGTTTCCTCATCAACGGTAAAGTTACCATCTGCTAAGAAGCTCCACATGGAATCGGCATTTGCGATTGCGGTTCCCTGTTTGGTCATCATTTTTTCAACCAGGCTGCGTAACTGGGAAGTACGCTGCTCAGCATCTGCTTTTAATTTTGCGACCATTGCATAGTCAGTTTTTTTGGTAACAGTATCCTTGTCTGTTTGAGAAGATTTCTCATATACGACACCGGTTTCTGCCTTATCAGATGTTGTAGTTTTGTCTGTAGATGTAGAAGCTGTCTTAGAAGCTGTGCTTGTCTGATAGCTGTTAGTTGTTGAATTTACGCTGTTAATTGCATTCATGGTCATAAATAATTCCTCCATTCCAGTAAATGAATGACTGATTTGTTCATGCATTTTTTCCTTTTTCTTCTGTAAAATATATCGGCTTTTCGGGAAAAATAATTTAGATGGAATTGACCTTTTTGCCTTAAAATGTTAAGATTTATGTTGTATACAAAAAACAACGAAAATACATGATGATGGTATGGGGATTATGAAGGAAATATCAGTAAAAGCACTTGCAAAAATAAATCTTGGGCTTGATGTTGTGCGCAGACGTGAGGATGGGTATCATGAAGTGAAAATGGTCATGCAGACCATCCACCTGTTTGACCGTCTTGAAATGAAAAAGACAGCAGGCGGGATTACAATGACGACAAATCTGTCTTTTCTGCCGACAAATGAGAATAATCTTGTCTACAGGGCAGCGAAACTTCTGATGGATGAATTTCAGATCAGAGACGGTATCGACGTGAAGCTGCACAAGCATATTCCGGTCGCAGCGGGAATGGCCGGTGGAAGTACAGATGCTGCAGCGGTGCTTTATGGTATGAACCGGATGTTTGAACTTGGACTGTCCCAGGAAGAACTGATGCAGCGTGGGGTTAAGATCGGTGCAGATGTTCCTTACTGCATTATGCGTGGAACCGCACTTGCAGAAGGAATCGGTGAGCAGCTTACAGCACTTCCACCGATGGTAAAATGTCCGGTACTGATCGCAAAACCACAGATTTCTGTATCGACAAAGTTTGTATATGAGAATCTGAAGCTGGATGAAAATACAGTTCATCCGGATATTGACCGTCTGGTGGAAGACATCAGACGAAAAGACCTTGCAGCCATTACCTCAGATATGGGAAATGTTTTAGAAACTGTGACGATTCCGAATTATCCGGTAATCGCAGAGATCAAAGAACATATGATGGAACATGGCGCTGCGGGAGCTATGATGAGCGGGAGTGGTCCGACGGTATTCGGACTGTTTGATGATAAGGAGAAAGCGGTTGCGGCATATGAGGCGATGCAGGCATCCGGACTGGCAAAGCAGGTTTACCTGACCAGTATTTACAACAACATGAGATAAGCGAAGAAATGGAGGAAAACAGGTTTATGACAGACGATTTGACGCTGAATATGGATGCGTATCTGCCCCTTCGGGATGTGGTGTTTAACACACTGCGTGAGGCGATCTTAAAAGGAGAGTTAAAACCCGGAGAGCGTCTGATGGAATTGCAGCTTGCTGCAAAGTTAGGCGTCAGCCGTACACCGATCCGTGAGGCGATCCGCATGTTAGAGCAGGAGGGCTTAGCGGTCACGATCCCGAGAAAAGGTGCGGAAGTCGCCAAGATGACAGAAAAGGATATGGAGGATGTGCTTCAGATCCGTGATGCGCTGGATGAACTTGCAGCATCGATCGCATGTGAGCAGATGACAAAGGAACAGTTAGATACTCTGACGGAAACAATGCATGAGTTTGAGGAATCTACCAAATCAAAAGATTTGAAAAAAATCGCCGCTGCGGATGTGAAGTTTCATGATATTATTTATCAGGCGACCGGCAACCCGAAACTCGTCAATATGCTCAATAATTTGAGAGAGCAGATGTACCGTTACCGTGTGGAATATTTAAAGGATGAGAGAAATTATCCGACACTGATGCGGGAACATAGTGAGATCGTGAAAGGACTGATGACAAAGGATAAGGGACGTGTGACAGAAGCAATGCATAAGCATGTCAAAAATCAGGTTGTGGCGGTCAAGGAAATGATCAGGGAGCAGGAGTAAGGGAGCTTTGTATAATCTGGTTAAAATTGCATAGAATAAGAGAAATGAATTTTTGAGGATAAGCCGTAGGCTTATCCTTTTTTGGTTGCCGGGAAATGAGGGATATTATGAATGAAAAGGTAGCGGTTTCAAAGAGGTTAAGTGAGAATATCGCACAGATGGAGGAGTTTTTTCATGAGTGCGATGATATTAAAAAGAAGAAATTGATGCTTGGCAGGCAGATGGATGTGGCATGTTATCTGACGTTTATTGAGGTGTCGGTGGATATGGGAACTTCGGCACTGAGTGAGGTGCTGAAGTATTTAAAGGGGCTTGGGAAGGAAGAAATTTATCAGGCATTGGAGCAGAATGCGCTGGGAATTTCGGATGCAACTTATTTTGATACGATAGAGGATGCGGTGGACGGGCTTTTGACCGGAGAGGTGATCCTGTTTGTGGACGGGTTTGACCGGGCGGTAAAGATACCGGACGACGGTTATCCGAATATGGGGATCACGGAGGCGGATTCTGAAAAGGTCATAAGGGGTTCAAACGAGGGGTTTTGTGATTCGGTGAAGCAGAATGCGGCGCTGATCCGGAAGCGTATCCGTTCTCCGAAAGTCAAGGTGAAGCAGAAAAAATGTGGCTTGCGTTCGAATACGAATGTTTATCTTGTTTTTATGGAAGATCTGGTGTATCCGGGGCTGGTGCGGGAAATTGAGCACAGGCTGGAAGGTTTCGAGATCGATGGTGTGTTAGACAGCGGTGTGATCGAGCAGCTCACCGAGGAGAAGTGGTATTCCCCATTTCCACAGTTTCAGACGACAGAACGGCCGGATCGTGCAGCGATGGCTGTTTTGGAGGGAAGGGTGGTCGTGCTTTCTGACAATTCCCCGGTGGGGCTGATCCTGCCGACTGATTATAATTCGTTCATTAAGACGAGTGATGACTATTACAACCGGTGGGAGATTGCAAGTTTTGGCAGGCTTTTACGTTATGTCGCATCTTTCTTTGCCATGACTCTGCCGGGATTTTATCTTGCCGTGACAAATTTCCATACGCAGATTCTGCCGACGATGCTCCTTTTGTCTTTTGCGGATGCGAGGAGCGGTGTGCCGTTCCCAGCGGTGGTCGAGGTGATCTTGATGGAACTTTCGTTTGAATTATTAAGGGAGGCAGGCGTGCGTCTGCCCGGTGCCATGGGAAATACGATCGGTATTGTCGGAGGACTGATCATCGGACAGGCGGCGGTTGAGGCAGATCTTGTCAGCCCGATCGTGGTGATCGTCATCTCATTTACCGCGCTTTGTTCCTTTGCAATTCCAAATGAGGAATTTGCGACGGCATTCCGTCTGTTGAAGTTCTTCTTTATCGGAATATGCGCGTGGTTAGGCTACTTTGGCATGCTGCTTGGACTGCTCTTTGTACTGATCCATCTTGCACATTTAAAAAGCTTTGGCATCCCGTATCTGATGCCGTTTGTCGGGGCAGATCTGACAGACTATGAAGACGAACGTGATTTCCTGTGGAGATGGCCGATCCGCAAACTGACAAAACGTCCGATCTACGCCAGGCGGGAGGAGCGGGTGAAACTGAAATTGAAATGATATTTGGGGCAAATAGTGGTTCACAACTTAACGACTGGCAAATTACACAAAGCCAAGGCTATTTGTGACTTTGGGAGAAAATTAGTAAATCTTAGACTGCCTGTCTGTTTACAGTGATGTTCTGCCATGGATGGCAGAACAAGGCAGCATCGAGTCACGGATGACTCGTTGTTGCCGTACACGTCACTCCGAGAAAATCTAATGCAGGCAGACAAATAGCAATCCAATACTTATTAGATTGCTATCGATTTTCTTATTTTCGGACAACGGAACAAAATATGTTTGGCTTTGTGTAATTTGCCAATCAATAAACTTGAAGCCACTATTTGCCCAAACATCATTGAAATAAGGATGAATGTTTGCAGCAAACACCAAATAAAAAGGAGTACAGGGAATTATGTTTTCATCAAACGAAAAAATTTCAGGTCGTCAGGCTTTCCGGCTATTGGTATTTGATCTGCTGGGACTTGGAACACTTCTGATCCCGACTGCGATTGCCGGTTTCTGTGGGAGGGATGGTATTTTCTGTATTATAGCGGGAACGGCGGCAGGACTTTTATTTCTGCGTCTGCTGATCTATGCAGTGGGCGGTATGCAGGGCAGCTTTGCAGAGTATACGCAGAGTTTGTGTGGTACATTTTTTGGAAAAGCCATACAGGCGGGATATCTGGTTTATCTGGTATTGTTAGCAGGGTATACGGCATATCTGTTTTCGGCTGCTGTGATAAAAAATCTTCTGAGGGAAGAATCTTTTTATCTGGTTTTAGTTTTGATCCTTGGACTTGTCTGGTATGGACTGTTAAGCGGGATCGAGGGGCGGGCGCGTGTCTACGAACTGCTATTCTGGTTTATCCTGATACCGCTTTTTATCATGTTAGCGTCCGCACTGGATGAAGTAAAAACTGATTATTGGAATCCTGTATTTTTTACGGGAAAAAGAGATTTTCTTGCGGGAAGTTATTATGTGTTTATCTGTTCGTCACTTATTTTTCTGATTTTGTTTCTGGGAGGGTATCTGCGAAAGCGGGAAAGCCTGATGAAAGCGGGGAGGCTTGCGCTGATTTTTACCGGATGTTTAGAAGCAGGACTTTATCTGATCTTGCTTGGGGTATTTGGCGGTGCGGCACTCTCAGACATGCAGACTCCGGCAATCACACTGATGAGTACGATCAAAATTACAGGAGGATTTTTAAAGCGTGCCGATGCATTTATGTTTGGAATCTGGTTTTTTACATTGTATGCACTGCTAAACAGTACAGTATTTTATGCAGAAATGTTATTAAATGGTTTATATCATGCAAAAAAAAGACAGACATTGTGGAAAAAGTGGGAGCGGGCGGAAGTGTTTGCGGTAGTTTTTGGTGTGGCGGTGTTATTGTATAACTCGAAAGAAAATACCGTGCTGTATGAAAAATTTCTGTGGTATATCGGAACACCGTTTCTGGTGCTTGTCCCGGTAGTGTTGGCGATCATACGGTGTGCAGGACAGAGAAAAAAATATTTAAGATCCGGAGCGGTTATTTGTGTTCTGCTTGGACTGATGGGGCTTTCCGGCTGTGTGACGGCAGAACTTGAGGAGCGCAATTTTCCGATCGAGATGGCAGTAAGTGACATGGAGCAGTTTGACAGGGAATGGCTGAATGCCGACGAGTCCGGGAACCGTATGGTGGATTACAGCCACATGAAAGTCATTTTACTGGATCAGAAATTTTTGGAAGATGCCGAAAATATGGATGCATTTCTGGAAATCCTGGAAAAAAAGAGTGACGTGCCGAGAAACACCTATCTTGTGGCAGCAGAGGATGCCGAGGCTATATTAAAATTACAGAAAAATATGGAAGAGTCCGTCGGCACTTATCTTGAAGATTATTTTGAAAATGTGTCCGAAATCAAAAAAACTGCCTATCCGACACTCGGAATGCTTTATCAGGAGCAGGAAAACAAAATGGAAACCCTGTTTATCCCCTATGTGGAAGAAGTGGACCAAAAGCCTGCCGTGACAAAGTATTATGTCTGGAAACGCGGGGAGGCGGAAGGAATACTTGACAGCCAGACGGCGCTGCTTTCTTTTTTTACACAGAATCAGATGGAAGAATACGCACTGACACTTGCGGACGGAGTGGATGTACGTCTGTTTGCACCGCATAATCAGGTTGTTTTTTCACAGTCAAAAGAAAAACAGATTATCGCAGAGATCAGCTGCAGCGGAGAGATCCTGTATGAAAAACCGGGATGGAGGCAGAAATTGCAGTCTGAATATGGTCAGAATTTAAAATCCGGGGACATAAAAAAAGTGTTAGACCGGGAACTTGCAGATTATTTTCAGGAGACCGAACAGAAAGTGGCAGTCGACTGCGCAAACAGCTATAAAAAACTTGGCGGACAGCGCAGGGACTGGTATCTGCTTTATCAGAAGCAGCCGGAGCAGTATGAAAAAGATATGGAGATCATTTACCGGGTGAAGGCTGCCTGGGTGAATATGGGTGAGTGAAAAAGGCGTGTGCTTATAAAATAGCCCCGATCACCAGCCCGAAGAGAAAGATTCCTGCTAAAATCAAATCTTTTTTACATGTGCGGTTCCTTTTATGGTTTAACAATGCATTGATCAGCCAGAAAACGATGCACAAAGGGGTAAAAATATAAAAAGTTTCATAAATACCTGTAAAATGAACTACAGTAAGTACAATGATAGAAAATCCTATGATATATTGGGTGATCGTCAGTATTTTTTCAGCAATGGAAAGATTTTCATCGGGAAAAATTTTTATAGTCTGGGTGGAATGTTCGCTCATGATAATGCCTTTCTTTTCTGTGCGATTCGGGTGTCAAAAGGTGGTTTCAATTTTTGGATTGGCAAATTGCACAAAGCCGAGTCTATTTTGTTCCGTTGTCCGAAAATAAGAAAATCTAAGTCTGCCTGAATTGGGTTACGACGGAGTGACGTGTACGTCTTAAACGCCCCGTCCGTGGGGCGTTAAGACTTTTGCTGCCATCCATGGCAGCAAAACACTATACATTAACAGGCAGACTAAGATTTACTAATTTTCTTCCAAAGTCACAAAAGCAGTCTCGACTTTGTGCAATTTGCCAGCCGCTAAGTTGTGAACCACCTTTTGATACCCGAATCCGGTGTGTGAATATATTGTTATAATGGTATGCTTTTCAAGCAGTTTATCTAAAGAAAATGATAACATTCCTGTTCCGTCTGTACAAGTAACAATCAGGCGAAAAGCAATTTAACACTGTATAAAAACCCAGATAAGTGGAATACTCCTCCTATCAAACAGAAAAAAGCAATCTGGTGATATGTCAAGCTAATTTTTTAAATGATTTTGATATGTATTTCAGAAAAAAGGGTAACTT
>CAKREH010000017.1 GCA_934317215.1 uncultured Roseburia sp.
ATTCGGCACGATCAGGTAGGTGGATATACCGAAAATAAAATGCGGTTAGCACCTACCACAATGTGCCGTCGGACAACAGAGCATCCATCAAAATCATATTCTCCTATTGTTGTTACGCTTTTCGGAATTGTGATATTCTTTAATTTGGAACATCCATAAAATACATAATCATTTATTGATCCAAGTTTCTTAGATAGATTTATTTCCGTCATTCCACTACATGAATAAAAAGCCGCATATCCTATTGCCCTAACACTATCTGGCATTGTGATGCTTGTCACATTACTGCACCCTTGAAACGCATAACTATCAATTATTTCAATTCCATCCGGTATTACAACATCCCCGCCTTCTCCTTTATATTTTATCACTTCATTTCCATTATAGATTTTAAATCCGCTCTCATCTTCTATTACGTTACCCTTTATGACCTGTTCTTTTACTTCTGCATTTGCAAAATTCTGTTTTATACTATTTGCCATTACTTGTTTTTCATTTGTAAAAATCAGAATTATTCCAATCAAACATATCAGTATTTTTTTATTCATCTTTCTCCCTCCAAGACACAAATCCTTTATTTTACTTTTATCGCTTTTACTAAACTGTAATTTCCACATATGCGCTTATCCCTATCATTTTTATAGGCACAAATTCGAATATAATATTTCTTTCCCTTCTTTAACTTTCCAATTGTCCTTTCTGTTGTCCCATTCTTTGAAACTGTAATACTGGAAACTTTTTTACTAAATTTTTTATCTGTAGAATATTGAATGATATATCCAGTCGCTCTCTTATCCTTCTTCCATGTTACTGTTATTGTATTTGCTTTTGCAGATTTCACAGATGCAATGGACTCCTTTTTAGGCTTAACAGTCAATACCACTGTTTTCTTTGCTGCTTTATAATCTCCTTTTGTTGATGCATAAATTGTTATTTTGGTTCGACCGTAACCTTTTAATGTAACTTTTCCATTTTCATTTATCACTGCAATTTTCTTATTTTCTATTTTATAAGTAAGCTTTCCTCCGCCATCTGTCTTAGCGTTAATCGAAAACGGCTTATCTCCATATGTTTTTGTAATATTTTTTGAAGTAATTGTCTGTTTTTTTTCTTGATTTCCATTCTCTTTCCTTTTAACCGTAATCTTAATTGTTTTCTCTGCAGCTTTGTATGTGTCTGTTTCTGAAGCTTTAATAACTATTTGTGCTGTACCAACCTCAACAATTGATGCCTTTCCTTCTCCGTTCACCTTTATTACATACTCATTTTTAGATTCAAACGATAACTTACCATTTCCATTCGTAGATGCTTCTATTTTAAATGATGGATCTCCATAAACCTTAACTAAATTTTCTGCCGTAATAAGCTGTTCTTTCTTTTGATTTTCATCTTCAATATAAGTAACTGGAATATGATATTCTAAAGCCGTTTCTTCAGCCAGGGATCCCTGTTTACATTTAATAACCAAACTACTACTGCATTCAATAAATGCATTTCCATTCACCTCTGTATTTTCTCCCCAAATTGTCACATCCGATAATTGCCAACAGCCCATAAATGCTAAATAATCTATATATTCTACGCTTTTTGGTACTTTAATACTCTGTAATGCACCACTATCTTGCATCATCATCGGACTTATATACTTTAAATTTTCAGATAGCTTTATACTCATTAAACCGCTTCTTGAAAAACACTGCTCTCCTATTTCTGTTACACTGTCTGGCACATCTAGTGTCCGTAAACTTTCGCAATCCGAGAATGCCTGTTTTCCTATATAAGATACATTCTCTGGAATTACTATATTTTTCAGCTTTGAACAAGCGCTAAAAGTTGAATTTTCAATCCGTTTTAAACCCTTTGGAAGAGTTATTTCTGTAAAAGCACAACCAGAAAATGCTCCTGCTCCTATAGCTGTTGCACTTTCCGGGATTGTCATAATTGTTATATTATCACATCCAGAAAATGCACTTGCTCCTATAGTTGTCACATTTTCAGTTACTGCTATTTGTGTCAGACTCTCACATTGAGCAAATGAAGCAGCTCCTATTTTAGTCAGGCTTTCCGGAAATTTAATCTCCTTAAGACTTGTACATTCATCAAAAGCTTTATCTCCTATATCTGTCAGATTTTCAGGTAACGTTACTGTTACTAATTTGCTACATCCATAAAAATCCTCTTTTCCAATCTTAGTTACTCCATTAGGAATTACTATATCAGATAGGCTTTCACAATCTTCAAATACTTCCGTCCCCATCTCTGTCATATTGGATGGTAAAATTGCACTTTTCAGATTTACACACCTATAAAATGAAGAATTACCAATTTCTTTCACGCTTTCAGGAATTTTTACACTGATTATTTTATTGTTTCCGGCAAATACCCTATCTCCAATTTTAATTACCCCATTTGGAATTACTATATCTCCACCAGAACCGGTATAACCCGTTAGTACACCATTTTCTACGATAAAACCATTTTCGTCGGCTTCAGTATTAGCAGATTTTTTTTCTTTTTGTACCTCTACATCAATATATTTGCAGATCTCCGCAATCTCATTCTCTGCATTTTCCTGTGCACTTTGTTGTTCTTCATATACATTTGCTGTTTCTTGCGCCGATACAGCATTTGCATTTCCAAACAATATCATTGCTGTCAAAACACCAAATAATATTTTTCTTCTCATATTAACTCCTCCATTTCACTTATATATATTAGTTTGACATTCAGTAAATGTCATTTCGTCATTAATTCTATCATATCATTTTATAAATGACAATCACTGAATGTCATTTTATTTTATATTTATGGAGGATATATGTATAAAAACAAGTCTGCAATTGGCACAAATAATATTTGTGGAAAGAAAATCTGTCAACTTCGAAAATCACTGTCTCCAAAAGTATCTCAACGTGCTTTCGCTGACAAACTACAGTTAAAAGGAATTGACTTAGATAAAAACGCTATTCAGCGGATAGAATGTGGTAAACGTTTTGTAACAGACATTGAACTCAAAGCTTTTGCTCAACTGTTAAACACAACAGCAGATACTCTGCTCAATGATGAAAACAATTAATTAAACAAAAATAATGCCAACGTTTAAACAAATGCATTATCATAAAAACAGCAGTGACAACAGAACCTTTTTACCATTCAGTTGTCACTGCCGTTTTCTTTTTCAAATTTAATTTTTACAAATTCATATACCCTTAAACAGAGCTACTTATGACTGCCTATGCATCAAAGTGAAATCCTGCCAGTAAAGAACCAAGGCTGGTGCCTGTTGATTCTGTGTCGGTGTATTTTTCCAGTTCTTCCTCGGCAACGCCTGCGGTGTCGACCATTTCTTCCTGTAATGCTTTCATGCTGAGGCTGATCTTGTTGTCGTTTGTGTTAAGGACTTTTGCTTTGACTTTCTGTCCTTCTTTTAATACTTCGGATGGCTTTTTGATGCGGCGCTCGCAGATCTGTGAGATGTGTACCAGACCGCTCAGTCCGTTTCCGAGGTTGATAAATGCACCGTATGGCATCAGTGTCTCAACCGTTCCTTCGAGTACGGTTCCCGGTACGATCATGGAGATTTTGTGATTGCGCTCCTCAGCTTCTGCTTCTCTTGCCACCGCTTTGCCGGATAAAACCAGTTTTTCTTTTTCCGGATCCACAGTGATCACACGCACTTCGATTTCTTTTCCGATCCACGCGTCAGTATCTTCCACATAGTCAAGTGTGATCTGGGATGCCGGGATAAATGCGCGGATGCCTTCCAGATAAGTAACAACGCCGCTCGGCACGCTCTCTTTGATGCGGACTCTGACTGTTGTCTCATCTTCCATCATCTGTTTTAATTTATCCCATGCAAGTATATCGTTCGCTTCCTTTTTGGAAAGTACGATATTTCCGGCACCATCGTCCGTCTGCACCACAGTTGCCTCGATCACATCTCCCTTGTGTACCTGTTCCATGACATTAAAATCAGGATCATTGCTCAGATCAGCAACTTTGATGATTCCCTGCGCATAATATTTTAAATCCAGAGTCACTTCCTCTTCATTTACGTCAATGACCGTACCGGAAATGATGTCTCCTTCGCTGATCCTGCGGAAAGAGGCTTCCAGTTCGTCCTTGTAGTCGTCCATTGTTTCCATCTTGTTGTCCTCCCATTTGTTAATTCTAATACCTGCAAAACTCATCCACATTTTCTGAAATTGCGAGAGACTGACACATGAAACGAAGGCACGCTTCCGCTGCGTGTCGCTCGCAACGGATACTAAGTGACCAAAATACGGTCACTAAGTACCGGCGGCTCCCCAGCACCTTCTTATTCATTTGTCAGTCTCTCGCAATAGCTCCACATTTTGTTGAGTTTTGCAGAGATCTACATTTTCTAAACGGTATTATAACATATTAGTCCCTAAAACAAAATGACAACTTTGAACAGATCCCCGTCGACCTCGACGTGGAATTCGCCGCCCTGCGCCTCGGTAAAACTTTTTGCGATCGCAAGTCCAAGTCCGGAACCTTCGGTGTTTCTCGAACTGTCACCGCGCACAAACCGTTCTGTGATCTCATCTCCGCTGATATGGATCTCATCGGCGGACATATTTTTTAAGATGATCTCCACAATGGACGCCTTCTTTCGCACCTCTAAATAAACTCTGCTGTCTGGCATCGCATATTTTACTACATTGACAAACAGATTTTCAAAGATGCGGTAAGTCTTTTGGTTATCAAGCATCAGCAGTACTTTTTCTTCCGGCACATTCCACCGTAGTTCAAGTCCACGCTGCTGCATTTTGTCCACATGCTCAATGCTGACCTGCTTGATCAGATTTACAACGTCGAGTTCCATCTTATTTAACACAATGTTGTTGCTGTTTGCCTTGCTGACCTCAAAAAGATCTTCGATCAGTACCTTAAGGCGCAGGGATTTGCGCTCTAATGTATCAATGTAAGAACGGCGCTCTTCCTCCGTGATATCCTCTTTTTTCAGCAGTTCGATATAAGTCGTGATCGCAGTGAGCGGTGTTTTCAGATCATGGGAAACATTCGTGATCAACTCCGTTTTCATCCGCTGGCTCTTTACCTCTTCCTCCACTGCTTTTTTCATACCGGTCTGGATCTGCGTAAGTTCATCCCGGAACGGATTAAATATACCAAAGTCTCCATAAATCTCCTTGTCAAGGTTGCCTTCTGCGATCGTCTGCATGGCATCTAACATCGCATGATAATCTTTATTGATCTGCTCATAATGTCTCTTTATAATAAAAAACAGGACGATCGAATAGACAACTAATGCACCGATCCCAAAGAACCAGAACAAGGAACAGGCTGCAAGCACTGCAAAGTTTATAACGACAACTTTTAAGATCAGTTTTGTCGTTTCCTCACTGAAATCAATGTGTGTGATCTCCCCGGAGAGTGTGTTCCACCACTGTCTGATCCGGTTGCCTGTCTTTTTAAACTGTTTTTTTATCCATGGGAAGATCTGATAGATCAGACTGTATCTTCTGATATATTCCCAGAGTCCGTTTGAAAATACCGGTCTTAGCAGATATGCGGCTGCAAACCACATTGCATAGATCAGCCACAAAGTTCCAACTGCAGTAAGTACGCTGATCACAACATCATAAACCTGTCCACCCATCAGTTCATCCGCCACATCCGTAAACGAATCAAATCCATACGACCAGGTAAGTTCCGTAAAGTAATTCTGCAGACACAGTCCGCAGATCACACCTGTGACTCCAAGTTCTGCCGCGTAAGCATGTACCTTTCCATCATTTAAGATATTGCCGCCAGCTTTTTTCCCTGTCATAAAAAACATAAATGCGATCACAGCCACAACCGATACGCCATACAATGGAAATGCTCCATTAATTTTATAGGCGGACAGCTTTTCAAGATAATCTTCTTCCTCATCACTGTAAGAATCATAAAGAATATTTTCAGATGCCTTCTCTTTGGAAATACCTATCACAAACTCTATATTTTCCGGTCCTTTGAGCACGGGCATGTCTGTTGGATTAAAATACTCTTCCAGATTAGTTTTTAACAGTTCACTGCGTTCCTGTGCCCCTAAGGATTTTATTAAAAGATCCCCGCTATTTTCCCTGTCTGACAGCAGAGGAATTACTTCCATCGCCCCGACTTCATTAAATTTTACCGCAAACAATTCGCTGTAATATTGTGCCAGTTGTTCACTGACATCCTTTTCCTCTCCACCGAGTACACTCTCTAAATTCTGCGCTGTATTTTTCAGTCTGCTTCCATCTTCGGATTCCATGACGCAGTAATCAATCTGGAAACGGATTTTTTCAAACTGACTGCTCCATTCATCCATCACCGACAATACTTCATCATTGGTTACCTGCTCTAATTGTTCCTGTGACTCCCACCTGTCGGTTTCATCCGCTTTTGCATAAGATGCGATATAAAGATCTGTTGCTGACATCTCCGTCTCACTCTTCTGATTCTGATATTCCAGATCGAGCAGATAAAATCCCTCATACAGATTTTTCAGAAACTGTGTCCGAATCTGCGTATCACTGTCTGCACCTGTTTTTGCTGCTTCTGTCTTTTGCATCCAGTCTTTGCTTCTGCGATTGATTCCCGGATAGCATAAAAAATTGATAACTGCTAAAACAAGAAGAAACCCTGCTGTTATCGCAATCCCCGCCTTACGGCTGTTTTTCCATTTTATATCCAACGCCCCACACCACCTTTAAATATTTTGGTTCTCTCGGATTGATCTCAATCTTATCCCTGATATTTCTCACATGCACCATAATCGTATCCGTATTGATCGCTTTTTCATTCCAGACACGCTCGTAAATCTCGTCCGCCGAATAAACTCTTCCCGGATTTTTCATCAGAAGTGCTAAGATCTTAAACTCAATCGGTGTCATTTTTACCGGTTTTCCATCCACAAATACTTCTACCGTATCTTCATTCAGCTCAATTCCGCCAATGATATGTACCCTGTCATTTTCCTTTTTCTCCTGACTTTTGTTGTTAAACTTTGTATAACGCCGGATCTGGGAATTGACGCGCGCCATCAATTCTAACGGCGTAAATGGTTTTGTCACATAATCGTCCGCTCCGATGTTCAGCCCGATCACTTTATCTGTCTCCTCTGATTTCGCCGAAAGCATAATTACAGGAAAATCATGATGTTCCCTGAGTTTTAATGTCATTGTTACCCCATCCATACGCGGCATCATGATATCAACGATCGCAAGATGTATCTCCTTACTCTCAATAATCTCTAAACCTTCTATACCATCTGCCGCCTTATAAACGTTATAATTCTGGCTTTTTAAAAATATCTCGATTCCATCACGGATCTCTTTGTCATCTTCTACGATTAAAATATTGTACTGTTCCATTATTTTTGTCTGTGTGAAAGATTTTCACACTTCTCCCCTTTTCTTTCTGTGCCGCAGATATTCCTTTTTGCCACACTTCCTATCAGTATATCATTTACCTTATCAAAATGAAACAAATCCTGTATTATTCCCGGCACAACTGATATCTTCCTGCTCTTACCCTCCTTTGAGTATTATCATACCTTCCGAATGCAAAGAACGCCCGCAGAAAAAAATAAAGATTTTCAAAAGATTTACTTTGCATTTTCCTTAATTTCTGCAAAATTCTCTTTTTTTCTATATTTTTTGCATTTTGCTGATAAGAGTGTTAGAATACGAATGTTATTAAATTTTTGAGGAGGTTTACTTATGAACAAGAAAACAACAGGAATCGTTTCCTACATCACACTCATCGGCTGGCTGATCGCA
The DNA here is from genome assembly GCA_934317215.1 of uncultured Roseburia sp. Lineage (GTDB taxonomy): Bacteria > Bacillota > Clostridia > Lachnospirales > Lachnospiraceae > Roseburia. The sequence goes on from CAKREH010000017.1 coordinate 7,794, forward strand.
TACTGTGCCGGTGATAAGGAAGGTGCAAAATTCCATCTGAATCAGTCACTGGTATTATTACTTGCATCACTGATCAACGGTATCATCATTTCACGTATTCCGGTTTGCGGATGGGCTGTCAGCAGCATTCTCTCCCTTGTATTCTTTATCTTCTGGATCATGGGATTAGTATATGCCTGCAAAGAGGAAGAAAAGGAGCTTCCGCTTATAGGTAGTATTAAGATTTTAAATTAAATTATCTTTTCAGAAAGAATGTTTATGACAATAGAATGTATGCTTTGTAAACATTGTATTGTCATGAAAAAAGAACCCCGGCGTGGGAATGTCATCTTAACCTTATGACATTCCCATATGGGGTTCTTTTTATGTTCACAGATCTGCCTGTAAAAACAGGCAGTCCGCTATTTCACACATATTCTTTATACCTCTACGGTAATTTTGTCTAAGTGCCAGATATCATCCACATATTCCTGGATTGTACGGTCAGAGGAGAATTTACCGGCATGTGCGATATTTAAGATTGCGCTCTTTGCCCAGCCTTCCTCATCTTTGTACGCTTCCATCACACGTTTCTGTGCTTCTGCATAAGAACGGAAATCTTTTAAGATGAAATAGGTATCTGCAAACTGTGTACACTGTGTATTGAGCAGTGAGTTGTAAAGGTTACGGAACAGCTCAGGATCGTTCGGTGAATAGAATCCGTTGATCAGCTGCATCAATACCTTGCGGATATCCTGATCCGTATTAAAGATCTTCATTGGATCATAATCACGGTTTCTCTCATGCGCAATGACTTCATCGGAACTCATACCGAAAATAAATGCATTTTCTTTACCGACTTCCTCGACGATCTCAACATTGGCACCATCCATCGTTCCGAGTGTCAGTGCACCGTTTAACATGAATTTCATGTTACCGGTTCCAGATGCCTCTTTACTAGCTGTGGAGATCTGCTCGCTGACATCTGCTGCCGCAAAGATCCACTCTGCGATCGATACGCGGTAATCTTCAATAAATACGACTTTGATCTTGCCGTTAATGCTTCTGTCATTGTTGATAACGTCCGCCACATTGTTGATCAGTTTGATCGTAAGTTTTGCGTTCTTGTAGCCTGCTGCTGCCTTTGCACCGAAAATAAAGGTTCTCGGATAGAAATCCATATCCGGGTGCTCTTTTAATTCGTTATACAGATACATGACATGTAAAATATTCAGTAACTGACGTTTGTATTCATGCAGACGTTTTACCTGCACATCAAAGATGGAGCGAGGATCTACTTCGATGCCGTTGTGTTCTTTGATGTATTTTGCAAGGCGCAGTTTGTTCTGGTATTTGATGTTCATGAACTCCTGCTGTGCTTTTTTATCGGCTGCATAGATCGCCATCTTCTCAATATGGGCAAGATTCGTGATCCAGTCATCCCCGATATGTTCACTTACCCAGTCAGCAAGAAGCGGATCGCCATGCATTAAGAAGCGGCGCTGTGTGATTCCGTTTGTCTTGTTGTTGAATTTCTGTGGGAACAGCTCGTAGAAATCATGAAGCTGCTCGTTCTTTAAGATCTCTGTGTGGAGTTTTGCCACACCATTTACGGAATATCCTGCTGCGATTGCAAGATGTGCCATCTTCACCTGACCATCGTAAACGATTGCCATGCGGGCAACCTTACCGTTATCGCCCGGGAATTCTGCCTGGATCTGTAAGATAAATCTGCGGTTGATCTCCTCAACGATCTGATAGATACGCGGAAGCAGTCTTGAGAAGATCTCGATCGGCCATTTTTCAAGTGCTTCAGCCATGATCGTGTGGTTGGTATATGCACAGGTCTTTGTTGTGATCTCCCATGCCTCATCCCAGCTTAATCCCTCTTCGTCGAGTAAAATACGCATCAGCTCTGCCACTGCTACGGTCGGATGTGTATCATTTAACTGGAATGTTACTTTCTCCGGCAGCTTGTGGATATCATCATGATGTTTTTTGTAACGTGCTAATGCACGCTGTACACTTGCAGATACAAAAAAATACTGCTGTTTTAAACGAAGTTCTTTTCCTGCGATATGGTTATCATTCGGATAAAGTACCTCAACTAAGTTGCGGGCAAGGTTTTCCTGCTCTACTGCCTTGTGGTAATCTCCCTTGTCAAAAGAATCTAACTCAAAGCACTCCATCGGCTCTGCATCCCAGATCATTAAGGTATCTACCACATGATTGCCGTAACCTACGATCGGCATATCATAAGGTACTGCTAAAACAGACTGGTAATTTTCCTGTACGAAACGTGTCTTGCCTTCCTCCGTCACTTCCGCACGGACATAACCGCCGAATTTAACCTCATAGGAATACTCCGGACGGCGAAGTTCAAACGGATATCCGTTCTTTAACCAGTTATCCGGCACTTCCACCTGAAAACCGTCTTTGATCTTCTGTTTGAACATTCCGTAACGGTAACGGATACCGCAGCCGTAAGCTGCGTATCCAAGTGTTGCCAGTGATTCCATAAAGCAGGCTGCAAGACGGCCAAGTCCACCGTTTCCAAGTGCAGGATCCGGCTCCTGATCCTCGATCTCATCAAGGTTTAGACCGATCTCCTCGAGTGCCTCTTTTACCTCTTTGTACATTTTTAAATTGATCATGTTGTTGCCAAGCGCACGACCCATTAAAAATTCCATGGACATATAATAGACCATCTTTGGATCCTGTTTGTCAAACGCTTTCTGTGTTGCAAGCCAGTCATCAATGATCACATCTTTTACCGTGTAGGAAACCGCCTGAAAAATTTCCTGCTGTGAAGCTTCCTCTAATGTTTTGCGGTAAAGATTTTTTACATTTTCCTTTACGTCCTCAATAAATTTTTCCTTGTTGAAAACATTTTCCTTCATCTAGTTTTCTCCTTTTTTTACTCCAAGCAATACTTTTTCCCCATTAATATTCCATTCCTTGCAGTAGATTCCATCTTCTTTGGCGTCAAAAGAATCAGCTTCTGCTACAACCTCAGTACCTAAAACATCACCCATGATGTCATTTCCGTACTTATGAAAGATATCGGCTACTTTTTCATCTGCATGATAGTAAATGGAGATTTTATCCATAACCTCAAATCCGGCTTCCTTACGCATGGTCTGGATCTTACTGATCAGCTCACGGACAAATCCTTCCTCTACCAGTTCCGGTGTCAGGTTGGTATCAAGCACAACGGTTACGGTATTATCCCCTTCCGTTACATAACCTTCCATCTGTGTCATTGTGATCAGAAGGTCTTCTTCGGATAATTTTACATCATCACTGACTGTTGGCAATGCAAGCACACCGTCTGCTTTTAATTCAGCCATTGCCTTGTTTCCGTCTAACTCTGCAAGTGCTTTCTGGATCTGTCCTAAGAACTTGCCGTATTTCGGTCCGACGGTACGAAGCTGCGGTTTGAAGGTATAGCTTGTGTATGCGCTGACATCCTCTGTAAAGTTTACTTTCTTCACATTCAGCTCATCCTCGATGATCTCTACAAAGTACTCAGATAAAACATTCGGTGCTTTGACATACATATTTCCAATTGGCTGGCGGTTCTTGATATTCGCAGAGTTACGACATGCACGGCCCATAACAACGATCTTTAAGACCTCATCCATATTTTTCTCTAATTCTTTGTCGATCCATGCCTCATTGACAGCCGGGAAGTCGCACAGATGGATGCTCTCCGGTGCCTCTGTATTGATGGAACGTACCAGATTCTGATAGATTTCCTCTGTCATGAACGGGATCATCGGTGCAGCGGCCTTGCAGATCTCAACTAATGCAGTATAAAGTGTCATATATGCGTTGATCTTATCCTGCTCCATGCCTTTTGCCCAGAAACGGTCACGGCTTCTTCTGACATACCAGTTACTCATGTCATCCACGAACTCATCAAGTACCTTTGCAGCTTCCGGAATGCGGTAATTTGCAAGGTTCTCATCCGTTCCCTTGATTGCGGAATTCAGTTTTGACAAAAGCCACTTATCCATAACGGATAATTTTTCATAATCTAAGGTATATTTTGTTGCATCAAACTGGTCGATGTTTGCATACAGCACGAAGAATGCATAAGTATTCCACAGGGTACCCATGAATTTACGCTGTCCTTCCTGTACCAGCTTGCCACTGAAACGTTTCGGGATCCATGGTGCACTGCTTGTATAGAAATACCAGCGGATCGCATCTGCGCCGTAAGTCTCTAATGCATCAAACGGATCCACTGCATTTCCTTTGGACTTACTCATCTTCTGTCCGTTCTCATCCTGTACATGTCCAAGAACGATGACGTTCTCATACGGAGCTTTGTTAAATAACAGGGTGGACTCTGCCATCAGAGAGTAGAACCATCCTCTTGTCTGGTCAACTGCCTCGGAGATAAATTTCGCCGGGAACTGTTTTTCAAATACGTCTTTGTTCTCAAACGGATAATGGTGCTGTGCGAACGGCATTGCCCCGGAATCGAACCAGCAGTCGATCACTTCCGGTACACGGTGCATTTCTTTGCCACAGTCCGGGCATTTAAAGGTAACTGCATCAATATACGGACGATGAAGTTCTACCTTTGCATCCTCCGGATTTCCGCTTCTCTCTGCAAGTTCTGCACGGCTGCCGATGCACTCCTGATGTCCACATTCACACTCCCATACCGGAAGCGGTGTTCCCCAGTAACGGTTACGGGAGATACCCCAGTCCTGGATATTCTCAAGCCAGTCACCGAAACGTCCTTTTCCGATGGAATCCGGGATCCAGTTTACAGTATTGTTGTTGCGGATCAGGTCATCTTTGACTGCAGTCATTTTGATAAACCAGGATTCTCTTGCGTAGTAGATGAGCGGTGTGTCACATCTCCAGCAGTGCGGATATTCATGCTCGAACTTCGGAGCATCGAATAACAGTCCCTTTTCATCGAGATCTTTTAATACCATAGGATCCGCTTTCTTTACAAAAACACCTGCATATGGTGTCTCTTTGGTCAGCTCACCTTTTCCGTCTACAAGCTGTACGAATGGAAGGTCATATTTTCTTCCGACAGCGGCATCATCTTCACCAAATGCAGGTGCGATATGAACGATACCGGTACCGTCTGTCATGGTTACATAGGTGTCACATACGATGTAATGCGCTTTTTTGTGCTGTTTTTCAATGATCTCTTTTGCACAGTCAAATAACGGCTCATACTCTTTGTACTCTAAGTCGCTTCCTTTATAAGTCTCTAATACTTCGTATGCCTTTGTTCCCTCCGGTGCATCCTTGTCAGGCAGTTTGCCAAGTACCGTGTCAAGCAGTGCCTCTGCCATATAATAGGTATATCCGTCAACCGCTTTTACTTTGCAGTAAGTCTCTTCCGGGTTCACACAGAGTGCGACGTTAGACGGCAGTGTCCATGGAGTTGTAGTCCATGCAAGGAAATATGCATCCTCTCCGATTACTTTAAAACGTGCAACTGCAGAGCGCTCTTTGACCGTCTTATAACCCTGCGCAACCTCCTGAGAAGATAACGGGGTACCGCAGCGAGGGCAGTAAGGAACGATTTTGAATCCTTTGTATAAAAGGTTTTTATTCCAGATTTCTTTTAATGCCCACCACTCGGACTCAATAAAATTGTCATCGTAGGTAACATATGGATTGTCCATATCAGCCCAGAAACCAACGGTCTTTGAGAAATCTTCCCACATTCCTTTGTATTTCCATACGGATTCCTTACATTTTTTGATGAAAGGCTCCATACCGTATTCTTCGATCTGCTCTTTTCCGTTTAAGCCAAGAAGTTTCTCAACCTCAAGTTCTACCGGGAGTCCATGTGTATCCCAGCCGGCTTTACGCGGAACGAATTTTCCTTTCATGGTCTGGTATCTCGGAATCATATCTTTGATCGTACGGGTCTCCACATGTCCGATGTGCGGCTTGCCGTTTGCAGTTGGCGGACCGTCATAAAAGGTGTAGGTCTCTCCTTCCTTGCGGTGTTCCATGCTCTTCTTAAAGATGTCATTGTCATTCCAGAACTTCTCGATCTGTTTTTCTCTGTCTACGAAATTCAGACTCGCATCAACTTTCTTATACATTGTTAACCTCCATTGATTTCTTTTTCATTCACAGAACGTAATTTCCTATGAATGAAAAAAGCCCTCGTCCTGTATATAGGACGAGGGCTTAAATACTTCGTGATACCACCTGATATACAAATGTACACGGAACTGATAAACTCCGGATACACGTTCCCTGTAACGCAGGAAATGCGTCAGCGCTTACTCTGTCACGGAAAATCCCAGTCGTGATCTGCCTTGACCATTTCAGACTGCGGCTTGGAAGTGATTTTCATTCAGCAGATACTCGCACCGGTTTCCACCTGCTCCGGCTCTCTGTTGCTTTTCCTGATGAACTACTGTCTTCGTCATTGCCTTTTGCCAAAAATCTAGTCTTTAGTATAGACTCGGAAAGTGAGAATGTCAAGAGCCATGATACTTTTATACCGCACGCTTTTTGACATCTGTGATCACGTTTAAAAACCGCTCCTTCATCTGTGCCTCTAACAGTTTTACATCCATGTCGCTGCCCGTGCACGGCACGAATCCTCCCGCCATCGATGCGTGTCCGCCGCCATTGCCAATTCCCTTCAGTGCCTCCGCCACAATTTTTCCCGCATCGAGCATACTCTTTTCACTGCGCACGGAAAGTTTGATTCCGTCCGACTTTCTTGAATACACGACAGAAAATGACACTTCTTTTAAAGCAAGCATGAAATCGGATATATTTGCAATGACCGGACAATCCTTACCAGTATTGCAGAAACTGATGTCATCATATACTTCAATACTTGAGATTGCACTCGAATATGCCATCAGATCATCAAAACACAGATTACTGTTTTCTAACATATGGATGACCTCATAATCGCAATCATCAAACATCCGGTAGAGCATCTCAATATCGAGTTTTGACACTCCGCGGCTCAGATTATTGGTATCGATCCGTACACCGTATGTCAGAGTCGTGGCGATCCTCCGGTCCATCGGAATATTATTTTCAAAAAAATACTGCGCAACGATCGTCGCACATGCTCCCACTTCCGGCCGGATGTCTTTAAACCGATATGGGAACTTTTCATTTTCCGGATGATGATCGATGCAGATGATCTCGTCCCCCGTAATGTCAACGATGTTTGAATTTCCCTTTTGTGCATCCACAAGGATCACTTCGTCCTCGTCTGTCAAAATCGTACCGAGATCCTCCACATTCAAAAGTTCGATTTCCATCAGTTCACGCAGCTTGTCAGTACTGTAACGGTCTATTTTTCCTTTATAACAGATCGTAGAAGAAATTCCATTGTGCTTTAACAGCTCCTGGATTCCAAGCGCACTCGCAATGGCATCCGGGTCAGGGAAATTATGCGTCTGGATATACACATGCTTCCGGTTGATCTGTTTTAGTAGTTCTTGTAATTTTGTCATATTAATCCTCTAAAATATGTTTCTGCCACCCGTTTTGTCACAAGTTCTGAAAATGACTGTATCTTATACTGTGCTTCCGGTACGATTCCAAAACCGTATGCGGCATGAATAAAGCCAACGCCAGCTTTTCTGCTGGCATCATAATCTCCCTGGATATCGCCCACATAGACTGCTTCCTCTAAATGATTCCGGTCTGCAAGCAGTCTGATATTGTCCCCTTTCTGTAAAAGATTATTTCCGTAACATTCGATATCGGAAAAATAATCCCAGAAATGATAATGATCCAAAAACGCCTCAATGTAACCTTTCTGGCAGTTGCTTACAATGTAGAGTTCATATGTCTTTTTTAATTCTTTGAAAGTATCCTCAAGATCCGGATAAAGCACACCGCCATGTTCTCTCAAATAATCGTTCTCAATCCTGCAGCACTCCGCTAAAAGCGTCTCCTGCTCTTTCCCGGAAAGTTCCGGGAATAACAGCTTTGCGATCACATCCATGGTCTTTCCCATAACACCCTTGATATCGGCTTCTGTGAGTACCTTATTTAACCTTCCATCCTGACGGATCGCTTCATTCCAGGATTCAGCCACATTGGCGGCTGAATCCCAAAGTGTGCCATCCATATCAAAAATAATTCCCTGTTTTTTCATATAAATCCCCATTCCTGCGTGTGAAAAAGCTCATTTTCACACGATTCTGCTTCATTTATTTTAAATCGTAAACGTTGGCATATTTTCTCTCAAAATAACGCACCAATGGCTCTGCTGATACTTCTTTTCCACACACATTTGCAATCACTTCTTTTGGTGTGCGTGTGCTGCCATACCAGTGGATCTTTTCGTTCAGCCATTTTGTGATTTCTTTGATTCTGCCCTCTTTTAAGATCTCATCTACCGGCCCTGACTCTTTTTCAAGTTCCTCTAAATACATGCCGTCATAGATGCTTCCTAACAGATAGCTCGGGAAATAGCCGAAGGAACCATCTGACCAGTGCATATCCTGTAAGATTCCCTCCGCATCATTTGCCGGAGTGATATCTAAATATTCTTTCATTTTCTGATTCCAGAGTTCCGGAAGTTTCGCAACCGGTACATTGTCACGAAAGATTGCCTTTTCCATTTCATAACGCAATATAATATGGAAGCAATAGGTCACCTCATCTGCCTCGGTACGGATCAGGCTGTTTCTGACATGATTGATCTCACGGTAAAACTCATCCAGCGAAATGTCCTTCATCTGCGGCATCAGTTCCTGCACTTTCTCATAGACCGGAATCCAGAAATTCTTATTACGCCCTAAAATATTCTCATAAAAACGGGACTGGCTCTCATGCACACCCATATAACGGCAGCTTCCTGCAGCCGTGTTGTCATATTCCGGATTGACATTCTGTTCAAAAATCGCATGACCACCCTCATGGATAACCGAAAACATGGCAGAAATCGGATCATGTTCATAATAATGATTTGTCACCCGGACATCCTTGGAAGAAAAATTCAGTGTAAAAGGATGCTCTGTCTCTCCTACCGCACCGGCATCTTTGGAAAATCCGATGTAGGAAAGCAAAAGACCCTGTACTTTTTTCTGATCGTCCGGATCAAAATAAGCATGGAATTTTGTATCATCCGGCTGTTTTGCAGCAAGTATTTTTTTCACAAGCGGAATCAGTGCTTCCTTTAGTTCACCAAACAGACGGTCAATCGTTGCAGAATCCATTCCCTCTTCATATTTATCTAACAATACATCATAAACTTCTTTGCCCGGATCCGTGTAACCTGCCATTTCTTTGGTAAGTGCGATCATTTTCTCTAAATGCGGTGCAAAAATAGAAAAGTCAGATGCATTTTTTGCATCTTCCCATGCATTTCCTGACTCTGCCTGCTCACGGACCATCACTTCATAACGGTCTTTTGGGATTCGTCTGTCTTTTTCCATATCGCGCTGCATGCGTGTCACGATAAATTTCATGGTATCTGAAAGCTGTGCAAATTCTTCCGGTGTCTTTAAGGTCTCTAACATGCCGTAAAGTTCATCCGAAGTCGACATCGCAAAACTCTCGGTTGAAAAATAAGTCAGTGCATCGATATGTCCTGCCTGCCCCAGTTTTGGTGTACAAGTTCTCATGTCCCAGTAAAGAAGCGTATTGATATGTTCATATTTTTTCATTTTATCGAGATACTGCTCGAATTGTTCTAATGTTTTACTCATAGCCTTCCTCCATTTTCAGAACGACGCCGGTCTGGCGTATTACATTCCGTTCTTTCTGTTCCATATTAACACAGGACACCTGACCTGTCACTTATTTTTAGTATAACCAAAAACACCACGAACATGCGATTTTGCATGTCCATGGTGTTTTTCATGACAATCAGTCTGCCCGCAGTGCGTGCAATCTGTTTTTCATCGGAAACCCTGATGAAACTACTTATTTTACCTCTACTGTCCAGCCATATTTATCCGGCAGTTTGCCCCACTGGATTCCGGTTAAGGTATCATATAATTTCTGGGTCAGCTCACCGATCTTAAAATCGTTGATCGTTACAACATCATCTTTGTAGCGGAGTTCTCCGACAGGGGAGATAACTGCTGCAGTACCTGTTCCGAATACTTCCTCAAGCGTGCCGTCATGTCCGGCTTTCATCAGATCGTCTACGGAAAGTCTGGTCTCATTTACTTTATAACCCCAGTCTCTTAACAGATGGATCATGGAATCTCTTGTGACACCCGGAAGAACAGTTCCCTCGATCGGTGCTGTGTAAATCTCGCCTGCGATCTTGAACATGATGTTCATGGTTCCAACTTCCTCTACATATTTACGATGTTCACCGTCTAACCAGAGTACCTGGGAATATCCCATCTTCTCTGCTTTAACCTGTCCTAAAATAGAACCTGCGTAGTTACCACCGCATTTTGTAAATCCGGTACCACCTTTTACGGCACGGACCAGCTCATCCTCAACTAAGATCTTAACCGGGTTGATTCCCTCTGCGTAGTAAGCGCCAACCGGGCAGCAGATAATCATAAACTTATAAGCAGATGCCATATGTACGCCGAGTGCAGCTTCTGTTGCAAACATAAACGGACGGATGTAAAGAGATGTCTCCGGCTCTGATGGAACCCAGTCCTCTTCTACCTTTACCAGTGCTTTTACCGCCTCAACAAACATATCAACCGGGAACTCCGGCATACAGAGTCTTGCGTTAGAGTTGATCATTCTCTTTGCGTTCATCTCCGGACGGAATAACTGGATCTTACCCTCTGCGGTACGGTATGCTTTCATACCCTCGAATGTTTCCTGTGCATAATGTAACGTTACACATGCAGGATCCATGGTGATCGGTCCTTCCGGAACGATTCTTGCATCTTTCCATCCCTCTTCCTTTGTCCAATCCATAACAAACATATAGTCTGTCATATATTTTCCAAATCCAAGATGTTTCTGATCCGGTTTTTCCTTTAAATGTTCTCTTTTTTCAAATCTGATATCCATAACATATGCCTCCGACTCTCTATCGTTTTTTTCTGACCCTCATTATGATACTTTCTTTTTTGAGTGTCAAGATTATTCCAAAGGCTTATATTCGTCATTACTCAAATTCATAATAGCATTTATTTTTTATAATCACGCGTTATGGTGCTGCCATAAAACCATCCCGTAATTTTTGCCTTTGAAATGTACTAGTTCTGCTCTGCAATTACCTTTTTTAAAGGGATCCAGATCATAAATGCAAGCACGCTTCCGATTGCCGCCGTAATAAACTGTGTCACAGAAAATGTTGTCTGGAACACTGCCATCTTTGGAACCATTGCCTCCGGAAGCAGGGATGGGATCAGAACCAGTGCGATCACGACTCCCATAAATAATGCCTTTACAATGCTGCCGGCTGCCATACCTGCGATCAGACCTGCATTGCCTTTGATCTTCTTTGCAAGCAGACTGACTGCTGCTACAAGAATGATATTTCCGATCATAACGCATGGGATGATCGCCGGGATCGCTGACATGATTGGGCTTCCTGTAATCAGGAATGATGTGACCGGTGTGATCACAGATAAAATGATTCCACATGCCATACCTGCACCCAGTGCCGCAATGATCAGACATGCATTGATGATCGGTCCTGTGATGTACACACTTGTGTTTTTAAAGAACTGGCTCACGATACAGATTGCCAGTAACACTGCTGTTGTTGTGATTTGTTTCGTTGTGATTTTCATAAATCCTCCTTTGTTTTCCGAAGGAAAATGCGAGCCCGCTGGCGAGCAGAGGATTTTCCTCCTTGTTTTTCTCCTTTGTTTTGCACAATTTTCGCAACCATCATAGTACAACACTTATGAAAAGTCAATTTTTCATACACGGTTTCCCCAGTTCCATAAACAACCGCAATTTTCTCTTGTCATTTAAATCAGGGAATTTTATAATAAAATCATCATATAAATATTTTGTGTACTGATAAAGGAGATTACGTTATGCATACATTTCAACCTATGACAGCAGATATGATGGAATTTGATCCATTTACAAAAATCGGAAAAGAATGGGCACTGCTCACCGCAGGTTCCAAAGACAACGCAAACACCATGACCATAAGCTGGGGCGGTGTCGGTGTCTTATGGGGCAAAAACGTTGCCTTTGTATTTGTCCGCGACTCCAGATACACCAAAGAACTGATCGACAAAAATGAATTCTTTTCTCTCAGCTTTTTATCTGAAAAATACCGTGATGCATTAAATTACTGTGGAAGCCACTCCGGCCGCGACGAGGACGATAAGATTTCAGCAGCCGGTTTAACCCTTACCTCCCGCCACAGCATTCCATTCATCGATGAGGGAAACATGATCCTGCTGTGCGAGAAAATGTCCGCAACGCGACTGACTGAGGATTCTTTCCTGATGCCGGAGATTGCACAAAAATGGTATGCAGATCATGATATGCACACGATGTATATTGCGGAGATCATTGATATTCTGGCAAGATAATCCTGAACACCTTGCTTTTTCCAAAAATCAATGCTACAATATTTTCTGAGTTTTGTTCTAAAAAGTAAATATATGGAGGATTATTTATGAGCCCAGTTACTATTGTATTACTGGTTATCTTAGCCGTCTTAATCATCGGACTTGTTGTCCTTTATTTTCTCGGAAAGAAAGCACAGAAAAAGAAAGCCGAACAGGATGAACAGCTTGCCGCTGCCGCACAGACCGTATCCATGCTGGTTATAGATAAGAAGCGAATGCGCATTACCGAATCCGGTCTTCCGCAGGTTGTGATCGACCAGACACCGAAGATGATGCGCCGTACCAAACTTCCAATCGTAAAGGCAAAGGTTGGACCAAAAGTAATGTCTTTGATCGCCGATGAATCTGTATTTGATTACATACCGGTCAAAAAAGAAGTGAAAGCTACCGTGAGTGGTATCTATATCACAAAAGTTACCGGTGTACGCGGACCTCTTGAAAAACCGGAAGGTAAAAAGAGCTGGAGAACCAAATTAAAAGAAAAAGCAAATCGCGCAAATAAAGAACTCGAAAAAGAAAAAGCTGAACTTGAAAAAGAAAAAAGCAAGAAAAAGAAAAAATAATTCATAAAACCTGAAAATACCGCAAATGTGAAAATCGCATTTGCGGTATTTTTATCATGAACTACAGTACCCAGCCTGCCGCCTGCATCTGTGTCTCCACCATATGGTGATAGATTCCATCTTTTTCGGACAGCTCATCAGGTGTGCCTTCCTCTGCAACCACACCGTCTTTTAACACAACGATCTTATCTGCGTTTGCAACCGTTCGCATCCGGTGCGCAATGATAAGAACTGTCTTATTCCGGATCAGTTTTGACAATGCCTCCTGGATCAGTGTCTCATTATCTACATCCAGTGATGCGGTCGCCTCATCTAATAAGATAATCGGTGCATCCTTTAAAAACGCCCTCGCGATCGAGATTCTCTGACGTTCTCCGCCAGAGAGTTCTGATCCGTTTTCACCAATCATCGTCTGCCAGCCGTCCGGCAGCTTTTGGGCAAATTCATCACAGTGTGCTAACTTGGCAGCGACAATGACTTCCTCATCCGTCGCATCCTGTCTGCCGATACGGATATTTTCCATAATCGTATTGTTAAAAAGTGTGACGTCCTGAAATACAATGGAATACAGTGACATCAGAGTTTCCGGATTGATCTTCGAAATGTCCATGCCTCCAACTGTGATCTTTCCCTTTTCAATGTCCCAGAATCTAGCCGCAAGTCTTGATACGGTCGTCTTTCCACCACCGGATGGTCCGATCAGTGCCGTCACCTCACCCTGTTTTGCAGTAAATGTTACATCCTTTAATACAGACTCCTTTCTGTCGTAAGAAAATCTCACATTTGAAAATGTAATATCATATCCTTTATGGCTTAACTGATCTGTTCCTGTCTGAATTTCATGGGAGAGGATCTCGTCTAAACGTTCGCTCTGTATATTTGCGCTGATCATTGCCGCTAAATTCTGCAGGGAAATCTGCATCGGATCATAGATTCTTGATACAACAAGCAAAAACATGAAAAATGTCAGTACATCGATACTTCCCTTTGCAAGAAGGATTCCCCCTGTCAGGGCAACCGTTGCAATACCAAGTTTTAAGATCATCTGGGCACTTGCGACAAATACCGCCATGCCAAGTTCTGTCACGATCGCATGTTTCTCGACCGCTTTAATTTTTTTATCCAGACCTTTCATATAATCATCCTGTGCATTGTTGGCGCGGAGATCACGGACCGTCTCAAGTCCTTCCTGAATCCCGTCGGCACAGTCCATTTTCAATTTCATCTGTTTTCTGCTCAGACTGTTTTGTACTTTACCGGAACAGCCAACGATCAGATATGAAACCGGAAGCACCCACAGCGCCGCTAAAGCCATTCTCCAGTCAAAGAAAAAGAGACTTAATGCCACGAGTGCCGTAGAAATACACGCTCCGATCAGTTCCGGTATCACATGGGAAGAAACCGTCTCCATCGTCGCACAGTCCGCCATGATCGTACTGGTCAGATCCGACAGATCTTTTTTGCCAAAGAACGAGAGTGGTATTTTTCTCAGTTTTTCCGCGAGTGTGATGCGTCTGACACCACTCTCCACATAAGTTGCAAAAAATGTTGCATTATACTGGATATAGGTAGTAATTGCGATCAATGCCAGACAGATCAGGCTGCCTGCAAGATAAAACCCGCCTCTTCCACCAAGTGTTCCTCCCATATAATCCTTTACCAGAAAATAAAGCATTCCTACCGGAAACATCAGCACAATATCCGATATCGTGACGGAAACAAATGCTTTTATCATATCCTTCGCACCCTGCTCTGAAAGTGCATATTTATGCTGTATTTTTTCTTTGAATGACATTTTTTATTCCCCCACTTTCCAACGAACCGATTTATTGTATGCATCCCACATATGAGCATACAGTTTCTGTGCTTCTGACAGTTCTTTATGCGTTCCTGACTCCACGATTTCTCCGTCCTTTAACACGCAGATCCGGTCGGCATCCACAACGGAGGACAGACGATGTGCGATCATAATGACCGTTTTTCCTGTGGATAATTTTGAAAATGCCTGTTGTACTTTTGCCTCATTATCCGGATCGGCAAATGCGGTTGCCTCATCTAAGATCAGGATCGGTGCATTTTTTAGCATTGCCCTTGCAATCGAAAGACGCTGTGCCTCACCGCCGGACACATAGGTTCCCTTTGCCCCGATCACAGTATCAATGCCATCCGGCAGTTTTTCAATGATGTCCTCACACTGTGCATTTTTCAGTGCTTCCAGTACTTCCTCTCTCGTCGCATCTTTTCTTCCCATGCGGACATTTTCATAAACAGACATCTTCAAAAGTTTACTGTCCTGAAATACAAATGACACCATATCCATAAGCTGTTTCGACGGGATATCACGCACATCCACGCCACCGATCCTGATCTGCCCTTCTGTTGCATCAAAGAAACGTGCGATCAGGCTTGCAAGTGTCGACTTTCCACCACCGGACGGCCCGACAAATGCGACATGTTCGCCCTCTCGGATCTTAAGATTGATGTTATGTAATGCATCTTTTACGGCATCCTCATAACGGAAAGACACATTTTCAAAAGTAATGGACATATCTTTCGGATCCGCTTTTCCTGCTGCTTCTGTGAGCGGCTTCTTTTTTAAAATACTGTCGATCCTGGTCAGCGCATCCTCAACGATCATCTGGTTTTCACTTGCATACATGATTTTATTTAAAGTGACTGTAATGATCGGTGTAATGATAATATAGAACATCAGATTTAATAAGAACGTGTCGCTCTCCCCGCCTCTGACCACATAAAAAGTAACTGCGATCAGAACAGCAAATGCCGCATTGATGATCGTCGTATAAAAGGTCATCGGAAGTCTTAATTCTTTTGTGTAAGCGATTGTCCATTTTTCATATTTCTTTATCGAGTCGCGAAAACGCTTGAATGAAAATACCGACTGTCCAAATGTTTTTACGACCGGAATGCCGCGGACATATTCCACGGCCTCACTCGACATTTCTTCAAGTGCATTCTGGTACTCTGTCATTTTATCTTTCATGCGCTGCCCGGTCATGCTGCCCATAATTAAAAATGCTGCCACTACCGGGATCAGACTTAGCAGTCCAAGCCGCCAGTCAAACATCAGGAGCAAAACCAGAAGACCGACCGGCGTTGCAATGGCGCCCGCCTGATCCGGTAACTGATGTGCAAGATAAGTCTCTGTCGCTTCACTCGATTCGTTGACAATCTTACGGATCTTACCGCTTCCGTCACTGTCCATAAATCCCATCGGTAATGTCATGATATGGTGCATCAGCTGTGAACGTATCCCTGCCTGCACATGAAACGCAGACAAATGGGAACAAAGCAGTCCGCAAATGTAAAGAAACATGGATAGAATTGCAAAACCGACTGCATGCCACCCATAATTTGCAAGATTCCCTGCATTTTCATAATGAGGCGCCACATCTAAAATTTCCTTTATCACTCTCCAGATATAATAAAACGGTACCAGCGCAATCCAGGCACTGACCACAGAAAATATCCACGAGAGGATCGTCAGATACTTAAAATTTCCCGCATATTCAAAAAGCCTTGCTAAAGAACTTTGTTTTTTCATTGTTATCTCCTTTTTCACGAAAATGAAAACTGCTCCATAAACTGCCTGCAATGATCCCTTACAAGTGGATAAAACTCCTGCACTTCTCCATGCTCGATATGCAATACATGGGTGCAGCACATCGCAATCAGCTCAGGGTCATGCGTGATAATAAACGTTGTTTTTTTTCGCTCTTTCAGTTTCTGAAACAGTCCGGCTGTCTGCTTCATATGTTTATAATCAAGTCCGCTGGTCGGTTCATCAAAGATTAAAACAGATTTTTCTGCAAGAAACGCCGACGCAATTGCAACGCGCTGTTTCTGTCCACCGGACAATGACATTGGATGACGCTCCCGAAATTCCGATAAGTCCAGCTCCTCCAATAAACCGGATACTTCCTCTTCCTTTTGTTCCGCCATACCAAGCTGTATTTCTTCCTCCACAGTCTCACAGAACAACTGGTGATTGACATCCTGCATGATCATATAGCAATTTTTTAACATCTGCCTGCTGCTGAAACTTGCGCCATCTAACACCGTATGCCCCTTAAATTTCTTTTCCAGTCCGCACAGGCATCGTAAAAATGTGGATTTTCCGGCACCGTTATGACCGGTCACTGCAATGATGCTCTCTGCCGGCACCGCTATGTCAGACATATGCAGCACTTCTTCTTTTTCATAATGAAAATGATAATTTTTTAATTCGACCACTTTCCCTGATTCTTCCGGCTTTTGTGGAAAGTCCGGCTGTGACAGGGAAAGTCCACGAAGTCCCATCGCCTTTATCTGCTCTTCCGGAAAAGTAACAAATTCTTTCATTGGCAGATCGGATACGATATGCCCTTCTTCCATATAAATGACACGGTCACAAATGTCTTTTAACCAATATAGTCTGTGTTCTGCGATCACGATCGTCTTCCCCTGTTTTTTCCAGAACAAAAGTGTCTGTTTCAATTCTTCAATCGCATCCAGATCCAGATTGGACGTCGGCTCATCTAAGACAAATATTTCCGGCTGCATGGCAGATACTGAGGCGCATGCCACCCGCTGTTTTTCTCCACCGGAAAGTTTAAAAATGTTGCGCCCCATGAGTTTTTCCATTTTAAGTTCTTCTGCCACTTTTGCGATCCGGTTTTTAATCTCCTGCTCCGGCAGTCCCATATTTTCACAGCCAAATGCGACCTCACTCGTCGTATCCAGACAGAAAAACTGGCTGCGTGGATTCTGGAAAACACTTCCCACTTTCTCTGCGATCGTGTAGAGTTCTTCCTTCTGTACCTGCAGTCCGCAGGCCTCCACTGTTCCACTTAGCGTTCCCTCATAAAAATGTGGGATCAGCCCGTTTAAAAGGCGCGTGACCGTCGTTTTTCCGCATCCGGATTCCCCACAGAGTAAAATACATTCTCCCTGCTCTGCTGTCAGTGAAACATCATGCAGCGCTCCTTTTTCTGAGTTGTCATACTGAAAACTGACATTTGAAATTTGTATTATTTTTCCACTCATAGTCCCAATATTCCTTTTATCCAGAGTACATACGGTAGCAGGCAGATTGTGATCAACAGTGTATCCTGCACATGGATCCCGATCTCGCAGATATTCGTCCGTCGTTTTTCTCCGCCAAGTCCTCTTGTCAGCGCTGCCGCATTCAGTTCTTCTCCGATCTTTGCAAGGCACACCATAAGGGGAACCATACGGTACTCCAGCATCTTTCCTGCATTTTTTCCTCCGATTCTGATATCGCGCATGCGCATCGCCGCGTTGATGGATGCAAACTCGTCTGTAACTGTTGGAAAAAAGCGAAACATCACAGACAATGGTATCGTGATCTTTTCGGTCACATGCATTTTATTCATCGCAGCATGAAACTCGCTGACTGTCGTTGTCTCAATCAGATACGCTCCCAACAAAATGCTCGGCAGAAAACGTGTCAGAATCCCGCAGACTCCAAGCAGCAGAAAGTTTGCGATACCGGTCGTTTTCGGTCCCAGATACCAGAAGCTCAGATACGATGCCGCATACACGATCATGTATGTAAATGCCGTCTTCCATTTTTTTGCCAGCAAAAACAGTACAAATGGTACAACACAAAAACACGGCATAAAGTCATTAAAAATATCCCCGCCTGCACCGCCTAACACAAACACTGCAACGGTAAACAGCAGTAACATTTTTGTGCGCGGATCAAATACGATCCCGCGGTTTTCCACATCCGGCTGCAATAAATCTGCCTGCATTACGCAATTCCCGCCTTTACAAAATGTTTTTTCAGGAGTGCTTTCCCGATCAGTCCGCCGACCACACCACAGACAAGACTTGCCACGATCAAAAGCGGAGCCAGCCATGTCCGGCTCATGATATCGGAAAGCGTATTGATGTATTCTTCCCCAAAACTCTGTCTCGTCGCAAAATATGTCTCGGCATTGATAAAAAGAGGGATAAAGTTTCCGAAGATCACAAGGCAGAATACCGCATAGCTTAAAACTGTTTTTCCTGCGCTCTTATAACTGCCGCTTTTTGCGATCAGATCAGCAATCAGCCCGAACACGATTCCAAAGAAAAACGGCCAGTACCCCATTCCGGTAATCCACAAAAACAGTCCGACTATAATAGAATAAATGGTGATCATTCCAAACTTATCCACCTTCGTCATGAATAACATCATCGGTATTCCACCGATCAGCGGCACTAATACACAGAGCATCGGCATCATGATCGGAATAAATCCAAGCATTGCAACAGCTGTCATAATGACACAGTAAATAGCTGCATAAATACCGATATTGATCAGATCTTTTCCCTTTAACTTCGCATTACTTTTCATCTCAAATACTCCTTTTTCTCTCTGATTTTTGTTATATAGCACTACCGGAAATTAGTGTAGTCTAACCATCAACTTTGATAGAAGGCTGCCACTCTGTAAAAAGAATGTACAGCCCTTCTTTTTTATTTCCACTTCAGAATCGCACCCCAGCCTCCGCAATGATATTTTTCCAGCATATCCATATACCTTAGTGCCGTCTCCTTTGTCATTTTATGACGTACCACCTCAAACATGCTTTCAAATAATGCCCTTGTCATGATGTGTATAAAATCTTCGGTGATCACTTCTCCATCCTCTGTCTGATAATGGATTGCTTCCATATACTTATAGGTATACTCCGTCTCGATCTCGACAAGCCGTTCCACGAAATCCTGAAACTTTGTTCCGTAGGAAGCATCCAGCAAAAGCTCGAATACTTCAAAATTGTCGTAGATATAATCGATCATCCCCACCATTCCGGATGACACATAATGTTCCATCTCTTTCGGCTGCTGTTCTTCCGCAAGCCCGTGAAATGTCTCCTGCGTATGTAAAAACATCTGCACCAGATGGTCCGCCGCCGGTTCCACAATCGCGGAAAATAATCCTTCCTTGTCTTTAAACCGCGAATAGATGGATCCGGTCGTCGTTCCTGCCTTTGCGGCGATCATCCGCAGAGATGCGTCGGAATATCCTTTTTGCAGGAACTCTTCCTTCGCACAGGCTATGATTTTTTCTGAAACTCCTTCTACTTGTTTTGTCACTGGTTCCTCCACTCATTTATAACAGCGTCATATAACACTGTTATAAATATAAACATTTCTGTTTTGTTTGTCAATATGTGAAAATTATCTGCTGCTCCTGTTTACCATACTACAAAAAAAGCATGTTCTGCAATTCTTTTGAACTGTAAAACATGCTTTTTCATATATCCTTATTTTATTTTTCTGCGATAACCGACTCTACATCTTCCCTGCTCATTTCTACTATATCAATGATCTGATCTATCGTGTAGCCTTTTTTATGCATATTCAGAATCACTTCTGTTTTTCCCTCCGCTTTTCCAGCTTCTTTTATTCCCTGACTCAGATTACACATAATAGTCACATCCTCTCTAAATTTCTCTTCCATGGGAATGTCATATTCCTGTTCTATTATCTCCAGTTTTTCCTCCTGTGACAAGTTCTGTGAAAACATTGTACACAACAGTCTATGCATTTCATATTCATTATTATGCTCTGGAATCTCATTTGTCAAGCCATAAAAAAATAACAGTAAAAAAATCCCCCGGAACATCTCTGACCGGAGGATCTTTCCCTGCTCTTTATTTCATTTTTCACATACTTTTCTTTACGCTTTCGCTTCCCCTTCCGGGAAAATGATCTTATTGACAAAGAAAAATACGACCATTGAAACTCCGCCGTTTAACACGGTCGTTCCTATATTGTACAGCCAGTCCGGTACGAACATACCGGCTACTGCAACCCAGATACAGTTGATGGAGTTTACGATACAGGTCACGATGCAGAATGCGATCAGATACCAGAATGCCTGATACCAGATATTTCCCTTGCTGCGGAACACGAAAGTTCTCTGGATCGGGAAATTGATGCATTCTCCGATCACCATGGCAACCATGTATGCGCAGAAATATGGAAGTCCGCCGTGTGCGGCATCATAACCGATAATATTCCATTTGAATGTTTCTCCAAATAATGTGATGTCAATTCCCGGGAATCCAAAGTCAATGTTTGGAAGTCCGGCAAATGCGAGCGGCAGAAACAGTAACATCAGGTATTTAAATACCGTGATCAGGTTACTTACGATCACGAACAGACCGCCCTCCCGGACCCATTTGGAGGCTCCGGGATGTTTGTCTGCAAAGTTCTGCCATAGATTTCTTATACTACTCATTGTACGCTTTCACCTCTATGTATTGTAATCTCTGCAAAGTTCTGTTTTTATTCTGCTGATGTTTCATTTACGGTCTGTACCGGTTCTTCTGCTGCATCTTTTTTATATTTCCTGATCGTAAGAACCTCTAAGAAGATCACCAGTGCTCCAAGGATGATATCGATCACGATTGCCAGGATCTGCCAGTTCATCAGACCTGTCTTTAAGTTTTCAGGATCATATGCACGGCTGTTTACAACGGTATACATGATATTTTTGGATGCCTGACGCATTGCTTTTACACCTGTTGCGCTTGTGGTATCTGTCACATGGTTGGTTTCCGTATCGTATGCAACTAACATACAGTCTGTACCGCCGCGGATACCCATATCAGAATCCATGTATCCATATACACCGAAGTAATCCGTTAATACAAATCCACGGAAGCCCCACTCATCACGAAGTACGGTTGTCTGTAACGGATAGGTTCCGCCTGCCCACTGTGTACCGATATAGTTGAAGGAGGACATGACTGCCTTTGCTCCGCCTTCTTTGACTGCGATCTCAAAAGGTTTTAAGTAAATTTCACGGATTGCCTGTTCATTTGACCATGTACATAACATTCCGGTACGGTTAGTTTCCTGATCATTCAAAGCAAAATGTTTGATATACGCGTAAACACCATATTTTTCAGCACCGATCACTGCGTTTGCAGCCATTTCCCCGGAGAGAACTCCATCTTCTGAATAATACTCAAAATTGCGTCCTGCAAATGCATTTCTGTGTGTGTTCATTGCCGGTGCATACCATCCGGAAACATCCATCTCGTCTGCCATCTTACCGATGCTCTCACCGAAAGAAAGCGCAAGATCTTTGTTCCAGGTATTTGCGATCATAACTGCGGACGGGAATCCGATGGAACCTGTTCCTGTAAAGTTGTTATTGATGGATGCAGGTCCGTCACAGTCAACAGTCATAACTTTTCCAACGCTGGATGCTGCAGATGTCTGATATCCACCAAGGGCGATCATCGTATCCATATCGGAAACTGTCAGCTGGTCAAGAAGTGTATCCCATTTTTCATCATCGTAGGAAAGACCACGCATATCAGCAAGTGTCATTCCATTTTTCGCACCTGTCGTCGGCATTTCATCCGAATCATTGTTATAGTTTGCCGGATCATAGTTGCTGTTGTTTAAGAAATCAGCTTTCTCATCCTCTGCTAATGTAAAGTTTGTCGGAACTGCTGTTGCTGTTGCATAGTTTGCAAATCCATCTGCTCTTGAGAGATATGTTACATCTCCTTGTGCATATGCAAACTGATTGGTTGCAGCTGTATCATCCGTAGAACGTGCATTGTTTTCATCATATACAACGGTATCTGCGACACTTACGGTCTTAGATTCGATTGCATTGTGTGAATCAGCATTGATGGAAATTTCATAATCGCCAGCCTCTAATACATAACATCCATTGCCGTAAGTATCATAGGAAGCCATATCTTCTTCTGCAAAACTTACCGTGATCGTCTGGGACTCACCCGGCTGTAACACATCTGTTTTGGCAAAATCGATCAGATTTGCAGATGCTTTTTCAATTCCACCATTTGTATATGGCGGGTTGTAGTATACCTCTACCACATCTTTTCCTGCAGTAGTTCCATTGTTTGTTACTGTTACATCAAAGGATACCTGACCGTCTGCTACGGTGATATCTCCCATTTTCTGTTCAAAATCTGTGTAGGAAAGTCCGTATCCAAACGGGAACTGAACGGTCTTATCATAGTCGATCAGACCTTCCACTGCTGCTGTCTCATAGAAACGATAGCCAACATAAATGCCTTCTACATAGTTGACAAAAGATGGAATTGTTGCTTCCTCTTCGCCTGTTCCAAAGTTTTTGGATGTAGCGGCAAATTCATCCATATTGTCATACAGGAAGTTTCCAAAGTTGTTATAAGTCGGTGTTGCTGTCAGATCATATACAAATGTATCACTTGTTTTTCCGGATGGATTTACCGTACCGGCTACGACTGCACCAAGAGACTCAAATCCGGACTGGCCTGTTCCAGGACACCAGATCGCACCCCTGATCTGTTTGTAATCATTTAAAAATCCAAGTTCCATGGTGTTTGCACCGTTATATACGACAACAACGTTGTCAAAGTTGGAACAAACAAGATCTAACATATCTTTTTCTGTCTGGCTTAACTGTAAGTAATGCTCACCAGCTTCAAAATCTTTGTAGTTTTCGGAGTTATCTGTGTAAGTTACCTTGCTTACATCGGTTGGAAGGTCTGCTCCCTCACCACCAACACGGGTGATCACAACCATTGCCGTATCAGAAAATTCTTTTGCATTGTTGATCAGCTCATCGCTGTAAGAATCTGCTGTCGGTTCCGGCAATGTCCAGTCCTGCGCCCACATACCAACTTCCGGTCTGTCCTCACGGTATGCTTTATAAAAATCGGTCAGTTCTGTGTTGATCTTGTATCCGGCATCCTCAAGACCACCGAGAAGTGTTGTTGTCTCGTATGCATCCGATAATGCTCCGGATCCGGTACCACCATAACAAGGATTGGTGGATGCCCATCCAAACACGTTGATATTCTGTGTGTTTGTAAGTGGCAGGATATTGTCTTCATTTTTTAATAAAACAATACCTTCGTCCGCGATATCCTCACAGAGTGCTGTTGCCTCATTTGAGGTCTCCTCTGTGATCGTACCATTTCCCATTGCAAGTGAGATCATACTTGACATCGGGATAAAGCAGATCAGGTTGATAATCACAACTGCTGCCATAAGGAATGCAATCCATGCTTCCTTTCTCACCAGTTTCTTTACCGGTTTCTTCAATTTCATGCATGCCACAGTTACAATAATTGCGATTGCCAGTGCAATGCCAAGCGCAATCAGGTATGGCTTACAGGAATTGAGAACGTTGATCACGTCATCCATGTTAATTGCTAACATTTCTAAATCCTCCCTTGTTTTCCGAAGGAAAATGCGAGTCTGCTGACGAGCAGAGGATTTTCCTCCCTTGTTTTCTTTATCCGTTTCGGATCTTGTAACTGTATCCTACCACACCACACATCCTTTGGTAAAAATCTTCACAATCTGCACTTTTTTTGCATAAACTGTTTTGCATGTTGGAAGTTTTGGACAAAATAAACGCCATATTTTTATGCATTGTACACAAAACATGGCATTTACTATCATCTTAATTACAATTCTAAATTATTTTCCAATCAATACTTTCTTTCCCTCAAAAGCAAATCCGTAGTGTCTGATCTTCTCTTTTGGGATTCCTGCTGCAGTCAGTCCGGCGTCATAATTTTTTTCCCTGATCTGTTTTAAAGCGGCCTGCACCGTATCTTCTAATGTTTCTTCTTCATCTGCCTCATGGACTTTAAATTCCATCACGATTGCATTGTTTTTCTGGTCATGTGGAACCAGCATGATATCATATCTGCCGTAGCCGCTCTCCCTGTTTGACCGCACATCATAAGAATCCCGCAGTTCCACTAAAAGTCCCAATACAAATCCGTGATAAAAACGCTCCGGCTGCGATCTTTTCGATGGATGGTTTCCGGTATCAAAGCTGCTGAAAGTTGTGAGTGCAATGTCGTTCATATAAATATTCATCTCTTTTAAGTTCCCTTTTAATAATGCCTCTATGAACTCATTATAGTTCGACATGGAATCATCAAACCAGCCTTTAAACATGTTAGAAAACATACTGTAAGTTTCCAGATTCGTGATACGAAGATGATACCACGGTTCTAACAGCATACCTCGATATTCCACCTCTTCTGCTTTCAGGTAGCCCCCTGCAAGCAGCAGGCTCCAGATCGCATTTTTACTTTTATCAAGCTGGTTAAACACAATCTGTTCGTCAAATGTTACCACGATTTCTCTTTCCTGCAAAAGTTCCTCCATCCGTGTTTTAATGTCTGCCGATGCCGTCCGGATCAGTTTATTTACCAGACCGTTAGAACTTGTTGATGCCCAGTACGGACGAAACTGTTTTTTGTCCAGAAAATTAGTGATCGACCACGGATTATAGATATCTTTATGCGTGCCGAAGGTAAATCCATCATACCATTTTTTTACCATCTCTTTCTGATCTGTCAGCTGATATTCCGCGAGAGCATCAAACACCTCTGTCTCAGTAAATCCAAAACAGGTGGCATACTCTTTGGAAGTGGTCGTCACAACATTGAGATTATTGAGATCAGAAAAAATAGATTCTTTTGAAACCCTTGTGATTCCTGTCATGATCCCGCGCTCCATGTAAGGATTGGTCTTGAAACTGGAATTAAAAAGACTGCGGATAAATGCGGTAAACTCATCCCAGTATCCGTGAATATATGCTTCCTGCATCGGAGTGTCATATTCATCCAGCAGGATGATGGCTTTTTTCCCATAATATCTGTATAGGATACCTGCTAAATTTTTTAATGAATCCTGTGCGGTCACATCACCCATAGTTTCACTCACAGACCGTAACTGTCTTTTTTCCGTTTCCGAAATATTTTCTGCCTCATTCAGATACGCATGCTGCATATATGTTTCTTCAATAATATTTTTTATTTTTCGTACGGCATCCTCATAATTTGTCTGTTTCACATCCGCAAAACTTAAAAAGATGACCGGATAGGTTCCCTGGAGTTTTCTGTATTTTTCCTCTTTCCACACTGACAGACCTTCAAACAGATCGGATCTTCCTGCATACTGGTTTGAAAAAAAACAGTTTACCATACTCATATTGAGGGTTTTCCCAAAACGCCTTGGACGGGTGATCAATGTCATCACATCCGCTGATTCCCACCATTCCCGGATAAAATCAGACTTATCTATATAAAAACTGTTTTCTTCACGGATACTTTCAAATCCCTGGTTACCAATACTGATGCACGGTGCCATATCTTTCCTTCCCCCAGTTCAGTTTTAAAATTATATTCTCTTTTCCAATTATATAAAACCGGACTCTTTTCTTCAAGGAATATCTGTCTTTAACAATATACAATATTTTATTCTTTTACCTGTTTAATGCTTCACAGACACAATTCTCTATGTACTCCATGCCAAGCTCTGTATTTAATGTGATATCGAAATTTGCTGCGGCACCCCAGATTCTTCCGGTATAATAGCGGTAATTGTCAGCACGTCTCTTATCTTCCCGCTGGATTCTCTGCTTTGCTTCTTTTTCAGACAGATTTAAGCGCTTCATCACGCGTTTTACCCTGCTCTCTATCGGTGCAGAAAAATAGATTTTCAGGCAGTCCGTGCGGTTTCTTAAAATATAATCCGAACATCTTCCGACAATCACACAGTTTCCTTTCTGTGCTAATTCTTCTATGACTTTCTTTTCCGCCTCAAATATCTGGTCTTTCGGTGCTTCCTCATTGGTCTGTGCATACATATAGACCTGACTGACCAGATCATATAACAGACTGTTTGTCATGGATTCTTCTTTTTTACTGATAAAATCCTGTGTATATCCGGTCGTCCCTGCAGCCATTTTTATAATCTCCTGATCATAAAAAGAAAATCCAAGTTTCTCTGCAAGTGCCATTCCGATATCATGTCCGCCGCTTCCATACTGTCTTCCGATGACAATAATATTTTTCCGGTACTGCTTTCCACCGTTCTGTATTTTTTCTGAAACCTCTCTCTTAGTTTCATATTCTTCCGGAAACAGCACCGGCTTTATAAATTCCAGCTTCTTTCCAAGAACCCTGGCGATAAATCCGACCAACAGCGCAGCAATGATCGTACCTTCACGCACTCCGTTTAACTGACCGGAAAACAAAAATGACAACGCAGCCGCGATCACTGCCATCGATGTATCGAAAATAATTTTCGTCGTTCCGAAATTTGTTTTCCAGGTCTGCACGATCGCACGGACAAAGGATTCTCCCGGCAGCATGACAACATCTGCAAGTACCTCTAAATAAACGCCAAATCCCAAGATCGCACATCCCACAAGCAGTGCGATCACTTTTACAAGATAATTCTTCGGATCGACCCAGAAAAACAGATACATGGTCAGATCGATAAAATATCCAAATGCAATGGATACAGGAATCTGTAAAATATTTTCCAGTTTAAAATTTTTCCGTAAGATCAGTATCTGCAGTAAAATAAGGAAAATACTGAAAAAGATCGTGAAATTGCCAAGTGTAAATTTAAAATTAAGGCTTAATACATACGGAATCGAAGAGATCGGGGATGTTCCAAGACTTGCCTTTGTGATCAGACTTACACCAAGTGCATTGATAAACAATCCCACCAAAAATAAAAGATATCTTTTTAACTTATTCATTTTTTGTCCCTTCTTCCTCTGTCAGCATCAGATTTTTAAATATTTTTCTGCTGAATGTAAGATAGGCATCAAATTCCTCTTCCGTGATTCCTTTTAACGCCTGCTTTTCAATTTCCAGAAAAGATTCTTCCACCAGCTTCTGGCTTTTCCATCCCTCTTTTGTCAGATAAATATGAAATGTGCGTCTGTTTCCATTTAACATCCGCCGTTCGATCAGACCTTTTTCCTCCATGCGGTTTAAAATCGAAGTCAGTGAACCCGCCTCTAAAAAACAATTTCTGGCGATTTCCTTCTGACTGCTGCCGTCGTGATCTTTCAGATAATCAAGAACCTTTGGCTGCCCGATCGTCAGTCCGGTGTTTTTCAGCCGTTCTAACAATCCCCGCTGCACAAGCATCTGGTTCGCCATGATCAAATAATGCAGTGAATCCTCCATTGTCTTTCCTCCAAAAAAAGAAATAGTTATAATTCAAATGTTTATATTTCAAACATTTAGAATTATAACTATCTACCATTGCTATGTCAAGGTCAGCAGAATACTCTATGTTTTTTAACTCAACTAGAACTCAATATAAAAAACAAAATGGAGCTAACACTTCACGAAGTTCAATTCGAAAAAGTGACAGCCCCTACGTTTATACAATATATTTACTCTACCTATTTACTTTTCATATAAGAACTCTTCCGGCAGCGTTACATTAAAATCTTTTGCAAGATGACGGAAGTTATCCGGTGTGATTGTCTGAAGCTTATCCGGTCTCATGGCAAGCATTTTTACCAAAATTTCGGCGGATTTTTCCGCGGTATGCATCAGACCAAAGGTCAGGTCAAAATCTTCCCCTGCCGCAAACATACCATGATGTGCCCAGATCGCAAGATCATATTTTTTCATCAGTTCACTGGTTGCAACAGCAATCTCCCTGCCGCCCGGCACCATCCAGGGAACCACACCAATGCCTGCTGGAAATACGACCGGACATTCCGTTGCCATCTCCCAGAGTTCTCTTGTAAAGACTTTATCTTCCAGTGGAAGAACAAATGTTAAAGCAATAATGTTTGTGGTGTGTGCATGGTATACAACACGGTATTTCGGGTTCTGCAACTTCTTCACTTCCAGATTCATCAGATGACTTGGAAGTTCTGATGTTGGTCTTCCACCGTTTACCAGTCCCCAGACGATACGGTAATTTTCTCCCTTCTCATCCAGTTCGATCATACAGAAAGAATCTTCCGGTTTAATGATGACGTTACGGAAATATTTTCCACTTCCTGTCACAAGAAAATATTCTCCTGCCAGTTTTGGAACAGAAATTCCGATCGGCTGCCACTCTTTTGCAGCAAAGTTTTCTTTTACAGATTCCACCTCTTCCGGTTTTACACGATAGGACAGATTTCCGCCATTCCTTTCATGCCATCCCTGTTCCCATCCATCATTCGCCATACGGATAAATCCCTTTACAAATTCTGCATCTAAAAATTTCATGTTTATCTTCCTCTCCTCTACAATTTTCAGGTATTCAATCATCCCTGTCTGCTTTCTTTTATTTCATATTATATTTTGTGCTATGCTCTGTCTGCCAGCACCTCACTCTCATATTTTTCAATCTCATCATAAAAATGAAAATCATCACACACATTTTCCCTACGGCAGTACTCCTCCCAGATTTCTCCGATTGGAAGCATTTTTACAGCTTCATTCATTACCATAAGCTTACTCATCTGATTGGTATCCTGAAGTTCTTTTAACATTTCATTCGGAGTACAAAGTGCCATCAAAAGTGCCTTCTGCCAGCTTCGAAAACCGGTTGCAAGTGCCGAGACACGGTTAATGCTCGCATCAAAATAATCCAATGCCATATAAACACGGTCTAATGCATGATTTCTCACGATCTCTTTTGCCATTTCTTTTGTCTCATCATCCAAGATCAACACATGATCGGAATCCCAGCGCACACCTCTTGTAATATGAAGTGCAAATTCCGGATAAAAACAGAGCATTGCAGGGATCTTATCAGATACATACTCTAGCGGATGATAATGTCCATTATCCATTAATGGCATACAGCCATCATGCAGTGCCGCAAAGCTTAATGTAAATTCTGCTGAGCCTACGGTGTAAGACTCCACACCGATTCCAAACACTTTTGATTCCACACATGGTTTCACAAGATTTTTGTCATATGGCTCTGATAAAATCTGTTCAATTGAATCTTTATAGCGGAGGCGCGGTCCTATACGGTCTGCCGGGACATCCTTAAATCCATCTCCTGTCCAGATATTCATCACACATGACATACCTGTCTCTTTTGCAAAATATTCAGAAATACGGATACACGCTTTCCCATGATTGATCCAGAACTTTCTTGTTTCCTCATCCGGACTTGATAAAGTAAGCCCATCCTTTACTTTTTCATGCGAGAAAAATGTCGGGTTAAAATCAATACCCATATTGTGTTTTTTTGCAAATTCTACCCATTTTTTAAAATGCTTTGGCTCCAATGCATCACGATCGGCAAATTCTCCCGGTTCAAAAATGGCATAAGACGCATGAAGATTTAACTTTGCAGTTCCCGGCATCAGTTTCATAGCCTCTTCCATATCTGCCATAAGCTGCTCCGGCGTTTTTGCACGTCCCATATAATTTCCGGTTGTCTGGATTCCTCCGGTCAGACCTCCATCATTGTCAAACCCGATCACATCATCAAGCTGCCAGCAGTGCAGTGATACCGGAACCTTTTTCAATATCTCAATTGCCTGATCTGTATCCACACCTAATGCTGCATATTTTGCTTTTGCTGCTTCGTAACCTGTCATATTTTACTTTTCCTTTCTATTCTGTATCCTGATTACTTGTAAAAATATTTATTTCAAACGACTCTGCAATACATGCCCTTGCTGCCTTTAGGTCTTTTAGTTCTCCCGCCGCGATCATCTGTGCAGCAAAGTTTCCGACTGCTGTTGCCTCTGTCGGCCCCGCATATACGTTTTTCCCTGCATACTCTGCCGTCAGTTCATTTAAATAATGTGCGTTTGCCCCGCCGCCGACAATCTGTATTCTGGAATAATCAATACCTGTCAGTTTTTCTATTTCCTCTGCCGTTTTTGCATAACACTTTGCAAGGCTGTGATAAATGACCGCGGCTAATTCACCAATTGTCTGCGGAATCTGTTCCCCTGCTTCTTCGCATGCCGATTTTACTTCCGCTGTCATATTTTCCGGTGCAAGAAATCTCGCATCATTGACATCTACAAAGGATCTGATCGTTTCTTTTGATGCAAGTGCACAAATTTCTCCAAATCCCATATCCGGTGCGCTTTCTTTTTTCACTGACTGTATCATCCATAATCCCATGATATTTTTCAGATAGCGGAATCTGTAATCATAACCGCCTTCATTTGTCATGTTATGCTGCATACTGACTTTGCTGCAATCTGCCTCTTTTAACTCTGTTCCCATCAGTGACCATGTGCCGGAACTGATATAAAGTGCATGCTCCTCCTGCGTTGGAACTGCCATCACCGCAGAAGCAGTATCGTGCGTTGGCGGAAGAACTACTTTACAATCAAATCCAACCCTGTTTTGAATATCTTCCGTCAGTCTGCCTAATTCATATCCCGGATTTTGAATTTTATGGAAAATTCTTCGAGGATATCCAAGCATATCTATCAATTCAATATCCCAATCTTTTGTCACAGGATTCACAAGCTGGGTCGTTGTCGCATTTGTATATTCCTGTACCTTTTTCCCAGTTAATAGAAAATGAAAATAATCCGGTATCATTAACATACTTTTTGCCCACTCAAGCTGCTCTTTGACTGCCATCAGCTGATAGATCGTATTGAAAATCTGTTTCTGTATTCCAGTTCTTCCGTATAAATCGTCTTCCGGTATAAACTCATATACTTTCCTGTCCATATCTTCCGTCCGTCTGTCCCGGTACGCCACTGCATCCCCGATACGTTCATCATTTTCATCCAGCAGAACAAAATCGACTGCCCATGTATCAATACCCATACTATATGGGATTTTTCCTACCATGGCACATTTTTTCATCCCAGTCAGAATCTCTTGAAATAACTGGTCCACATCCCATACTTTGTGACCATTTTTTTCAATCATGCCATTTGGAAAACGATATATCTCTTCCAAAACAATTTTGCCGTTCTCCAGGTGCGAAAGCATATGCCGTCCGCTTGAAGCACCGATATCCACAGCCAGATAATATTTTGTATTCATCCCTTACTCCTTTCCTTCTCTTTTGCTGAATTTAAGATATCAAAAATAAGGACAGTTTTTTAGACTCTCATTCGACTAAAAAACTGTCCTTATTTTCTCTTCGTAATACTTTTCGTCTTTCTTTTATTTTGTCTTTAAATTTGCTGAAAACTATTCAACTCTTCCAACAGATATTTCGAAGAGTCAACATTTTTTATCACTTGCTCGTGAATATTTAAAATTGAATTTGCAAGTTTGGTCACATTTTCTGTTGCATTGCTTACTCCACGCACATTTTCCTCTACTACAGCTGATATATTTGTAATGCCATCATTCATCTCTGCCATAATATTACGAAGAGACATAATATTTTTATTGAAAAGACCTGTAATAGTATCCATATGATCTGCCTTTTCATAATACATATCTGTTGCAGCCTCAAATTCAACATAATCATTCATTATCTGATTTTGTATGAAATTCATGAGATCTTGTGCATTTGTCATCAATTGATTGACTGCCGCAATAACACGAACACTGATACCCTGAATGTCATTTGCCGTATTCTTACTGTTTTCTGCCAATTGACGAATTTCCTCTGCGACAACAGCAAATCCCTTGCCAACTTCCCCCGCTCTTGCAGCTTCGATAGAAGCATTTAATGCAAGCAAATTCGTCTGACTTGCGATCTCAAGTATATCGTTAGTTAAATTATTAATACTGCTGATTTGCCGACTTTCTTCAATGGATAAAGATAATGCCTGACTCTTTTCGTTAATAATATCAGAAATGTCTGTTTTCTTCTTCTCTGTCTCCTCTTTAACACCAACCGCTAATGCTTTAATATCAGAGGCAATTACAACACCTTCATTAACTTGATTTCCAACATCGTTAATTGAACTCACTATATCATTGGTGTTCCCGGTAATTCCCTCTATAGAAGATGATATTTCTTCCATACTCGCAGTAATTTCTTCCATGGTAGACGCAATATTATCTGCATTTTCATTTGAATTGTTTACTTCTTCATTCATTAATCCAAGTGAACTTTGCATTATTTCTGACTGCTTTCGTATTTTTTGCATAGCATTCTGTAACTGAATGATAAAATTGTTAATTCCATCCGATAACTGACCAATTTCATCCCGCGAACTAACAGTAATACGCTGCGTAAGATTTCCCTGTTTCTTATTGATACCATCAATAATATCATTTAGCTGCCGGCTGGCTTCACTTGCCGGTTTACTTACAGTCTTACTTATAACCAAAAAGACAACTACTGATACCAAAGTAAAAAAAGAAAATAGAATTTTTGTCATTATTAAATTTGTCTCAACAGCTTGATTATATTCCTTCGATAAATCAGAAATTCCCTGCTCAAGCTCCTCTGTAAGCTCCTTTTCCGTTGTTTCTCCCATATCAACCATCAGATTCTGAAAATCTACACCAAGAGCTATACCAGCCTGCACAAAATCCCCCTTGTCAACATACCCTTGTATTATGGCAAATTGCGAAATAACCTCTGTTAAAAAATCCTCATATGTATGGATTTTATCTTTTAACTCTACATTATCGATATTTTTCAGATATTCATCCATCTTACTCTCACTTGCCGTAATCGTCGAAATTTCCTCTGCTAGTGAACTTTCCAACTGTTGACGTAGCTCTGCATCATCATACAAACTGATAATGTTAAGATATTTCTGACCTCGTTCCATACTTTTTTGGATAGTGAAAATCTCTGTCTGAATCGGAATATACTGTTTCGTTATCTGCAATCCAGCCTGTTTTATACTATTCTGCGCTCTTATAGAAAACACTGTATTTAATCCAAATATCAAAACAAATATAATAATCATTAAAAAAACTTTATTTCCAATTTTTTTCATACAAATACCCCACTCTTATTTTTCAGAATAATATTTTCGAAGAAAATAAGCAGGCGCACAACTCCAGGCATGGCAGTAACTATTAACAATAGTCCCACCATAAGGTGATTCATCCGGATTATTTGGATTATATAACTCCCAAAACGTATCCGCACCAAGTCGTGCCATACCTCCCCAATATTTCTCCATAACACTAAGAGCCTCTGTTTTATCACCACATTTAAGTAATGCTTCTATATAATAGTGATACATATATGGGGTAATCATTTCAATTGCCTCTGTCTGTGTCGCAACATCATGTAAAATTCGAATCCCACTCTGCTCATCTACAACATCACCAAGAATCATCCATACCTGGCTTGCGTAGGAAATCTGCCTGCAATCACCACTGACAAATAGTCCTTTTTCTTCATCATAAAAATGCATCTTAGCAGCTTTTCTATAAAGTTCATAAGTTTTCATTATGCATTCTGCATCATGGTCTTTTCCGATTTCTTTTGCAATGGCAACGGCACTTTTCATCGCATACAGCAAAACACCCTGTGCACCTGCCTGCTTATTTAATTCCAGTGACCAGTCAAGAAAACACCAGCCGAGTTTATTGCAGTCTTTTACCACACCATCATTACCGACCTGTTTCTGTGCCAATACAATCTGCATTTTTGCTGTTTCCCACAAATCTTCAAGGGCCTCACGATCCTTCGTTTCTACATAATAATCCCACAGGGCTGCCACAAACAATAAAGAGTAATCAAACATACTGGTATCATCTACTTCCGGTTCAGGCTCTAAAAATACACATGCACCCACCTGTCCATTTTGCATCGGTAATGCAGCAAATAAATATAAACACCCCTTTACCATATCATTCATCTGATATGTCTCATAGTTTGCCAATGCCTGTAATCGAAGATCTCCCATCCAAAGTCGCCGATCACGTTTTGGTCCATCTTCAAAAACTTTCTGCATACAATCATGCAGTGTATGGCACGCAATATGATCAATCTGCTCCAATTCTTTATGCACATTATGATATGGTTTTAACTTACTATCATCTGCAGAAGATAATGCGATTGCCATGACATCTTCAATAACCAAATTAAATTTTGAACTGATATCAAGTATATCAATTTTCACATAGCGAAACGAATAACGCCTCGGCAAAATATACTCTCCCGGAATCAGATCAAAATGAAGTTGTTCCTGTTGTACCCACGCTGAACAGATCCATCCCTGATAATTCTCCACATTTTCTTCAAATTCTTTCAAATTCTCTGCAAAGGAAAATCTAATCCAAACCGGAGCATCTGGATGTGAATTGACATAACCCATTTTTACTTGAAGATGTCCTACCAAATGTTTCCCAAAATCAATTGTTACCGAATCGCCTTTTCCTAAAGGTTTTGAAAAAAACTGTCCCTCTTTTGGAGGAACCAGTGTCTCCTTAACTTCCGGCAATAAACTTAATGCCTTACTTAAAAATTCTAAATTTTTTTTCATGTATTTGTTCTTCTCTCACTCTTACCATTTTAAGTATTCTTTTCCACAAAATGGATCTACCGGACTCTTGCCAGTAAAATTGCTTCTTCCCATAAGTTTTTCCATCACACTATCAATTACATACTCACTATTGGAATAGCCATTGATAAAGGTTTTTATCATGGGTACATCCACAAGATGATATGGATTAGCAAGGCTGATAAACACAACCGGTCTCTCAGCAGCAAACCATGGAACGTTATTTCCATTTCCCCAGAATGTATACCATGAAAGTCGGTTTGTCACTTTATTGGATGCATTTTCTACATTTCCAATATAAATGACCAGATCATAATTCTTCCGGAATGTGCCAACATCAAATTTTGCTGTTTCAAAGTTCTCCTGTTCATATACGTTAACTTCGAACCCCTCCTCAACCAATCGCTTACGAAAGCTTTCCAAAACACGCTCATTTGATGGAAACCCACCTATGATTTCCAGCAACACCTTTTTGGTCTTATGCGGATTCAACGGTAAAATTCCATCTATATCCTTTACAAGTGTAACTGCCTTGTCTGCGCTCTTTTTAGCCCATGCAACATGCTCATCAGCCTGCAGAATACAAAGTGCACTTTCCGAAGGCACAATTTCACACTTTGCTTTTCTGTGAAGTCCAAGCGAAGCTTTAGTTGCAAGAATTCTTGTGATTGCTTCATCTAATCGCTGTTCCGAAAGGATTCCCTGCTTGTATCCATTCAGCATATACTGATAATCTTCCTCAAGATCCTTATTAAAAAGGAACATATCACATCCTGCCTCAATCGCATAAGGAACTGCCCTTTCTCTGTTCATTGCACAGCTAAAACCTACCATGCAGGTAGAATCCGTTACAATCAGACCGTTAAATCCCAATTTTTTACGGAGCAAACCTTTTAACAATTCCGATGAAAGTGTTGCCGGTATTAATTTATTTGGAAAATCTGTATTATACGATTTTTGATATGCCGGCTGTGCAATATGTCCGACCATCACTGTCTGTGCCCCCGCCTGAATCAAGCCGCTATATATTTTTCCATATGTCGCATCCCACTCATCACAGGAAAGATTATTTACGCTTGTAAGAATGTGCTGATCCACTTCATCGCAGCCATCCCCTGGGAAATGCTTAATTGCAACAAGAACATTTTCTTCCTTAGCTGCCCTCATGTAATTGAGACCACATGCAAGAACACGATCCGGATCATCCCCATATGTACGCACGTTTGTAATCGGATTTCTCCAATTTCTATCAATATCAACCACAGGTGCAAAAGCCCAGTTACAACCAACCGCTGCACCTTCACTACAGCTTACTTTTCCGAGCCGATATGCATCCTCCGTGTCTCCAGTTGCCGCAACCTGCATTTGTTTTCCGTACTGTGTTCCATCTGTTGCAATTCCGCAGCCTCCATCCTCAAGATTAGCTCCAATAAGAAGTGGGATCTTACTGTGTTCCTGCAGATAACGGTGTGTCCGCTGCATTTCCTTCGCCTCACCACAACGATACATAATTCCACCAATGTGATGTGCGAGCATGACATGTTCCAGATATTGCGGATCTCCGGAATACCCGATTGGGACAAACAACTGACCTATTTTTTCTTCTAATGTCATTGACTTTTTTGTATTTTCAACCCATTCAATGTCTTCCCCTGAAAGGAAGAATGGATTCTTTGTTAAGTTGATCATATTCATACCCTCCTGCTTTCTATTTTCGTTTTCCGTTAAAAAGACTTACCAATAAATGTTCATTACTCAAATAAATCAAAAAGACTACAAGCAGTACTGCATTAATGATTGCCTGCATTGATGCATTTACCTCATTGGAGAATACAGCAAATGTTGAATTAAGCA
This sequence comes from uncultured Roseburia sp., assembly GCA_934317215.1. Classification (GTDB taxonomy): domain Bacteria; phylum Bacillota; class Clostridia; order Lachnospirales; family Lachnospiraceae; genus Roseburia. The sequence goes on from CAKREH010000017.1 coordinate 44,873, forward strand.
TGGACATACATAAAGCAGCTAAAAGGAATCCAATTTTTTCGTTTGTAAAGCGACTGATATAGGAGCCTATGAACATTGGAAGAAACGCCGTAAACATAATGCTGATAGAGGAAAAGTTCAACTGACCACCGTTGATTGTTGTGCTTCTTGTCGCATTTAAAAATCCTACAATTCCCATCAATCCGCCACAGATCACATAACATCCAATGGCATTTGATATCTCTTTTATACCGGTATTTACCGCAACCTTCTGACCATTTTTGAGTGCATTATAATCATATCCAAACTTTGTGTAATCAAAGATTGCTATACAGACAGCTAACACAACCACAATAATGATTGCTGCATAAATCCAGCTTCCTGTAAAAGCTGTCATAGATGGATTCTGCACTTCCTTCATCACATAACGTCCTTCCGTGATTGTAAAAAGAATTCCCTCATAGATCAGTGTCACTCCAAGAGATGTAATGATTGGCGGCAGATGCAGCACCACATACATAAGTCCTGAAACAAGTCCAAGTAACATACCAAATAAGATCGTCAATATCAACATCATCAATGCACTGTTACTTCCACCACCTAAAATGGAATATGTAATTTTAGCTCCTAATACAGAAGAAAGTGCTGCCATTGATCCCAAGGAAAAATCAAAACGACCACTATTTAAATTAATGGATAATGCTATTGTTGTAATCATCACAATTGCAATATATACAACAAAGTTATCAAAACCTGTCATGTTTGAAATCATTGTTTTTCCATTGAACATGCAGATTCCCTGCAATAATACAGCCACCAGTACCGGTATTGTTAATGTACCAATTACATTCTTTACCAAATGTCTATTTTTATTTTTCATGTTGTCCTCTCCTTTCATTTTTCAGGATATTCCATACCCTCTCCAAATAAATGAATTTTTAACTTTTCATTTATTTGGAGAGAGCACGGCTTCTAAATGAAGCCGTGACCTGACTGTAAAAATGAATTACTTCAATGTTACAAGTTCATTGATCTCATCAAAAGTAACAGACTCACCAATAATCTGGTCTAATGTTTCTTTATTGTAAATTGGATTATCTCCGTTATCTGACTTATAAAACTCATCAAATGTAGCCTCGTCAGTTGCAACCTGATAGTTTTGGCTGAGTGAGACTGCATTTCCCTGTTCATCACGGATTACATTTCCATTGATGGCATTTAAAACTAATGCAAATGCAGGACCTACAGAAGATGAATATTTACCGGCAAGATAGACAAGTTTTCCATTTGTGATAGCCTCTCCATTACTCTGTGTAAAGGAATCAATATCTGAGAACTCAATACCAGCAGCATTTAACTGCTGTGTAAAAAATGTTGTTGCCATTCCCACTGAAATAAATGCTTCCGGTTTTGCCTGAATTGCTGCATTGATCTCATCTGTTGTTGTATCACCATAGCCCTGCAGATAAGAAACAATCTGGATATCCCCAGAAATCTTAGACAAATCCACGCTCTGATCAGTAAAAATCTTGCCCACTACTTCTCCCTCTTCTGTAGCACCATCATAGGAAAGTCCCAGACCGGAAAGTACACCCGCTACACGGTATACATGCATAGGATTTGGAATAAATGCCCCATAGATAGCAGCTGTCTTAATGCCTTTTTCCGCAAAGAATCTGCCCATTTCTACACCAGCTTCATACTCTGTATCCATGCTTGGTCCAACCTGACCAAGGAAGTACTCATTTGTCTTATATTTTTCAAACTGCTCCTGATCAAGAGTTCCAGCAGCAACCGCATAATAAATCTGATTTTCCTCACAGGTTTCAATCTGCAATGCACGATCATTACTTGAAAGAGAGATGACTGCCTGATATCCCTGTGAAGCGAATTTTTCTATAGCAGACTTCTCGCTTGCCGCATCTTTAAGTTCATCGGTATAAGTAAATGTCACACCATACTGATTCGCAACATAATCTTCATAATAAGTACGGAACCCTAATGCTTCCTCGCCACTAACATCCTGAACTAAAACACCAATCTTAGCATTCTCTGCTGTCTTTGTCTCCTCCTTGACACTTGTATCACTCGTATCATTTGCTGTGTTGTCGCTGGCTGTATTGTCAGCTGTTTCTTTGCTGTTTCCACAACCAACCAGCATTGTCAACGATATGGCAGCAACCAGTCCAAGGCTTACCATTTTCTTCATTGTACGTTTCATAAATTATTCCTCCCATTTCTCTTATTAAAATTTTATTTTTAACACGTTATGTGTTAAATTCATATTTCTGTTATCGCGGCAACATCTGCGAACGATAATTTGCACTTGCAACATAAACAACTACCAGAAAAAAAACAGCACTGACAATCTGTGTAATTCCATATCCAGATGTTGAATCAATCAGCAGATCCAGAATATTATTTAAAATAATATAGGAAAATCCACCGACTACAGCCGCATAAATTTTCGATCTTGCACCTCCTGCGATTGGCATACCTCCAAACACGATAGCAACCATAATGTTCATCCCTATATCCCCCGCTGTCGTTGTTGTAACAGATGGGGTATAAACCAGCGTCATAAATGCGCCGATTCCAACGCCGATTCCCGCCAGAAGGAATCCAAGTATTGCATATGTATTGTATTTAATACCGGAAAGCTGGGCGCAGATTGGATTTCCCCCAACAAACTTTTCACGTCTTCCAAACTTGGTGTAATCAAAGATGAACGCACATACTACCACCCATATTACCAAAACTATAATTTTAAATGCGGATGTATCCAAATGCTTCACTACCTCACTCGGAATGCTGATTCCGCCTACTGCACCACCTTTTGTGGTAATGATCTGTGATGCAATTGCAGACAAAACAGACATCATTGCCACCGTTGTAACAAACACCGGAATATGAAAAATGGATGCCAGCACAGAATTTAACAAAGAACAGACAATTCCAGACAATAAAATCACAACAATCATTAATATAAAATTTTCAGTTGCATTATATGTCATTACCCCAAGTGTTGCTGAAAAAAGCGTTGCCGCACCCAAGCTGATATCAAACGAACCTAATGTATAAATAAATATTGCACCTGTTGCAACAATGGATAATACAATACCTTCATTAAATATAATCTTGATATACATATCCAGGCGATATCCCTTACTGCTTACAATTCCACAAAATACTGCAAACAATACGATAAGTGCTGCAAACGGCAATGCACCTATCATTATTTTTTTACTTTTTGTCATCTTTCCCAGCCTCCTATATCATGTACTCAATAATCTGTGAGTCAGAAAGATTTTTATTTCTCTCAAATTCTGCCGTAATCTCTCCGTCCTTCATGATCAAAATCCGATCACTCATTCCAATGAGTTCCGGCATTTCCTCGCTGATCATCAGAATGGATTTTCCTTCATTTTTCAACTTAACCATAAGCTGATACATTGCCTGCTTTACACCAATATCCACGCCTCGTGTCGGGCAGTCCAGTATAAGAATTTCACTTCCGCAGCCAATCCATTTTCCAAATACGACTTTCTGTTTATTTCCTCCCGAGAGTTGTGATACCGCCTGATCTCTTCCAGAACATTTAATGGACAATTCCTCAATCTGTTGATTTACATATTTTTTTTCGCGATTTTTTAAAACAAGAAAATCTTTTACGGCAAATTTGCTCATTCCTGCAATTGATATGTTGTCTTCAATACTTGCATTCAAACATAATGATTCCACATCTCTATCCTTAGACACATAACCCATACGTTTCTTCATCGCTTTTGCCGGACTGTCAATTACCGTTCCATCTGCCACTGAAACATTTCCTTCTTCTGGCTTTACTGCACCAAAACATACCTTTCCAAGTGTATGCATTCCACAATGTGCCAGACCTCCGACTCCAACAATTTCTCCCCTTCGCACCTGGAAGGAAACACCTTTCAGTCTATCTGTATAAACAAGATTTTTAACATTCAACGCAACTTCCTGCTGTGCGCTTGCTTCAAAATCACTTCGATAATAATCCCCCTGCAGTTCTCGTCCGATCATGCTTGAACGAATTGCACCCGCTTCAAACTCTTCTTTATTAAATGTTCTGATTATTTTTCCATCTCGAAGAACCGTTAAAGTATCACACACCTCCATAATCTCATCCAGATCATGTGAAATAAAAATCACTGACTTATTTTCTTTGCGGAAACGATTCATAATATCATATAAAATTTCCCTTCCATCATGAGATAAGGCAGTGCTTGTCTCATCAATTACCAAAATCTGAGGCTGTTTCATCACGACCTTTGCAATCTCTACAAGCTTTCTTGTCTGAAAATCCAGCTGTTGCATAAGCATATCGCCAGTAATATCATTTACCCCAATTTTTTTCATGACTTCAGTTGCATCTGCATTCATCTTCCTGCGATTGATCAATCCAAACCTGTTTTTATACCTCTCTGTCTCTGCCAGAAAAATATTTTCCGCAACTGTAATTCCCGGTATTGTTCCGCTTTCCTGAACGATCATTCCAATCCCCTTGTGAAGTGCATCAATCATACTAAGAGGTTTCCAGTCCTGATTTTTAAATATCATCTTTCCACTATCGCATGCCTGCATTCCTGCTACAATGGAAGTAATGGTTGACTTTCCTGATCCATTCTCCCCAATTAATCCCCGAATTTCCCCCGGATATACAGAAAGTGACACATCTTTTAAAGCCACTGTACTTCCGAATCTTTTATTCATGTTTTCAACTTTTAATATTGGTTCACTCATGTTTATCACCTCGTCTTTATAGATATTATAAGTTTTCATTAATTTTCATGTGATTTTGTTTTTTATCTGTTTCACTTTAATTTTTAACTTTTTTATGTCTGCTCTTCTTTTCTTTCCACATCTTTTCAATCCGTCATACAAAACAGATTAAAAATTCAATGTTTTTATTGATTTTTTCATTACATTTATGTTTTAATTATTACAATATCTTATTTAGTTTTAAATGGGGGATTTTTTATGTCAGAAAATTACGATCTTATTTCAGAAAATGATATGCACATGCCCATTCGCTGTATAATGCAGCGTTTTGATCATATTCGTTCACAAATGCATGACTATTTTGAATTATCAATGATTGTTTCCGGGAACTGTACATTGCAACTGGATGATCATATATACAATTTAACAGAAGATGACGTGTTCTGTGTTAATCCACTCTCGCTTCATGAACTTCATGGTGTCAACTGTGTGATTGTAACCGTTTTATTCAACCAGACTTTGTTTGAACAGATTCTACCCGTTCCATTCCATCCTCGCTTTTTCTTTATCAGTACGATGACCGATAATCAGGAAGCTATTGTCCAACTCCGCACTCTGATAGCGCACATTATCAAAACAAATGTTGATAAAAAAGATGGGTATGAATTACGAAACTGGTCTTATATCTACAATATTATGGATGTACTGTATCGGAACTTCCGCATCAAACTCTCTACTGCTAAAGAAAAGAAAAATCACAAGTATGCTTTACGTATTTCCGAAATCTCACAGTTGATCCAGCAGCATTACACGGAAAATATAACCTTACAAGAACTTGCTGATGCAGTCCATTTGTCCGTTCCATATCTTTCTAAGTTTTTTGTGGAATATTACGGAATGAATTTTTTAAGCTATCTTAACCAATACCGCCTTATGCACGCAGTACAGGAACTCTCAACCACTGATAAGAATATTGATGAAATAGCGATTGACAGCGGTTTTTCCAACAGTCATGCCTTTGTAACTTTTTTTAAAAAGCAATACGGGATGTTACCAAAAGACTATCGCCGTGAACAAAAAAAGAAGAAAGAGAATACTGCCCAACGTGTAGAACAACATAACTATATTTACGGATTAAAAAAATATTTGAAAGAAGATACATTTTTTCAGGTTGTATCTCCTGTGAAAAAAACTGAAATTGAGATTTCTGTAAACGGAAGTTCCTATACTCTGCTTCACACCTGGAAAAAAATGATGACCGTTGGGCGGGCAAGTGATGTACTAATTTGTGATGTTCAAAAAATGTTAACACAGATTCAGGAAACAGTTGGATTTGAATATATTAAATTATGTGGCATCTTTTCTGATGATCTGCATATATACAATGAAACTGCAAGTAAAGTCCCGGTCTATAGCTTTTCTTATCTTGATAAGATTTTGGATTTTGTTATCGTCAATCACCTAAAACCCTGGCTTCAATTATCCTACATGCCGGAAAAACTTGCAAAATATCCAAACAGACGATTGTTTGGTGCAAATGTCAGCCAGCCCCACTCTGTCAGTGCATGGTGTCAGCTGGTCCATGAATTTTTGCTTCACATCACTGACCGTTACGGGTTAGATACCATAAAGACCTGGAAATTTGGTCTATGGAACCAACCGAATACTTCTTCCGACCTATTTGGCTTTACAAACGAAAATGACTTTTTTCTATTCTATAAAAGCACTTATGATTGTATCAAGGATTTTTGCCCTGATATCGAATTTAGTCTTCCTCCAACCTACTACATTGTAGGCGAAAGCTATGAAAACTGGTATCTGAACTTTTTGGAATGGTGTAAAAAAAATTCCTGTCTTCCAGACTGTTTAAGTTTTACATACTACGACACTAAAATGATTTCCGATAAAAATCATTCCAAGGAATCGTTTGGTTTTGTGTATGCAATGAGTCTTTCTGAATCTCCTGATGGGTTAAAAGATTTTGTTATGCAGGTTCTCCGTGAACGACGCCAGCTTGGACTTGGTAATATGCCAATCTACCTGTCAGAATGGAACAACACACCAAGCCAGCAGGATTTGCTCAATGATACATGTTTTAAATCGTGCTACATTGTAAAAAATATTTTGGAAAATTATGACCGACTAGATAGTTTTACTTATCAGGCTCTTACCGATCTTATGGCAGATGACGCTCTGCCCAACAAACTCTTTTTCGGTGGACTAGGTCTGTTCACGGTAAATGGAATTCCAAAAGCAAGTTATTATGCTTATACTCTCTTACGGCAGTTAGGAGATCAGTTTTTAGGACGAGGAGACGGTTATTTCATTACCCGTAAACACAACAGTTATCAGATTATGTTGTACAATTACAAACATTTTAACTATCTTTATGCCAACGGAGAACGTTTTGATATGACAGAAACAGATCGCTATACTGTATTTGCAGATTCTGATCCAGTCACAATCGAACTATGTCTTTCTAATATTCCGCAAGGTACATACAAAATTTCTGAGACTTATGTAAATCGAACACATGGGAGTTCTTATGACCAATGGGTTTCCATGGGTGGATTAGAACTTACCACTCCTTATGAATTTGACTTGTTAAAAAAAGCATCCTCTCCAGGATTCCATCAGAAGCTGATGCATATCGCTTCTGATGAAACCCTAAGATTGAATGCAGAATTAGAACTATTAGAGATTCGACTTATTCAAATCACACCTGTCATCTGCCCATCTGACGTTAGCAGATAGAACAAATAGAAAGCAGATCTTTAAATGCCTGAATCGGATATGTCACTTGGCTATGACCTGCGGCATCTCCGATTCCAGCACTCTGAAAATCACCAGCATAAGCAGCATCAATACCGGCAAGCGCATCCTCTACGACCAGACAATTTTCAGGTTTTTCACCAAGCATCTCAGCCGCTTTCAAAAATACTTCCGGATCCGGCTTTGATTTCGTAATATTCGTTCCGTCACTGATTGCATCAAAGTATCCGTTTAATCCAATCTGTGTCAGAATCTTTTTCGTATTTTTACTGCTTGATCCAATCGCAAGCTTATACCCTCGCTGACGTAATATTTCCAGTGTCTTTTTTACCTCCTGCGACAGATCATCCGGAGACATCTTTTCCAACAGACGAACATAACTTTCATTCTTCCTTGCGGCAAGTTGTTCTTTTTCCTCCTGTGTATATTCTCTTGATGCTTTCTCCAAAATAATGTCCAGACTTTCCATACGACTTACTCCCCGTAGTCTGCCATTAATTGTCTCATCGAAATAAATTCCTTCTGCGTCTGCCATTTCTTTCCATGCCTGATAATGATACTGATCCGTAAAGCATATAACACCATCCAAGTCAAAAATAATTGCACGTATTGTATTCATAGGATACCCCCTTGTAAACTTATAGACTATGTATCTTTTTTTAAGATAACAAAAATAAGGACAGCTTTTTAGACTCTCATTCGACTAAAAAACTGTCCTTATTTTCTGCATTGTCTATCTTTTATAATGTTCTAACCGATACTTTCGCGGTGTCATTCCATATCTTTCTTTAAACTGCCGGAAAAAATAGCTCTGATTTTCATAACCAACATCTAACGCAATCTCTTCCACTGACAAATCTGTCTCCAATAATAAATGTTCAGCTGTCTCAAACCGCCTGTGCTGCAAAAGTTCCTGAAAATTATATCCGGTCTTTTGCTTGATGAGTCTGCTAAGTACCGTCATGGACTGATGGGTATCTGCTGCTATCTTGGTAAGATTTGCATTTTTGCAGTCACTGTTAATATATCCAAGTACTGCCTGTACAACCGTCTCCTTATAATCCATGGAAGAATTATGGCTTAAGCTTTCAAGATGATTCAGCAGATATAAAAATACAAGTCCCATAGAATACTGATTAATTACATCCTCATTTGCATGTTCATGTAACATGGAATCAATCATATTTTCCATAAGATTTTCTACCTGCGGATCTTCCTGCAGACGAAACAACAGATAATGGGAAACAGGATACTTCTGACGAAATGCACCAACAATAAATTCTGCAAGCACATTTTTCTCATGCAACATGGAAAGCGGAATCTCAAAAAATTCCGGAAGTGCGATAAAATTGATTCCAATGTCCTTGTATTCTGCACGGCGGATGGCATGGCATACCTGCTGGTTTAACATCAGCACATCTCCTTTATGCAGTGTCAGTTCTTTTCCCTCTATGATATGTGTGATGTTTCCCTGCACCACATACATCATCTCCACATAATTGTGTCTGTGCTCCGGAAAATCCACAAACCGGCTATGCGGACGTACTGTGATAAGCCGTCCTCTTTTTAGCAGCAGTTCCCTGTCAATCTCACTGATCGATTCTTTTGCATACAATTGCTTTTCAATATTTCCCTGTCCTGCCTGATATTTTTTCTCTTCTTCTGATATAATCATCAGTTCCTGTAAAAGCTGTTTACGCATGCGCTTGATTTCCTGTCTTCTAAAATCTTTTTATAGCGACTCCAGCAGTCCATTGATCCCGTCTTTTTCAAAAATATCCTTATAATATGCAACTTCCCCCTGGATCAGCTGGTCGATCACCTGCATGCCGAGAAGCTCCACAGGCGCCTTGTCGTCCGTCATGATATAATCTCCCGCCTCATACACACTGCTGGTGTCTGCCACATGAAGCATCATATCGCGCAGATCGGAATGTCCGGTCTCATTTGCGTTATTCTCTAATGTCTTTACCATGTCTGCATTGGAGGAAGCATACAGCTCCCGGTTTGTGGAACCGTCCACATCCACGGTCACGATATGGTCAAATACGGATGCAATGGTATCCGACAAATACTGGTTGATATTGCCCTCATTGTTTCCGCGCATATTCATGTTTACGACCATCACGCCGTTCTCGTTTAAATGCTCTTTGACCATCGTAAAAAATTCGACCGATGACATCTGAAACGGGATGGTGATATCCTGGTAGGCATCCACCATGATAACGTCATATTTCTCGTCGATCGCCTGTAAATATGCCCTGCCATCATAGGTCGTCACTTTGACATCGTCCGGCAGGGAAAAATATTGTCTGGAAAGCGCCGTGATCTTATCGTCGATCTCCACACCCTCGATTGCCATATCACCGAAATATTTTTTACACTGCGTCGCGTAAGTTCCGGTTCCCATCCCAAGGATCAGCACATTCATATCCTCTGCCTTTTTATCCGGGATCATGAGCGGCGCTGCCATCGCATAATCGTAATACATTCCGGTCAGACCGCCGTCTTTCATATAGAGGGACTGCACGCCAAACAGGACATTCGTGGATAAGATCACACGCCTGTCATCCTCGGAAACCTGTAAATAATTATAAATGGATTCCCCCTCGTAGCTTAAATCATTCTGCCAGAACGCAAAAGAATCCGAATAGCCAAGTCCACAGCAGAGCACGAATATGACTGCCGATACTGCCACTTTCTTCTGTCCCCTGTGGCTGCTCAGAAAATACACTGCGGCTAATGCGATCAGAATTCCTGCAAAAATGAGAAATGTGATAGAGGTTCCGACTGCCGGAATCGTCACAAAAGTCGGCACGAATGTTCCGATAATACTTCCGATCGTGTTAAACGCACCAAGCGTTCCGACCGTTTTTCCACTGTCGTCGAGACTGTCCACCGAATATTTCACAAGGGATGGCGTCACTGTGCCAAGCAGAAACAGCGGGAATACAAATATCACCATACATGCCACAAATGCGGCAATGATGAGGAAATTGCTGCTGACGGTAAAAATCAGCAGTGCAGATATTCCAAGGATAATGTATTTTCCGACAACCGGTATCAGTGCGATCCAGATCGCTGCGATCAGTATCCTGCGGTACAGTTTGTCCGGATCCGGCGACCGGTCCGCACTTTTTCCTCCATAAATATTTCCAAGCGCCATCGCGATCATGATCGTTCCGATGATGATCGTCCACACGATCTGCGACGAGCTGAAATACGGCGCCAACAGTCTGCTCGCACCCAGTTCTACTGCCATCACGGACATTCCAGCAAAAAATTCCGTGAGATACAAAAACAGTTTATTTTTTAAAATTCCTGACTTTTCCATAATTCTCCTTTCTTTTTCCCCTCTAGCATAGCTCATAAAATGGACTCCAAGTCAAGTTTTTTATCCCGCATCAGGATTTTTCCCCAATCATTACCCTGCATCTCTTTTTATAAAATGCGATTCCATATTTCAGAATCTTTTCCACACCATCCTCTTCAAGAATGTCTATATAATTGTTTCCCCTGATCTGTTCTAACGCAGACTGGCATGCCGTTTCCAAATCTCCATCCTGTGCATACTTAAGTTCCAGAATGATTCCCATTTCACCGTCATCTGTCTCGATCACAATATCACTGTAACCATCGCCTGATTCTTTATTCGAAGAAACACTCCACGATTCCTCATACCCGAGAATTCCAAGTAAGATACCGTGATAAAAGTTTTCTTTCATCTTTTTTCTCACAAAAGTATCCCGGATACTGATGGTCCGCCGCAGATAATCACACAGGCATTTTTCTATCGTTTCTGTTTCTCCGTTTCTTAATGCTTCACAGAATGTATTTAACAGCACGCCATTCTTCGGTACATTTTCTTTAAAAAAATCCATAATCTGGTCTGTAAAAATCTTCCGGATCTCCATATTCGGAATCACCAGCTGGAACGTATCCCCCGCTGCCCGTCCTCTTTGTGTAAGATATCCTGTTGTAAATAATACACTCCATAGATTGTCAATACTGTCATACATTTCTTTATAAGTCAGTTCCTGATGGATTTCTTTCTCGATCACTTCACCTGCAACAAGCCGCTCTATCTCACGCCTTAGCGTTACTTTATCCGATTCCCTGATAAATCTTTTGACCGCCTCATTGCTGCTTGTATTTGACCAGTAATTTTTAGGCTCTGCCAGCGGGTCCGCCCGCAACGTGTCCACATAATTGATTACATCCCATGGACAATAAACTTCTGCTTTTCCGAACTGATATCCGTCATACCACTCCCTAATATCCTCGTAATGATCGGAAAGTTCATAGTATTCCAGCATCTCCCTTACTTCTTCATCGGTAAATCCGAAATACTCGTCAAACTGTACATCTGCAATGGAAAGAACTTTCAGATTATTCAGTCCTGTAAAAATACTTTCCTTGGAAATGCGCATACATCCAGTCAGCACCGCAAATTTCAGGCTGTCATTTGTCTTAAGCGCATACTCAAACAGGTTGCGGATAAAGATAACCATCTGATCATAATATTCCCGTTCAAGTGCTTTTGCCAGTGGAACATCATATTCATCGATCAGAATAATTACTTTTTTCCCATAATGCTTTTCAAGAAGTTCGGAAAGCACTTTTAAACTGCTGCATAGTGTTCCCTCATCCACATCCGTTTCAAGTAATGCCGTATATGCTTTTTTATCATATTCCGTGAGCCTGCTGCTTTCTAACAGATATTGAAACCTTCTTGCCTCCCCTTTGATAAGCTGGACCGTCATCTCTATTGCTTTTTCATAAGTCTGCGCATTGATTCCTTTTAAAGAAACAGATATCACCGGATATTTTCCCATGTACTCTTCACACAGCCTGGTTTCTTGTGCAATCTTTAAATGCTTAAAAATTTCTTTATTTCCGTTTATGTCAAAGAATTTTTTTAACATACTCATATTCAGGGACTTTCCAAATCGCCTTGGACGGGTAAAGAGTGTGACTTTTGCCCAATTTTCCAGAAGTTCTTTGATCAAATATGATTTATCTATATAATAAAATCCAGCTGACTGTATTTCTTCAAAATTTTCTATTCCAATCGGTAATTTTTTCTTCTCATTTTTCATTTCAACACCCCAAATAGATTTTTACATTTTTGTTTTCATATAACCCTATCTCTCATCGGGATCAGGATCTTTAAATCAAACCAGTTCCCGTTTGTGTCAATGCTGACCGCACCGTCATATTTGTTGACTGTATAGCGGATACTTTTAAGCCCGTACCCGTGATATTCTTTCTCTTTTTTGGTCGTGACCAGTTTTCCCTCCTGATACTCTAAGTTCCCTTCGTAATAATTTTCAAACCGGAGGAGCAGGAAATTTTTCTGTTTTGAAACCGTCACATGCACGAGCCGTTTCTCTTTATCCGGTATTTTCAGTTCACACTCAATCGCGTTATCGAGCGCATTTCCAAAAATGCTGCAGATATCCATCACATCCATGAAATCAAGCAGTGTGCCGTCCGCAACACAGGTAAATGTGATTCCATGTTTTGCGCAGTATAGGCTTTTTGTGGTAAGCACCGTATCAAGTACTTTATTTCCGGTCTTATTCTGTGCCTCATACTGCCGGATTTCATCCTCCATGCGGTTTAAATATTCTTCGCGTTTTTTCGGATCATCCTCACTCCGCAGGAATGCGATCTGGTGTTTTAAATCGTGATATTTATAATTGATCAGTTCGATGCTCTCTCTCGACTGCTTGTACTGCACATACTGATTCTGCAGCACATTCTGCACGGATTCGAGTTCTTTTCTCACACGCAGTTCCCGGCACTGGATCAGATGTGCATAAAGGATCGCGATACCGCCAAGATCTACTAATGTACGGATATTTCCAATCTCAAACGAATAGCGCCCGGAAAATGGCGTATTTTCCGTTAGAAAACTCATGTTGCTGACAGCAAACACCGCAACCGCGATCAGTCCGGCGGAAATATATTCCCGGTGGCTGATATTCATTTTCCCATCTTTAGGCATATGTACCCGCAGAATTTTATACAGGATCAGTGCGATCGTGCCATAGATAAGAACCAGAAGGCCTCTGCAAAGCCACCAGTTTGTCATCGCCTCGTCGAAAAAGTAACATACAACCTGCCATTCGAACGATGCCATAAATTCCGCGACAACAAATGCGATCATCCCAAAATAGGCAGCATCAGTAAAAGTAATTTCGCAGCAGCTGTAGATAAATACGATCATTAAAAATACAGCCACGATCATACAAGGAATCCAGAAATAAATCTTAATATCATCCGTCATGACTAAAAACACACTCTGTATCAGAAGCACAGCCGCCATAATGCCTGCCGTCTGCCATTTTTGAAATCTTTTTTTGACCGGCAGGATAAATAACATACATGCCACCCACTCTGCGACCGCTGTGTAGATTCTTGGTATATCCGGCATAATATGTTCCATCATTTGATAACCTCTCCCCAGTATTTTGTCAGTTCTTCCATAAATTCTTTTTTGCGCGCACGGCTTAACACCAGCTGCTCACCTTTTACCATGGCACAGCCGTCCGTGATCCCGTCCACATGCGCTAAATTGATGAGATACCCCTTGTTACCACGGCAGAAGTTCATATCAGCTAATTTTTCTTCCATCTCTTTCATTGTGCCTGTTGTCTCATAGTCGCCAAGAATTGTGTGCAGGATCAGCGTATGCCCCTGGCTTTCGATATAATAAATATTTGCGATATTGATCCGCACCGTCCCGCCTTTCATGCTGACCATGATCATCTTTGTTTCTCTTTTTTTCATGCGCCCGATCGCACGGCTCAGTCTCTGTGAAAATGCAAAATAAGACACCGGTTTTAAAACATAGTCGAGTGCATCCACCGCATAGCCACGGATCGCATACTGTGCCATGTTTGTGATAAAAATGATAACGACCTCCGTGTCCACTTTTCGGATCTCCTCCGCCGCTGACATGCCATCCATGAATTTCATCTCCACATCCATCAGAATAATGTCATACTGCGACTGATATTTATTGACGATCTGATCCCCGTCCGAATAGATCGTGATATCAAAAGCCTCCCCATTTTCTTTTTCATATTGATGTAAAAATTCCTCAAGCTGCTTTGCATACATCGCTTCATCTTCTACGATTGCAATTTTTATCATACATTTTCTCCATTTTCTCTTCCAGTGTACCTGCTCCAATTCGCCGTTCGTCGATCATGTAAACATGTTGACTCACCTGCGCTCATGATATCATCCCCCACAAACGTTTTGTGAACGCAAATGGGGACCTGCACCAAATTTATTTTAGTACAAGTCCCTGTTATTTACCACTTTTTTATCTGATTACATTTTACCTAATCACGTTTCACTGCCGCTTTGATCAGGTGCGCTGTTCCCTTAATGCGGTGTCCGTTTGCCATCTCGGTCAAAGCTTCTGCCATCTTCATTGTGACAAAACCACCTGTCATTTTTGCATAGCCGCGGATCGGCATATTGTAATTAAACAATACGTTCAGATTCGGTTTTCCCTGCCATTCGCTGATCTTTAACAAAATACGCAGTACCCCGTAAAACAGTTTACCAAAAATTCCTTTTCCATAATAGAGCTGGCAGACTGCATCATTCATGCGGATCTCCCCGCTCCAGCTTCCATCCGGGATCTCTCTTCCATACAGTCTGCGGAATGTATCATCGGAAATGTTTTTGATCTCACCACTGAAATATTCCGGCAGGCTTTCTCTGCTGTAACCACCCTCTGTGACAGTTCCATTTACCGCAAGTGATCCCGCAAGCAGCATTTCTTCCGCATTGCTTCCGATCATGATCTGATAGGTTCCCGTTTCCACTTCCCAGCTGTCTGTCCGTGTATCATAAAAGCGGAATGTCTTATCGTCAAATAAAATCTTTACCTCTTTTTCCTCTCCCGGAGCCAGTTCCACCCGCGCAAAACCTTTCAGTTCGCGCAATGGACGGAACACGGAATCAGATTCTTTTCCGACATAAAGCTGTGCAATCTCTGTTCCTGCCACAGTTCCGGTATTTTTGATCTTAAATTTCACACCTTCCGGATCCACTGTCAGGTCACGGTAGGTAAATATGGTATAACTGAGTCCGAAACCAAACGGGAAACGCACTTTTTTACCTACTGTTGTGTAGTAACGGTATCCCACATAAAGTCCTTCCCGGTATTCGCTGCTTCTCTCTTTGCTCGGATAGTATTCGTATGCCGGCGTATCTTCATAATGAAGCGGATAGGTTTCATTCAATTTTCCGGATGGACATACTTTTCCGGTCAGAACATTAAGCATCGCAGACGCTCCCGCCTGACCGCCAAGATAACCGTGTACAATTCCTTTGACATACGGATACCACGGCATTTCCACGGAAGATCCCGCTGAGAGGACTACGATCACATTTTTGTTTACTGTGGTAAGCTCATTGATCAGTTCATCCTGTGCCACAGGCATATGCATATGGGCACGGTCGAGTCCCTCCGATTCGCTGATCTCGTCAAGGCCTCCGAAAAACAGCACCACATCCGCATTTTTTGCTGCTTCCACGGCTGCTTTTACCAGTTTTGCATTTGGTTTTCTGTTTCTGATATAACCCTGTTCACAGGCTGTCATCGTAAGTCCGCTGTCTTTTACCTCCTCTAATATGGACTCCGGCGGCATTGCCGGATTCACTAAGGAAGATCCTGCTCCCTGATATCGCGGAGTCTTTGCAAAGTCTCCGATCACAGCTACTTTTGTCCCCTGTTTTAACGGAAGGATCTGCTCTTCATTTTTTAAAAGGACGATGCTCTCCTCGGCCGCTTTGCGTGCAAGTTTATGATGCGCTTCCTTATTGAAAGTAGTTCCTTTTCCATCCACGGTCGCCTGATGCGTCGCAAAAATGACACGGAGCAGTTCATCTAAGCGCTGATCTAACACACTCTCCTCTAATGTTCCGTTTTTGACGGCATTTACGATATCATGCATTCCGGATTTTCCAGTGCCCGGCATCTCAAGATGACTTCCGTTTTTCACGCCGAGTGCGTGGTCGTTACTTCCCCCCCAGTCGGATACCACATATCCGTCAAAGCCCCATTCATCGACTAAGATTTCCTGTAACATGTGGCGGTTCTCATTGGCATAAACACCGTTTACTTCATTATAAGAAGACATGATCGACTTCGCTTTTCCTTCTTTTACCGCAATCTCAAATCCGGTCGTATAGATCTCGCGGAAGGTTCTCTCATCCACAACGGAATCATTTGCCATACGGCGCAATTCCTGGCTGTTTGCTGCAAAATGCTTCGGGCAGGCTGCGATTCCTTTGCTCTGGATTCCCCTTACATAGGCTGCCGCCATTTTTCCCGCATGGTACGGATCTTCGGAAAAATATTCAAAATTTCTTCCACAGAGCGGACTTCTCTTGATGTTTAATCCAGGTCCTAAGATCACATTGACATCCATGGTCACGGCTTCCTCTGCTAATGCCGTTCCAATCTCCTCGCCTAATGTTTCATCCCAGCTGTTTGCAACCGAGGCTGCGGTCGGAAAACAGGTCGCAGGGAGACTTGCATTTAATCCCAAGTGGTCTCCGGCTCCCGCCTGTCTTCTCAATCCGTGCGGTCCGTCAGACATTGCCATGGACGGGATTCCATATTTTTCAAAATCCA
The DNA here is from genome assembly GCA_934317215.1 of uncultured Roseburia sp. GTDB lineage: Bacteria > Bacillota > Clostridia > Lachnospirales > Lachnospiraceae > Roseburia. The sequence goes on from CAKREH010000017.1 coordinate 62,040, forward strand.
CTGTCTCCCAGGTGTTTTTGCCGGACATCATCAGGGCTTTTTCTTCGAGTGACATCTGTTTTATGATAGATTCGTATTTTAAACTCATGATTGATCCTCTCTTTATTTGTGATCTGCACATCTTTCAATTTCGTAATTTCAGCATATCACAAACAAAAGATGACGAGGGAGTATTACACAAATGGGAGCATTTTTTGCATAAACTGTCAAAAATGCCCCCGAAGAGCTTTCGCTCTCAATCATGCTCAATCATAATCATCATAATAGTCATCATCGTAGTCATTATCATCGTAGTCATCATCCTCGTAGTCATCATCATCGTAGTCATCATCCTCATCTGCGATAACATTAACGGTATATACTACTTTTTTACCCTTTGCCTTACCACTTGTACATGTACAGGTTACCTGTACTGTTCCTGTCTTTTCCGCATAAAACTCAACGTCCGTTCCGGTTGTTTTTCTTTCTGCAAACGAGACAATACTTGTATCACTGATCTCCCATTTTAACTGGCTGTTCTTTATTGAGGATCCTTTTTTGACCTCTAAATCAAAATCATCCCATGCTTCTACATATTTGACTGATTCTCCAACCTTTGCCAATGAATAATCACTCTTTTTCTTCGTCACAGTTACAGTTATTGTATCACCATATTTCTCCTTACTCTTTCCCTGTACATAACACCGGATTTTTGCTTTTCCTGGTTTTACGGCAATGAAATCCATTTCATCGCCTGTGCGGTCACGATCCTCAAATTTTACATATTTTTTCCCTGAAATAATTTCCCAGCGGATATAATCGTCCTCAGCATCTATGGGAGTTACTTTTGCTCTGATTTCAAACTCCTTTCCCTGTGAAACCTTTTTTGCCGACTGCGCTATGGAAACCTTATTCGGTTTCCAGTTATAATCTGCCTGTGCTGAAATGTTTCCTGTACCAATTACCGCCATCACGACCAAAAGTACAATTAAAACCTGTTTTGCTGCTCTCTTCATAAACAAATCCTCCTTTTTTCATGAGAGTTTCTCATTTCTAATTTTTTTGCTTTGTACTTTGATTATATAATGCATTTATTAGAACATTATTAATACGACAAATTTTTTATAATCATTATTGATTTCCATATGTCTGCTTTTATCAAAGCGGCAGTTTTACCTGAAAAACACTCCCACTGCCTGCCTCACTTTTCACTTGGATTTTTCCTCTGTAAAACTTCACAATTTCATAAACCATGGCAAGCCCAAGTCCACTTCCCTCGCCTCCCCGCGATACATCAGTCTGATAAAACCGCCGGAAGATCTTTTCCTGCTCTTCTTCTGCAATTCCTATCCCATCATCCGTTACAGACAAAACAATTTCCGTTTCTTCTTTCTTTAATTTCACAAAGATATGCCCATTCTCTTTTCCATAACGATAGGCATTGCTGACAAGATTAACGAGAATTCTTGATAAAAGTTCACGATTTCCATAAAACACTGCCTGCTCCGTCTCATAATCAAGCATAATTTCCTTTTCTCTTATCAGCTTCATATCAGAGCAAATAGATGCCACCAGTTCTTCCATATCAACAGCTTCCTCTGCATATTTTCCTGATTTCATTTCCAGTCTGGCAAAGTCCAGCATATGATCAATAAGTTTTGTCATTTTCCGCGCCTGACGCCTGATTACCCGCAAGGCATCTTCATATTCCCCTACGCTTCTTTCTTTTTCAAGTGTATACTCACACTGTGCTGAAATGACAGCCATCGGTGTTCTTAGTTCATGTGAAACGTCAGAGGTAAATTGTTGTTCCTTTTCAAATGTACTTTCCAGTCGTTCAAACATCTCATTAAATATATCCGCAAGCTGGTGCAGTTCATCATTCCCTTTTCCAAGATTGATCCTGCATTTCAAATCATTTTCTTCTCCAATCTTTCTTGCAGTCCCAGCTATTTTCTGAATTGGATTTAATGTACGTCCAGCAATAAAATATCCTCCCGCAGATGCTATTACGACCAGAACCGGCAGAAGAACCAGTGCAATCCGCATAATCCCAAAGCTCTGACGCTCTCCCTGTTCCTCAGATACCACTCCACGAAGCCATAATCCGTTAAGTCCTTCTGCTGTGAGTTTCCGGTCAAAAATGTAATATCCCGTTCCATCCTTCATTACTTTTTGAATCTCGGAATCCACAAATTCCAGATCTGCCACTTTTGCAGCTATTGGATTTTCTCCATAAATAAGCCTTGACCTTTCATCATACAATCCTGTATAGACTTCATTTACCTTGCTCAGAAAATCGTCGTCAATTTCCAGATACCCTTTCCGGTAATCAATCAAATAATCAATATCCGCATCTGTGCGGATTTCATCCATCCCAGAAAAATATTCAATCTCATCCACATTATTTTCCACGGTCTCCACCAGACTATCCTGTATTGTTTTTATCAAAATCTGACGGCTGACGACAAAAATCATCAGATATGCAAATAGTACTATTACCACCAATGCTGCAGTAAACCAGATTGTTATTATCAGACGGATTGAGAATCTCCCCATATCTTAAATTTCCTCTCTCATTATAAATCCTCTTCCACGGACTGTATGAATCAGCTTTTTGTCATATCCATCATCAATTTTTTTTCGAAGATAGCTGATATAAACATCTACTATATTTGTGCCCCCTTCGTAATCAAAATTCCAGACATGATCCTCTATCATCTCACGAGACAGCACACGCCCCTGATTGTACATGAAATATTCCAGCATGGCATATTCTTTAGCCGATAATGTGATCTCTTTTCCCCCACGCATTACCCTGTGAGAAGTGCAATCCAAAGAAAGATCCGCAATATGCAAAACATTGTCAGTAACTCCAAAAGATACCCTCATCATTGCGCGCAGACGTGCTGACAACTCTTCAAACGAAAATGGCTTCACAAGATAATCATTTGCCCCACTGTCTAATCCCTTTACTCTGTCCGAAACAGCATCCTTTGCTGTCAGAAATAGCACCGGTGTTGTCTTTCCCATTCCCCTCAGCGCACGCAGCACTGTAAATCCATCTGCTTTTGGCATCATAATATCAAGAATCACTGCATCATACTCCGTACAGGAAAGAATATCTATTGCTGTCCTGCCATCAAAACAATGATCCACACTGTAACCATCCTCAGTCAGTTTTTGAACAATAATGGCATTTAAATCCTGTTCATCTTCCGCCAAAAAAATTCTCATGTTTATTTTCTTCTCCTTTGCTTTTTACCGCGTCATTATAATCCCCTTTAAATCCAATTGTTATATAATGAAAGTAACGAAACCAACATTTATAACATTCACGAAAGAAGATATTTCTTGCAGATACTATACAACATTCATTTCTCATATACAACCTGTAAAAAATCTCCTTACGCACAATAGCAATACATTTTTGTATTATGAACAAAGAGTCGCTTGCGACTCTTTCGTGCTCGAGCGGTGCTGTTTACAGCTAACTTCTACTCCGCGAGATGCGCATCCCGCCCGGAGGGCTTTTTAATTCATAGGACGTAATTTCCTATGAATTGAAAAATGCCCCCGAAGAGCTTTCGCTCTCCGGGGGCATCCTCTCATCTGTTATCCCTCAATGGATATGTATCGTTTTTCCGGAACTTTCTTTGCTTCTTCCTTCGGGACATCCAGTGTTAAAATACCATTTTCGTATTTTGCATGGATATCGTTCTCGGTAACACTCTCGCCTACATAGAAGGTACGGCTCATACTTCCGGCATAACGTTCACGTCTGATGTATTTGTCTTTCTTATCCTTTTCTTCCTTGTCGAGACCCTTCTCAGCGCTGATGGTCAGGTAACCATCGTTTAGTTCAAGCTGGATCTCGTCTTTCTTAAATCCTGGAAGATCAACGGCTACTTCGTAACCTTTCTCAGTTTCCTTTACATCGGTTTTCATCATGTTCTTTGCATGTTTACCATACAATGTTTTATCAACATCCGGAATCTCCGGGAATGAAAAATCCATCCAGTCATCAAATAAGTTTTCTCCAAAAATGCTAGGCAGTAACATAAGTCATCTCTCCTTTTTCTATCCGTCCACTTTCTGTGGACATCTCATGTTTTTTACCTGTTACTCTGGAACCTCAGACGAAGGAACTTTGGGGAATCATCTTCTCTTTTTGTTCCCTCTTCCTTTGTTCTGACTATGTTATAGCACTACTTGTTAGCACTGTCAAGAGGTGAGTGCTAATTATTTTGTGAAAAATTTGTGAAGCCTTGATTATACGGGTTTCATTGAGGTCAACAGTGCCGTCAAAGCAAAAATCGTAATTCAATTCCGAAATATCGCATTTAAAATCACAAGAAGCACATCTTAATAAGACAAGCTGAAAGTACAAGTGCCACTATATATCCGATTCCACAGAAAAATTTTATCTCGTTTATTTTCTCTGATTGCCATTTTATTCTTTACTTTCGTTTTATTATTGTTTCTTTCATTAGTCTATTCTAACCTGCATATAATCTATTCAGACAGATTTTCTTTATCTTTTATCTATCTGCTCTCTTCCATTTTGCAACAGCATTTCTCACCCGGCAGTCAATATCCAGACGTGCACTGCGGCATTCTTTCGGGTATTTTCCTGCTGCCTGAAATGCCAGTTTTATAAAGAGTCCGGATCCAACTGGCAACATCGTCTTTAACATACTCTCCGGAAAAACGAAATGAGTCCCATGCTCGTAAATAACAGACTCCAACCTGCATGTGTGTGGATATTCTTTCATACGCTGCTCCATTCGGCGTATATATTTTGCAGTATCCCACAACACATCATCTTCCGCACCGATCAGCAATACTGTTCCATGGATTTTTTCAATCCTGATCATCTCATCTTCTTGGATTGGATGCACCTTTTCCGAATCATCAAACAGTTTTCTTGAATTGATCATATCACCGGTCCGTTTTGTTTCTTTCTCAATTACATGCCAGTAATCCGGATGTTTATAGCAAAAAGGCATATACGGAAGGGGTTCTCCTTTGTAAGAAAAAAGAGATTC